>NZ_CP050022.2:0-627500 GCF_011602485.2 Bradyrhizobium sp. 1(2017) | reverse complement strand
CCGGCCCAGCGTGGAAGCGCGGCGGCAGTCGCTGGCGAAGCTGATGCAGTTCGCGCGCGCCGATGCGCCGGGCGTGACGGCGTTCGACGGCACGCTGCCCGGCCCCGGAGGAGAGCTGGCCTATCGCCTCTATTCGCCCGCTTCCGCCGGCGAGCGCGCGCCCGGCTTCGTGTTCTTTCACGGCGGCGGCTTCGTTGCAGGCAGCATTGCGACGCACGACCGCATCGCTGCCGCGCTGGCGCATGCGACCGGCTGCCGCCTCGCCTCGATCGACTACCGCCTCGCGCCCGAGCACAAATTTCCCGCCGCCGTGGATGATGCCGTGTCCGCCACTGAATGGGTGGCGCGCGAAGCCGTAGCGCTCGGCATCGATGCCGAACGTCTCGTGGTCGGCGGCGATTCTGCCGGCGCCACGCTGGCTGCGATCGTGTGCCAGGAGGCAGCGCAGTCCGCCGGCCTCGCCATCGTCGCGCAATGCCTGATCTGCCCGGTGCTGGATTTCGAGGAGACCTCGCCCTCCCGCGAGGAATTCGCCGAGGGCCATCTGATCGATCGCGCCACGATCGAGGCCGATCTCGCCGACTATCTGCCGGGCGGCCTGGATGCCGCAGATCCACGCATCTCGCCGCTGCGCGCGACGCGCCTCACGGGCCTGCCGACCGCGATCATCCACACCGCCGAGTTCGACCCGATGCGCGACGAAGGCAATGCCTATGCCCGCAAGCTGCTTGCCGCCGGCGTCGCCGTTGAACATGTCTGCCACGACGGCATGGTCCACAATTTCCACGCCATGGGCGCGATCCTGCCGCAGGCGCAACTCGTGCTGTCGCAAATCGGCGAGCAGGTCAGGCGTGCGGTGGAGAAGTGAGGCATCACCTGACCCGCTCCCCTCGTGCGAAACGGTAAGAGAGGCGTCACGCCCTCGCGCCGAGCACGGCACGCGCCGCCCCGACATATTCCAGCCAATGCGCGTCCGCATAACGTTCCGCCTGCCGCACGCAGGTGACGTCGGGCGCATGGGCAGCTGCGATCGTGCGCGCGAAGCGTTCTTCCGCGACCGTCACGTCGGCAGGCTCGGCCGAGGGTCCCGCGGCGGCGACGGCGGTCGGAGCAACAGCAAGCCCCGCAAGGCCCGTGAGCAGGATGCGGCGTGACGTATTCATGGCTGTCGTCCTTCCATTGTCCGGCTGCACTCCGGCCGCCGCGTGTGTCGGTGCGATCACGGCAGGGTAACCGCACACATCCGCGCCGTCCATCGCTTGCCGATAGCGCTTGACCACACGCGTGATCACGTTCCATCTAACGATGGTTTCGCCATCAAAGCGTCACGCGTCGGATCGTCACGTGTCACACCGCAGCCAATCACATCGCCGGGCTTCGCGCGCTGTCGCGATGGGATTGCTCGGCCTGGCGATGTCGGCAGGCGCCGCCTTCGCGGTTGACGACGAGGAGGACGCGCCCGCAAAACCTGCCGTCCCCAACATCTATCTCGACCTGCGTACGACCTACGCGACGATCCCCGCCGGCACGCTCGGAATCGGTTTCGGCAACACCTCACTGTCAGCGGCCTTCCAGGCCTTGGCAATACGACGAGGCGCGGCACTTCCCAACGGCTTGCCGGCCGCGAGGGCCGTCGCCGTCGACCTGCCGATGACCGTCGACGTCAGCGACCGCGTCTCGCTCTATGGCGGCGTGTCGGGCTCGGCGACGAATATCGGCGGCGGTTGGTCGGCATTCGACATCACGAGCTGGAATATCGGCGTGCAGGCCGATCTCCATCAGCAAAACGGCGGCAGGATCCCGACCATCACACTGCAATCGACCCTGACGCAGTCGGTGCCGAACGAGCAGGGCATGACGAATTCCTTCAACAACATCGTGGAATTCGACTACGCGCTCGACGAGGACGAGACGCGGGGCTGGCTCGCCGGCCTGCAATACACCACCGCCACCATCGCCAGCCCCTTCGCCAGCGTCCGGCCGAACAGGATCCTCTACGCCGGGGGCTATTACCAATGGCCGAGCAACTGGAAGTTCACCGGCCGCCTCGGCGTGCAGTCGTTTGGCGGCGCGCATTTCGGGGGCCGGACACTGGCGGAGTCCTTCACCCAGCCGATCCTGCGGCTCGACCTCGACCGCATGGATGACAACGACAACCGCCTGTTCGGCATCACCGCGCAGATCGCCTGGATGCCGAAGCCGGCCTACCAGCTGACCTTGCGCACGCCGCTCTATGCCGTGCGCAACTGACTGAATTCACAATGATTTTTGGTAAGGCGCGAGGACTGATCGTGACTGGCCGGAGCGGCATTCCGCATCGGCCGTCAACCGATCGTTAATCCTCATTCCAGAACATCGATTGCGTTACACCGCCGCAAGGAACCTTGCGCGAAACTACCCCCAGCTTTTCGCGTCGTGCTCGCCTTGGAGGCTGCGAATGTCCCGCTTGGTATCGGAACGGACGTTCCTTGCTGGGAAGATATTCTTCAATTTCGGACAGTCGTCGATCGATTGCGTCGTGCGCCGGCTGACCGAAGAGGCCGCGACGCTCGAGATGGAAAGCGGCCTCGGCGTACCCGAACGTTTCCAACTCAGGCTCGCGGGGCGCGAGATCCTGACGTGTCGCGTGGTCTGGCGGTCGGACCGCCAGGCCGGTGTCGCCTTCGAGCAGCCAGGCAGCGTCGAACGTGCGGCCGGCGAGGAACGCGACCGCTCGTCCGAAGCGCTGATGCGCGGGCAGATGTTGGCGCTGCGCGCGGCGCTCGATCATGTGCCGACCGGCATCGTGCTGCTCGACTCCGGTCTCAGGGCGCGCCTGATCAACCGGTCGTTTCGACGGATGTGGCGCCTGCCCGACGAAGTTGCCGACAGCCATCCATCGATTCTGACGCTGCTGCACCACGGCCGCGACATCGGCGCCTATGAGGTGCCGGACCCCGACCTCGAGGCCCTGGTAGCGGAACGCGTCCGCGTGATCGAAGCCGGCGACCCGACGCCGATCGATCTGCGCCGGACCAATGGCGACGTCGTGCGCGTCCAGGTCACGCCCTTGCCCGACGGCGGCCGCATGCTGACCTACACGCCCGTCACCGACATCGTGCGCGCCTCCGACGAGCTCAAGCTGCTGCGGGATGCGCTGGAGAATGTTCAGGATGGGGTCCTGCTTCTCGACTCCGATCTGCACGCCTCCTTCATGAACCGGCGGATGCGGCGCTTCTGGGAGGTCAGCGAAGACGAGGCCGCGAGCCGGCCGGCCTATTCGTCGCTGGTGCGACGCCTGCATCGCGCCAGCGCGCCGAATCTTCCGACGGACGAGCTGACGAAATTTCCGGCGCGGCGCGTCGCGGAAGTCAAGGCAGGCGATCATGTGCGCGACCTGCAGACGCCGGACGGAAGGCGCATCCGGGCCCATTGCACCACGATGTCCAACGGCGGCCGCATGTTGACCTATGTCGACATCACCGATCTGACGCAAAAAGCCGCGATGCTGGAGACGCTCGCCACCACCGATCCGCTCACCGGCCTCTACAACCGCCGCCACTTCCTCGACAGCCTCGAGGCGGAATGGAGCCGCTTTCAGCGCTATTATCGCTCCGTGTCGGTGCTGATGCTGGACATCGATCACTTCAAATCGGTCAACGATCGCTACGGCCATGCGGTCGGCGACGCCGCGATCAAAGCGGTTGCCGCCGCATGCCTGGACGGCAAGCGCAAGTCGGACATCGTCGGCCGCCTCGGCGGCGAGGAGTTCGCTGTTCTCCTGCCGGAGACCAGCCTGTCCCGCGCAAGGACCGTCGCCGAACGCATCCGCAAGCGCTTGCTGGGCGCGCAGATCATCGCCGCCGAGATTCAGTTCGGCGTAACCGTCAGCATCGGCATCGCGGAGGCGACGATCAGCATGTCAGGCATCGACGCACTGATGGGCGCGGCCGATCATGCGCTCTACCAGGCCAAGGCCGACGGGCGCAATCGCTGCATCGCCTTCGCGCCTCCGCCGCCCGCAAGCAAGGCGGCGGAGTGATCGAGGCACGCTTTACTCCGGCACCGGCACGTCGAACGTATTGAGCGTGACCGAGACCATGCAATAGATGCCGACGAGATAGGACAGCTCGGCCGCGCCATGCTCGCCGAACTCCTTCACCGCCGCCCGCCAGGTCAGCTCCGGCAGCACGCCGCCACTGACCAGCGCGGATGCCACGTCATAGGCGACGGCCTCCTGCTTCGTAAGATCGACCGGCCGCTGTCCTGCGACGATGGTCGCGAGCTTTTCGTCGGGCAGGCCACGCTGCTCGGCAACGAGCACATGGGCATAGAGCTCGTAGCCGGAACGGAAATGCGAGCCGGTGACGAGGATCGCGACCTCGCGCACGGGCGCCGGCAGCAGCGGGTTCGAGGCGATCGCCTTGACCAGCTCCCACACCGGCTTGCCGAAGCGTGGCTCGCGGATCCAGGGATTCCAGGGACCGAGCAGCGCACCGTCGTCGCGCATGTTCACGAAACCCTTGAAGTGGTCCTTGATGCCGGCTCGCATGTCGTCATAGAGCGGCTTCTGCTCGTCAGTCAGCTCTTTTGGATCGAGAATGGGAAGGCGCACGGCGGGATCTCCTCGTTGAGAAGAGGCGAGGCTCGCCTGCAGGCGTGCGCCGGGCAAGTGAAGTTGGTGTGACAGGCCTGCTCAGAATTCGAGGGGTGCGTTGTCGACGACTTCCTTCATGACGAAGAAGGTGCGGGTCTGGCGCACGCCGGGCAGCGCGATCAGCTGCTCGCCGTGGATGCGGTTGAAATCCTCCATGTCGCCGACGCGGATTTTCAGGAAATAGTCGAAATCGCCGGCCACGAGATGGCAGTCGAGCACGAATTTCAGCTTGGCGATGGCCTGCTCGAAGGTCGCAAAGCTCTCCGGCGTCGAGCGGTCGAGCACGACGCCGACCATGACCAGCGTGCCCTTCCCAACCTTCTTCGGCGCCACCATGGCGCGCACAGCGGCGATGAAGCCGTCCTCAAACAGGCGCTGGGTGCGGCGATGGCAGGTGGCGGGGCTGATCGCCACGGTTTCGGCCAGCTCTGCATTGCTGAGCCGGCCGCTATTTTGCAGCAATCTCAGTATCTTGAGGTCAATACGGTCGAGCCGAGCGGCCACGGAAGAAACTTTCGCAAACTGCGACATACTCGGAATAAATCATATATCAGGATACAAAACCTGCAAGAATGCCTGCAAAATGGGTGCGATATTCGAGAGCACATTTTCCCATGGCGCTGCTAGTCCCTTCCCGGACATCAACGCCAATCGGGATCATCCATGATGCTGGAAAAATTCGCGCGCTATCCGCTCACCTTCGGCCCGACGCCGATCGAGAAGCTGGAGCGGTTGTCGAAACATCTCGGCGGCCAGGTCGAAGTCTATGCCAAGCGTGAGGACTGCAATTCGGGCCTTGCCTATGGCGGCAACAAGCTGCGCAAGCTCGAATACATCATTCCCGATGCGATCGCCTCCAACGCCGACACGCTGGTGTCGATCGGCGGCGTGCAGTCCAACCACACCCGCATGATCGCGGCGGTCGCGGCCAAGCTCGGCATGAAGTGCCGTCTGGTGCAGGAAGCCTGGGTGCCGCATGAGGACGCGGTCTACGACCGCGTCGGCAACATCATGCTGTCGCGCATCATGGGCGCCGACGTGCGTCTGGTCGACGACGGTTTCGACATCGGCATCCGCAAGAGCTGGGAGCAGGCGATCGAGGAAGTGAAGGCAGCGGGCGGCAAGCCCTACGCGATTCCCGCCGGCGCCTCCGTGCACAAATTCGGCGGCCTCGGCTATGTCGGTTTCGCCGAGGAAGTGCGCAAGCAGGAGAAGGAGCTCGGCTTCAAGTTCGACTACATCGTGGTCTGCACCGTCACCGGCTCGACCCATGCCGGCATGCTGGTCGGCTTTGCCGCCGACGGCCGCGCGCGAAAGGTGATCGGCATCGACGCCTCCTTCACGTCCGCGCAGACCAAGGCACAGGTGCTCGAGATCGCGCAGAACACCGCCAAGCTCGTCGAGCTCGGCAAGGATCTGGTCGCTGATGACGTCGTGCTGATCGAGGACTACGCCTATCCCGCCTATGGCGTGCCGTCGGAAGAGACCAAGGAAGCGATCCGCCTCACCGCGCGTCTCGAAGGCATGATCACCGACCCGGTCTACGAAGGCAAGTCGATGCAGGGCCTGATCGACCTTGCGAAAAAGGGCTATTTCGAGAAGGGGGCGAAGATCCTCTACGCCCATCTCGGCGGCGCGCCCGCGCTGAACGGATATGCATATGCGTTCAGGAACGGGTGAGGTCGGTCGGTCCTCGCCGCCTCTCCACCGTCGTCTCGGGGCGCGACGAAGTCGCGAGCTATGATGCGCAATTGCGCATCTGAGGATCCATAACCACAGGATCGCGTTGGGCGAAGACTCGTGGTGACCAGCCTGCCGCAACCACATCGGCCGGTGGCTATGGATCCCGGATCTGCGCTGCGCTTGTCCGGGATGACGACGTCGAGAGATCGGGCGCCCTACCGCGTCCTGATCATCTGCAGCAGCTCGTCGCCGTAATGCTCGAGCTTCTTGTCGCCGATGCCGGGCACGTTGCGGAGCTCGTCGAGCGTCGTCGGCCAGGCCCTGACAATGCCGTCGATCGTTGCATCGTGCAGCACGACATAGGCGGGCACGCCGCGCTCGCGCGCGACGTCTGAACGCCACGACCTCAGTCGCGCGCGCAGTTCGGGATCGACGTCGCCTTGCAGCGCGCTCGCCGCGGGCGCGAGGTCGCCGCGGCGCGATTTGGTCCGGCTCGAACGGAGGCGGGTGCTGGGCGCCTCCTCGCGCAGCCACACCTCGGTCTCGCCGCGCAGCACGCCGCGCGAAGAGTCCGTCAGCTTCAGCGCCCCGAACGCTTCGCTGTCGCTTTGCAGGTGCCCCATCGCCACCAATTGCCGCAGCACGGTGCGCCACTGCTTTTCGTTGAGCTCGCGGCCGATGCCGAACACCGACAGCTTGCCGTGGCCGAACTGCGTGACCTTCTCGGTCAGGCGTCCGATCAGCACGTCTATCAGGTGCATGGCGCCGAAGCGTTGCCCGGTGCGGTAGACGCAGGAGAGCAGCTTCTGCGCCAAGACCTTGCCGTCGCGCATCTTCGGCGGCGTCAGGCAATTGTCGCAATTGCCGCAGCTCTCGCCCATCACGATCTCGCCGAAATAGGCGAGCAGCCGACGGCGCCGGCACTGCGGCGTCTCGGCGAGGCCGACCAGCGCATCGAGCTTGCCGATCGAGACCCGCTTGAAATCGTCGGAGGCAGTCGATTCGTCAATCATGCGGCGCTGCTGCACGATGTCCGAGAGACCGTAAGCCATCCAGGCAGCGGAGGGCTTGCCGTCGCGGCCGGCGCGTCCCGTTTCCTGGTAATAGGCCTCGATGCTCTTGGGCAGGTCGAGATGGGCGACGAAGCGCACGTCGGGCTTGTCGATGCCCATGCCGAACGCGATGGTCGCGACGATGACGATGCCGTCCTCGTTGAGGAAGCGGTCCTGGTTTCGCGAGCGCACGCTGCTGTCGAGCCCGGCGTGATAGGGCAGGGCGGCGATACCGGCCTCGTCGAGCGCGGCAGCGACCTCCTCGACACGGTTACGCGACAGGCAATAGACCACGCCGGCATCGCCCATGTGGCGCTCGCGGATGAACTCCTTGAGCTGCGACACCGCATTGCGCTTGTCGACGATCTCGTAGCGGATGTTGGGCCGGTCGAAGCTGGAGACGAATTGCGGCGCGCCTGTCAGCTGAAGCCGCTCGACGATCTCCTTGCGCGTCAGCTCGTCGGCGGTCGCGGTGAGCGCGATGCGCGGCACGTCGGGAAAGCGCTCGGCGATGATGGAGAGGCCGACATATTCGGGGCGGAAATCATGGCCCCATTGCGAGACGCAATGCGCCTCGTCGATCGCGAACAGCGCCACCTTCGCCTGCGCCAGCATGGACAGGCAGCGCGGCGTCACCAGTCGTTCCGGCGCGACATAGAGCAGGTCGAGATCGCCCGCGATCAGGCGGCGCTCCACCTCCGACGCCTCCTGCAGGGTCAGCGACGAGTTCAGAGCGGCGGCGTTGACGCCGGCTTCGATCAGGCCCGCAACCTGGTCGCGCATCAGCGCGATCAGCGGCGAGACCACGATACCGCAGCCTTCGCGCAGCAATGAGGGGAGTTGATAACATAGCGACTTGCCGCCGCCGGTCGGCATCAGCACCAGGCAATTGCCGCCGTCCGTCACGTGCGGGATGATCTCACCCTGCCTGCCGCGGAACCCCGGCAGGCCGAACACCGAATGCAACACCGACAGCGCGTCCCGGCCGTTGGCCGGCGCCGGCAGTGGAACGGTGGAGGGAGAGGACATGGGGGTTGGGAACAGGCCGTGGAATTCGTCACAACGCCAGTCGCATGGCAGGGCGGGCGTGGCAAGACCGTTTGGGGGACAAAGCCCTGCTCTTACCCTCTCCCTTGCGGGAGAAGGTGGCTCGCCGCATAGCGGCGAGACGGGTGAGGGGTTGTTTCCACACAAGGGGAGAAGGAAAGAGGACCTCTTACGCCCCGATCCGTCGCAGCGCGTCTGCGACCGTCACGATCGGCATGCCGCGCTGCTCGGCCGCCTTCAACGCATGATCCATCAGGTGCGGCGTGCAGCCATAGGGGCTCGGCCTGTCGGCGACGTCATGGCCGTAGAAGATCAGCCATCCACCGCTTTCGACCGCCTCGTCGAAATAGCGATCGATGCCTGCCGCATCGATCTCGCAATCGATCAACGGCGACGCGCGCAGGAACTGGAGATCGATGAGGTCGCGATTGACGCCGGGCAGAATGCCGCGCGCAGAGCGGTATGCCCTTGCAAGCTGCGGCTTGCGCCACACCGAGGCGAGGCCATACGGATAGGCGAAATTCTGCAGCGTGATCGAGGAATCGATGCTGTGGAAATAATTGCGGTTCCGCTCGATCTCGTCGGCCATGGCCGCCTCATCAAGATCGACCGCGCAGTGGTGCGAGAAGGTGTGGCAGGCAATCTCGTGACCGGCCCGGTGCAGCCGCACGATCGCGCCATTCGACAGGCCATGCCAATGATCGGACGGCCGATCGATCAGGCTGCCGGAGAGGTAGAACGTACCGCGGCCGCCATGATTCTCCAGGAGCGCGGCGCCCTCGCCTGCGGCGCTGTCGGGCGCATCGTCGAACGTGAAGCTCACCATCGGCACGCGCGCAGGCATGCGGTGCGGCGCGGCACGAAAATGCCGGGCCAGCCGATTGCTCACGCGTCCCTGGAGTGCCGACAACAAGTTGCGTTTCCTGATTCCGTATGTCTGTACTGAAACATTCGTGCGCTGGTCGAGGCAAGCCTAACGCTTGGGTAATCCTAACGCGGAACCAACAAGCGCCGGCTAGCGCGCAGGGACCCGCGCGTCGGCATCCGCGCCGAGATATTGCAGCCAATTGCGGAATAAAGCCGCCGCCGCGCTGCCGGCGGCCATATCTGCGCGCAAATTCAACGCGGGCAGTTCATTGGTGAGCGCCGGATGACGCTGGTGCCGCGCCTGCTTCTCGAAGCGGACGAGCTTCTCTTCCGTCGCTGCGTCAAAATAACTCACGGGCAGTTTCGGATAGGTCTCGCGCTCGCGCGCGAGATAGCGGCCGATGTCGCGCAGATATTCGCGCTGGAGCGACAATGCGTCATATTCCGGGTGCCCCTGGAAGAACACGAAGCGGCTGGCATATTGGCGGGCGAAGACATCGACGCCGGCCTGTTGCGAGCGTGTCAGCACCTGGTACCCGGCTTGAACGAGGTCTTTCTCGACGATCTCGTTCAGGCGCGAATGCGAGACCTTGAGCGGCGCGGGCGCGGCACGTGTCAGGGGATCGTGCGTCACGGCTTCGCAATCGAAGATGCCGTGGCACTTGGCCGGCAGCCGTCGTCGTTCGATCCGGTCGAGATGCAGCACCGCCGCATGCGCGGCGAGGCACGACCAGATCGTCGAGCGGGTATTGGCCTTGGCCCAGTCGATCAGTTCGGTCAGGTCGCGCCAGTATGGCTCCTGATCGAGCTCGGGCGCGACCGGCTCGGCGCCGGTCACGATCAGCCCGTCGAATCTGTGGCGGCTGAGCTCGGTCAGCTCCGAATATTCACTCTCGACATGCCATCTGGCTTCCGGCGAGCGCTTCACTGATGGCAGCGAGAAGCAGTGGAAGCGGATGCGGCGCGAGCCCGCGGCCGCCTGCAGCAGCTTCATGAACTGCCGCTCGGTCGCCTTCAGCGCCGGATCCGGCATGTTGTTGATTAATCCGATGGTCAGCGCTTCGCTGCCATGATCGCGCACGAGATCGCCTGGAGCCGGCACCAGCGCCGGGCTCGCAATGACTTGATCCCTGTCGATCGAGATCGTCATCGATGCCCGTGCCTACTCCGCGGCCTGCAGACGCGACGATGGACAGGCCTTTTCCAACGCCTGGTCGATGTCCTCGATGATATCCGAGGAATGCTCGATGCCGATCGACAGGCGAATGGTCTCCGGCAGCACGCCGGCCGTGCGCTGCTGCTCTGCCGACATCTGCCGGTGAGTGGTCGAGGCCGGATGACAGGCGAGCGACTTGGCGTCGCCGATGTTGACGAGGCGCGTGATCAGCTTCAGCGCATCGTAGAAATTCTTGCCGGCTTCCATGCCGCCCTTGATGCCGAAGGTGAACAGCGAGGACGCGTTGCCATCGAGATATTTCAGGACCAGCGGATAATAAGGGCTGTCCGGGAAGCCGGTGTAATTGACCCAGGCGACGCGGGGATCGCCGCGCAGGAATTCGGCGACCTTGCGGGCGTTCTCGACATGGCGCTCCATGCGCAGCGCCACGGTCTCGATGCCCTGGAGCAGCAGGAAGGCATTGAACGGCGACAGCACCGAGCCCATGGTGCGCTGATAGACGCTGCGCGCGCGCTCGATGTAGGCGGTGCGGCCGAAGCGCTCGGCATAGACGAGGCCGTGATAGGAGGCGTCCGGCTTGTTGTAGGCCGGGAAGCGATCGGGGTACCTGGCCCAGGGAAAATTTCCGGAATCGACGATGGCGCCGCCGAGGGTGGTGCCGTGTCCGCCCAGGAACTTGGTCAGCGAATGGACGGCGATGTCGGCGCCGTAGTCGAACGGCTTGAGCAGGATCGGGGTGGCCACGGTGTTGTCCACGATCAGCGGCACGCCATGCGCATGCGCGATCTTCGCCAGCGCCTCGATGTCGCAGACATTGCCGGCGGGGTTGCCGATGGTCTCGGCGAACACGGCGCGGGTGTCCTGGTCGATCAGCTTTTCGATCGCCTCGGGCTTGTCGCTCTCGGCGAAGCGGCCGGTGATGCCCTGGCGCGGCAGGATGTGGGAGAGCAGCGTGTGCGTGGTGCCGTAGAGCTGCGGCACGGAAACAATGTTGCCGCCGTGATCGGCGACGTTGACGAAGGCGAAGTGCAGGGCCGCCTGCCCGGTCGCGACCGCGAGTGCGCCGACGCCGCCTTCGAGCTGCGCGATGCGCTTCTCAAGCACCGCGCTGGTCGGATTGGCGATGCGGCTGTAACGAAAGCCCTCAGCCTCCAGATTGAAGAGGGCCGCACCATGATCGGCACTGTCAAAGGCGTAGGCGGCGGTCTGGTAGATCGGCACGGCAACCGCGTGCGTGGTCGCTTCGGGTTCGTAGCCGGCGTGAATAGCGATCGTCTCGTTGCGCATCGTGCCACCTCCGCGTGGAGCGGGCCGCACTTATTGGCCTGTATGAGGCATGTGCGTTGTCCGCCGCCCCGGTGTTAGAGGCGGGTGGTAAAGCGGACAATAATTCGCTTAGAGATCGAGGAAGTAACCCTAACGCTTGTTGGCGAATTGGCCGAAATCCGGGTTAAATTGCATTAATGAAGACGTTGCTCGCTGCAGCTTGCCGTTCACGGCACTCATCGCGTGGCGGACGGCCGTGGATCGAGTTCGCACTCCCGATACATCCCATGCAGCTCTTTGCCTTGAAGAAAAACCGTGCGGGGAGTTAGTCCTCCTCGACGATCGAGCCATTGCTGAATTGGCGAGGGATACATCGAATACAGCATCCGGGTCGCCCCGCGGTCGGTGAATGTGCGCCCATTCCTGCCGAAGTCCCACGCAGCGTGAAAGGCAAGTCTTGCCTTTGAAGTGACGCAGATGTCGTCCGATGCAATCGTTGCAAGAACGATCGTGCAGGCGGAGGCGCAAAGGCCATCGATGACGACCGATTGACGCTCGGCGCGCAATTTCTCGTATCTCTCGATGTAATAGGCGATCGGTCCGCCTCGATCATTGGCAATGCGAACGACGGCATGGCTCGCCCCCGTGCCAGTGAGTAAGAGCAATCCCGCGAGGACCCCTGCCGGAAATCTCATGCTGCTCGCTCGATCGATGTGATGCCACAACTTGACAAGACGACTGCCGATGGTGCGCCACCTTGATGCTTTCGGTCCAGGGAATCTTGATCTCGTCAACGAACCAATGCGGCGCGTCGCCAGAGGAAATCTGAACAAGCAAGTCGCGGCGGGATTGAGTCGAGGAAGCTTCGGCAGCCTGACGGACGGCAGCGGAGCTGGCCGCTACCGTCCCGCCAGCTTCAATATCGATACCCGTACGGATATTGTCCGGGGCAAACGTAGTTGCCGTATGTGTCATAAGTGCAGCTGTTGTAGCCACCGTAGTAGCCATAGGCGCCGGCTGCGGCGGCTCCTACCGCTGCGGCACCTAGACCATAGGCTGCGCCCCTGTAAGCGCCGCGATAGGCTGCTGCCCGCGCCACAGGGCGCCCCGCTATCGGGCGATAGCCATAACCACGGCCGGCGACGCCGTAGCGCCCCCCTGCAACCCGGTATCCCCCGCCACGGACATGGGCGACGCGGGCGCCACCGCCATGGAAACCTCCGGCGCGTACACCACCACCACCATGAAAGCCGCCGCCGCCACGGCGGGCGTATGCATCATCGGGAATGAGACTGACGGTGATCAGAACCATCGCCGCCAAAGCAGCGAGAAGGCATCGAAGCATGGCTTTCCTCCATTACTTGGGGTGCCGCGCTCATGATAGGGCGATGCCGCTCACGGATCGGCACCCGGCAGAAAGCTCTCCGCCTGCTCGAGATCGGATTTGACTTAAATCAAGGAGTCAAGGATTGAGGGACTCTCGTGAACTGATGCGAGCCGCACGCTGATTGTGGAACTTGGTGCAGCTTCCCTGCCCTACGGGATCGGGAGGCTGATAGCGCCGGCGACGCCCCCTCGACAACGCAGGGACGCCCGTTTTCACGCCGCGGTGAACGGTTGCGCAGGCTCCGCGCTGCCAAAGGGCGATTGCGGCCTCGCATCGGGCGAGCTGACCGCCCCCTGCGAGCTTCGCGCGGAATGCGCGAAGCCCTGAGGCGGTAGCTGGAACGGGTTCAGGCCAAGGTCTGCCAAAGGCGATGGGTGAGCACGCCGGCGCGTTTCTCGATCGCGGCCGCCGCATCGAGCGCGAGATCCTCGCGATAGCGTCCGGCAATGAGCTGCACGCCGATCGGCTTGCCCTCATGCAGCGTCACCGGCACCACCGCGCCGGGGAGGCCCAGCACGTTGATTGCGGAGATGAAGCGGATCTCGCCCCAGAAGATCTCGCGCACGCGCTCGGGACTGACCGTATCGTCGCGCGGGCCTGGCGTCGGCTTCACCGTGGTCGGCGCCAGCACCACCGGATACTCCTCGAAGAACAATTGCCAGGCGCGGATGTGGCCATTGCGCGCGGCGGTCGCCTGCATCCACGCCTTGAGATCGAGCACATTGGCCTTGGTCTTCATGCCGCCCCAGGCCTTATGGAAGTCCTCGGAGGCGACCTTCAGCATGCCGGCCTCCTGCATCACCACGGTCTCGTTGGTGATGATGTCGCACCAGGTCTGCCAGACGCCGTTGATGTCGGGCACATCGACCTCGCTGACGCGGTAGCCGGACCGCTCCAGATGATCCGCTGCCTGACGCAGCGCCGCCGTAACGGACGGATCGACGTCCATGTCCTCGGGGATCCTGGCCAGGGCAACCTTGATCGGCCCCTTCGGCCTCAGTCCGGTCAGCGGCGCGGGGACCCACCAGGGATCGCGCGGATCGCGCTGGCTCATCGCCTCCAGCGCAAGACGGACGTCGGCGACATGGCGGGCAAGCGGCCCCTGCGCCGACATCAAATGCGCCAGCATCGGCCGCTCCGCGGTCGCGCTGGCGTTGAAGGCAGGGATGCGGCCCTGCGTGGGCTTGATGGTGGCAACGCCGTTGCAATGCGCCGGCCAGCGCAGCGAACCTCCGATGTCGTTGCCATGGGCGATGGTGCCGATGCCCGCCGCCACCGCCGAGCCGGCGCCGCCGGAGGAGCCGCCGCAGGTGATGTTGGGATCCCACGGGTTCAGCGTCAGCCCGTGCAGCGGATTGTCGGTGAAGCCGCGGAAGGAAAATTCCGGCGTATTGGTGAGCCCGATGACGATCGCGCCGGCCTTTTTCAGATTGCGCACCACGGGGGAATCCGACGGCGCAATCAGGTTCTTGTTGTCGGGAACGCCATTGAAGTTCGGCCGGCCCTCGTAGTCGACATTTTCCTTGATGGTGACGGGCACGCCATGCAGGAGACCGAGCTCGCCGCCCTTCGCGCGCTGCCTGTCGGCCGCGTGCGCGGCTTTCAGCGCTTCCTCCGAGAGGTCGACGACGACCGCGTTCAGCTTCGGATTGACGGCGCGCATCCGGTCGAGATGCGCCTCCACCGTCTCGACGGCGGAGATGGCGCCGGAGCGGATCGCGGCCGCGGTCTCCACCGCCGACCATTGCCAGGCCGGTCCCTTGGGACGGCGCGTAGAAGCCGGCTTGAGTGGTGCGGCCTTCTTGACCTTCTTCGCAACGACGGCCTTGCGGCTTGCGCTGGTCTTGCTGGAGGTCTTTGCAGCTTTCTTGGCAGATGTCTTGGCAGATGTCTTGGCCAGCTTCTTCGAACCAGTCTTCTTGGTTTTCTTGGTCGTCTTCTTCGCCACGTCGCACCTCCTGAAAATTGCGCCGCGGAGGTTACGGATGGCGAAAGGAGGTGTACAGGTGCGTTTTCTGCATGGCGCGATGGCGCGACGCGGCGAATTGTCCGCGATCGCGCCGCCTGCCTTATTCCGCGGGACAGACCGCGACCGCCGCCTGCGCTCGGTCGAGCCGCAGGCTCCACAGCGCCAACACGAGACCGACGGCGGTGATGCCGGCTGCGACCAGAGGCAGCGCCGAGAGGCCGAGCCCGCGATCGATGGTGACGCCGCCGGCCCAGGCACCGAGAGCATTGCCGAGATTGAACGCGGCGATGTTGAGGCTGGAGGCCAGCGTGCGGCCACTGGGACCGGCCGCTTCCAGCACGCGAAGCTGGAGCGGGGCGACGGTCGCAAAGGCAGCGATGCCCAGTAGCAGGATCAGCACGATCGCCGCGATCTTGACCGACAGCACGGCGGCAAGCCCAAGCAGCACAATGGCGAGCGCGGCGAGCGTTCCGATCAGCGCGCCGGCGAGACCACGGTCGGCAAGCTTGCCGCCGGCGACGTTGCCGATCGCGAGACCTGCGCCGAACACCAGCAGAATCGGCGAGACCGCACCGTCCGAAAAGCCGGTGAAGCGCGTCAGGATCGGCTGGATGTAGGTGAAGACGACGAACAGGCCGGCGAAGCCGAACACGGTCATGGCAAGGCCGAGCAGCACCTGCGGGCGACCGAGCACCGCGACTTCCTCGGCAAGCGAGACCGGCTTGTCCCCGTTGCCGACATGGCCGGGAACGAGGGCCGCGACCACGGCAAAGGCGATCACGCCGATGACCGTCACGGCCCAGAACGCCGCGCGCCAGCCCAGCATCAGGCCGAACCAGGCGCCGAAGGGCACGCCCAAAAGCGTCGCGACCGTGAGGCCGATGAACATGGTGGCAATCGCGGAGGCCTGCTTGTCCTCGGGAACGAGGCCCGTGGCCACCACCGACCCGACGCCGAAGAAAGTGCCGTGGGCGAGCGAGGTCAGGACGCGTGCCGCCATCAGCAATTCGTAGTTCGGTGCCAGCGCGCAGGCGGCATTACCCAATGTGAAGATCGCCATCAGCGCCAGCAGCACGGTTTTGCGCGGCATCCGCCGCGTCGCCAGCGTCAGGATTGGCGCGCCGACAAATACGCCGAGCGCATAGCCGGAGATGAGCAGGCCGGCGACCGGCACCGAGACATGCATGTCGGCGGCGACCTGGAGCAGGAGGCCCATGATGATGAATTCGGTGGTGCCGATGCCGAAGGCACCGGCGGTGAGCGCGAGGACGGCGAGAGGCATGCGTGGCTCCGATGGATGGGACGAGCCACGCAGATAGAAGTGCCCGCGCAAAACCATTAGGATGTCCGCAATCCAATCATTCATGACGTGAATTCAACATGGCCCGTTTCGACACCAACCGTTCAGCCGAGATGGAGGTCTTCGTCCGCGTCGTCGATCTCGGCGGCTTCACCCAGGCCGCGCGTAAACTGCGCCTGACGCCGTCGGGCGTGAGCAAACTGATGTCCCGGCTGGAGGCACGGCTTGGCTGCCGCCTCGTCACCCGCACCACGCGCAAGTTGACCCTGACCGAGGAAGGCCAGGCCTTCTACCAGCGGGCCGTGCGGATCCTCGCAGAGATGGAGGAGGCCGAACGCGAGGCGGCCTCCGGCGCGACGCCGCGCGGCCGCCTGACAGTGAACAGCAACATTCCCTTCGGCATGCTGCATCTGATGCCGCTGATCCCGCGCTTTCTGGAAGAGCATCCCGACGTCACGCTCGATCTCATGCTGACGGACACGACGATCGACCTGATGCAGGAACGCGCCGACGTCGCGATCCGGGTCGGACCATTGCGTGCGTCGCGTCTGGTCGCACGAAAGCTCGGCACCAGCCGCATGGTCGTGGTCGGCGCGCCCGACTATCTCGCCCGTTGCGGCGCGCCGAGGACGCCGGCGGATCTCACCGCGCATCGCGGCATCGGCTGGACCTTTCCGCGCATCCGCGGCGGCTGGCCGTTCAAGCGCGGCGACCGCACCGAGGAGGCCATGCCGCCGCCGGTCGCGCGCGCCAGCGACGGCGAAGCCGCTCGCCGCCTCTGCCTCGGCGGCGTCGGCCTCGCCCGCCTCGCCCTCTTCCATATCGGCCCCGACATCGAATCCGGACGCCTCGTGCCGGTGCTGCAAGGCTACAATCCCGGCGACCGCGAAGACATCCACGCCGTCTATGTCGGCCACACCGCGCCCCTGCCCGCGCGCGTCCGCGCGTTCATCGATTTCCTCGCCGAGCACGTGCGGGTGAGCGATCCCACGCTGAAGCGGGCGGGGGATGGGTGGAAGTTGGCGGGGTGAGGCTGGCGGAGAGAGTGTCAGTGCGCAATATTGATGCGATCATGTTCCGCGTGGCTGGACCGTTGAGGACACCCCGCCGCTTGCGCGAGGGCGCCGAAACCGCGAAAATCCCAACTGTTTCAGAACTTGTCAGGGGAATTCCACACAGATGCAGTTTGATGACGTCATCCTCGGTCGCCGGAGCATCCGCGGTTACAAACCCGATCCGGTACCCAAGGAGCTGATTGCGGAAATCATCGGGTTGGCGATGCGCGCTCCGTCGTCGATGAACACCCAGCCCTGGAATTTCTATGTCATCACCGGCGAACCGCTGGATCGGATCCGCGCCGGCAACACCGAACGGATGGTGGCGGGCGTCCCGCAGTCGCGCGAGTTCCGCACGGGCCAGGCCTTTGCAGGCAAGCACCGCGACAGGCAGGTCGGCGTCGCCAAGCAATTATTCTCCGCAATGGGAATCGAGCGCGACAACATGGACAAACGCCAGGACTGGGTGCTGCGCGGCTTCCGCCAGTTCGACGCGCCCGTCTGCGTGATCATCACCTATGACCGCGTGCTAGATGGCAGCGACGATACGCCCTTCGATTGCGGCGCCGTGGCGACCGCCCTGGTCAACGCCGCGTGGTCGCGCGGGCTCGGCGCCGTGATCAACAGCCAGGGCATCATGCAATCCCCCGTGGTGCGCGAGCACGCAGGGATCGCCGACGATCAGGTCATCATGAAAAGCATCGCGCTGGGCTGGCCGGACGAGACTTTTCCGGCGAATGCGGTGGTGTCGGAGCGGAAGTCGGTCGAGGAAGCGACGGTGTTTGTTGGGTTCGAGAGTTAACGGCGCGCGGGCGGAAGGGCTGGAGGTGCAGCAGTGATCCGCGCGAGGGCCCGGCGTGCGCTTGTGCTGGTAGCCGCCTTTGCGGCTGCCTTGATGCCGGTCGCCTGCCTTGGCGAAGGCAGCAAGCCGTTGCCGGCCAAGGCAACACAGGAGCTACCGCCCGAGCTGCTCTCGCTGCTCGAACAGAAGAAGATGCCAAAATATTCGCCGATCGTTATGCGTCTTTTCAAGGAGGAGGCCGAGCTCGAGGTCTGGAAACAGGACACGAGCGGCCGTTTCCAGATCCTCAAGACTTATCCAATCTGTCGGTGGTCGGGCGATCTCGGGCCGAAATTGTACGAGGGCGACCGGCAGGCTCCGGAAGGGTTCTATACAATTACACCTGAGTTGATGAATCCCAACTCCAACTTCTATCTTTCGATCAACCTCGGCTACCCCAACACGTTCGACAGGGCGAACAAGCGCCACGGCAGCTTCCTCATGATCCACGGCGACTGCTGGTCGAGCGGTTGCTATGCCATGACCGACGAACAGATAAGCGAAATCTATTCGTTGGCGCGCGACTCATTCCTCGGCGGCCGGCCGTCGTTCCAGGTCCAGGCCTATCCGTTCCGCCTCACGCCGGCAAATCTGGCGCGGCATCGAAATAGCCCCAACCTGCCCTTCTGGAAAATGCTCAAGATCGGCAACGATCATTTCGAGACGACGCGGCTCGAACCGCGGGTGGATGTGTGCGACCGCCGCTATGTCTTCGATGCGCAACCTCCCCCGAATTCGCCGTCCCCTCTCGTGTTCAACCCTGCCGAAAAATGTCCTCCCTTCGTCGTCAATCCGGAAATCGCGCGGCGGGCGCTGGAGAAGAAACGCGCCGACGAGCTCGAATACGCGCGATTGCTTGAAGACAATTTGCCGGCTGCCCCGATATACAGCGGACTGGACGGCGGAATGAACAAGGCGTTCCTCACACGGTTTCCGGGCAGAGTGACGCTTGCGAAAGTCATGCCGTATGCATCCTACCTGCCGCAATTGCCTCCGATCCCCTGGATCGACAATGATGGCTCGTTGACGAGTAGATGGTTTGGTAGCTCGTTGGACAAGCCGCCGGAGTGTAATCCGGCTCGTGTCGGCGTCCCGTCAGGTCGGTGCTGAACGCTCGTGCGGCGTCCGCGATGGATCTTCGGCGGACAATGGCTGGTATCGGCATTCCGCTCCAGCGAATGCGGTGGCGTCGGAGCGGAGGTCTGCCGAGAAAGCGACGGTGTTGTCGGTTTCCAGGGTAGGATGGGCAAAGGTCAGGAGGGGATGACCAAGCGCCGCGTGCAGCCGCGTGGCTCGTCGCCAACGGCGCCGCTATTGGTGGGGTGAGGCACAATGGCGGAGAGAGTGTCAGTCAATCCCCATTGAACGACAAAGGATTTTTGACTTTTCTTGACTAAGACCCACCGTTCGAGCTACGGCCCGGAAATGGGTTTCGCCTTCGACACAAGCCCATTCTTGGCCTGTTCCCAAGCGACGCCCGTGTGAAAATGCTCAGTTAGTTTGATAGTCGGAGCCGCGATGCTTTCGATCATAACATTGATCAAAGCCGGCTTTCCGCTCGCTAGCGCGCGATCGAGGGCTCCGGGAAAATCAGCCGCCCGGTCGACGAACTCTCCGTGGCCGCCAAGCGCTTCGACAACGAGGTCATAGCGCGCGGGAGTGAGATCCATGTTGTGCATACGGTTTGGACCGTACGATCTCAATTGAATCTGGCTTTCCGCATTCCAACAGCCGTCGTTTCCGACAACTGCTACGAACGGCAGACGGCATCGAATTGCTGTCTCGAACTCGGCCAGATGGAATCCTAGGCTACCGTCGCCAATTACCGTAAAGATCGGCGCTTTCGGCTCGGCATAGCGGGCGGCGATTGCCAACGAGAGTGAGCTTCCGATTGCGCCCGATACGCCGTTCACCATTCGGCGCCTGCATGGGAGGATACTCTGGGCCCATTGCCCGATCTCGCCGCCGTCGGAGACCAGTACGGCGTCCTTGTCGCCATCTATATAGGGCCTTAGCACGCGCAACATTTCAACTGGATGAAGTCGCCCCTCTGTTGACGAGGAGACGGAGGTCCATTCCGCGGGCCTGTCGTCCAGCGCTGAACGGGCCCGTTTAAGCCAATCTGAGCTTCGCAGGGCCAAACTCGAAGCGCGCGCGATCAGCGTCCGAGCGGCAACCTTCGTGTCAGCCACGCACCCTACCAGAACGCGAGAACCGACCTCATTCATTGCGCGTCCAACCATGGCCGGATCTGGATCGACGACGACAAGTCGGACGTCCGATCTGTAGTGCGGCGCTGCAGCCCAGCGGGTGGTAAAGTCCAACGCTTTCCCCAAAAGCACGACGAGATCCACCGATTGGACGAGATCCGCGAACGCACCTAAAGTTGCATCAGCAGTCCCGCGTGGACTTTCCAGGATGACGGCAGGTGCATTGGTCGCAACTTCCAGTTCCTTGAGAAGCGCGCGCCCATCTACGCTCGAGAGCGCGGGCGGCGCAAAGATGATCGGCCGCTCCGACGACGCGATCGCGGAGAGTATCTTATCCGCGACCGCCGCTTCGATATCTCCTCCGTCAATCGAACCGGGGACTTCTGGCCAAACAACTTCGTCCGGACCGACTGTTTCATCGAGTAGGTCCGACGGTAAGCTGACATTTACGGGTCCGGGGCGCCCTTCCCGGGCCAATCGAAACGCTTCGCCGATATCCTTTCCGAGCGCAGCGGTCGACGTTGCGGTCCATGACGCCTTGGTCACCGGCTTCGCCATGTCCGCCTGTTTAATTTCCTGGAAGCCGCCTCGCCCCAGTTCCCAAGTCGCCGCGTGACCGGAAAGGAGCACTACTGGCGATTCCGCAGCTTGGGCCGCGAACAATGCTCCGAGCGCATTTACATGGCCCGGCCCGCCGGTCACCATCGCCACGCCTGGCTCGCCGGTGACCCGGCCCCACCCGTCGGCCATATGCACAGCGGCGGCTTCGTGCCTCACGTGGGTCAACTGAATCTTCGTCTCAAGGACAGCATCAAAGATGGGCATGATGTGGTTGCCGGACAACGTAAAGATCCTGCTGCACCCCAATCGTTCCAATGACTGTGCAACGATGTCCGCGCCGCGCAACTTAGTCCCCATGACGATCGCTCTCCCACTTTCCCGCGCTTTTCATCAACGCCGACCGTTCCCCCGATGAAAGGACCTCATCGAAAGATGACGACTCAAGTCGGTCGCGACCCGACAGGCTTCGGATATAGCTGAAGGGCTGGCGTTCGACACGGTGCCAAGGAGCGTCGGCCGCAAATGAGCCGGCCGCAACTACTTTGCGATCTCCGCGGCAAGGACCTTCTTCCACCGAGTGATTTCTGATGTGAGTTTTGCCTTCAATGCAGCCGCGCTCGCCTGATCATTCGACACCGGAAGAGCGCTGAGTTGATTGAAGCGTTCGAGGACGACTTCATCCTTCAGGGCCGATTGAAGCGCAGACGTTAGCCTTGCTGCTACCTCTGCAGCGGTGCCCTTCGGAGCGTATATTCCGTGCCAAATCGACAGCTCCAGATTTCCAAGTCCCGCCTCCTTTACGGAAGGGATGTCGACCAGCGCTGGTATTCTCTGCGCCGTCGTGACGGCATACGCCTTGATCTCGCGGGATTTTATCTGGTTCGTCGTATTGGTCGTCTGATCGCACATGAAATCCACTTGCTCGCCGAGCAGATCAATCATTGCGGGTCCAGTGCCCTTATAGGGAACGGTGACGGGCTGCGCCCCGGTCTCGGAAGCGAACAGAACTCCGCAGATATGTGACGCCGTTCCAGCTCCCGCATTCGCGTAAGTGATCTTGTTTCCCTGCTTGGCGGTGTAATCGATCAATTCCTTCAGCGTGTTCGGTTGAAATGACCGTCGAGCCACGATGGTCATCGGCACGTCCGCGACAAGCCCGATGTATTCGAACGACGTAAGGGGATCTACCGATCCGGGGTAGAGGATCGGCGCCGTCGCCATTCCTATGTGATTGAGGATCAGCGTGTAGCCGTTCGGCTCGGCTTTGGCGGCCCGCAAGGACCCGATGGTACCGCCTGCCCCAGCTGCGTTTTCGACGATCACGCGCTGTCCCAGATCGCGTCCCATCGCGTCGGCGACGACGCGAGCCACGGTATCCGTCGGGCCCCCTGCAGCATAGGGAACGATCATGGTAATAGAACGGCTTGGATAGGTTTGCGCTGCGACGGGGCATGCGAGGAGGCACAGCGACATGAGTGTACAAGCGCCCTTATTCGCCATGCTACGCAACCCCGCCTTGCCAAGTCCCGAGATGATCATGTGGCTCCTCCTAAGCCTTTGCTCTTATGTTCTTGGGTCGTCTTCGAGTTGGAGCTAGACAATCCCGCCCTTGCCAAGATCTGCGACCTCCTGCTTCGAAAGCTTGAGGAGACCTTCGTAGATTTCGGCGTTGTGTTCGCGCGGCATCGGCACGCGCGGATCGTGAACCGCCTCCGCCTCGCTGAACTTCAGTGGAAAGCCCGCAGCGAGGGGCCCGGCTGCGCTCGGTAGATGCGGATTGCGCACGGGCTGCAGCATGTCGCGCACTCGCAATTGATCCCAGGAGACGACGTCGTCGATCGTCCGGATCGGCCCGCAGGTAATGTCCGCCGCGTCCAACCGGCCGATGATCTCGTCGATGGGCATGTTTGCCGCCCAACGCCCCACCACTTCGTCCACCTTTTCGTTGTTTTCGATGCGCCAACCGGGGTTCATGAACTCGACCGAGCTCAGGAGATCCTGGCATCCCATGATCTCGAGAAGCTTCGTCCAGTCCGCGGTCGTTCCGGCGCCTATCGCGACCGCTCCGTCGAGCGCTCGATAAGTGTTGAACGGAGAAAACCTGGCGATCCGGTTGCCTTGGCGGTGGTCGAGTCCCAACTCGCCATAGCATTCGAATGGCTCGTCGAAGATGAGCGAAAGCAGGCAATCCGCCATCGAGACGTCGATGAATTGACCCAGGCCAGTTTCATGTCGTTGGTAGAGTGCAGCCAGGATTCCCGCCATCGCGAACGTTCCCGCAATCCCGTCGGAAAGCGACGCGCCGGTCTTGCTCGGTTCACCGGCGGGATTTCCGGTGATGCTCATCATTCCCGTCGCGGCCTGCACCATCAGATCGAAGGCTTTGCGGTGCCGTTCGGGCCCGGTCGCGCCGTAGCCCGTGATCGAGCAGTAGATCAGCTTCGGATTGACGGCGCGTAGTGTGTCGTAGTCGATCTTCAACCTGGTAGTGACACCGACTTTGAAATTTTCGACCAGCACGTCGGCTTCGCGGACGAGCTTGAGCAGCACCTTGTGCCCCTCGGGCTTCTTCAGGTCGAGGCTGATCGACTTCTTGCCGCGCGTCCGCTTCAGATACGCGATACCTAGGTCTTCCGACGTCCTACGGTCGAAGGCGACGCCGCGCGGGCCAAAGAAGGGAGGCGCGGTGAAGGTTGGGTCGCCGCCCCGCGGTTCGTCGATCTTGATGACTTCCGCGCCCATACCGGCGAGAAACAGCGTCGCCTGCGGACCGGACAGAAAGCGACTGAGATCGAGAACGCGCACGCCGCGAAGGATCGGCGGCTTACCGCCAGCACCGGACGCGACTGAATACGTCGTCTTTTCCGAAATCACGGTTCATCCTTGGATCGAAACTCCCTCCTTTTACTTTCGCGACGGGGGCCACCGGCGTCCAATACGCAATAGGTCACGTTCGATATGTATCACGACCGATTCGTCTGATACTCTGTCGGTATGAATATCGAACTGCGGCATTTGCGATATTTCGTGGCGGTCGCCGAGGAACTGCACTTCGGCAAGGCCGCCGACCGACTCGGCATTTCGCAGCCCCCGTTGAGTCAGCAGATACTTTCGCTCGAACGCGAGATCGGCGCGCGGCTCTTCGAACGCTCGAACAGGCGCGTCGAACTGACCAGTGCGGGAAAGAATTTCCTGAAGGAAGCCGCGGAAGTGCTCGAACGGGTGGACGCTGCGGCGGTGCGCGCCGAGCGGATCCACCGGGGACAGGTAGGCGAAGTGAGGGTCGGGTTCTTCGGCTCCGCTCCGTTCGTGGAAGGGTTTCAGAAGCTCGTCTTCGACTTCCGCGCCGAGCATCCCGACGTCGATCTGCTTCTCGAAGAGATGCCGACGTATCAGCAGGTCGACGCGATACTCGACGGACGCCTCGACCTCGGTTTCGTCCGGCCGCTACAGCCCAAGCCGGAGTCGATACAGTCGGTGGAAATTTCGCGCGAGAGGCTGATGGTTGTCATGCGGAAGGACCATCCATTGGCGGCCACGCAGGGCGATCTGTCCGTTGGCGACCTCGCGGGAGAGCCGATGGTGCTCTATGCCAGCTCAATCGGCAGCGGTCTGCACCAGAAGATCGTCGATCTATGCAGGGACTCCGGCTTCGCACCGAACGTAGCCCAGGCGGCGAATGCGACGCCCACGATGATGGGGCTGGTCGCCGCCGGCATGGGCGTCTCGATCCTTCCGGAATCCCTCAAGCGGCTTTCGCTGGACGGCTTGAAGTTCGTCCCGCTGCGGGAGCCGAAAGCCGAGACCGCAGTGTGGCTCGCCAAGCGGTGGGACGACCGGTCGTTTCTGTCCCGGAACCTGTTTCAGCAGGCGTCGCGTCTGAAAGCGAAGGCCTCGCCCCAGGGCGCCGGCGCGGAGCCGGCTGACGGAACTGGAAAGAAAGGGCGTGTCCGCAAACCGCGTTAGCCGAGCGCACGGTCCCGTACGAAGACCTTCTTCTGGTGAAGGTCCGCGATCTCTTCCTCCGTCAGACCGTATTCGCGCAGAACGTCGGCGTTGTGCTCCCCAAGCCGTGCCGCCGAGAGGTGGGACGGGCCATGCCACCCCGAGAAGCGAACCGGCATCCCCGGCACCTTGAACTCGCCCAGCATCGGATCGATCGCGGTGCGCACCGTGTTCCGCTGCTTCAAATGGTCGAGCTCGATCACCTCATTGAGGTCCAGAACCGGCGCCACCGGGATTCGATGCCTTTCGAGCCGCTTCAAGCACTCATCGCGGGAGCCGACCGAAGCCAACCATCCCTCGAGAATTTCCTTGAGCTGATCGTTGTTGTTGCGCCTGGAACTCGCGCTCGCGAACCGCGGATCGTTGAGCAGTTCGGGCATATCAAGTGCCTGCACCAACTGCGGCCACTGATGGGACAGCGACATCAGCGTGATGTAATGCCCATCGCCACACTTGAATATGCCGGTCGGACCGCCGTCTGGATGTTGAGACCCGGTGCGCTTTTGGACGTACTTCTTTCCGAGCTTGGAGACGCGAGGGATGCTCGCCTCGTGCATGTGGAAATAGGTGTCGAGCAAGGTGCTCTCGACGAGATGCCCCTCGCCGGTGCGTTCCCGGTGGAACAGAGCGGTCACGATCGCCAAGGCGGCGGATACGCCGGTCGAGACGTCTCCGATGGCCATCGTTACCATCGCGGGACTGCCGTCGGCCTCTCCGATCATGCCGGTCACGCCGGCGTAGGCCTGACCGATGTAATCGTAGCCGGGCTTTTCGCTGAGATCGCCGGTTTGACCGGCGAACGAGATCGAGCACATCACCAGGCGGGGATTGAGCCTCTTCAGATCGTCGTACGACATTCCGGCACGAGCCATCACGCCGGGGCTGAAGTTTTCGACGAGGACATCCGCCTTCGCTATCATGCCCCTGAGGATTTCCCGGGCGCGCTCGTTCTTGAAGTCCAGCGCGATACCGCGCTTCGAATGATTATGCTGGAAGAAGTATGTGCTGTGGGGCGCTGCGTTCTCGGGCGCGCCTTTGGCCTTGACGCCTTGCACGCGTGATCGATCACCATAGGGCGCCAATTCCACCTTCACGACGTCGGCCCCCAATTCGGCGAGGACTCGCGATGCGGTCGGTCCCGCCACGAACTGAGTGATGTCGATGACCTTCAGGCCGGACAGCATGGGCAAGATACCGCTCGTCATCGCTTGGCGCTCCCGTAAGCTTGTTATCGAGGCCTACGAATATTTTGGGGCGACGATCCGGTCCAATACGGACGGCAACTCGATTGAGACGCCTCACGACTTGAACGCTGGCGCTCGATAAGTCGTTAGACGACTGAATCATGACTTTCATAGTCTTGGACGACATATTTCATGCCGCCTAACTTCTCCCGCAAGAACGAACGCGGGAGGCTTCGTTGATCAAGCTGTACTTCTGGCCGACCCCGAACGGCTACAAGATCTCTATTCTGCTCGAGGAGCTCGGGCTGCCCTACGAAGTCGAAGCCGTACACATCGGCAAGGGCGAACAGTTCGGCGAAGATTTCCTTCGGGTCAGCCCGAACAACAAAATTCCGGCCATCGTCGACTCAGAGGGGCCTGGCGGAAGGCTCTTTCCGCTTTTCGAGTCCGTCGCGATCATGATGTATCTCGCGGAGAAGAGCGGCTTCCGCTTCATACCGGAAGAGATGGGCGCGCGATACCAGGTGATCCAGTGGCTTGCCTTCCAGGCGGCCAGCATGGCGCCGGCGCTCGGACAGGCTCATCACTTCCGGGAATATTCCAAGGAGAAGATCCCCTACGCGATCGACCGGTTCACGTCGGAGGCGGGACGCCTTTACCGGGTGTTGGAAAAGCGTCTTTCCGAGAACGAGTACATCGCCGGCGAGTATTCCATTGCGGATATGGCGACCTATCCATGGCTACGGTCGCACAAGTTCCAGGGCCAGAACCTGGACGACTATCCGTCGATACAGCGCTGGTACAGCGCGGTCCGCGAGCGTCCAGCCGTTCAGCGTGGCCTCGCTGTTCTGAAGGAAAGATTCGAAAAGAACAGGAAGCCGCCCGCGGGCGCCGCCTGGGACAACCTCTTCGGAAACAAGCAATACGGCCGGCCGTCGGACGGCGGTTCGCAGCAATAAGCAAACGGAGGTACGTCGTGGGAAAGACCATCGAGTTCTATTGGGATCTGGGCAGCACCAACAGCTATTTCGCCCTACATCTGATCAAGCCGGTCGCGAAGAAGCATGATGCGACCGTCGTGCCGCATCCCTTCAACCTGGGTTACGTCTTCCGGAAGCAGAATTACGTTCTGATGGACGAACCCAAAGTCAAGCTCCGTTCGCGGAAGATCGATCTGATGCGATGGGCCAAGAAGTACGACCTTCCGTTCCAGATGCCGAAGAAGTTCCCGATGAAGACCAGCCCTGCCCTGCGCGGTGCGCTCGCGATGCGCCACTTCGGCAAGGAGTGGGAATACATGGAGAAGATCTTCGCCGACTATTGGGAGCGCAACGACGCATCGGTCGGCGAACTCGCCGGACTAAAGCCGATCGCCGCCGAGCTCGGTGTGGATCCGGCCGAGTTCGAGAAGTTGGTCGAAAGTGACGAGATCCGCGACGCGCTCATCGCCGAAACCGATCACGGTCTCGAACGTGGCGTGTTCGGCGTTCCGACCTTCTTCGTCGACGAAGAGATGTTCTGGGGCAAGGACCGCATGGAGTTCATCGACGATGAACTGACGTCGCCTACCCTGCCGCGTGTGCGTCGCTCTCCGTCAACGGTCGCGGGTTGATAGACATGCCTGCCAAAGAATCCATCTCGAGCCGGTAAACACCTACGAAGACACCCACGATGTCCACGCGCTGATCCTCGGCCGCGCGATCACCGCATCCAGGCTTTTACTGAGGCGGTCATGACAGCGCGCGCCCCTCCTCGGAAGGCGCGCGCCGACTTTGATCGAAGTGATGATCGACGGGGCTGTCTGACCCCGCTGCGTCGCGGTAGATTCGAACAATCGGATGCTGCGAAGGGCTGTGGTGTAGAAATGGCGGAGAGAGTGGGATTCGAACCCACGGTACGGTTTCCCGCACACACGCTTTCCAAGCGTGCGCCTTAAGCCACTCGGCCATCTCTCCGGAGCGCCTTCTCTTGAAGGGGCGCCGCTGATTTTGCAAGAGACCGCGGAAAAATCGGATGATTTTTCCGTAAGATATTGTATTTGAAAGAGAATATCTGGCGCTGACAAGCGCCCGGGAACCGCCCGCAGGCTGAACCCGAAGCGGGTTGGGTGCGACGATTCACGAGAGACCGCTAAACAGGACCGGGGACGCCATGACCATCCACAAGACCATCGCCGCACCGGGCCTGATTTGGGCCCTTTGTATCGCGCTCGCGGCCCCCGCCCAGGCCCAGGTCTGCACCCGGCAGGGCGTCGACGTCAGCTGCGACGACGGCCGGCGCGGGGTGCTGTCGGGCAATGCCATCATCTGGCCGGACGGCACGCGCTCAAGCGCGGCGCCGCATCAGAGCGTGATCATCGGCAACAAGAGCTCGGTGCATGTCGGGCCCGGCGTATTCGTCGGCCAGGGCAAGGGGGTGGTGCCGCTGGACGATCCGAACGCACCGAACAAGCGGCAATGCGCGATCCTGGACGGCGTGTCGTATTGCTATTGAGGCTCGCTCGATCGCCGTTTGCCGTCATGCCCGTGGCAAGACGCGGATGGCCGGGTCGAGCCCGGCCATGACGAGTGCATAGAACCTGAGAAAAATCTCAGATCAACCGCACGCCCGAGATCGCCGACTTCAACCAGCGCAGGGCCTGCGGCGGCTGGGTTGCGAGCGGAGCGACCGCGGCCTTCTCGGTGCGGGACTTTTCCAGCTCGGCCACGAAGTCAGCGGACCATTGCTGGATGGTGTGGCCGCGGAGCTTCTTCATCATGGCGTCCCAGCGCATCTTGCGCTCGGTGAGCGGCATGGCGGCGGCGACCGCGATCGCGCGCGCCATGCCGTCGATGTCGTGCGGATTGACCAGCAAGGCGGTGTCGAGCTCATTGGCCGCGCCTGCGAATTTCGACAGCACCAGCACGCCGGGATCGGCCGGGTTCTGCGCGGCGACATATTCCTTGGCGACGAGGTTCATGCCGTCATGCAGCGGCGTCACCACGCCGATCTGCGCGGTCCGATAGAGACCGGCGAGCACGGCCTGGCTGAAACCCTTGTTGAGGTAGCGGATCGGCGTCCAGTCGACCTCACCATGGCGGCCGTTGACGTCGGTGACGAGGCGCGCGACCTCGTTCTGGAGATTGCCATAGGCCTCGATGCCGCCGCGCGAGGGGTTCGCGATCTGAAGCAGCGAGATGCTTCGCGCGAACTGCGGCTGCTCGGTCCAGAGCCGGTCGAACGCGCTGATGCGGTTGACGAGGCCCTTCGAATAGTCGAGGCGATCGACGCCGATCGCGAGGCGCTCGCCGTTGAGGCTGCGCCGCAGCCGCGACACGTCGGGATGCGAGGCCGACTTCGCGGCATAGGCCGCGAACTTCTCCGCGTCGATGCCGATCGGAAACACCTCGCAGCGGGTCCGGCCATGCTGGGAGATCGCAACACCGTCCTCGACGGCGAGGCCGAGCTCGCCGCCGACATAGCCGAGGAAGTTCTGGCAGTCCTCGTTGGTCTGAAAGCCGAGCAGGTCGTAGGCCAGCATCGCCGTGATCAGCTCGCGATGATTCGGCACGCCTTGCATCACCGCGGCGACGGGCCATGGCGTATGCAGGAAGAAACCGATGGGATCGTCGACGCCGAGCTTGCGCAGCTCCGCGCCGAGCGCGAGGAAATGATAATCCTGCACCCAGAACGCGGTCTTGGCCTTGCGAAAGCGCATCAAGGCGCGCGCCATGAAGGCGTTGACCTCGCGATAGCTGACATAGTCCTCGCGCGAGACGCGGATCAGATCGCTGCGCGAATGCAGCGCCGGCCACAGCGCCGAATTGGCGAAGCCTTCGTAATAGCCGCCGTAATGCGCCGCCGGCAGGTCCAGCGTGGCGATCGCGCCGGTTCCCAGGGCTTCGATCTCAGCAAACGGTTCCTTCTGATTCCCATCACGTACGCGCCCCGAGGAACCCACCCAGATCGCACCCGAATGTTCCACTACCGGCAGCAAGGCTGCCGCAAGGCCGCCCGTCATGGGTTCATTTGGCTTGCCGCGGGCGACGCGATTCGAAACGACGACTAAGTTCACAGGTCGTCCCCTCCTGTTTCATTCCAACCCGTTTAACTGCCGTTCATCAATATGGTTCCTGATCATCGTTTCAACGAATTGAAACCAAAATCGGGCACGCGCGTTGGAACTGGTTTCCCTCGGGGGAACCCGCTCATTCCATTGCAAAGTCCGGCTTGGCGCGGCGTGTTGCCCAGCATGCATTGCGGTGCGCGATGACACCCCGTGGCTCGCATTGTGTCTGCGAAGTGGCGATTCGCTTCGTTCAACTCGGATCGAGCAGGCGCGCAAGGAACGCACGCACATCGCTCGGCGCGTCGAAATGACCATTCACGCCCATCGCGCGGCGGCCGACCGAGAAGGCGAGCCCGTTCATGTCGGGCATGATCGCGAACACGGTTTCATCGGTCACGTCATCGCCGATGAAGATCGGACGCCGCCCCTTGAATGGCTCGTGCGTCATCAACTCACGTACCCCGGTCGCCTTGGTGAAACCGGAATGCTTGATCTCGCAGACGAATTTGCCGGGCAGCACCTCGATCGGTGCATTGGGCAGCTCCGCGCGGATGAAGGACACGGATTCGTAGATCGCTTTCTCCGCGTGCGGCGCGAGGCGGTAATGCAGTGCCAGCGAGTAGCCCTTGTCCTCGAGCAGGATGCCGGGGCTGAGCTTGGCGATCGCCGCGAGGCGGCGCTTCAGTTCCTTGTCGAGCGGCGGCGCGTGCACGGCATCGGCTTCATTGTCCACCGACAGCCGCATCTCGGCGCCATGGCCGGCGACGGCGCGAAACACGTCGGGAGCGAAGATCAGATCGATGTCGTTGAGCGAGCGGCCGCTGACCAGCGCCAGCGCGCCGGAGGTCCGCTCGGTCAGATGCCTCAGCGTTTCCGACAGCCCCGGCGGCACCCACACCTCGCGCGGCGTCGGCATCAGGTCGAGCAGCGTGCCGTCGATGTCGAGCAGGATGGCAGTCTCATCGAGATGCGGCACCAGCGCATGCGGCACCGGCACCGCATCAGGCGCGTCGTCGTCCAACATGGTGCGCTTCTCGTCCAATGCCATGTCCGCAAGTTCCGATTTCATCAGTCTACTCCATATAGGCAAGCGGCCGCGCGATTTGTTCGAGCGATTTGCGCTCCGCCGCGATGGCATAGCGCCACGCCACGATCGCTGCCGCGATCATCAGGGCTGACCCCAGCAGGTAGCCGGCGAACACGCTGGTGCGCGATCCCGTGTCGATCAGCGCGCCGAACAGCGCCGGCCCGATCACGCCGCCGATGCCGGTGCCGACCGCATAGAACACCGCGATCGCCAGCGCGCGAACCTCCAGGGGAAACGTCTCGCTCACCGTGAGATAGGCCGCGCTCGCGGCCGGCGAGGCGAAGAAGAAGATCACCATCCAGGCAATGGTCTGCCCTTGCGCGCTCAGTGCGCCGATCGAGAACAGATAGCCCGACAGCGCCAGCAGCACGCCCGATACGCCATAGGTGAACATGATCATGATGCGGCGGCCGAGCGTATCGAACAGGCGGCCCAGCAGCAGCGGACCGAGGAAGTTGCCAGCAGCGAAGGGCAGCAGGTACCAGCCGACGTTATCGGCGCTGATGCCGTAAAAATCGGTCAGCACCAGCGCGAAGGTGAAGAAGATGGCGTTGTAGAAGAACGCCTGCGCGCTCATCAGCACGAGACCGACCAGCGCACGCTGGCGGTAGACCGAGAACAGCGTGTGGACGACCTCGGCAATCGGCGTGTGATCGCGCATCCTCAGGCGGATCTTCGTGAAGCGCCCGGCGCTCGTATCCTGGCCGTGTCCGATCACCGAGCGCTCGATCCCGTCGACGATGGCGTGGGCCTCGTCGGGACGACCATGGATCATCAGCCAGCGTGGACTCTCCGGAATCCACATCCGCATCAGGAGCACGACGAGGCCGAGTGTTGCACCGATCAGATAGGCGAGACGCCAACCGAGGTCGGGACCGATCACGGCAGGATCGAGCAGCACGATCGCCGCCACCGCGCCCATCGCGGCGCCGATCCAGAAGCTGCCATTGATGACGAGATCCGTCCAGCCGCGATAGCGCGCCGGCACCAGCTCCTGGATGGTCGAATTGATCGCGGTATATTCGCCGCCGATGCCGGCGCCGGTGAGGAAACGAAACAGCGCGTAGCTCGCGACGTCCCATGACAGAGCCGTCGCGGCCGTCGCCGACAGATAGAGCGCAAGCGTGATGAAGAACAATTTCTTCCGGCCGATGCGGTCGGTAAGCCAACCGAAGCCGAGCGCACCAAGCACCGCGCCGGCGAGATAGGCGGAATTGGCAATGCCGAGGTCGAGATTGGAGAAATGCAGCGACGCGCTGTGCTTCAACGCGCCCGAGAGCGCGCCGGCAAGCGTCACCTCGAGTCCGTCGAGAATCCAGGTGATGCCGAGCGCGAGCACGACGCGCGTATGGAAGCCGCTCCACGGCAATGCGTCGAGGCGCGAGGGAATGCTGGTCTCGACGATGCGATCGGCCGCCGCGGCCGGGATCGCAGGTCCATCATTCAGCGCTCGGCTTTGCTGCAAATCCATCGCGTTGTTGCGTCTGATCAATGGAAGCGGCCCCGCTTCACATCACGTGGACGGGGTCGATCCGATCAAGGGGGTGCGGCATTCCGCCTGCCACCTGCGACAACGTTTGCGATGTGGCCCGGTTCCCATAGGAACAGCGGCCAGGAGCATCCGTTTCCGACGGAGCCGCAAGGAGTTGACGCATGGCTCAGGTCAGAAAGAGGACACATTCGCGAAAGACGGGCACGCACCACACCACGCGCCGCAAGACGAGCACGGCGCGTAAGGGAACAGGTCGCCGCGCCGCGCCGAAGCGATGGTCGCAACGTGTCACCGAGAAAAGCGACGCGCTCGATCTCAAGCGCGGTGTGTTCAAGCTGACCAGCGCGAAGAAGATCGCGGCCTCGCTGAAGCGCTCGGCCGAGCACAGCGCGCGTCGCAAGACCGGCGCGTATCGCTCGGCGCTGTCGATGCTGACCTTCTACATCAACCGCGCCGGCAAGACGCTGCCGAAGACCCAGCGCGCGCGACTGGAGCGCGCGAAGCTGGAGCTGAAGCGGGCGTTCGGGAAGGAGTAAAATTTCGGACAGCACCCCAACTTCCGGCTGTCGGCCTGGACAAGCGAGCGGAGCGAGCGCTGATCCAGCCCCCATCACCACTGGGATTGGTTTGGCGAAAACTCGGAATTGACAGCTCGCTCCATAACCGCTCCCTGTGGTTATGGGTCCCGGCCTTCGCCGGGACGACAGCGGAATATGAGGCGATCGCGTCGGCCTTACGCCGCCCTGATGTTCGCCATGAAGCGGTCGAGCTCGGCGCGCAGGCGGGTGCTTTCGCTCGACAGCGTCTTGGCCGAATGCAGCACCTCCTCCGAGGCCGAGCCGGTCTCGGCAGCGCCGCGGTTGACCTCGCCGATATCGCTGGCTGCGGTCTGGGTGCCCTGAGCGACGGTCTGGACGCTGCGGGCGATCTCCTGCGTCGCCGCGCCCTGCTGCTCGACCGCGCTCGCGATCGAGGTCGAGATCGACGAGATCTGGCCGATCGTCGCGCCGATCTCCTTGATCGCGGCGACCGATTCGGCCGTGGCGCCCTGCATGCCGGTGATGTGCGAGGAAATCTCGTCCGTCGCCTTCGCCGTCTGGCTCGCCAGCGACTTCACCTCGCTCGCAACCACCGCAAAGCCGCGGCCGGCCTCACCGGCGCGCGCCGCCTCGATGGTGGCATTGAGCGCCAGAAGGTTGGTCTGCTCGGCAATCGCGGTGATCAGCTTGACCACCTCGCCGATCTGCTGTGCCGCATGCGACAGCTTGCCGATGCGGCCGTCGGTCTCCCTGGCCTGCACCACGGCGGCCTCGGCGATGCGGCTGGAATCGCGCACCTGACGGCCGATCTCCTCGACCGAGGCCGAGAGCTCCTCGGTCGCGGTCGCAACCGACTGCATGTTGGAGGAGGCCTGCTCGGAGACGCCGGCGACCTGGCTCGACAGGCTCTGCGTGGTCTCGGCGGTGCGGGTCAGCGTGGAGGCCGCCGATTCCAGCTGCACGGCGGAAGCCGAGACGTTGGAGACGATGGCGCCGACCGCGCCCTCGAAATCGTCGGCAAAACGAATCAGCTCGGCGCGGCGGCTCGCCGCCTGCTCCCGGTTCTGGACTTCGCTCGCGGCGGCATCGCGCTCGGCCTTGGCCACGGCCTGGACCTTGAACTCCTCGACCGCGCCGGCCATCTCGCCGATCTCGTCCTTGCGGCCGAGCCCCGGCAGCACCACGTCGAAATTGCCCGAGGCCAGCTCACGCATCGCCTTGCACATCGCGATCATCGGACGCGAGATGCCGTTGCCGAGCATCCAGGCCAGCACGGCGCCGACGGCAAGACCGCCGAGCGCCATCATCAGCATCAATTGCTCGGTCTCCACGATCGTCGAATTGGCGCTCGCCTCGATCCGCTGCTGGTCGGCGGTCAGGTCCGAGCGCAGCTCGGCCGAGAGCTTGAGGATCGATGCAGCCGTCTTGGTCATCTCGCCGTTCGATTTGACGATGACCTTCACGTTTTCGGTCAGCTTCGCGAAAGACGTGCGGTACTGCTTCAGCAGATTGCCGATCTCGGTGACCCGGTCGGTGATCTTCTGGTCGTTGGCGTAGATCGAGACCAGCAGGGTCTCCAGGAATTTGATGCGGGCGATCACGCCGTCGGCGGTCTTCGGCTCCGGCTTGGCGACGAAGGCGCTGACGGAGGTGGAGACCGCGAGATATTGCGAGGTGATGTCCTTGGACGTGGTCTGGACCGATGCAAGGCCCGCGAGCGCGGCGGTGTCCGCGAGATCGTCGAACTTGAAGCGGATCTTGTTGCCGACGCTGTTGAGCTCATCGGCCGCGATCTTGTTGTTCTCGCGCGTCAGCGCGATGATCTCGCTGAACACCTTCGTGAAGCGCTGGAATTCGGCTTCGAGCTTGCCGACCTGCTCGCGGCGGCCGGCCCCGGTGGTCGCGGCCATCGACTTGCCGATCGCGCTCCTCAGATTCTCTTCGGCCGCCTTGGCTGCGGTCTCGTCCTCGGCCGCGCCCGTCAACGTATAGGCCCGCGCCAATCCCTGATAGGCAACCAGCTCGCGATCGACCGTCCGTGCCAGATCGGCTTCCGACACGCTGGACCGATAGGAGGCCACGGCGCCTGCGATCCGCTCGAAGCCAAAATAGGCGAAGGCCATGCTGACGGCGAGGATGGCGAGCACTGCCACGAAGCCGAGAATGATTTTTGCGCGAAAACGCAGATTGAGCAGACCAGATTGGCTCGACTTCGACTTGACCGACATTCCCCCACCCCATTCCATTCGCGGAAAACCAGGCGCAGCCCGGAAGCAGCCCGCTTCCCGACTCTACGGCACGTTACGGGGCAAAGAATAAGCTGTGGTAAATTTGTGGCAGCGCAACTGGCGGTGGGGTGATGTGGGTGATTGTTAAGGCGCGTTTACGCGCGCTGTTGCAAATTCATTGCCGCGCCAAATCTCCAGCTGTCGTCCTGGACAAGCGAGCGCTAATCCAGGATCCATAATCACAGGGAGTGGTTTGGCGAAGACTCGGAGATTCCAGCATCGCGTCGCAGTCCGCCCTGGGGTAATGGGGCCTGGCTTTCGCCAGGACGACATTGGTGAGACAGCGGTGCCTTACGCCGCCCTGATGTTCGCCATGAAGCGGTCGAGCTCGGCGCGCAGGCGGGTGCTTTCGCTCGACAGCGTCTTGGCCGAATGCAGCACCTCTTCCGAGGCCGAGCCGGTCTCGGCAGCGCCGCGGTTGACCTCGCCGATATCGCTGGCTGCGGTCTGGGTGCCCTGAGCGACGGTCTGGACGCTGCGGGCGATCTCCTGCGTCGCCGCACCCTGCTGCTCGACCGCGCTCGCGATCGAGGTCGAGATCGACGAGATCTGGCCGATGGTCGCGCCGATCTCCTTGATCGCGGCGACCGATTCGGCCGTGGCGCCCTGCATGCCGGTGATGTGCGAGGAGATCTCGTCCGTCGCCTTCGCCGTCTGGCTCGCCAGCGACTTCACCTCGCTCGCAACCACCGCAAAGCCGCGGCCGGCCTCACCGGCGCGCGCCGCCTCGATGGTGGCGTTCAGCGCCAGAAGGTTGGTCTGCTCGGCAATCGCCGTGATCAGCTTGACCACCTCGCCGATCTGCTGCGCCGCATGCGACAGCTTGCCGATGCGGCCGTCGGTCTGCCTGGCCTGCACCACGGCGGCCTCGGCGATGCGGCTGGAATCGCGCACCTGACGGCCGATCTCCTCGACCGAGGCCGAGAGCTCCTCGGTCGCGGTCGCAACCGACTGCATGTTGGAGGAGGCCTGCTCGGAGACGCCGGCGACCTGGCTCGACAGGCTCTGCGTGGTCTCGGCGGTGCGGGTCAGCGTGGAGGCCGCCGATTCCAGCTGCACGGCGGAAGCCGAGACGTTGGAGACGATGGCGCCGACCGCGCCCTCGAAATCGTCGGCAAAACGAATCAGCTCGGCGCGGCGGCTCGCCGCCTGCTCCCGGTTCTGGACTTCGCTCGCGGCGGCATCGCGCTCGGCCTTGGCCACGGCCTGGACCTTGAACTCCTCGACCGCGCCGGCCATCTCGCCGATCTCGTCCTTGCGGCCGAGCCCCGGCAGCACCACGTCGAAATTGCCCGAGGCCAGCTCACGCATCGCCTTGCACATCGCGATCATCGGACGCGACATGCCGGTCCCGAGCAGGAAGGCGAGCACCGCACCGAGCAGCGTGCCGCCGACGGCGAGGATCAGCACCAGGTGCTCGGTCTGGCCGATGGTCGCCTCCGACTCCGCATCCAGCCGCTGCTGTTCGGCGACGAGGTCCGACTTCATGGCGGTGGCACCCTGAAGGATCGCACCGGCCGAGCCGCTCATCTCGGTCACGAGGTCATCGACCAACTTGGCGTTGGCGATCAGCTTCTCGAGTGCTTCCCGATAGGCTGCCAGCAGCGCCCTGGCGTCCTTCAGCCCGGCGACGATCTTCTCGTCCATGGAATAGACCGAACCGAGCGAGTTCTCGACGAATTTCAGCCGCGCCAGCGCACTGCTGGCTACCGCCTGGTCGGAATTGAGGATGAAATTGCTCGCGGCGGAGCTTGCGGTCTGGAACTGGGCATTGACCTGCTTGGTGCCGAACTCGATCGCCTGCGCTTCGGCATCGGAGGCGTTGTTGCCGATGTCGTCGAGCTTGTATTTCAGGAGATTGGCGTTGCGCTGGAGCTGGTTCTGGACCAGCAGCGCGCTGTCGCGCTTGGCTTGCAGGATCTTGGCAAAGGTCGCGGAGAACTTGGAAAACTCCTTGGCGAGCCTGTCGAGGGCCTCCTGCCGCGCCGGCGTCTTGGCGCTCTTCATGGCCTGGTCGATCGCGTTCTTCAGGCTGGCTTCGGCCTCCAGCGCCGCCTTGGCGTCGTCCTCCTTGCCGGTCACGACGAAGTAGCGCGCGGCGGAACGATAGGCGAGCAGCTCGCGATCGATGTTGCGGGCAAGATCGGCCTCGGACACGCTGGTGCGGTAAGCCCCGACCCCGGACGCAACCCGCTCAAAGCCGAAATAGGAGAAGGCCATGCTGCCGGCGGAGATCACCAGCACTGCGGCGAAACCCAGAATGATCTTGGTACGGAACCTGAGGGTCGGAAAAAGTGTAGGCTTCGACGGCGACGCGATACGCCCGGACATTCCAACCCCCATTTTCATTCAGCCGCGATCCGGAGGCGCCCCGCCTCCCGACCCGGATGCGCAAAACTAAGGCAGAATCGATAAAGGGCGGTAAATTTGGCATGCCTGCACATTCCCCGGCCCCTCGGCCAAAGGCCGACCAGGACGCATTGCTGGGATCCCACGCCGCCCCGGCTACGCGCAGGCCGTTGGGCCGCCCGCGCAAATCACGCGGGGCCGGTCGGGATCAATGACTTTTCCATGACCAGGGCGACCAAAATCCCAGTTGCAAAGTTCCGGGTCGCTGGTCTCTAATTAGAAGCAATCAAAATCAATCCCGGGAGGACTTCACGTGTCTACAGTCAAACTGACGGTCAACGGCAAGGCCGTTGCTGTCGACGTCGAGGACCGCACGCTGCTGGTCCAGCTGCTGCGCGATCACCTCAACCTCACCGGAACCCATGTCGGCTGCGACACCAGCCAGTGCGGGGCCTGCGTCGTGCATTTGGACGGCCGCGCCGTGAAATCCTGCACCATGCTGGCGGGACAGGCCGACGGCGCGAGCGTCACCACGATCGAAGGCATCGCCAAGGGCGACGAGCTGCACCCGATGCAAGCCGCCTTCCGCGACAATCACGGCCTGCAATGCGGCTATTGCACGCCGGGCATGATCATGTCGGCGATCGACATCGTGCAGCGTCATGGCGGCCAGCTCGACGAGACCACCGTCCGCCACGAGCTCGAGGGCAATATCTGCCGCTGCACCGGCTACCACAACATCGTCAAGGCCGTGCTCGATGCGGCCGGGCGCATGAAGGTTGCGCAGGCGGCCGAGTAAGCGGCCGTCGCAAACAAGAAGAACCACCGCCGCTTTCGATGGAAAGCGCGGATCAACAAATTTCCGGTCGGGAGGACCAGACATGGGTGTTGAAGGCATCGGCGCACGCGTCGTGCGCAAGGAAGACAAGCGTTTCATTACCGGCAAGGGCCGCTACGTCGACGACATCAAATTGCAGGGCATGACCCATGCCCATTTCATCCGCAGCCCGCACGCGCATGCCAAGGTGAAGAAGATCGACTCGTCCGCCGCGCTGAAGATGCCGGGCGTGGTCGCGGTGCTCACGGGCCAAGAGCTCGTGGACGACAAGGTCGGCAACCTCATCTGCGGCTGGGCCATCACCTCCAAGGACGGCAGCCCGATGAAGATGGGCGCATGGCCGGCGATGGCGCCGGACACGGTGCGTTTCGTCGGTCAGGCCGTCGCGGTGGTGATCGCCGACAGCAAGAACCTGGCGCGCGATGCGGCGGAAGCCGTCGTCATCGACTACGAGGAGCTACCCGCCGTCGCTGACATGCAGGCCGCGATCAAGGCCGGCGCGCCGCAGCTCCACCCCGAAGCCCCCGGCAACCAGGTCTATGACTGGGTGATCGGCGACGAGGCCGCCGCCGATGCCGCCTTCGCCAAGGCCGCCAATGTCGTCAAGCTCGACGTCACCAACAACCGACTTGCCCCCAACGCGATGGAGCCGCGCGCGGCGATCGCCGATTACGATGCCGCGGAGGAGCACTTCACGCTCTACACGACGTCGCAGAACCCGCACGTCGCCCGCCTCGTGCTGTCGGCATTCTACAACATTGCCCCCGAGCACAAGCTGCGCGTGATCGCGCCCGACGTCGGCGGCGGCTTCGGCTCCAAGATCTTCATCTATCCGGAAGAGATGGTGGCGCTGTGGGCGTCGAAGAAGATCGGCCGTCCCGTGAAATGGACCGGCGACCGCACCGAGGCCTTCCTCACCGATGCCCATGGCCGCGACCATGTGACCCATGCGGAGATGGCATTCGACGCCAACAACAAGATCACCGGCTTCAAGGTGAAGACCTACGCCAATTTCGGCGCCTACATGTCGCTGTTCTCGTCGTCGGTCCCGACCTATCTCTACGCGACGCTGCTGTCGGGCCAGTACAACATCCCGGCGATCCACGCCGAGGTGATCGGGGTCTACACCAACACCACACCCGTCGACGCCTATCGCGGCGCCGGCCGCCCCGAGGCGAGCTACCTGGTCGAACGTCTGATGGAGACGGCGGCGCGGCAGCTCAAGGTCGATCCGGCCGAGCTGCGCCGGGCCAACTTCATCACCCAGTTCCCGCACCAGACGCCTGTGATCATGGCCTATGACACCGGTGACTTTAACGCCTCGCTCGACGCGGCGATGAAGGCGATCGACTATGCCGGCTTTGCCGGGCGCAAGGCCAAAGCGAAAGCCGACGGCAAGCTGCGCGGCATCGGCGTCTCCTGCTACATCGAGGCCTGCGGCATCGCGCCGTCCAAGGCGGTCGGCAGCCTGGGCGCCGGCGTCGGACTGTGGGAATCGGCCGAGGTGCGCGTCAATCCGGTCGGCACCATCGAGATCCTGACGGGCTCGCACAGCCACGGCCAGGGTCACGAGACCACCTTCTGCCAGCTCGTTGCCGATCGCCTCGGCGTTCCCATCAGCCAGGTCTCGATCGTCCATGGCGACACCGACAAGGTGCAGTTCGGCATGGGCACCTACGGCTCGCGCTCCGCGGCCGTCGGTCTCACCGCGATCCTGAAGGCCATGGAGAAGATGGAATCCAAGGCCAAGAAGATCGCCGCCCATGCGCTGGAGGCCTCGGAGGCCGACATCGTCATCGAGAACGGCGAGTTCAAGGTGACGGGCACCGACAAGGCGATCGCCTTCCCGATGGTCGCGCTCGCAGCCTACACCGCGCACAACCTGCCAGAGGGGATGGAGCCGGGCCTGAAGGAAAGCGCCTTCTACGACCCGACCAACTTCACCTTCCCCGCGGGCGCCTATATCTGCGAGCTCGAGGTCGATCCCGGCACCGGCAAGACCAGCTTCGTCAACTTCGTCGCGGCCGACGATTTCGGCCGGCTGATCAACCCGATGATCGTCGAGGGCCAGGTCCACGGCGGGCTCGTGCAGGGCATCGGACAGGCGCTGCTCGAACACGCGATCTACGATGCCAACGGCCAGCCGGTCACGGCCTCGTTCATGGATTACGCCATGCCGCGCGCCGATGACGTGCCGTCGTTCAACCTCTCCCACACAACGACGCTCTGCCCGGGCAATCCGCTCGGCATCAAGGGTTGTGGCGAGGCCGGCGCGATCGGCGCGTCGGCAGCCGTGATCAACGCGATCACGGATGCGATCGGCAAGAACAATCTGGAAATGCCCGCAACCCCCGACAGGGTGTGGCGCACGATCCACGCGGCTTGAGAGGGAGCAACCAAGATGTACCAGACCACCTATCATCGCGCTTCCTCGGTCGACGAAGCCGTCAGCCTGTTCGGCAAGAGCAGCGAGGCGAAGTTTCTTGCCGGCGGCCAGACGCTGCTGCCGGTCATGAAGCAGCGGCTCGCCAGTCCATCGGACGTCATCGATCTCGGCAAGATCAAGGAGCTGCAGGGCGTCGAACTGTCAGGCGATACGCTGACCATCAAGGCCGCCACGACCTATTACGACATCATGCAGAATGCCGATGTGAAGAAGGCGATTCCCGCGATCGCCTATCTCACCTCGGTGCTCGGCGATCCCGCGGTGCGCTATCGCGGCACGATCGGCGGCTCGATCGCCAACAACGATCCCGCGGCGGACTTCCCCGCCGCACTGCTCGCACTCGGCGCAACCGTGAAGACCAACAAGCGGTCGATTGCGGCGGAGAACTTCTTCCAGGGTCTGTTCACGACGGCGCTCGAAGACGGCGAGATCATCACCGCCGTGTCGTTCCCGGTGCCGGCGAAGGCTGGCTACGAAAAGATGCGGCACCCGGCCTCGCGTTTCGCGCTGACCGGCGTGTTCGTCGCACAGACCAAATCGGGCGAGGTTCGGGTGGCCGCCACCGGTGCCTCGCAGAGCGGCGTCATGCGCGTACCCGCGATCGAAGCCGCGCTGAAGGCGAACTGGTCGCCCTCGGCGATCGACAGCGTCAGCATTTCGGCGAACGGATTGCTGGCCGATATCCACGGGACGGCCGAATACCGCGCCAATCTCGTCAAGGTGATGGCGCAGCGCGCGGTTGCTGCTGCGAGTTGATAGCGTCTCGACGCAAATTTTCCGCGGCGCGCACTTCGGTGCGCGCCGTTTTATTTTTGGCCGTGCGGCATGAAAACCGCTTGCCTCGCTGCCGTGAAGGCGAGAAAAGTTAATCAGCCAATTAACTCGCCCGCAGAGGCACGTCAGAGGCGGCTGCCGGACCAACGGCATTTGCCCGCGACCCGAGGAAACAACAACGTGCTCGATAAATCAGCTCCCACCTCCTCCGTCCGCACCTCCGGCCCGCTGTCGGGCTTCCGCATCGTCGAATTCGCCGGCATCGGCCCGGGTCCGTTCGCCTGCATGATGCTGGCCGACATGGGCGCCGACGTCGTCACGCTCGATCGCGTCGGCGCCAAGAAGAGCATGAAGTCGGTGGCGGGCCGCGGCCGCAAGGTGATCGAGCTCGACCTCAAGGACAAGGCCGCGATCGCACAAGTGCTCGACCTGCTCGCCAGCGCCGATGCGCTGGTCGAAGGCTTCCGGCCCGGCGTCATGGAGCGGCTCGGGCTCGGACCCGAAATCGTGCTCGCTCGTAATCCGAAGCTGGTCTATGGCCGCATGACCGGCTGGGGCCAGGAAGGCCCGCTCGCCAATGCCGCCGGGCACGACATCAACTACATCTCCATCACCGGCGCGCTCGCCGCGATCGGCACGAAGGAGGCGCCGGTGCCACCGCTCAACCTGGTCGGCGACTTCGGCGGCGGCGCACTCTATCTCGTCGTCGGCGTGCTCGCCGCGCTGCTGGAAGCGCAAAAGTCCGGCAAGGGCCAGGTGGTCGACGCAGCGATGTGCGACGGCGCGGCATCGCTGATGTCGTTCTTCTTCGACATGACCACGCTCGGCCGCTGGACGGAGGGGCGCGACCAGAACTTCCTCGACGGCGGCGCCCATTTCTACGGCGTCTATGAATGTGCCTGCGGGCACTTCGTCTCGATCGGCTCGATCGAGCCGCAATTCTACGCGCTGCTGCGCGAGCATGCGGGCCTGACCGACGCGGATTTCGACGCGCAGATGAATCCCAAGGCCTGGCCGGCGCTGAAGGAGAAGCTCAAGACCGTCTTCAAGGGCAAGACCCGCGAGGATTGGTGCAAGCTCATGGAAGGCACCGACATCTGCTTCGCGCCGGTGCTGACCATGTCTGAAGCGACCAGGCATCCGCACATGGTCGCCCGCAACGTCTTCGTCGAGCGCCACGGCGTGAAGCAGCCCGCCCCGGCGCCGCGCTTCTCGCGCACACCGTCCGCGGTGCGCGAGCCGGAGGCGGCGGAGATCGGGGCGGTAACGAAGGAGTGGGCGGGGCGTTGAATCCTCGCTTCGCGTCAACTGCATCGCCGCCCGGCGCTCAACGAAATCAAGCCCCGGCTGAAATCGAGGGAACTACGTCATTCGCGCAGCGCGCGCGATCTGCGATGATCGAAGTCAGCTTGCGGAGATTCAGCCATGGCCCTCCAGCTTCGACCGAACTGCGAATATTGCGACCGCGACCTGCCGCCGCACGCGACCGAGGCGCGGATCTGCTCCTATGAGTGCACGTTCTGCGCCGACTGCGTCGAGACGAAGCTCTTCAACGTCTGTCCGAACTGCGGCGGCGGCTTTGCGCCGCGCCCGATCCGCCCCACGCAGGAATGGCGGCCGGGTGTGTGCGCCAGCAAGCAGACGCCCTCGGACAAACGGGTGCATCTGAAGTACGGCGTTGACGACGTCGCGGCGCATTGCGCGCGGATACGGGACGTGCCGCCGGAGAGGCGGTAGGCTCTCTCCACGTCATTGCGAGGAGCCCTTGCGACGAAGCAATCCAGACTGCCGCTGGGGAAAGATTCTGGATTGCTTCGCTACGCTCGCAATGACGGACAATGCGGATAAAGCGTCGCGCCACCTCTCCAGCTACTCCGCCGCCAGAATCGTCCCCTCGACCTCACCAAATCCGACGCGATAGCCATTGCCCTGGCACCAACCACGCATGATGAGGCTGTCGCCGTCTTCCAGGAACGAGCGCTTGGCGCCGCCGGGCAGCTCGACCGGCTCGGTGCCGTTCCAGCTGATCTCGAGCAGACTGCCGCGCTGGTCCTTTTCCGGGCCGGAAATGGTGCCGGACCCCAGGAGATCGCCGACGTTCATGGCACAGCCTGAAGAGGCGTGGTGCATCAATTGCTGCACCGACGACCAATACATGTACTTGAAATTGGTCCGGCTGATGCTGGCCGGCGCGTTGGCGCCGGCACCACGCAAGGAGACGTCGAGCGCGATGTCGTAGTTCTGCGGCTTCGCCTGCTTGAGATAATCGAGCGGCACCGGCTGCTGCTCCGGCCCCTTCAGGCGGAACGGCTCCAGCGCCTCGCGCGTCACGACCCACGGGCTGATCGACGTCGCAAATGCCTTGGCGAGGAACGGTCCGAGCGGCACGTACTCCCATTGCTGGATGTCGCGCGCGCTCCAGTCGTTGAGCAGCACAAAGCCAAAGATCATTTCCTCGGCTTGGCTCTCGCTCAGCATGCCGCCCATCGGGGCTGGCTGGCCGACCACGACGCCCATCTCCAGCTCGAAATCGAGCCGCTTGCAGGGTGCAAAGCTCGGCAGCTCGACGTTGGGCGGCTTGAGCTGCCCACGCGGCCGCTTCACCTTCGTGCCGGAGACCACGACGGTGGAGGCGCGACCGTTATAGGCGATCGGCATATGCAGCCAGTTCGGCTGCAGCGCATTGTCCTTGCCGCGGAACATCACGCCGACATTGGTGGCGTGCTCTTTCGAGGAATAAAAGTCGGTGTAGCCGGAGACGGTGAAGGGCAGATGCAGCCTTGCCTCGCGCAGCGGCACGACGGCCCGCTTGCGCAGCTCCTCGTTGTCGCGCAATTCGGGATGATCGTGGCGCAAAAGCTCGCTGATCCGCGCCCGCGTCTTGGTCCACACCTTTGGTCCCAGCGCCATGAAGGGATTGAGCGAGGGCGCGGAGAACACGCCGAGCGGACCGACGTCAAGCCGGCAATCCTGTTCGAGCTCCCAGATGTCGAGCACATAATTTCCGATGGCGACGCCGACGCGCGGCGTCGGGTTGGCCGCGGTCGAGAACACGCCATAGGGCAGGTTCTGGATCGGGAAGTCGGATGCGGCATCGACCTCAATGAAGGAGCGGAGGCTGGGGTCGTTGGGGTGGGGCACTTTGTAAATCCTGTTTGCAGTCGGGCAAACTCTCTCCTCCGTCATTCCGGGATGCGCCGTGAGGCGCAGGCCCGGAATCCATAACCACGATCTTGAGTATGGATTCCGGGCTCGCCGCTCCGCGGCGCCCCGGAATGACGACAGAGAAGGCTAAGGCTTATTCGGATCGAACCGCTTCTCCAGGCCATTCCAGCAATCAGCGTAATCGCCCTGCAATGTCGATGCGTTTGCGGCATGCGCGGTGACGCGTTGCGGGTAGCGGGTCTCGAACATGAAGGCCATGGTGCCCGTCAGCTTCACCGGCTTTAGCTCGCCGTTGCTGGCGTGCTCGAAGGCATCGCGATCCGGGCCGTGCGGCAGCATGCAATTGTGCAAGGAGATGCCGCCGGGAACGAAACCTTGCGGCTTGGCGTCGTAGACGCCGTAGATCAACCCCATGAACTCGCTCATGATGTTCATGTGATACCAGGGCGGACGGAAGGTGTTGTCGGCAACCATCCAGCGCTCGGGGAAGATCACGAAGTCGATATTCGCGGTGCCTGCGGTCTCCGAGGGCGAGGTCAGCACCGTGAAGATCGAGGGATCGGGATGGTCGAAGCCGATCGCCCCGACGGGAGAGAATGTGCGCAGATCGTATTTGTAGGGCGCGTAATTGCCGTGCCAGGCGACCACGTCGATCGGCGAATGCGGCAGTGTCGTCTTGAACAGCGATCCGCCCCATTTCACGAACAGCTCGGTCGGCGTGTCCTTGTCCTCGTAGCTTGCCACCGGCGTCAGGAAGTCGCGTGCGTTGGCGAGGCAGTTGGCGCCGATCGGCCCGCGCTCCGGCAGCGTGAAGGCACCGCCGTAATTCTCGCAGAGATAGCCGCGCGCCGGCCCGTTCGGAATCTCGACGCGGAACTTGACGCCGCGCGGGATCACCACGATCTCGCCGGGCTCGGCGTCGATGCGGCCGAACTCGGTGACGAGGCGCAAGCTTCCCTGCTGGAGCACGAACATCAGCTCGCCGTCGGCATTGTAAAAATGCTGGTCCACCATCGACTTGGTGATGAGGTAGACATGTGCGGCCATGCCGGCCTGCGTATTGACGTCACCGGCAGTCGTCATGGTCTGCACGCCCTGGACGAAGGTCACGTCCCCTTTCGGAAGCGGCGTCGGGTCCCAGCGCAGCTGCGCGATCGGCAGGTCGTATTCATGGCACGGCGCCGAGCGCCAGAGGCCGGCGTCGACCTTCTCGAATCGCCCGGAATGCCTCACCGAGGGGCGGATGCGATAGAGCCAGGAGCGCTCATTGCTGCCGCGCGGCGCGGTGAAGGGCGAGCCGGAGAGCTGCTCGGCATAGAGGCCATAGGCGCAACGCTGCGGCGAGTTGCGCCCGATCGGCAGCGCGCCCGGCAGCGCCTCGGTCTCAAAGCTGTTGCCGAAGCCGGACATGTAGCCCGGCGTCACCTGGGCGGAACTGCGAACGATCTGATCAGGCGAGGTATTGATGTTCATGACTATCCTCCTCCTTGTAGCGCGGCCCACATCTCCTGATCGCGCTTGTCGGTCCAGATCACGGGGTCGTCGATCCCCGACGCTTCATCGTAGGCGCGGGAGACGTTGAACGGCAGGCAGTGCTCGTAGATGGCGAAGCTGTGGAATTTCGGGTCCATGACCTCGCGGGTCGCGGCCATCGATTCCTTCAGCGTGTGCCCCTTGGCGACCGATATTTCGGCTGCGCCATACAGTGATGTGACGAAGTCGCGCGTCATCGCGATGGCCTCGCGCACCGTGCTGACGCCGTTCAGCGCATCGCCCCGGCCCGGCGCGATGGCCTTCGGATTGAAGTTGCGGATCTCGTTCAGCGTCAGCGGCCATTCGCGCAAGTGAGCATCGCCGCAATAGCAGGCCGAGTGATATTCGATGAGGTCGCCGGAGAACATCACTTCGGCATCGGGCACCCAGGCGACGATGTCGCCGGAGGTGTGGCCGGCGCCAAGCTGCATCAGGCGCACCTCGCGCTTGCCGAGATAGATGGACATCTCGCCTTCGAAGGTCAGCGTCGGCCAGGTCAGGCCGGGAATGCTCTGCGCATCCTGGAACAGGCGCGGGAAGCGGCCGTATTCGGAATCCCAATCCTGCTGCCCACGCTCCGCGATCAGGCGATGGGTCTCCTGCGAGGCGACGATGCCTTGCGCCTTGTAGGCGGAAGCGCCGAGCACGCGCACCGCGTGGTAGTGCGACAGCACGACATATTTGATCGGCTTGTCGGTGACGGTGCGCACGCGCTCGATCACCTTGTTCGCCATCGCGGGCGTCGCCTGCGCGTCGAACACGAGACAGCCGTCATCGCCGACGATAATCGCGGTGTTCGGATCGCCTTCCGCGGTGAAGGCATAAAGATCGGTGCCGATCTCGGAGAAGGTGATCTTCTTCTCGGAGAGATCGCCGGTGGATGCGAAGTTCTTCGCCATCAATTCGTCCTTTTAGTCACGGGGTTATTGTTGTTGCTGTTGCTGCTGGCCGTCGACCATGCGCCGCTTGGCGAGATCTATGGCCTCGCGCAGCACCGCGATGTTGCCGATATGGTTGGCGAGGATCAGCACCAGCGCCGCGTCGAAGTCGGCGCTCTGCTCTTCGGTAAGGCCGCGATGCGCCTCGACGACGGCGCGGAAGGCGTCGTCGGGCCGTGCAAAGTTGGAGCTGGTCGAAAGCGGCATGCGAAACCTCAATACAAGCCTTCGGCGCGCGCCAGCGCTGCCGCGATCGTCGCTCGCGTCGGACGGCGGAAGCGCGCCGCGACATAACCATCGGGCCGGAGCAGATAGGCGGCGCCCGGTTCGGCGCCGTAGCGCTTTGCGACCAGGCCCGAGGGATCGGCAAGCCCTCTCCCGCCGCCGATGTGGATTGCCTTGACACCATCGGGCGCGTCGATGGCCGCATCATCACCGAACGACAGCAGGGTGAAGTCCGTTCCACCCTTGCGGAAGGCATCGGTCAGGTAGATCCGCTCGCCGGCCGGCGTCGCGGCGGGCGCGTCGAGCATGGAACAGCCCGGCGATGGTCCACCGCGCCACGTATCCGCATCGAGCGAGGACAACGGCGAGTCATAGCTGCACGGCACCGAGAGCCGGCCGCCATTGACCATGCGCTTGCCGAACTCGGTCTCCTTGGCCAGCGACAGCACGGCCTTGCGCAGCCGCGCCTCCTGATGCGAGTTCGGGGCCATGAAATCGGTCGAGCGGGTGGATTCGCGGATGTTCTCGTCCGCCGCCAGGCTGCGCTCGGCATGGTAGCTCTCCAGCAGGCTCGGGAGCGAAGCACCGCGCAGCACGCGGTCGAGCTTCCAGGAGAGGTTTTCGGCGTCCTCGAGTCCCGAGTTCGCGCCGCGCGCGCCGAACGGCGAGACCTGGTGGGCGGAATCGCCCGCAAAAATCACGCGGCCATGGATGAAGCGGTCCATCCGCCGGCACTGGAATTTGTAGAGCGAGATCCACTCGAACTCGAATTTGTCGTGGCCGAGCATGCGCGCGATTCGCGGCCGCACGTTTTCCGGCTTCTTCTCGACGACGGGGTCGGCGTAGCGATTGAGCTGGAGATCGATGCGCCAGACATCGTCGGGCTGCCGGTGCAGAAGCGCCGAGCGGCCCGCATGGAATGGCGGATCGAACCAGAACCAGCGCTCGGTCGGGAATTCCGCCGTCATCTTGACGTCGGCAATCAGGAACTGGTCCTCGAACACCTGTCCGGCGAACTCGGCGCCGACCATCTGCCGCAGCGAGGACCGCGCGCCGTCGCAGGCAATGACATATTGCGCGTGCAGGCGATAGGCGCCTTCGGGTGTCTCGATCGTGAGCGCCACCGCATCGTTGCGCTGCTCGAGCGCCGTCACCTTGTTGCGCCAGCGCAGATCGATCGCAGGCAGATCCTGGATGCGGTCGACCAGATAGGCTTCGGCGTAGTATTGCTGGAGATTGATGAAGGCCGGCCGCTTGTGGCCGTCCTCCGGCAGCAGGTTGAACTGATAGAGCTGCGACTCGCCGTGGAAAATGCGGCCGACGCTCCAGACCACACCCTTCTCGACCATGCGGTCGCCGACACCGAGCCGGTCCCAATACTCCAGCGACCGCTTCGAGAAGCAGATCGCGCGCGAGCCCTCGCCAATGCGGTCGGCATCGTCCAGCAGCACGACGCGCTGGCCGCGCTGAGCCAGGTCGATCGCCAGCGACAGCCCGACCGGGCCCGCACCGACGACCACGACCGGATGCGCGGCCGGGTCCGGGCCGGGACGATCCTGATCGGGGTGGCGTCGATAGCCAAACTGGGATTTGGCCTGGGCCATATACTAACCTCGGCTCTGGTCAGGAGCGGACTGATCTGCTAGATAGTCTCACGTGCAACTATTTTGGACCGGAGCCGGCCGGCCGTCAACTGGAATTCGGAGCGCTCTCCTTGGCGAGGACATCCAGCGACATCGCGCTGAAGACGCGGCAAGCCGACGAGGCCTCGTCGCGGCCAAAACCCCGGCTCGACCTGTTCAGATTCGTGCCGTTCCGCCTCAACCGGCTCGCGGCGGAGGTGAGTTCCGCGCTCGCGGTCGAATATCAGGAACGGCATGGCCTCGACATTCCGGCATGGCGCGTGATCGCCACGCTCGGCTTCCGCAACGATGCCTGCAGCGCGCAATTCATCTCTCAATGCACCCGCACGCACAAATCGACCATCAGCCGCGCCGTGACCGCGCTGCTCAACGAGGAACTGATCGAGCGGGTCGAGAACGAAGCCGACCGCCGCGAATTCCGCCTGCAGCTGACGAAGAAGGGCCGCGCGCTCTATGAGGAGCTGTTTCCGCAATTGTTGCGGCGGGAGGACGAGATCCTCGCCTGTCTCTCCGCGCAGGAGCGCAAGCAACTCTCGGCCCTGCTCGGCAAGATCGAGCAGAGCCTCGACCTGATTCAGACCAGCGAAGAGGCCGACGCCAAGCAGGCGTATTAGTGGTAGGCGTAAGCGCGAGGCGCACGGATGGAGTTGCCCGCTGCATCGAACCTCGTTGACGTGGTGGTGAGCCCACATCTGAAGCTCACAGAACCTGGACGACTGCGCCTAGACCGGCTGAGAAAGCTTGGCAGGCCCGTGACGGCACTGGCTCATGCAGCGACGCTACTTGTGGCATTTGCCGCAACTCGCGCATACGCCACCGACATAAATTATCTGGCTCCACCCGGAGTCGCTGCAAGCGAATTTCCCTCACCGCAGCGCCCTGTCGCACGGATTGTCAGCCCACGCCGCGCCGCCGAAGAGCACCGCGACGCCCTCAATGAGGCCGGTCAAATCGCACGTGCTCTAGAACTGAAACCAGGCATGACAGTCGGCGACATTGGTGCAGGCAGTGGCTACCACACGGTCAGGCTCTCCCGCCTCGTCGGACCCGCCGGCTCTGTCGTTGCCCAGGATGTCACGCGGGATTACCTCATCGCGCTCGCCAAGCGAACAGAACGTCTGAAGTTGACGAACGTGCAATTCGCGCTCGGCGAACCACATGACCCGCGTCTACCCGCTTCCTCGCTGGATGCCGCAATCCTTGTGCACATGTATCATGAGATAGCCCAACCCTATGCCTTCCTCTACAATCTCGCGCCCGCCTTGAAGCAAGGTGCGCGGGTCGGAATTGTCGACCTTGAGCTTCCGACGTCGAAGCATGGCACGCCAATCAAGCTCTTGCGCTGCGAATTGACCGCCGTCGGCTATCGCGAGGTCGCCACATACAAGCTCGCCGGGGACGGAGCATACCTGGCGGTATTCTCTCCGCCGGAGATAGCGGGTCGAAAATCTCCCCGCGATATCGTTGCTTGTGCGGATCCTGCCGGCACCCGCTGACATCACGCTCGCCGCCCGTCACTTTGCAAACGATCGCGACGGCGGCAGATGCAGCGCCCAGGCGTCGACCTTGTCGCTGGCGCGCGGATAGATCTCCGTCACGATCGGATCATGCCCGGGAATGAACCGGTCCGGGTGACCGGCGAGGCGCTCGATCGTGTCCCAACCCTGCGCCATGTCGCCGACATTGTAGACGATCGGGAACGGGCTCTTGCGCTGGAGATTGGCGTAGTAATGCGCGGCATCGGAGGCCAGCACCACGGGCCCGCGCGCGGTCTCGACCCTGACAACCTGCAAGCCGTCGGAATGGCCGCCGACGCGATGCACGGTGACGCCGGGTGCGACCTCGCCATCGCCGGAATAAAAGGTGACGCGCTCGCCGTAGACGTGGCGCACCATCAGCGTGACGTGCTCGACCGAGAACGGATGGCGCAACAGGCCGTTGCACATGCAGCGGCCGGTCGCATAGGCCATCTCGCGCTCCTGGAGATGAAAGCGCGCTTGCGGGAAGCGATCCAGATTTCCGGCATGGTCGTAATGCAGATGCGTCACGATGACGTCGCGAATCGCGGACGCGGCGACGCCGAAGCGCTCCAGCGCATCGACCGGATTGAGCGTCAGCTTGCGCGCCCGCGCGCTCGCTTCCTCGGCGTTGAAGCCGGTGTCGACCAAAATGTCGCGGCCGTGCCCTCGGATCAGCCAGACGAAATAATCGAGATCCTGCGCCGCGCTATCATGCGGGTCGGGCAGGAGGAAGTTCATGTGGGGGGTGCGCGGCGACATTGTCGCATAGCGCAGCGCGTAGATCTCGTAGACGTTTCCCATAACTCTGCTCTTTGCTTTGCTTTTTTCTGAGTGGACCTGCGGGGACGAGCCGGCGCACCAAGCCATTGTCCGGCGCAAAGGTCAAACACCGGAGGTTGCGACGAGCGCAGTCCTGCAATGTGAGACCAATCACATTTTCCGCGCCCCGGCGGCCCTAACATCCCACCGACAGGATCGAGCAGGTCGCATCGAGCACAACCATGATAGCCTCTTCAGTCCAATCGCAACGTGCCCCTGCCGCGCGGTCGGTCGTCGCGATAAAGTCGAATCTCCAAGCGGTTGACGCCCCCCGTCCCCGGTTTGATAATGAATGGAGCGTAAGTTAAGGTCGCCGCGGCGCAAGCTGGGAACGGCGCCTTTTTGGCTGGACCGCGCTGATTATGAAAATTCGCTTCCTTTTTCTGCTGCCCTTGCTCATCTCGCTTGTTCCGACTGCTCCATCGCTTGCGGCTGGCGACCGCTTTGCGCTGGTCATCGGCAACGCCAAATATCCGGATGCGGACGCCCCGCTGAAGGAACCGATCAACGATGCACGCGACGTCGCCGACGAGCTCAAGCGCGACGGCTTTTCCGTCGAGATCGGCGAGAACCTGACCGGCGACGGCATGCGCCGCGCCTTCGACAAGCTCTACGGCAAGATCAAGCCGGGTGCGGTGGCGCTGGTGTTCTTCAGCGGTTTCGGCATCCAGTCCGCCCGTCAGAGCTATATGCTGCCGATCGATGCGCAGATCTGGACCGAATCCGACGTGCGCCGCGACGGTTTCAGCCTGGAGACCGTGCTCGGCGAGCTCAACACCCGCGGCGCCGGCGTCAAGATCGCGTTGATCGACGCCTCCAGGCGCAACCCGTTCGAGCGCCGGTTCCGCAGCTTCTCCGCCGGCCTCACGCCGGTCATCGCGCCGAACGGCACCCTGGTGATGTATTCGGCGGCGCTGGCCTCGGTGGTCTCGGACGCCGGCGGCGAGCACAGCCTGTTCGTCCAGGAATTGTTGAAGGAAATCCGCGTTCCCGACCTGATGGCCGAGGAGACGCTGAACCGCACCAAGATGGGCGTCACCCGCGCCTCGCGCGGCGAGCAGGTGCCTTGGATATCCTCTTCATTGGCCGAAGATTTCTCGTTCATCCCGGGGGCCGGCGGATCGCGTCCGTCAACACCGCCGCCGCCGCCGCCCGCCGCGCCGGCCGTGGTTGCCAACACCCCGCCGCCGGCACCACCCGCCCCGCAGGCACCGCCTCCGCCGCCGAAGCCGGCCGACACGGCTGCGGCGCCTGCACCTCCTCCTTCGCCGCCGCCACCCGCACCGGCCCCCTCGCCGAAGCCGCAGGTCGAGGCTGCCCTGCCGCCTCCGCCGCCCCCCGCGAAGCCGGCTGATCCGGCGCCGAGCGCGGACAGCGGCCCGAACCCCGCCGTGCTGGCTGACGACCCCACGATCAAGGGCCTGACGGCCAAGATCGCCGCCAATCCTGATGACGTGAACGCGCTGTACCGGCGCGGCCAGGTCTATGCCAGCAAGGGCGCCTACAACCTCGCCATCAAGGATTTCGACGATACGCTCCGGATCAATTCGAAGGACGTCGAGGCGCTGAACAACCGGTGCTGGACCCGCACCGTGGTCGGCGATCTCCAGGCCGCGCTCAAGGATTGCAACGAGGCGCTGCGGCTGCGGCCGAACTTCGTCGATGCGCTGGACAGCCGCGGGCTCGTCAATCTGAAATCGGGCGCGGTCAAGAACGCCATCGCCGATTTCGACGCGGCCTTGAAGATCAATCCGCGCCTGACCTCCTCGCTCTACGGACGCGGCCTCGCCAAGCAGCGCAACGGTTCCGCCCAGGAGGGGGCGCTGGACATTGCCAATGCCAAGGCGATGGATCCGAACATCGTTCAGGAATTCGCAAGCTACGGAGTACGTTGATATTTTTTCGGTCGAGGCAGCGGTGCCTCGAACCTTGAACAGCCCAGGGAAGACTAATGGGCGGATGCTGCAAGCGGGCTTTCTCGAGGGCCGCTTGCAGGAATTTTGGAACATAGAGCTGGCTGCGCAGGAGAGGGACTGGCTATGAGATTGGCTGCAAGGGGACTGACCGCGATCCTGTCCATCATCACCATCAGCGCCGCTCTGTCGCTGCCGGCCCCGTCCGCCTTTGCAGGCGAAGAAAGCAACAGCAAGAACGTCACCGAGGACGAGATCCTCCGCGCGCTCGCCCCGCCCGCGAAGAAGCCCCTGACCCGCGGTCTCTCGATCGCCCCGCCGGCCGATCCGGCGCCGAGCGCGACCGAGACCAAGCTGATCCAGTCGGTGCGCGGCCGCTCGACGCGCTCGCTTTCGTCGACCGAGCGCGAGGAAATCGCCTTGGCGGCCAAGGACAAGCCGAACATCGATCTTGAGATCACGTTCGACTACAACTCCGCCAATATCAGCGCCAAGTCGATGCCATCCGTGCAGGCGCTCGGCCGCGCGCTGACCAGCCCGGACCTGAAGGGCTCGACCTTCGTGGTCGCCGGTCACACCGACGCTGCCGGCGGCGAAGCCTACAACCAGGACCTGTCCGAGCGCCGCGCGGATTCGATCAAGCGCTACCTCGTCGAGAAGTACAGCATCTCGGCGACCGATCTCGTCACCGTCGGCTACGGCAAGAGCAAGCTGAAGAACCCGAGCCAGCCGCTGGCCGAGGCCAACCGCCGCGTGCAGGTCGTCAACATGGAAAACAAGACCACCGCATCGAAGTAAGCACGACGCAATCCTCTGCAGTGACGAGTCGTGATGCGGTGTAAGGTCTCGCTTCCAAAGCGCGTCCCGCGGCCTTGCGGGACGCCGCTTTATTTCAGACAAACGCTCTCGAGGGGCCTCGCGCGGATGGCCGTGAGCCAGGCCAGGATGATCCGGCGATGAATTTCACCGAATATCTCAAGCCTGCCGGAACCGTGGTGTTCGTCGTTGCACTCGGCGTAGGCTATTACCTGTTCGAGCATCGGCATCGCCCCGAGAAGAAGGAAACGCCGGGCGAGGCGCTCGTCATCGTGACGAAGTCGACCAATGCCTGCTTCTCCGACCTCGTGCGGGTCACCGGCTTCTTCGTGCCGCGCCGCGAAGCGGTGGTCATCGCCGACCAGGAGGGATCCAGGGTCACCGACCTCTTCGTCACCGAGGGCACCGTCGTCACCGACAACCAGGAACTGGCGCGCCTGACCGCGCCGCCGCAAATCCCGGGCCAGCCGCAACGCCCCGGCCCGCAAGGCCCGATTTCGTTGAAGGCGCCCGCTCCGGGGCTGATCACCGAGGTTCGCACCATCGTCGGCGCGCCTGCCTCGCCGCAGGCCGGTCCGATGTTCCGCATCGCCGTCAACAACGAGATCGAGCTCGACGCGCAGGTTCCTGCGGTGCACATGACCAAACTGAGCTCCGGCGCGACCGTGCGCATCAGCCGCGACGACGCACCAGATCTGATCGGCCGGGTCCGGCTGGTCGCGCCCGAAATCGACCGCACGACCCAGCTCGGACGGGTCCGCATCAGCGTCACCAACAATCCCTCGCTGAAAGTCGGCGTGTTCGCCCGCGCCTCGATCGACGCCAAGCGCAGCTGCGGCGTCTCGATCCCGAAGACGGCGATCGACCATCTCACCGTGCAGGTCGTCAAAGGCAATATCGTCGAGACGCGCAAGGTGCGGGTCGGACTGTCGTCCGACAGTGCCACGGAAATCCTGGAAGGGCTCGAGGTCGGCGAGATCGTCGTCGCCGATGCCGGCTCTTCGCTCCATGACGGCGACCAGATCAAAACCATGTTCGCCGATGAACTCGATCGCACGCGGGTACGCTGATGGCTCTCAATATCTCGGCATGGTCGATCCGTAATCCACTGCCGTCGGTCGTCTTCTCGATCATCCTGCTGGTTCTCGGCTGGGTCTCCTTCACCAAGCTCGCCGTGACGCGGCTGCCGTCGGCCGACATTCCCGTGATCTCGGTCGTGGTCTCGCAATTCGGCGCGGCGCCCGCCGAACTCGAATCGCAGGTCACCAAGACGGTCGAAGACGCGGTCTCCGGCGTCGAGGGCGTGCGGCACATCACCTCCTCGATCACCGACGGCGTCTCGGTCACCACGATCCAGTTCGCGCTGGAGACCAACACCGACCGCGCCCTCAACGACGTCAAGGACGCGGTGACGCGCGTGCGCTCCAACCTGCCGCAGAATGTCACCGAGCCGCTGATCCAGCGCGTCGACGTGATCGGCCTGCCGATCGTCACCTATGCCGCGATCTCGCCCGGCAAGACGCCGGAGCAGCTCTCCTATTTCGTCGACGACGTGGTCAAGCGCGCGCTGCAAGGCGTCCGCGGCGTCGCCCAGGTCGAGCGCATCGGCGGTGTCGAGCGCGAGATCCTGGTCTCGCTCGACCCGGACCGTTTGCAGGCCATGGGCCTGACCGCCGTCAATGTCAGCCAGAGCCTGCGCGGCACCAATGTCGACGTCGCCGGCGGCCGCGCCGAGATCGGCAAGAACGACCAGGCGATCCGCACGCTCGCGGGCGCCAAGACGCTGGGCGACCTCGCAGGCACGATGATCCCGCTGTTCGGCGGCGGCGAGGTCCGACTCGACGATCTCGGCACCGTCACCGACACCATCGCCGACCGCCGCACCTTCGCCCGCTTCAACGGCGAGCCCATCGTCGCGCTCGGCATCAAGCGCTCCAAGGGCGCCAGCGACGTGAAAGTGGCCGAGGCCGTGCAGAAGCGCATCGACGCGCTCAAGGCCGCCTATCCCGACGTCGACCTGAAGGTGATCGACACCTCGGTCGAATACACCAACGGCAATTACCACGCCGCGATCTCGACCCTGTTCGAAGGCGCCATCCTCGCCGTCGTCATCGTGCTATTGTTCCTGCGTGACCTGCGCGCCACCATCATCGCCGCGATCTCGCTGCCGCTGTCGATCTTCCCGGCATTCTGGGCGATGGACCTGCTCGGCTTCTCGCTGAATCTCGTCAGCTTCCTCGCCATCACGCTGTCGACGGGCATCCTCGTCGACGACGCCATCGTCGAGATCGAGAACATCGTACGGCACATGAACATGGGCAAGTCGCCCTATCGCGCCGCCCTCGAAGCCGCCGACGAGATCGGCCTCGCGGTGATCGCGATCTCGCTAACGATCATCGCGATCTTCGCGCCCGCGAGCTTCATGTCGGGCATCGCCGGACAGTTCTTCAAGCAGTTCGGCATCACCGTTTCGGTGCAGGTGTTCTTCTCGCTGCTCGCGGCGCGATTCGTCACGCCGGTGCTGGCCGCCTACTTCCTCAAACACCATGCGCATGAGGAGCCGCCGCCCGGCCGCGTGTTGCGGGCCTACCATGGCATCGTGGCCTGGTCGGTGAAGCATCATTTCATCACGGTGCTGATCGGCCTCGGCGTCTTCGCCGCCTCGATCTGGAGCATCACGCTGCTGCCGCAGGGCTTCCTGCCGGCACAGGACAGCGCCCGCTCGCTGCTCGCCCTCGAGCTGCCGCCTGGCACTCAGCTCGCCTACACCGAAAAGGTCACCGAGGACATCGTCGCGCGCCTGCGCAAACGGCCCGAGGTGAAGAGCATCTTCGTCGACGGCGGGCGCGTTCCACCGGGCACCCAGGAAGTCCGGCGCGCATCTCTGATCATCAACTACACGCCCAAGGACGACCGCGACATCACCCAGCGCGAGCTAGAATCCTCGATCAGCCAGGAACTGGAGAACATTCCCGATATCCGCTTCTGGTTCCTCGACGAGAACGGCCTGCGCGCGATCTCGCTGGTGGTGACCGGCGTCGACGCCAACATCGTCAACAATTTCGCGAGCGAGCTCGCGACGCAGATGAAGCGGATTCCAACCATCTCCAACGTGATCTCGGAAACCACGCTGGAGCGGCCCGAGCTGCGCGTCCAGCCGCGCGCCGATCTCGCCGCACGGCTCGGGGTCTCGACCGAAAGCCTGTCGCAGACCATCCGCGTCGCCACCATCGGCGACGTCGGCCCCGCGCTCGCCAAGTTCGACGTCGGCGACCGCCTGGTGCCGATCCGCGTGCAGCTCGAGGATGCCGCACGCGGCAACCTCAAGACCCTCGAGCAGTTGCGCGTGCCGCTCGGCGAGCGCGGCGAGAAGGGCGGCGTGCCGCTCTCGGTCATCGCCGACGTCAAGCTCGACCAGGGTCCGACCAGCATCAACCGCTACGATCGCGAACGGCAGGCGACCGTCGCGGCAGACCTCGTCGGTTCTGCCGCGCTCGGCGACGCGACCAAGAAGATCTACGACTTGCCGGTGATGAAGAGCCGGCCGAAGGGCGTGAAGGTCTCGCCCTCCGGCGACGCCGAAAGCCTCAACGAGCTGTCCGACGGCTTCGCCACCGCGATCACGGCGGGCCTGATGATGGTCTACGCCGTGCTGGTGCTGTTGTTCGGCACCTTCCTCCAGCCCATCACCATCCTGTTCTCGCTGCCGCTCTCGATCGGCGGCGCGATCGCCGCCCTGCTCGTCACCGGCAAGCAGCTCACGACGCCGGTGTGGATCGGCATCCTGATGCTGATGGGCATCGTCACCAAGAACGCGATCATGCTGGTGGAGTTCGCCATCGAGGCCATCAAGGCCGGCAAGCCGCGCGAGGAAGCGATGATCGACGCCGGCATGAAACGCGCCCGCCCGATCGTGATGACCACGATCGCGATGGCCGCGGGCATGATGCCGAGCGCGCTCGCGGTTGGCGCCGGCGGCGAATTCCGCTCGCCGATGGCCCTCGCGGTGATCGGCGGCCTGATCTTCTCGACCATCCTGTCGCTGGTGTTCGTGCCCGCGATGTTCATGGTGATGGACGATTTTGGCGCCCTGATCTGGCGGTTCGCCAAGCGGCTGATCGTGCACAGCGAAGATTCCGAACTTGGCGGTCATCACGCAGCGGCGGGCGCGACTCCGGCGGACGCCGCACCGGCGCCGACGAACGTCGCGCGCCCCGCGGCGGAGTAGGATGCCAACGCCCGACGGACGAAACCACGCCGTCGCGTCGTGTTTGCGATCAGAGCTGCTGCCCTTGCACCACGTGCCGGAAGCGGCCTAACCGCCTTCCTACTCGTTCCGCGCGATCGCCGTCAGCTTGGTCATGTTCCGCAAGAGAATGCGGCCGCGCTGGAGATCCAGAATCGCCTCCTTGCGCCAGGCCTGAAGCTGGCGGTTGACGCTTTCGCGGGCGGCGCCGACGAAGACGCCGAGCTGCTCCTGCGAGATGTGCACCTCGGAGCCGAAATCGGCGGCGAGTGCGCAGAGCCGCCGCGCCAGCCGCACCGGCAGCGGCTGCAGCATGGACTCTTCCATGCGCTCGCTCTGCCAGCGGATGCGCTGGCACAGCAGCGCGATGATCTTGATCGCGACTTTCGGCTCGCGCTCGAGGAAGCCGAGGAAATCCTCGCGCCGCAGCACGAACAACTCGCTGGTCTCGCCCGCGGTCGCATCCGCGGTGCGGCTCTGGCCGTCCAGGACCGCAACCTCGCCGAACAGGTCGCCCGGACCCATGAAATTCAGCGTCAGCCGGCTGCCGTCGGAGGCGCCGGTCTCGATCCGGACCTGGCCACGGCGCACGCCGAACAGCGCGTTGCCGGGATCGCCTTTCTGGAACAGCAGCTCGCCATTGGCCAGATGCTGGGTGTGGCAGAGATTGGACAACCGCTGGAGCTCGTCCGCGCCGAGATCCGCGAACATCGCGTTCATCTTCAGGATGACCGCAAATTCGGCCTGCTTGCTCATTTCAATGTCCTCGTCAATTTGGGCGTAAATGTCCTTGGCAAATCGCTTGGAACCATCAACGTCAGGATCGCGTAAAACCACGCCGGAGAAGTGTGTCATAAGTCACATAACTTTGCAGCACCCCCCAACTATTTTTGCGCCCTTGGAGCCGCTTCCCGTCCCGGGATAAACTCATGTGCAACAGACGGGTGATCTGCCGGTTCGCCGCCCATTGTCCGTCGTTGGGAAGTCGAGATGAGAGCACTGAAGTTCGTCGGCGCGGCACTGGCCGTCGTCATCGTCGTGATCGCAATCCTGCTGGTGGTCGGGATCCCCTCCGGCTTTCTGACCGCGACGATTGCCGCGCGGGTGGAGAGCGCGACCGGCTATCGCCTGTCGATCGACGGCACCACCAAGATCAGCCTGTGGCCGACGCTGAACGTCACCCTGAACGACCTCACGCTGCAGGACCCGAAGGACCGCAACGGCATCACGCGCCTGACGATCGACAGCGTGCAGGCGGACATGTCGCTCTCCAGCGTGTGGTCGGGCCGCCCCAACATCAGCGAGCTCGTCGTCACCCATCCCGTGCTCTACCAGCCGCTGCTGCGTGAGCGCCTGCCGAATGCCGGCAGCTCGTCCAGGCCGCTCACGCTCGACACGGGCGGCGCGACCATCGGCCAGATCAGGATCATCGACGGCGAGGTTGCCTTCGCGCGGGTGCGCGATCGCGTCGAGGGCCGCATCAGCGCCATCAATGCCGATGCCCTCGTCGGCCGCGACCGCAAGCTCGACATCACCGGCACTGCGCGCGTCGGCGAGCACCCGACCAAGTTCGACGTCAAGGCGACCACACCGGCGGCGCCGGGCGAGCGGCAGGCGATTCCGGTCGATTTCGCCATCGACATGCCCAGCGTGCTGAAGTCCCAGCTCGCAGGGCATGCCGAGATGCGGATGAACGGCGATGTCGTGATGATCAACGGCGTGAACGGCAGGCTCGGCGACGGAACGTTCAACGGCTGGGCGTCGGTCGACATCGCAAGCAAGCCTCTGGTCAAGGTCGATCTCGACTTCCAGCGGCTCGCGATTCCGCTGGCGAAATCGCCGCAGGGTACGGCCGGCCAGCCCTGGAGCAATGCGCCGATCGACGTGTCCGGGCTCAATTATGTCGACGCGCAGGTGAGGATCTCGGCGAACGAGGCCGTGATCGGCGATGCGCGCATCGCGCCACTCGCGCTCGATGCCAAGCTCGCCGGAGGCGTGCTGAAGGCCGGCACGGCCAATCTCGGCGCCTATGGCGGCCAGGTCTCGGGCGAGGTGATCCTGGACGCGACCACCGGCGCGCCGAGCTTTGCCATGCATTCCGACCTCGTCGGCGTGCGGGCACTGCCGCTGCTCCAGGGTCTCGCCCAGTTCGACCATATCGACGGCAAGCTGCAGGCCAAGCTCGCCTTGCGCAGCGCCGGCACCAGCCAGCGCGCGCTGATGGCGAACATGCAGGGCACGGCCTTCGTCAATTTCCAGGACGGCGCGATCCGCGGCATCAATGTCGCGCAGATGATCCGCTCGCTGACCACGAGCACGCTGTCGGGCTGGCAGGAAAACCAGAACGCGAGCCAGGAGCAGAGCACGGACCTGTCGCAGCTCTCGGCCTCCTTCCGCATCGACAAGGGTCAGGCGGTGACGACCGATCTCAATCTGATCGGGCCGCTGGTGCGGGTCACCGGCGCCGGCACCATCGCCCTCGACACCAAGATGATGGGCTTTCGTGTCGAGCCGAAGCTCGTGATGACGACGGAAGGCCAGGGCCGCACCTCCGATCCGGTCGGTTTCGGCATTCCCGTGATGATCCAGGGCACTTGGTCGCAACCGCGGATCTATCCCGATATGGCGGGCATGCTGGACAATCCGGATGCCGCCTATGCCAAGCTGCGCGAGATGGGCAAGGGCCTGTTCGGTCCTGACGGCGCCGGGCTCGGCAATATCCTGGGCAACCTCGGTCTCGGTGGCACCGCACCGGGCGGCAACGCGGCGGGCAATGCCAATCCGCAAGGTCAACAGCCGGGACAGAACAATTTGCTCGGCGGCCCGTTGGGCGAGGCCATCGGCAATCTGCTCCAGCAGGGCCTGTCAAGCGGCGCGGGGCCAGGCGCCGGTGCTGGCACCGGCCGCAGCCGCAGCCTGCCGGCAACACCATCCACGCCGGCCCCACAGGCCTCCCCGGCGCCCCCGGCTCAGGACGACGCATCGGTGACGCAGCAAGACAGTCAGCCAATGAACGACGTGCTGCGGCAGCTCTTCAATCGGTGATCGGCGAACCAAATTCGCCGCTTCTCCGCCTGCTCTTTTTTCGGCCGCCCCGGCGCCCACGGCGGGTAACCACAACGCTGGCCCGGCCCGCCCCTTGACAATCCCCCGGCCCAAACTGTGGTAGAAGGCTCGAAAGGGCCGTACGGCCCGTAGCGCGCAGCGTCAGTGGCGGCGCGAGAGGATCGGGATGGCAGGAGCGAACGACAAGACACGGTTTCTGCGCGAGGGCCTGTTCGCCAAATACGTCGTCTCCCTCGTCGGCCTCGTCGTGTTCGTGCTCGCTGTCAACGGCGCGATGGAGACCTGGATCTCCTATCGCGCCACCCGGACGCAGCTGACCGATGGGCTGGAGGACCGGGCGCAAGGCGCCGCCCGGCGGATCGAGCAGTCGATCTCGGAGCTCGAGCGCCAGATCAGCTGGGTGACCCGGGCGAGCCAGGACACGCTCGAGAAGCGCCGCGCCGACTATGCGTCGCTGCTGCACCAGGTCTCCGTCGTCAACCAGCTGTTCCAGCTCAACGGCGAGGGCCGCGAGGTGCTGCGCGTCTCGCGGCAGTCGACCACGACCGGCAGCAATGCCGACCTCTCCCGCGACATGCGCTTCACCGAGACAGTCGCCCGCGGCGTCAGCTACGCGCCGGCCTGGTTCGCGGACCGGACGCCGTACATGTCGATCTCGGTGGCGCATTCCGGCTTCAACGCCGGCGTCACGGTCGCCGAGATCGATCTCAGCTTCCTCTCGGAGCTGCTGTCGGATGCCCAGGTCGGCAAGGCGGCCTTTGCCTATGTGGTCGATCCGCGCGGCCGCGTGCTGGCGACGTCCTCGAGAGGGCCCGACGTCGGCAAGGACCTGTCGAAGCTGCCGCAGGTCGCGGCCGCGATCGCGCCCGGCGGCGAGCCCGCCACGTCGGGCACCGACTTCAACGGCCATTCGGTGATGAGCGCCGCGAGCACGGTGCCGAAGCTCGGCTGGAGCGTGCTGTTCGAGCAGCCGACCACCCAGGCCCTGATGCCGATCCGCGACCAGCTGGTGCGCATCGCGCTGCTCATCGGCATGGGCCTGATGGTCGCGATCCTCGCCGGCACCCTGCTCGCCCGCCGCATGATCATCCCGATCACGGCGCTGCGCGACGGCGCCCACAAGCTCGGCGAGGGCGATTTCAGCCACCGCATCGACGTGCACACCTCGGACGAGCTGGAGGACCTCGCCGGCCAGTTCAACCGCATGGCCGATCAGATCCAGGAGACCTATTCGAACCTGGAGACCAAGGTCGACGAGCGCACCCGCGATCTCGCGCAGTCGAACCACGAGCTCAAGGTGCTGGAAGAGGTCGGCCGTGCGGTCGCCTCCTCGCTCGATCTCAACGCCGTGCTGCCGACGATCGCGGCCCGCGCCATCGAGATCACCCATGCCGATGCCGTGCTGATCTACGGCTACGACGCCACAGAGCGCCGCTTCAACCTGGTCGAGGCGGGCGGCATCGACAGATCGGCCGAGGGTGCGCATGTCACCATCGAGGAAGGGGCGAACATCCTCAGCGATGCCGCGGTCAGCGGCGCGCCGATCGCGCTGGCCGATCTCGACGAAGCCGCCGAGCAGCCGCTGCGCGACGTCGCGATCAATGCCGGTTTCCACTCGGTGCTGGTGGTGCCGCTGGTCGATCAGCAGGGCACGCTGGGCTCGCTGGTGGTGTTGCGCCGTGCCAGCGGCGCGTTCGCCCCCAGCATCATCGGCCTGATGCGCACCTTCGCCAACCAGGCGGTGCTGGCGATGCGCAATGCGCGGCTGTTCACCGAGGTCGATCACAAGGGCCGCGAGCTGGCGGCCGCGAACGAGACCGTGCGCGCCCAGGCCGACAAGCTCAAGCAGCAGACCGAGCAGCTCAAGGACTGGAACAAGTCGCTGGAGGCGCGGGTCAAGACCCAGCTCGGCGAGATCGAGCGCATTCGCAAGCTCGAGCGTTTCCTGGCACCGCAGGTGGCGCAGCTGATCGCCTCCTCCGACAGCCCCGAAGGGCTGCTCACCAGCCAGCGCCGCGAGGTGACCGTGGTGTTCTGCGATTTGCGCGGCTTCACTGCGTTCACGGAAGCAACCGAGCCGGAAGAGGCGATGAATGTGCTGCGCGAATATCACGCCGCGCTCGGCAAGCTGATCTTCAAATACGAGGGCACACTCGACAAATATGCCGGCGACGGCGTGATGGTGCTGTTCAACGCGCCGATCCAGTTCGAGGACCACACCAAGCGCGCCGTGAAGATGGCGATGGAGATGCGCGACACCATCGGCCCGCTGACCGAGCGCTGGCGCAATCGCGGCCACAGCCTCGGCTTCGGCATCGGCATCGCGCTCGGCTATGCCACGCTCGGCCAGGTCGGCTTCGAGCAGCGGCTGGAATATGCCGCGATCGGCAGCGTCACCAACCTCGCCTCCCGCCTCTGCGGCGAGGCCAAGGCCGGCCAGGTCGTGGTCAGCCGCCGCGTCTACGGCATGGTCGAGCCGTGGGTCGAGGCCCGCGCCCTCGACGATCTCCAGCTCAAGGGCTTCAATCACCCCGTGCTTGCGATGGAGATCCTGTCCTGGCGCGAGGAGGTGGACAACGTGGTCGACGCCTCCGCGGCAAGGCGGCGAGGTTAACCCAAACAAAAAGTGCGAAAACAACCCCATGCACAGTAGACGGTGCGTGCGGGATCAATGGGTTACGCAGGACCCCCGCGAGCGCTTGCGTCGTTGACACGTCGGGCAAAACCCTCGCATCCCTACCTCCCCACCCGAACCACATCCCGTCTCCCCGCGACCAACCATCGCCTCAACGGCGAGGCTCGAACTCGGATGGAGACGACCCGTGGCGTTTGCCTTGCCTTCGCGTGCCTATGATTTGCAGATGCTGGATCGTCCCGTCGACCGCGCGCGCGACCAAGGCTGGGTCTATGGGCTGCCGCCGGGCATCGCGAGCGAACAATGGCCGCTCGATCCGGTCAGCGGCTATCCGCTGATGCACGGGTTCACGCTTCTGCTGCCGGAGGATTATCGCGTGCATGGCCCGGACATCGTCGCGGTGTCGTTCTTTGCCACCGCACCCGATCACAATGACGGCGGCGCGCCCGACGACCCTGAAATCCGCGAGGCCGTGCTGGCGCGCCCCGCGCATCCGCGCCTGTCGCGCATGACCGACATTCTCGACTACGAATATGCGTCGCTGCTGCTGTCCAGGGCCGAATATGAGGGCGCGTTCGCCACGCCGCCCGCGCCGCTGGCGCTTGCGACCGCCGAGCGGCCGCGCTGGCTCGATGTCGGCGGCGCCAGCGCCTTCCACGAGGCTGCCGCGCCCTACGCCAGGAAGATGTTCGCCGCTCCGCCGCGCGCCGATCTCCGCGAGACGCGCGCGATCGCCCTGACGCCCCGCGCGATTGATCCCAATGCCGGCAAGGGCCCGCAGGACAAGGACACCCGCAAGAACCCGCCGACCGGCTACCAGCCCTATTACTATTTCGTCGGCGGGGTGACGAACGGCGACAATTTCCGCCTGCATGAGTGGGTCAAGGACCACGCCCCCAACCATCTCGGCGGCACGATGCGGCCGATGCAGCTCGAGCCGGAGATGAGCCCGTTCTATATCGAGTTCGAGGAATATTTCGGCGGCTACAATTTCGGCGGCGGCAACGCGCAGCTCGACTTCAGGGATATGAAGTTCGACTGGGCGTGCAGCTAGCACCGTCTCTTGGCTACGCAGGCGGCCAAGCCCTGTAGCGAGGACCGGCGCCTCCAGCACGACCGTGACGTGTAGCGACCCAGGAAAATCGATTTTCGATTATCTATTGACCCCGGGGTGCCGTCTTGCAATCATCCCGCGATGGGTCCGCTTCAGTTCGATATGTCCGGAAACCCCGGCGATGGTCCGCGCAGCCTGACCTCGGCGCTGCATGAGCGGCTGCGCGCCGACATCCTGGCGGCGCGGCTGATGCCGGGCCAGAAGCTGCACATCGCCGGCCTCGCCAAGCAGTTTTCGGTGAGCCTTGCCGCCGTCCGCGAGGCGCTGTCGCGGCTCGTCGCCGACGGTCTCGTGCAGGCGTCGGACCAGCGCGGCTTCCGCGTCAGCCCGGTGTCGCTCGCCGATCTCGCCGACGTGACCCAGACCCGGATCGACATCGAGGGGCTCGCGCTGCGACGTTCGATCGAGCGCGGCGATGATGCCTGGCTCGCCTCGGTGAAGTCGACCTGGGCGGCGCTGAAAGCCGTCCCCTATCACTACCCCGATGATCCGACCGTGCATTACGAGGAATGGGTGATCCGTCACCGCATCTTCCATCGTGCGCTGGTCAATGCCTGCGGCTCGCCATGGCTGCTCGGCTTCCGCGACGTGTTGCACGAGCAAAGCGAGCGATATCGCCGTCTCTCGATCCGTCGCGAGCCCGGCGTCAAGCCGCGCGACGTCGAGGCCGAGCACGAGGCGATCGTCGCTGCCGTGATGAAGCGCGATGCGGATGCGGCAGTTCGCGCCTTGTCAGAGCATTTCGGCACGACCAAGGAATTCGTCGAGCTCGCCGCCTCGCGCATTGCGGAGGTGAGCCGCACGACCTGACGATCCGGAAAAATCCGGCACACAAACAAAAAGAGACCGGGAGGAAACAGAATGAAGATCAATCGCCGTCATGCGTTCATGTCGCTCGTTGCCGCCGCGATTCTGACGGGACCTGCGAGCGCCGCCGACACCATCCGCGTCGGCCTGCCCACGAAGACCTACTGGCCGACGACGATCGCCGAGACCGCGGTGCGCCAAAAGCTGTTCGAGAAGGAAGGCATCAAGGCCGAGCTGACCATCTATCGCAGCGGCGCGGAGACCTTCGAGGGCATGGCAGCAGGCGCGGCCGACATCATCCTCGACCCGCCGTCGCTGGTGTCCGCCGGACGCAAGAAGGGCGTGATGTCGCGCATCGTCGCCAACGCCGCAATGGGCAATTTCGGCTGGCAGTTGATGGTGCCGACCAAGTCCACGCTCGACGTCAAGGACCTCAACGGCAAGAAGGTGGCGATCACCGCGGCCGGCTCGGGCTCGGACCTGCTTGCGCTGTGGACCATCCAGGACAAGAAGATCGACTTCACGCGTGTCCCCGTCGGCGGCGGCGGCCTTGTGCCGAACCTTTTGGCCGGCAATGTCGAGGCCGCCGTGGTCTATTCGCCGCTGAGCTTCCAGATCTCGAAATCCGGCGAAGCCAAGACCATCCTCGACTACGCGACCGCGGTTCCGCCCAACCTCACCGCAGGCTGGATCGTGCTCGACAAATTCGCCGAGGCCAAGCCTCAGCTGGTGCAGAAGGCCGTCAACGCCCTCTACGGCGCGGTCGCGTTCATGCGCGCCAACCGCGACGTCACCGTCAAGCTGATCGCCGAGCTCTACGAAATGCCGCCGGAGATCGCCGGCCTGGAATACGACAACACGATCATGAAGCTCGAGACCAGCGGCGACATGGGGGCGGCCAATGTGAGCGCCGCCGTGCAGCTGTCGCTCGACCTCGCCAAGCTCGGCGGGCTCAAGGACATCGTGCCGGTGGAGGACGTGATCTCGACCAAGTTCAAGCCCGTCCCGACCAAGTAGTCGCGATGCAGAGCACGCTCGCCATCAACCTTGCGCGGATCGCGATCATCGTCGCGGTCCTGGCGCTGTGGGAGGTGCTGTCGCGCACCGGCATCGTCAATGCGCGCCTGCTGCCGTCGGCGTCCGACACCTTCGTGACGCTCGGCGACCTGCTTCAGCGCGCGGCCGTGCAGAAGGACCTGATGGTCACCGCGACCGAGGTGCTGACGGCGTTCGCGCTGGCCGTGCCCTTCGGCGCGTTGATCGGCTTCCTGGTCGCGGAGAACCGTTACTTTGCCGATGTCGCCAAGCCGCTGCTGTTCTTCGCCTTCAGCATCCCGAAATCGATCTTCCTGCCGATGTTCATCCTGGTGTTCGGCGTCGGCTTCGCCCAGAAGGTCGGCTTCGGCTTCTTCTCAACGATATTCATCGTGATCATGTCGACCACGACGGCGGTGGAGTCGGTCAAGGTCGAGCATCTGACGGTGGCGCGCTCCTATGGCGCCACGCCGATGCAGACCGCGTTCCGGGTCTACCTGCCAAGCATGCTGCCGGTGCTGCTCGAAGCGCTGCGGATCTCCATGATCTTCAACCTCACCGGCGTGATCCTCGCCGAGATGTACGCCTCGCGCGACGGCATCGGGCACCAGATCGCGACCTGGGGCGAAAATTTCCAGATGAAGCAGCTCCTCGCCGGCGTCGTGATGGTCGCCGCGATCGCCATGACCTTCAACGAACTTGTCAGATGGGTGGAAACGCGATGCAGCCATTGGCGAACGTGACCCCTTTGAAGCCCGCCGCGCGCGCCGGCGCGATCGAGGTCAAGAACGTCGGCCAGGTGTTCAAGACCCGGTCGCAGGACGTCGTCGCGCTGGAGGACGTCTCGCTGGAGATCAAGCCCGGCCGCTTCGTCGTGCTGGTCGGCCCCAGCGGCTGCGGCAAGTCGACCCTTCTGATGATGATGGCGGGCCTGCGCCAGCAGACTGCGGGCACCATTACCATCAGCGGGGCGCCGATCCTGCAGCCCGACCCCGACCGGGTCGGCGTGGTGTTCCAGGAGGCGAGCCTGTTTCCCTGGTTGACGGCGGAGGACAATGTCGAGTTTCCGTTGGCGCTGCGCGGCGTACCCAAGGCCGAGCGCCGCGCCAAGGCGCAGGATGCGCTCAAGCTGGTCGGGCTCGACGGTTTCGGCAAGCGCCATCCGCATGAACTCTCGGGTGGCATGAAGCAGCGGGTCTCGATCGCGCGCGGGCTGGTGCAGGATCCGCCGGTGCTGCTGATGGACGAGCCGTTCGCGGCGCTCGACGAGCAGACGCGCATGACCATGGGCGACGAGCTGCTGCGCATCTGGGCAGCGACCGGCAAGACGGTCGTCTTCGTCACGCACAGCCTCACCGAAGCCGTCTATCTCGCCGACGAGGTGATCGTGATGTCTGCGCGGCCCGGGCGCATCGTGGACCATCTTCAGGTCCAGCTGCCGCGGCCGCGGACCTACGAGATGCTCAGCGGCGATACCTTCGGCAGCCTGCGCGACCGCATCTGGCGGCATATCCGCAAATCGGCGTGAGACGAACGATGAGCGCCAGGATGAGTGCCAGAATAAGTGCAAAGACGCTGCGATATCTGATCGTGATCGGCTTGATCGCGTTGTGGGAGCTGCTGCCGCGCACCGGTCTGATTGCCGAGCTGTTCCTGCCCTCGCTATCGTCCACGCTGATGGCCGGGTGGACCGACGCGGGTGAATACGGCCATGCGCTTGCGGTCACGCTCTACGAGGTCGTTGTCTCCATGGCGTTCGCCTGCGGCGGCGGCATCCTGCTCGGCGCCATCGTCGGCAGCCTGCCCGGCCCGCGCGTGCTGATCATGCCGATGGTGTCGAGCCTCTACGCGGTGCCACTGGTGATCCTCTATCCCGTGTTCACGGTGTGGCTCGGCATCGGCTCGGAATCCAAGATCGCGTTCGCCTCGATCTACGGCTTCTTGCCGACGATGCTCGCGACCGCCGCCGGCATCCAGACCATCGACCCGCAACTCCTGCTCGCGGCCCGCAGCATGGGCGCGACGCTGAGCCAGCGGCTGGTCCGCGTCATCATCCCTGCGGCGATCCCCACGGTGCTGTCCGGCCTGCGTGTCGGCGGCGCGCTGGTGATCGTCGGCGTCGTCGTCTCGGAGATGCTGATCTCCTCGGCCGGCATCGGCTATCTGATCTCGCGCTACCGCACGATCCTCGACAGCGCCCACGTCTTTGCAGGCGTGCTGCTCGTGCTGTTCCTCGCGATCGGCTTCAACGCCGTGATCCGGTGGATCGAGCGCAAGGCCGCGATCTGGCAGACCGGCACCCGCGGCGGCCAGGCCAATGACGACGTCGCGACGGGCGCGATGCAGCCGGCGACCTGAGGTATTGGCGTGTACGATCTGACGCTGACATTCGACAACGGTCCCGATCCCGACGTGACGCCGCGCGTGCTCGATAGTCTCGGCAAGCGCGGGATCAAGACCACCTTCTTCGTCATCGGCGAGAAGCTTGCCGACTCGAAACGGCGCGACCTTGCGGCGCGTGCGCACCGGGAGGGACATTGGATCGGCAACCACACCTTTACGCACAGCATTCCGCTCGGCGAGCAATCCGGACGCGGCACCGCTGAGACCGAGATCGGCCGCACGCAGGATGCGATCGGCGATCTCGCGCATCCGCAGCGCTGGTTCCGCCCGTTCGGTGGCGGCGGCAATCTGGACAAGCGGCTGCTCAAGCCGTCGGTCGTCGATTATCTCACCCGCAACAGACACAGCTGCGTGCTCTGGAATTCCATTCCGCGCGACTGGGACGACCCCGACGGCTGGACCGAGCGCGCGCTCGACCAGTGCAGCCGGCAGCCCTGGACGCTGATGGTGCTGCACGATCTGCCGACCGGCGCGATGGCGCATCTGGACCGCTTTCTCGACCGCGCCGGTGCGGCCGGCGCCCGCTTCCGCCAGGACTTCCCACCGCCATGCGTTCCGATCCGGCAGGGCGAGATCGCGCTTCCGATCGACGACTATGTTTCCTCCATCGAAGAGAGTGTCTGACCGATGAAAGTCGCAAGCTTCACGATCGCCGCCCAGGCGAGCTATGGCCTCGTCACCGACAAGGGTGTCATCGACGCCGGCAGGCGCCTGAAGGCGTATCCGACGCTGAAGGCGCTGCTTGCGAAAAGCTCGCTCGACGAGTTGAAGAAACTCGCCGGCGAGAAGCCGGACTACGCGCTCCAGGACGTCGCCCTGCTGCCGACGGTCCCCGATCCCGACAAGATATTCTGCATCGGCGTCAACTACGCCACGCATCTCGCCGAAAGCGGTCACCCGACGCCGGCGCATCCGATGATCTTCACCCGCTTCGCCAACAGCCAGGTCGGCCATGGCCAGCCGATGATCCGGCCGCTGGAATCCGAGCGTTTCGACTATGAGGGCGAGATGGCCGTCATCATCGGCAAGGCCGGCCGCCGCATCTCGCGCGAAGTTGCGCTCGGCCATGTCGCCGGCTATGCCTGCTACAATGACGGCAGCATCCGCGACTGGCAGCGCCACACCTCGCAATTCGCGCCGGGCAAGAATTTTGCCGGCACCGGCGGCTTCGGCCCGTGGATGGTCACGACCGACGAGCTGACCGATGTCAGCAGGCAGACGCTGATCACCCGACTCAACGGCGTCGAGGTGCAGAAGGCGCCGATCTCCGATCTCGTCTTCGACGTGCCGGCCCTGATCGCCTATTGCTCGACCTTCACCGAGCTCGTGCCCGGCGACGTGATCGTGACAGGCACGACCGGCGGTGTCGGCGCCTATCGCACGCCGCCGCTGTGGATGAAGGGCGGCGATGTCGTCGAAATCGAGATCTCCGGCATCGGCATCCTGCGCAATCCCGTCAAGGACGAGGGATCGGCCGCGGCAACGCGCGCGGCCTGACCCTTCGCGCTCAACGACAATAAGAAGGAGCACCCCATGCCCATGCCACCGCACATCCTGCCGACCACCGTGGTCGGCAGCTATCCGCAGCCGGAATGGCTGGTGAATCGCGCCATGCTGTCGAAGGTGGTGCCGCGCACGCGCCTGCACGACATGTGGCGGTTGCCGGCGGAGCATCTGGAGGAAGCCCAGGACGATGCCACCATCGTCGCGATCCGCGACATGGAGCGCGCCGGCATCGACATCGTGACCGACGGCGAGATCCGCCGCGAGAGCTACTCCAATCGCTTTGCCACCGCGCTCGACGGCATCGACGGGGACAGTCCGGCGATGATCGTGGCGCGCACCGGCAACACGCAGACGCCGGTGCCGCGCGTCGTCGGTCCCGTGAGGCGCAAGGGCCCGGTCGAGCTGCATGACATGCAGTTCCTGCGCAAGAACACGGAGCGCGCGGCGAAGATCACCCTTCCCGGCCCATTCACGATGAGCCAGCAGGCCAAGAACGAGTTCTACAAGGACGAGGAAGAGCTCGCGATGGCTCTCGCCGAGGCCGTCAATGCCGAGGCGCTCGATCTGCAGAAGGCCGGCGCCGACGTGATCCAGCTCGACGAGCCCTGGGTGCGCAACAATCCGGAGCTCGCCAAGCGCTATGCCGTCAAGGCGATCAATCGCGCGCTGCAAGGGATCACGGTGCCGACCGTGGTGCATCTGTGCTTTGGCTATGCGGCCGTCGTGCCCGGCTCGAACAAGCCGGCCGGCTATTCCTTCCTGGCCGAGCTTGACGACACCACCGCCGACCAGATCTCGATCGAGGCGGCGCAGCCGAAGCTCGACCTCGGCGTGCTCAAGGATCTGTCGTCGAAGAAGATCATGCTCGGCGTGCTCGACCTCGCCGACCCCGCGATCGAAAGCGTCGATACCGTCGCCGACCGCATTCGCAACGGGCTCAAGCATGTGTCGCCCGAGCGCCTGATCCCGGCGCCCGATTGCGGCATGAAGTACATGCCGCGCGCGACCGCGTTCGGGAAGCTGAAGGCCATGTGCGACGCGGCGGCAAAGGTCAGGCGGGAGATCGGCTAACCTTGTTCATGCGAGGCGTGTTTTCAGGCAAGGCGCGTTTCGGCCGCAGTCTCACGCGCCTCGCTTCGGCCCGATCGCCTCGAACGCCGCCTTCTGCTCGTCGCTCAAATCCGCCTCGAAATCGGCGAACGCATCGCTGATGCCGCCGACGGCTTGCAGCATCGTTTCTAGCCGTGCCTTCGCCGCGGCGAGGCGGGCCTGTGGTGTCGCGGCGGCTTCCGTCGGGCAGGCGCTCAGCGTCTCCATGGTGCGCAGCGTTGTATCCTGGAGCACCTCGAAGCGGGCGCGCGCAACCTCATCGAGCTTGAGCGTCGTGGCGATGTCGTCCGCGGGCCATTGCTGCTGCAACAGCTGCTCATATTGGCGCTGCGCCTTTTCGTCGTAGCGGGGATCGTAGTCCGGCTTGCAGGCGGCGGCCGCCTGCGCGTCCTTCGGCGCGTCCTTGCGCTGGACCGCGGCAAGGGCGGCGCGGCGCTCATTGGCGAGCGCATTGAGCCTGGCTTTCTGGTCGTCACTGAGAAGACCGACAAACTTCGAAAGCGGCTGCGCGACCTCGTCCGTTGCCTTGATCATGGCCTCGAGCCGCTCGCGCATCAGGCCGAGACGCTCGGAGGCTGCGGCCGGGACCTGCGCCGGACAAGCGGCGCGGATGGTGTCGCGCGCAGCATTCCAGGCGGATGCGAGATCGTCGAGCGCGGTGCGCTGCAATTCGTTCGGCTGCACGGTGCTGGCGATGCGTTCGACAGGCAAGCCGCCGGTGTCGCTGGCGTCGCAAAGAGTTTCTGCGGACGGGACTTTCCGCGCCCGCCGGCCTTGCGGCCCGGTGTAGGCGGCGAGCTCGGTGGCGGCATAGGGCGCGAAGATCGCGGCATAGATGTCGCCATAGCCATAGAGAGAGAGGCTGGTGCTGTCGCCGAGGATGATCGCATTGGTGAGATCGTCATGCGCGAACGGCCAGAACACCGGGCCGACCCAGCCATAGCTGCCGTCCGGATGGCGCCACCAGCCTTGCGGGCGCCGGCCGCCATGCCAGCCCGACAGCGCAGCCTGCGCCGTCAACGCCGCACGTATGACATAAGGGTTGGCCCGCTGGTCGCGCTCGGCGCCGCGGGGATCCTGCGATCTCAGCGCGGCCGAACGGTAGCGGCTCCCTCGCACCGCCATGCGGGAATGACGGAGGCGCGACAGGCCGAGCACGTGACCGACGGCGAAACGCGCGACCCCGACGGGGCCGCCGCGGATTCCGAATTGCGCCTCGGCCCTGCTCGGCAACAGCACTGCCACAGTCAGGAGAGCAGCGCCCGCCAACGCCAGTCCCATGCGTCCCGACACGAAAGCTGACCTGGTCACCTCGGCCTCCTCCCGGCGCCAAGCGCGCACTGCGCCGCATCACAATGACGCGCGGCGGAACCGAATGTTCCGTGGAGACACAGGGCAAAGCGTCGCGGGCGACGTTGCCTCGCTGCTTCCGGTCCTCACTCCGCCTTTTGCGGCATCACGAAGGTCTGGCCGGGATAGATCAGATTGGGGTTCTGGATCTTGTCGCGGTTGGCCTTGAAGATCACGGCGTAGCGGGCGCCGTCGCCATAGGCGCGCCGGCTGAGCGCCCACAGGCTGTCGCCGCGAGAGATCACGCGGCTGCCACTCGCTTCCGCAGGCGCACCGCTGAGCGCGTCCGCCGGCGAAGCCGATGCAACGGTCGTTTGCGCAGGCGCCCGCGCCATGGACCTGGGCTTCGGCGCGCCGGTCAAATTGGGCCGCGCCGCAGACCTGTCGGGTGCCGAGGCGAGGCGCGGCGATGCCGAGGGCAAGGCGGCCACGAGATCCGACTTGTCGTCGGTCTTCTCGGCCTGCTTCGTGTCTTGCTTTGCTTCCTGACGCGCGGCCGGTGCCGGGCGCGCCGGCGGCGGTGCGGCCTCGGCAATGGTCACGGGCATGGAGCGGTTGGATTGCGTGACGGTTCCGTCCGTCGACTGCGACCGCAAGGTCAGCTCATAGGACCCGGCCGGAAGCCGCGGCGGGGTCATCACGAACTGGCCCGACGCATCGGCCACGACGGAATCAAGCGGCTTGCCGTCCCGCAGCAGTTCGACCTTCGCGCCCGGCGTGGCTTGGCCGGCGATCACCGCCGCCTCACCATGATCGTCGACGCGCGCGACGTCGAAACGCGGACCCGCATCGGTCGCTGCCGGCGGCGGCTTGACCGGTGCCAGATCAGCCAGCGCCGCGACCTGCTTCTGCGTCTCGACCAGTGCGCCCGCCTTCGGCTCGGGTGCCGGCGATGCCGCTGGAGCCGGCGGCGCGCTGGCAGCAAGCTTTTGCTCTTCCGTCTTGGACTCAAGCTTGGACTCGAGCTTGCTTTCGGGCTTGGTTTCGGCCCTGGCTTCCGCTTTGGGCTCGACCTTGGGTTCGGTCTTGACCTCCGGCCTGGCGGCAAGCTCGGGCTTGGTCTCCGACGGCAGCAGACGGCGCAGCTCGGCGGGGCCGATCACCAGCACGGTGCCGACCAAGGCGAGCAGACAGAGTACAATGAAGGCCTTGGACGCAGTGATCATAGGAAAAAAACCTTAGTCAGAACCTCGGCTCGCAAATCAACCGAGGCCGGCAAATTGCGCCGATTTGGCTGCGGCAGCAAGACGATCATTGGGATGATGCGGCGGCCTTGCAGGTCCGGGGATGAACCGGCCCGCAGCCCTCGGCGTCAAACGGGACGAGACCGCATCGCGGCGATTCGTCGAGGCTTCCCGTGAACGCATTTTGCCGCCCTGCACCATGGTTCGCGCTTGCCCTGATGGCCGCCGCTTCCCCGTCCCCGGCCGCAGGCGGTCCGCCGCCGGGCTTCGTCCTCATCGAGGATGCCGATCTCGCCATCATCTCGCCCGACAAGGCCACCCGGCTCGAGCAGTACCGAAAGGAAGGCGAGGACTCCGACATCAAGTGGCAGGTCTGGGCGCGGCATGGCGGCGAGATGACCGAGTTGAAGCCCGAGCAGGGATATCCGGCCGGCTTCCGTTTGACCAATGACTCGCAATGGCTGGTGCGGATGCAGAAGACCGGCTCCGGCTCGCAGGACCTGTTTCTTTACCATATCGAGAAGGGCGCCTTCGTGAGCGCGACGAAGCATTCGCTCAGCGATCTCGCCTGGGCCTATTTCCGCAGCCGTCCCGAGACGCGGAAGCTGAAGCTCGACGACCACATCTCGGCCAATCTCGTGAAAGGCACGGAAGATGCATATCGCGACCTCGGCGTGACATGGCCCGACAACCGTTACCTCGTGATCTCGCTGTCGGGCGAGATGGACAAGCATCCCAGGACCGTCGCCGTGAAGGGCCTCGCCGGCTGGCGCTGCCGCTATGACCTCCAGACCGGCACCTTCGATGTGCCCGCGATGTTCGCAAATGCGAATGCAAAAGCCCTGAAGTGGGAAATCCGCCGCTGAATCCGGCAACAACCCCCTGATGCCGTTTCGATTCATATTTTCCTAACCTTCGCTGGTAACGGGGTCTTGTCGGTTTTGCGGCATCTTGTGTCCCACGGGAGGGCTGGATGGGCACGTCGATACGATGGACCGCGCGGATGCGCGCGTTGCTGCGCCGCTGGCGCGGGGCGCCGCTGACATGGCTGATCGTCGGCGGCTTCGTGCTGATGGCCGCCACCGCGATCGGCACCGCGCTCACCGTTGACCGCTTCCGGCAGAATGCGATCGAGAGCGGCCGCGACAGCCTGGAAAGCTCCGTCCGGCTGCTGGCCCGGCATTTCGACCGCGAGTTCGAGGACTTTGCGGTGCTTCAGAAGAGCATCATCGCCGAGCTCGAACGCTATGGCATCGAATCCGCCGACGTCTTCCGCAGCGAGATGGGCACGCTCGCCATGCACGAGATGCTGCGCGCAAAGGCCAGCGGCTGGTCCGACGTCGCCGGCGCCAACGTGTTCGATGCGAACGGCATCCTGATCAACTCGTCGCGGCGCTGGCCGGTCGCCGACATCTCGGTCGCCGACCGCGGCTATTTCAATCGCCTCAAGAACGATCCGGCTTCGCAGGAAGAGGTCGAGGTCGTGCCGGGCCGGTTCGGCGGCGGTCCGGCCATCGTGTTCGCACGGCGCGTCTCCGGCCCACGCGGCGAATTCCTCGGGCTGGTTTCGCGCGCGATTACCCCTGACCAACTCGAATCCTTCTTCGCCTCGACCGGGCTCGGCGAGGACTCCTCGATCGCGATGCATCACCAGAACGGTCAGCTGCTCGCGCGCATTCCGCATGTCGCGGCGATGATCGGGCAAAACTACCGCAAGGGCTCGCCGGAGCAGATGGCGGTGTTCGAGCGCACCTTCGTCACCACGAAGCTCGCGAGCCCGATCGACGGCAAGGACCGCATCGTCGCCTCGCGCCTCCTCACCGGCGAGCCGCTGGTGGTGGTCGCGACCAAATCGCTGGATGCGACGCTCGCCACCTGGCGCACGCAAACCAAGTTCTTCGTCATCGTCGCCGTGCTGTCGATCGGCCTGCTCGTGCTCACCCTCTACCTGATCTTCCGCCAGGTCACGCACCGGCTCGCGCAGGAGAAGCAGCGGCTCGACACCGCCATGAACACCATGACACAGGGCCTCCTGATGTTCGATCAGGACGAACGGCTGATCGTCTGCAACCGGCGCTACGTCGAGATGTACGCCCTGTCGAGCGAGGTGGTGAAGCCCGGCGCCCATTTCCGCGACGTGATCCAGCATCGCCACGACACCGGCTCGTTCCACGGTGACGTCTCGTCCTATTGCGACGACATCCTGCGCAATGCCGGAAACACCCAGACTGCAATCGTCGAGACCGCCGACGGCCGGCTGATCGAGATCAAGAACCAGCCCGCCGCCGCAGGCGGCTGGCTCGCCACCCATGACGACGTCACCGAGCGCATCCGCGCCGACGAGCGCATCGCCCATATGGCACATTACGACGCGCTGACCGACCTGCCCAACCGCGTGCTGATGCGCGGCCATCTGGAGCGCCGCGTCGCCGAGCTCGGCCAGGGCAAGCCGTTCGCGATCCTCTATATCGACGTCGACGAGTTCAAGGGCGTCAACGATCAACTCGGACACGAGGTCGGCGACGAGCTGCTGCGCCAGGTCGCAAACCGCCTGCGCGCCTGCGTCAGCGGCAACGACCTCGTCGCGCGGCTCGGCGGCGACGAATTTGCCGTCATCAAGGCCGGCACCAACGATCCGGCCGAGCTGACGGCACTGGCGGAAACCATCCTTGCGGCGCTCCGCACGCCCGTGAACTGCAAGGGTCAGGAAATTCCGACCGATGCCAGCATCGGCATCGCGATCGCGCCCGACCATGGCGACAAGAGCGACGATCTGCTCAAGCGCGCCGATCTTGCGATGTACGCGGCGAAGTCGGAAGGCCGCCGCACCTTCCGCATCTTCTCACCCGAATACGACGCCAAGGCGCGGCAGCGGCGGCAGCTCGAGCTCGATCTGCGCCAGGCGCTCGCGCGCGGCGAGTTCGAGGTGCATTACCAGCCGCTGGTCGACCTCGCGGCCAATGTCGTCACCGGCTGCGAGGCGCTGCTGCGCTGGCGCCACCCGGAGCGCGGCATGGTCTCGCCCGCGGATTTCATCCCGGTCGCCGAAGACATCGGCCTGATCGGCGAAATCGGCGAGTGGGTGCTGAAGCAGGCCTGCACCGAGGCTGCGAGCTGGCCCGGCCAGATCCACGTCGCGGTGAACGTCTCGCCGGTGCAGTTCCGCTCGCGGACGCTGGCGCTCAAGGTCGCCGCCGCGCTCGCCGAGTCCGGCCTTGCGCCGGGAAGGCTCGAGCTCGAGATCACCGAAACCGTGCTGATCCGCGACGACGAGGAGGCGCTGACGATCCTGCAGCAGCTGCGCGAGCTCGGCGTGCGCATCGCGCTCGACGATTTCGGCACCGGCTATTCCTCGCTGAGCTATCTGCACCGCTTCCCGTTCGACAAGATCAAGATCGACCGCAGCTTCATCAACGACATCGGTCAGTCCGAGGATTCCTCTCCGATCGTGCAGGCCGTGGTGCACATGGCCGCCGCCCGCCACATGGCGACGACGGCCGAAGGCGTCGAGACGGAGGCCCAGCGCGAGGTGCTGCGCCAGCTCGGATGCAGCCAGATGCAGGGCTGGCTGTTCAGCCCGGCCGTGCCTGCGGCGAAACTGAAGCAGCTGTTGTCGGCGCAGGCAGCGGCGGCCTAGCGGGGCGCATTGCTGCCGCTTCATTCCGACCTTTGTCATAGAGCGTTCTTCTCCCTCCCGCCCACCGTGCGTTTACGAAATCGTGCGCCGGCTTGGAGCAGGATCGGACAAACCATGGCTGCTTCAGGCAATACGCCACGCGCCGCAGCGCATAGAACGCGCGCGACCGTACAAATACGGACGACTGATCTGGAGCTCGACGCGATCAGGAGTAGCCACAATGACAGGGAATACCGCTCGCATGCGCGATCCCTCGCAGCAGAGCCTGCCGCCCCCGCCTGATACCCCGCCGGAGGACAGCTCGCATTCCGATAAGCGCACCGCCGGTGCGGAGATGGCGCGGGTGCTCAGGACCGAACCATTTCGCATGGCGCTGGACTCGACCGGTGCCGGCATCGCGCACTGGAGACATGATCCGCTGCACGACGTGGTCGAGCCCATGAACCACCATGTGGTCATGGCCTATAACGGCGTGATGCAGCGCATGGAGCGGCGCTCGGGACGATCGGTTGCGATCGGCACGTTTCGTCCCGGGGTCCTGATCATCATCCCGGAGGGATCGAGCTCCAGGTGGGACATTCCGAAACCCGTCGACGTGGTTCAGCTCTATCTTCCCGATGCGACGCTCAAGCGCGTGGCCGACGAAGCCGGGACCTCGGGCGCGGCCGAACTGCTGGAGCGAACGGCGCATCCCGACCCCGTCACGTCGCGGCTGCTCCTGAGCGCGGCAGACGCGCTGGAGGGCCATAGCACGCTGGATGATTTGTTCCGGCATCAGCTGACGGATCTTCTGGCCACGCGCGTTCTGGCCGCGCATACGGGTTCGCCAACTGCGTTTCACCCGACCATGGGCGGGCTGTCGCCAAAAATCCTGCTCCGCGCGATCGAACGGTTGCGCTCGGACAGCGATGCCGACGTCTCGCTCGATGCGCTGGCGTCCGATGCAGGTTTGTCGCGCTTCCACTTCTGCCGCGCCTTCAAGGAAAGCACCGGCCTGTCCCCGCACGCCTGGCTGCGCCAGCACAGGCTGGAGCAGGCCATGAAGATGCTGCGCGGCAGCGATGACACGGTCGTCACGATCGCGGCCGCGCTCGGCTATTCCTCGCAGACGGCGTTCGCAGCCGCCTTCAGGAAATTGACCGGCGAGACGCCGAGCGACTGGCGCAGACGTCACACACGCTGACGTCGACCGCTCGAGGCGCAGCGAGCTCGCCCGGTTGCGGGGACGCGTCCATGAGCTGGTCCGGCGTGAGCTTTCGCAGACCCAGCCAGACTTCGCCGCATGCGCGGCTGCACCGGCACCGGCACGAGCGGTCGATGCGGATGCTGCACGACACCAGCGATTCAATCATCTCGATCGCAGCCGCGCTCGGCTGCTGCTCACGAGCGACGTTCGCGGCCTTTCAGGACGCCGACCGGCAAGAGCCGAGCGATTGGCGCAGGCGCCGGCGTTAGCAGCAATCGCGCTGCAACCACGGCAATCGCTCTGGCGCAGCGGCAGATCCGATCCGGTAGATCATCACCATGCTCAGTCCAGTCGACGGAGACCGAAGATGACCTGGAAACAAACGACCTGGAAAAATTTCATCAGCCGGCGGGTGATCGCGTCGCGCCGCCGCGGCCTTGCAACCGCAACCCTGTACGGACTCTCGCTGGCCGTTCGCTTTACGTCGGCAACAGGCGAGGAGGTGGAGATTCCGGCGCACGCCATGCACCCGATCTCCCCGCTGGTGTCCGCCATGACCCGGGAGGGCTCCGGCCTTCCCTATCGGGATTGGAGCCCACGAGCTCAGTCGGTCGTCTTTCGCCAAGGCTGGCCGGCGAACGCGCAGCCGTCGCGCTGCATAGCGCCGTAACACCGGCGATTCACTTCCACCTCTTCGTGCCGTCTCCGGACGCTGCCCTGGGCGGGGTAGCGGCGGCTCGCGCACGGACTTTCGAAACGCAGATCAAGGAGAAAAACTCATGCGACTAGTCATCATCGGCGCCGGCTTCGCCGGCATGTACGCCGCCCTTTCCGCAGCCCGCCTGCGCGAGATCCAGGGCGTTTCGCCAGATCAGCTCGAGATCACGCTGGTTGCCCCCGAGCCGACGCTCGTGGTTCGCCCTCGGCTCTATGAGCCGAAGCCCGAGACCCTGACGGCGCCCCTGCGCGACGTGCTCGAGGCCATCGACGTCACCTATGTGCAAGGCAGCGCCGAGACGGTCGACACCAAATCCTGCATGGTGAAGATCGCGACAGTGAACGGCACGAAGAAGATGCTCTCTTACGATCGCCTCGTCGTGACCACCGGCAGCCGGCTGTTCCGCCCGAACATTCCGGGCCTTGCCGAGCACGGCTTCAGCGTCGATTCACTCGATGACGCGATCAAGCTCGACAAGCACCTGCATGGCCTCGCCAACCGGCCGGCCACCAACGGGCGCGACACGGTCGTCGTCGCCGGCGGCGGCTTCACTGGCATCGAGGCGGCCACGGAAATGCCGGCGCGGCTTCGCGACATCCTCGGCGCGAACGCGAAGACGCGCGTCATCATCGTCGACCGCAACAGGGAAATCGCGCCGGACATGGGCGCAGGTCCCCGTCCCATCATCACAGTCGCCCTCGACAAGCTCGGTGTGGAAACGCGCCTCGGTGCCGGTGTCGCCTCGCTCGACAATTCCGGCGTTACCCTGTCTACCGGCGAGCACATCGAGACCGAGACCGTGATCTGGGCGGCGGGCATGCGCGCCGCGCCCCTGACGGCGCAGATTCCCGCCGAGCGCGACAGTTTCGGCCGGTTGCTGGTCGACCGCTGCTTGCAGGTATCCGGCGTTCCGGGCGTCTTCGCGGCCGGCGATGCGGCACGTGCGGCCTGCGACGACGAGGGCAATTACGCGCTGATGTCGTGCCAGCACGCCACGCGGATGGGCGCCTTCGCCGGCAACAATGCCGCGGCCGAGCTGCTCGGCCTTGCCACCAGGCCTTACCACCAGAAGGGCTACGTCACCTGCCTCGACCTTGGCGGCGCCGGCGCGCTGTTCACCCGCGGCTGGGAGCGCGAGGTGACGATGGTGGGCGACGTCGCCAAGAAGACCAAGCAGGAGATCAACACCGTCTGGATCTATCCGCCCAGAGCCGAGCGCGCCGTCGCGCTCGCCTCGGCCGATCCGGAGCGCGTGACCGACGTGACCGGCTTCCTCTAGGCCCAGCACGCGAAACGGGCCGGCCGCGGCGAACTGGATCACCGGGACCGCGGCTGGACCGCACAGTAGGGAGCGCGAACATAGGCATCAGTGATTATAGCCGACGCGGGAGGGTATCGTGGTGCATCTGAACAAGCGGGCGATCGGCGTGTCGCTGTGCCTCGCCGCCGTCGCGGTGGTGGCCGCGGGCTGGACCTATGCCCGGTCCGGCGAGACGTCGACCGACAACGCCTATATTCGCGGCGACGTGACCTCGCTCGCGCCCAAGGTCGCCGGTTACGTCACCGCGGTGGAGATTCAGGACAACCAGGCCGTCCGGGCGGGTGACGTGTTGTTCCGGATCGACGATCGGGACCACCGCGCGCGGCTCGCCCAGGCCGTCGCCAATGTCGAAGCCGCACAGGCGCGCTTGACCAATGTCGATGCGGAGATCCAGCTTCAGCATGCCCTGATCCGGCAGGCCGAAGCTCAAGGGCTTGCCAGCGTGGCCGAGAAGAATCTCGCCCGCAAGGCGTCCGACCGTCGCCGCGAGCTGATCCGCACCAATGCAGTCAGCCAGGCCCAGGTCGACGAAAGCGACGCGGCGCTGTCCAAAGCCGAGGCGGCCGTCTCCGCAGCGGAGGCGACGATCGAAGCCCAGCGGCAGCGCATCGCCGTCCTCGCCAGCCAGCGCGAAGCCGCCGTCGCTGCGGTGGCGCAGGCACAGGCGGCACGCGACCTCGCTCAAATCGATCTCGACAATACCGTCGTCCGCGCGCCGGTCGACGGTGTCATCGGCAACCGTCAGGTCCGCATCGGCCGACTGGTCGCGCCGGGCACCTCCCTGCTGGACATCGTTCCGGTCAGGGATGTGTGGGTCGTCGCGAATTTCAAGGAGACCCAGGTCGAGCATATCCGGCCGGGTCAGCGCGTGCGCATCGTCGTCGACGGTTACAGGCACACGGCGCTCGACGGCGTGGTGGACAGCTTTGCGCCAGGCAGCGGATCCGCCTTCAGCATGCTCCCGTCGGACAATGCGACAGGCAATTTCGTTCGGGTCGTTCAACGCGTGCCCGTGAAGATCCGCTTCATCAACAATGAGCTGCCGGGCCGCCTGGTCCCGGGCCTGTCGGCCCGCGTCGACGTCGATCAGGGGAGCGGGTCATGACAGCGGTCGTCGTCGCCGCGCCGCCCCGCGAAGGATCCGCGGCGGGAGCCCTGTTCGTTGCAGGCATCGTGCTGGCCACGCTGACGGAGGCGATTGCCAGCACGGTTCTGTCGCTCGGGCGCGGCTACATCATCGGCGATGTCCATGTCACGCCCGACGAGTTCGCCTGGCTCGACGTCGGTTACATGGCTTTGAAGCTGATCGGGTTCATGACGGCGCCCTTGCTGGTGCACCGCGTCGATCCCCGCCGCCTGATCATCGGCTCAACCCTGGTGATGGGCATCGCGTGCGGCTTGACGATCGTGACTGTGCGGCTCGAACTGCTAATCGCGCTCCGCATGATCCAGGGCCTCGCTGGCGGCGTCCTGCTCGTCGCGGGCCAGGCGACGATCTTTGACGCCTATCCGCAATCCCGCCAGCCGATCCTTCAGGCCTTGTTTGCGATGGGATCGGTCGTCGCGCCCGCGACGATCGCTCCGGCCCTGCAAGGCTGGCTGATCGACAGCCGGTCCTGGGTGTGGATCTTCTTCAGCGTCGTTCCGCTGGCGCTGGGGGCTGCCGGCCTGCTGCTGATCGCAGACGGCCCGAAGTCCATCATGCACCAGCGCCGCCCGATTGACTGGATCGGCATCGTGCTGATCGTCATCGCGCTCTTCTGCTTCACCTACGTCCTGAACCAGGGCCGTCGATGGGATTGGTTCGAGGAGTCCCGCATCCTCTGGCTCACGGTGATCGGAGCAGCCGCGCTGCTGGCGTTTCTCGGCCGGCAGGTGCTGGCCAGCGGCGGGGGACTGCTCGACTTCTCCTTGTTCGAGAGCGAGGATTTCTGCTTCGCCTTCGTCGTCAGCTTCGTCGCGGGTGCCGCATTGTTCGGCAGCGCGTTCCTGATCCCGTTTTTCGCCGTGTCGGTCCTGGGGTTCAGGCCGACCGACGCCGGTCTGCTCCTGCTGCCGAGCGGCGCATGCTTCGTCGTCACGCTGCTGGTGGCGGCCTTCCTCATGCAGGTCCGCCGCGTTCCTCCCGTCGCCACGGTGCCCTTTGGCATCCTGATGATCGCGGTTGCGATGTGGATGTTGTCGGGCTCGACCAGCGAAAGCGGTGCACATGACATGATGGCCGCCATCCTCCTGCGCGGCCTCGGACTCGGCTTCCTGTTTCTGTCGATCACCCTGATCGCCTTCGGCAACCTGGGCGAACGCAACCGCGCCTTCGGCATCGGCCTCTTCAATACCAGCAGGCAACTCGGCGGCCTCATCGGCGTCGCCGGCCTCGAAACCCTGATCGAGCACCACACGGCCGGCAATTTGACGGTGCTCGGCGCCAACCTCACCGCCGGCGTTCCTGCAGTCGGCGAGCGGCTGACCTCGACGGCCGCAATGCTCAGTGCGAGGGGAATGGACGCGCTGGCCGGCCGCGTTGCCACGAGCCTGCTCGACGGGGTCCTCATCCGCCAGTCGACGGTGATCGCCTTCGACGCCGCGTTCAACGCCGTTGCCTTGCTCTTCGTGTTTGCCGTGCCCGTGCTGGTCACGGTCAAGATCGGGCTGCACCGATACGCTCAGATGCGCGCGACGCAGTCGCGCCGGATCGACGCGCCACGGATCGCCGGCGTCGCGGTCCCCGTCGCGTGCGCAAGCGCATGCAATGGCAGCAATTGCTCTACAGCGACGGCAATCGCTCTGGCGCAGCGGCAAAGCCGATCCGGTAGACCATCACCATGCCCAAACAGTGCATGGAGAGCGATGGGAACGAATGCCGCCGGGACGACGAAGCTGGAGATCAGCTCCAGCCGGACCGATCTCCCGGAAGATCGAGCGCTTGCCTCGGCCGACCCGGCGCACGCCACCAGTCTCTGAAAATTCCGTCGGCAATACCAAGAGAGGAGCATCAAGATGAATCAGGCGATCCGCAACACCCAGGAGAAGACGAAGATGAACTTGCACAAACCCACACATACGAGCAGACCGCGCCCCGAAGAGCTGGTCCCGTCGCGCTATGCGCTGAAGATCGGCGAGATCGACGTGATGGTGATCAGCGACGGCGTGCTGACGCTGCCGGGCGCGATGCTGGCCCACAATGCCGACCCGGCCGTCCGCGCGGCGTGGCTGAAGGACATGTTCCTGCCGCCGGATGCTTTCGATTGGGCGCTGAACGTGGTCGTGGTGCGGAGCGGAGGGCAGACCATCCTCGTCGATGCCGGACTGGGATCCGACCCGGACCTGCATCTGCCGCGGGCCGGGCAGTTGAGCAAGCGACTGGAAGCCGCCGGCATCGATCTCGGCTCGGTGACGGACGTGGTGCTGACCCACATGCACATGGATCACATTGGCGGGCTGCTCGTCGACGAGGTGAAGGAAGGGCTGCGCCCGGACTTGCGGATCCACGTCGCCGCCGCCGAGGTCAAGTTCTGGGAGGACCCCGATTTCTCCCACGTCTCGATGCCGCCGGGATTTCCGGACGCGCTGCGGGCGACCGCCAAGCGGTTCGCCAAAGAGTACCACAACCAGTTGCGCACCTTCGAGGACGAGTATGAGGTGGCGCCGGGCGTGGTGGTCACCCGCACCGGTGGCCACACCCCCGGGCACAGCGTGGTCCGCCTGGCATCGGGCGGCGAGCGGCTGACATTCGCCGGCGATGCCGTGTTCACGGTCGGGTTCGATCATCCCGACTGGCACAACGGCTTCGAGCATGACCCCGAAGAGGCCGCGCGCGTTCGCGTCCGTCTCCTGCGCGAGCTGGCCGCGAGCGAAGAGCTTCTCGTCGCCACGCACATGCCGTTCCCGTCCGTCGGCCGGGTGGCGGTCGACGGCGATCACTTCCGCTGGGTGCCGGTCTTCTGGGACTACTGATTGCGAAAAAGTTTTCGAGCGACGTGGATTCCGGTTCGCGCAAAGAAAACGCGTAAAATGAGCATCGGTTCTGATTCAATCAGAGCCGATGCTCGACAGCCAAAAGCGCGATGACGATCATCCCGATCGCGTCGCGCTTTCTCGCGCTGCAAGAATTCACATCAGGCGTTTTGCCGCACGCACTTCGGCGATCTCGGCGTCGGGATGGCTGACGATGGTGGCGAACATGATGCCGCTGATGATGAGCGACCAGGCGGTGTTCCAATAAATCCAAAACACGTGCCAGCCTCCGTTTCGATTCCATCCGCCCGCGGGATCAGGGTAACGGCAAGACGAGGCTGCCGTTCCCATGCGAATGCAGTGCTACTTCTGTTTGGTCGGCGGCGCGGCGCGATCGGTTTGACCGGTGTGGCGCTTTGCCACGACGTCGGCATCGCGCTCGCCCTCGCGCGGGCGCGGCGGCGGCTTGGGCTGGCCTTTCTGACCGCCGTGCTTGCCGCCCATGTCGGGCTTGCCTTCGAGGTCGTTTTCGCGGGGCATGACGCGTCAATGCGCGAGCACGAGATTGGTTCGTGTGAACGAGGTCATAGGATCGCCGTGGTTTGCAGTGCACGATCGGTCGGTCGGGACATCGAGTTTCGACCGGCGGACGAGGCCCTGATGCGGACGCGACTGATCGCCTGGACCATCCTGACCTGCGGGCTGCTTGCGGTCTCCGTATGGACCGTGCTCGGGCCGCCCAATTATCCGGCCGGCCCGCATCTGCCCTCCCGCAACGTGACGGCGGCGGCGGCGGCGGCGCGGTAGCGCTCCTGGCGACTGATACAATTTCGGCATCGATCAATCCCAACTGGAATTTGGTGCAGCGGTGCGGCTGCCGCTATCCTCGACGGCAAAACAACAACATCGCTCCGGCTCCGGGGAGGAGACCATGTCGAGACCGATCCGACGTATCGCACCGCGCGCGGCGATCGCCACCGCCCTCACCCTTCTCGCCCTCATTCCTGGAGTCCGCGCCGGCATGGCCGAAACTTTCGCTTATGTCGGCAACGCCGACAGCAACGACATCAGCGTGTTCAAGATGGCCGAGAGCGGCGAGATGACACCGGTGCAGACGGCCGCCTTCACCGGCGTCGAAAAGCCCGGCCCCTCGACGCCACTCGCGATCACGCCCGACAAGCGCGTGCTGATCGCCGGCATCCGCTCGCAGCCATATCTCGCGGTGAGTTTTGCGATCGATCCGCGGACCGGCCAGCTCAGCCATATCGGCAACGGACCGCTCGCCGACAGCATGGCCAATATCGCCGTCGATCGCAGCGGCAAGTTCCTGTTCAGCGCCTCCTATGGCGGCAACAAGGTCGCGCTCAATCCGCTGCCTGCAAAGGGCGTCGCCGGCGAGCCGAAGCAAGTGATCCCGACCGGCTTGAACGCGCATGCCTTCCTGCCCTCTCCCGACAACCGCTTCGTATTCGCGACCAATCTCGGCTCCGACCAGGTGCTAAGCTTCGCGTTCGACGCCGCGGCCGGCGCGCTGACGCCGGGCGATCCGGCGGCGATCAAGGTGCCGGAAAAATCAGGGCCGCGGCACTTCGTGTTCAACCCCAACGGCAAGTTCGTCTATCTCGTCCATGAGTTGAACGGCGACGTCGCGGCGTTCGGCTATGAGACCAGGAGCGGCGCCTGGACCGAGATCCAGCGCACCACCGCGCTGCCGGAGGGCTTTACCGGCAAACCCTGGGCCGCCGACATCCACATCACCCCGGACGGACGCTTCCTCTACGCCTCGGAACGCACCTCGAACACGCTCATCGCTTACAAGGTCGATGCGGTCAGCGGCAAGCTGACCACGATCGGCAGCGTGCCGACCGAGAAGCAGCCCCGCGGCCTCAACATCGATCCCTCGGGGCGCTACCTCGCCGCGGTCGGTGAGCTCTCCGACGGCATGACGGTCTATGCGATCGACCAGAGCAGTGGCGCACTCGCCAAGCTGAAATCCTATCCGACCGGCAAGAAGCCGAACTGGGTCGAGTTCCTGAGCCTGCCGTGAGGGACCGGCGGCCGGCCTACGTAATGATCCGCAATTTCGAAAGGCCGGCCTGAAGCCATATCATCGGCCATGGACCGTCAGATCGTTTTCAAATGCCCCCGAACCGGCATGAACGTGCAGCATCGGCTGGGCGACGAGCCGGCCGATCGCACGCATGTTTCCGTGTCCTGTCCGGCCTGTACGGGACTGCATCTGCTCGACCGTTCCACCGGCAAGCCGGCCGGCGATCGCCGCAACTGACCGCCGGCGCGTTGCCTGTCGCCGCCGGGGCGGCCGACCGGTTGATAGCGAACCTGATCTCCAATCCCACGACTAATCAAGGACTTGCCGCAACGGTTCGCGCCGGCGCGGCATCCCGCCATGGCGCAACGCTGCCGTAGTCCGGCCCGTTGCCATCTGCTATCGATTGAAGGGCTTGAACCCCGTGGAATTTTCGATGCGTCATTTGCCCCGTGCCGTTGCCCGAAGCCTGTTTCCCGCAGCCATCGCCGGCGTGTTCGCTCTCGGCCAATATCCGGCCGCAGCCGCCGAGGACGATGCCCCCAAGGGCCCGGCGGTCACCGTGCTGAAGGTCGCGAAATCCTGCTTCTCCGACATTGTCGAGGCGACTGGCTCGATCATCGCGCGCGAGGAAAGCTCAGTGCGGCCCGAGCGGCCCGGCCTGAAGGTGACGGAGGTGCTGGCGGAAGCCGGCCAGACCACCACCGCCGGCCAGGTGCTGGCGCGGCTGGCGCTGCCGGAAGGCGGCACGCTTCAGGTCACGGCGCCCGTGGCGGGCGTGATCGCCACCTCGACCGCACAGATCGGCAATTTCGCCTCGGCCAAGGGCGAGGCCCTGTTCACGATCGTGGCCCGCAGCGAATACGACCTGGTCGGTCTGGTCGCGACCACCGACATGCGCAAGCTCGCGGTCAACCAGCAGGCGACCGTGCGTATCGCCGGCTCCGGCGACATCGACGGCAAGATTCGCCGCATCGGGCCGACCGTCGAGCAGAACATCCAGCAGGGCATGGTCTATATCGGCATCTCCTCGCAGAAGCGCCTGTTGCTCAACGCGAGCGGGCGCGCCCTGATCAAGACCGGGCAGAGCTGCAACGTCGCGGTGCCGCTCACCGCCGTGCAATATTCCTCGGCCGGCACCGTCGTGCAGGTGATCCGTCGCAATCGCGTCGAGACCAAGCGCGTCGAGCTCGGATTGATGTCGGGCGGCAATATCGAGGTCCGCGACGGACTCAACGAGGGCGATGTCGTGGTTGCCCGTGCCGGGGCGCTGCTGCGCGAGGGCGATCCGGTACGCCCGGTGATGGCCGCGGAGGCGGCGAAGTAGGTTTTCACTGCCGTCATTGCGAGGAGCGAAGCAACGAAGCAATCCAGAGTCTTTCCGCGGAAAGACTCTGGATTGCTTCGCGGAGCCTGTCATCGGGCCGCGCTTCGCGCGGACCCGTTGGCTCGCAATGACGATGTGGGTGCGGGCGTGCGCCGGGCACGCCGCGAAAAACTAGCCGCCGGCTTCGCCGAAACGGACGTCCTCGAGCAATGACGAGGAGATGGTGGGCACCTGGTCGCCTTCGCTGGCGCGCGAGATGGCGAGACGGGTCTTGTTGAAGACGCTTTCGGCGCTGCCCTGCGCACTGAGATTGTTGAGGAACTCGCTGACCAGCACGCTGTGCTCGCCCTTGCCGTCGTCGACGACCTTGCCGGGCGAGGCGGAGGACAGGATCAGCGCATTGTCGGGCGCGCTGATCGGCGCGAGGCCGTGGCTGTAGGAGCGGAAGCGGCGCTCGAAGGGATTGCGGCGGGAGGCGTCGACCACGACGAGCTTGGCCTTGGCGCCCTGCTCCTTCATCATGTCGAGCACGCCGTCGATGGAGACGCCCTGGCGGCGGACGTCGCTTTCCTTCCAGATCACGGCATCGACCGGCAGCATGTAGCTCTCGCGGCCGGCCTGCACGCCATAGCCGCCGAAGAACAGCATGACGACGGTGTCGCGCTTGATCCGGGACTTCAGACGGCTGACGGCGCGAACCATGTCGTCCTTGGTCGCGTCTTCCACCATGTCGACGTCAAAGCCGTTCTTGCGCAGGGACGAGGACAGCGCGCGCGCGTCATTGATCGACTGCGTCAGCGGCGCGTTGGCGTCGGGGTAATGTCCATTGCCGATGATGAGCGCCAGGCGCGAGGACTGGCCGATCGAGCCGGTGACCTGGTCGGTCGTGACAGCCTTGGCGGCATCGATCGCGCGCATGTTGAGAGCAGCATGGGCGCCGATCACCAGCGAGACCGTGCCGATGAGGGCCGCGGCAAGGGCGATCGTGCGTCGGGAAATGTCGAGCTGCCTTACATTCATCTCGCTTCATTCCTGTCAGTGCCAAAGACCAGCCAAGCGCGCGCACACTGTTTGAGTAGCGCGATAGCGTCTTTAGGTTTGAGGGATTGGCCGGGGAAGTGCCCCCGAATTGCGCGCAATTTGCGGCGCCGCACCAAACAAACCCTTAACCGGATATAGGTGCCCCGGCAATAGATTGCTCAAAATTTGAGCTAAGTCACTGAAGATATTAGTTAATCCTCCAGATTGATTTCCTAAGTTTTTTGGTTCTCCGGGGCCTTCCGGAACCTCACCATGCAGCCCTCATGCCGCGTTTTTCCGTGACGGCGATCACATTTGTTTTTCCTGCGAATCCGGGTAGCTTTTTCAAGGACTTGCAGGGGGCGGCGCGTGATGTGAGCGCGCCGGCCGGCCCCCGGCCAAGCCCTCCTGCGAAAGACCCCGCCAAAGTCCCCGCGACCAGGTATTCATGAGCTTTCATTATTTTGCCGGCGCCGCCTGCCGGGCGCTGACGGCGCGGAAGGACGGTCCCTCGCTCTACGACGTCTGCGATCCCGTCTTGTCGGGCCCCGCCGGCGGCGATCCGCATCTGGCCAAGTTCTACAAGACCGCGCTCGGCAATCCCGCGTTGCGGGTGCTGTTGCGGCGAGCCGGGCTGCCCGAGCTGCGCGACGAAGCCAGGCTGGCGGCGCTGCGGAAAGCGCTCGCCCGCGCCCGCGACGAGGCCGAGCCCGACTGGGCGGCGGTCGGCCAGCCCGTGGCCGACCTCGTCGACAGCATCGCGCTCGACCATCCGAAGCCACCGCCGGCCATGTTCGTCGGCGCAGCGCCGCAACAATCGCAGATCGACGGCGTGATCCGCGATTGCGCGCAGCATCTGCTCGGCTCCTACCGCAAGAACGGTTTCCTGCCGACCTACGCCGCCTTCAATCTGATTGGCGACCCCGATTTCCGCGGACGCGAGCTGATCATGGCGCTCACGGGGCTGAACGCGCGCGGCTACAAGAACTCGTCGCTGCTGTTCAACCTCGCCCGCGTCTTCATCGCGCGCTCGAAGGCAGCCGCCGTGGTCAATCCGCCCTGGAACGGCATCGCCGAGCCGATGTGGGAGCCGGTGCAGATCCGCCACCGCTCGGCCTATTACGACGCGTTCTTCATCGAGGCGCTGCTGAGCTATGTCGAGACCGGGCTCGCCTCTTCCGCCGACAAGATTGCGGCGGAGCGCGCGATCGCCGGCATGGTGGACTTCTGCGTCAACATCAGCCGCGAGGAGGTCGAGGGCATCGACGGCGCGCGGTTCAATGTCATCACCGCGCTCGCGCCGGCGCCGCATCCCCGCTTCTCGCGCTTCTTCGCCCAGATCAAGCAGGATCTCGGCTTTGGCATCTACGTGCCCGATTGCGACACCACGGCCTGCTCGATCTCCGCGGCGATACAGGCCGGCTGCACCGATCCGATCATCGACCAGCCGCTGCTGGATTTCTACGCCGGCTACCAGGTCCGCGCCGGCGTCAACGAACCGCGCGTGACCGTGCCGCTCAACGACAATATCGACTACGAGGGCGGGGTCGCGACCTGGATCGACAATCTCGCGGGCGAGCGACCCTACGGCAACGATCTCGATCCGACGCTCAATCTCGACATTCTCGAGGTCAGCTTTCGCAATTTGGCGCGCTGGAAAGTCTTGGAGACGCCTGCGCGGCTTGCCACCGTGCATCGCATTCTCGGCTTCCAGAAACGCCTCGCCGCCAGCGGCGCCTTCGCAAATCCGCGCTCGCACATCTACTATCTGCCGGAGCTCTACAGCGCCTATTTCGGGCGCTGCTATGCGACCTTCCTGTCGCTGCCGCTCGCGGCGCAGGCCGCGATCGATCCCGCCGGCGATTTCGATTTCATCCGCCACCGCGTGCTGTCCTACGTCAAGGGCGAGCTGATGGCCGCCGAGATGAACGTGTTCGACGCGGCGCTGGCGCTGATCGCACTCGGCCATCTCGGCGCCGACCCCCGCGCCTTCGCGCCGGCGCTGAACGTGATCGTCGGCGCCATCGGCGAAGGCGGCCGGCGCGGCCCGTTCCGCGCCTATGAGTGGAACAAGATGAAGACGCCGACACGAATCCTGGTCGGCGGTCCCGAGGTGACGTCGGCGTTCGTGCTGATGGGGCTGGCGGTGGCGCGAAGGCGAATGGTGAATGGCGAGTAGCGAATGAGACTCATCGCCCCTATTTGCCACTCGCCCCGGATGACAGGAAGTTGAAAGCCCAATCGTTAGGCATAAGCTGGCCGGGCGACCAAAAGCCGACCACAATTGCGCGATCTATCCAAATCGTCCTGAACACCCGGACCGGCATGTTGCGAAAAGTCCTGATTGCACTGTCTCTCCTCGCCCTGCCCTCGCTGGCTGAGGCCGCCGACATCACCGGCATGGCAAAGGTGCGCGCCGGCGATGCCGTGGTGATCGGGAACACGCGGATCCGGCTCGGCGGAATCGACGCGCCAGCAGTCGACCAGCTCTGCCTCAACACCAAGACCGAGCGCTGGACCTGCGGCGTCGCGGCACGCGACGAACTCGCCAAATTCACCGAGGGCAAGACCTGGGTTTGCCATACGAGGTCGATCGACCGGCGCGGCCGCACCGTGGCGCGCTGCGAGGTCGGCGGCGAGGACATCCAGAAGTGGCTGGTGCGCAGCGGCTGGGCGCTGGCCTATACCCGCATGTCCCATGACTACGCGGCTGACGAGGCCGCCGCACGGGAGGCCAAGGCCGGGATGTGGCAGGGTGCGTTCATCGCGCCATGGGACTGGCGCGTGCGCAACAAGAAAACCCCCATCCTGGGCGCCACCAAGCCGCCGGACGGGGCGCATGCGGTGCTGCTCGCCTCGGCCTCGGGACCGGTCGCGCCGTCGCCGGACTGCACCATCAAGGGCAATGTCAACACGTCAGGCGAATGCATTTACCACCAGCCGACCAGTCGCTGGTACACCCAGATCAAGATGAAGATCAGCAAGGGCACCCGCTGGTTCTGTTCGGTCGAAGAGGCCGAAGCCGCCGGCTGCCGCGAGACGAAGCGATAAAGCGTGGCCCTTTTTTCCGCCAAGACCATGCTCAAACCAAAAACCCACGCCAGACCTGCATTTTGCGTGCTTTTCTCCAGTCCTGGCGGCGCGTAAAAGTGTGATTCAGCGATCCACCAGCCTGTCCACCAGCAACAAGGACCAACAGCAATGACCGTTCGCGCGGGCCGGGAATTTCTGGCCATCCCCGGGCCCACCACGATGCCCGACGAGGTGCTGCGGGCGATGCACCGTCCGGCGATCGACATCTACTCCAAGCAGATGACCGATCTGACCGAGGGCCTGCTCAGCGACATCTCGAAGCTGTTTGCGACCAAGGGCAAGTCATACATCTACATCGCCAACGGTCATGGCGCCTGGGAAGCCGCGCTGAGCAACGTGCTGTCGCGCGGCGACAAGGTGCTGGTGCTGGAGAGCGGCCGCTTCGCACTCGGTTGGGGCCAGGCCGCGGCGCTGATGGGCGCCGAGGTCGAGGTGCTGAAGGGCGACTGGCGCCGCGCGGTGCGACCGCAGGAGGTCGAGGAGCGCCTGCGCCGCGACAAGGAGCACGCGATCAAGGCCGTCGTGGTGGTCCAGGTCGACACCGCCTCCGGCGTGCAGAACGACATCGAGGCGATCGGCAAGGCGATCAAGGCGAGCGGGCATCCTGCGCTGTACATGGTCGACACCGTCGCCTCGCTCGGCTGCATGCCGTTCGAGATGGACAAATGGGGCATCGACGTTGCGATGTCCGGCTCGCAGAAGGGCCTGATGACGCCGCCCGGCCTCAGCTTCGTGTCCGCCAACGCGCGTGCGCTCGAGGTACACAAGTCCGCCAACATGGCGACGCCCTATTGGAGCTGGAGCGAGCGCGAGGGCACCGAGCACTACCGCAAATATGCCGGCACCGCGCCGGTGCATCTGTTGTTCGCGCTGCGCCAGGCCATCGATCTCCTGCACGAGGAAGGGCTGGAGAACGCCTTCCGCCGCCACAGCCTGCTCGGCGAGGCCGCGCGCCGTGCAGTCGGCGCCTGGTCGGAGGGCCAGGTGCTCGGCTTCAACGTCGCCGAAGCCAGCGAGCGCTCCAACACCGTGACCACGGTGACCATGAGCAACGGCCACGACCCGGCCGTGCTGCAACGCTATTGCAAGGAGAAATGCGGCGTCGTGCTCGGCACCGGCATCGGCGACCTCTCGGGCCAAGCCTTCCGCATCGCCCATATGGGTCATGTGAATGCGCCGATGCTGCTCGGCACGCTGGGCGTGATCGAGATCGGGCTCAACGCGCTGAAGATCCCGCACGGCAAGGGCGGCCTGGAAGCGGCCGTCGCCTATCTCGGCGAAGAGGTGGCGGTGTAAGGCGGAGCTGTCGTCCCTGCGAACGCCTCGCTCCGATGTCCAGCGGATGGATGGGTAACACAATAGACCGGATGGATAGGTGACAGTCGTTCATGATTTGATCAGCTGCGGCGCTGCGCTAGCGCAGCGCCGCAGCTTGCGTGTTTGCTGGTCGATGATGCCGATCGGCACGTCGAAGAAGCGCACTTGCCAGGCTCCGTCCTCGGTTTCCTCGACAGCGACTGCTTCACCGCCGAGAGCGCTGCAGATGTGGATGAGGTCGCCACGCCATTTGATCTCGCCGTTGGAGCGAACCTGGCGAACCGCGGCTTCGGATGGATAATCAGGCTTGGGAAGCCGCCTTGGCATCTCACGGGGCGAAGGCTGATAGCAGCTGGCAGGCGGGCGCTGGCCAAGCGCTTCGTGCGGCCGCTCTTCATTGTAGTCGCGTGCAAATGCCGAGAACCGACGAGCCTGCGCCGCCCGGGTTGGCGGCGGTGGCCGCATGGCTTCCAGAAGCGTGAGGTGAAAGCGCTCGTGCCGGCCGTTCTGCTGCGGGTGGCCAGGATCAATCCGTTCATGACGGATACCAAGCTTGATCCACCATACCGACAGCGCCGTCAGGCCGGTGGTTCCGGTCGAGGCGAATGGCGAGCCGTTGTCGGAGCGGATGATCTGCGGCAAGCCGTACTCGCGAAACGCCCGCTCCAGCAGTGGTTGGCATTCGCCATATTGCGTGCTGCCCGTCGCCGCCAAACTAATCAAATAGCGGCTGAAGCCGTCGGTCACTGTGAAGGGTTCAACCCGAGAGCCGTCGCCCAGTCGAATCCAGCCCTTGTGATCGAGAGCCCATACATGGTTGGCATGCCGAGGTACCGTCAGCTGCCCCATGCGCGGCGGCGCTCGTCGCCGCACCCGGCGACTGCTGACCAATCCCGCCCGTTTAAGAATCTCGCCTGCCGTCGAGGCCGACGGCCAATCGACGTCCCCTTGCCGAGCCTCGAGCCTGCTCACGATCTTGCGCGGTCCCCAGCTCGGCCGCTCAAGCCGCAGCCCCACGATCGCATCCACGATGTGCCGTGGTGTCGCGCGCCCATGCACCCGCGCGGCGTGGGAGCGTTCCGCAAGCCCCCCAGGCCCCTCCAGCCGGTAGCGTTCCAACCATTTGTAACCGGTCTTGCGACTGATCTCGTAGCGGTCGCAAAGCTCCGTCATCGTCCACAATCCGCTTCGCTGATCCGCGATGAACTTAATCCGTTGGTCCATTGCGCAGCTCTCTCGCCAAGGCATCGGCTGTTCCTCCCAGCCGACAGAGAACTGTCACCTATCCATCCGGTCTATTGTGTTACCTATCTATCCGGTCTGGACACGAGCCACCCTCTCCCACAGGGGGAGAGGGAAAGATCAGCGCTCGACGCGATACGCCTCGACTTGCATCTTCAGTTCATCCAGCGCCGCGGTCGGCTTGCTGGGATCGACCCTGTATTCCCCGCTCGCCAGCCACGCCAACACCTTCGCGTCCACCACCGGCGAATGGTGGATGACGTCGCTGTAATTGTCGAGGTCGTGCGTCACCGCCTTGATCGCGCGGAAGTCGTGCAGGCGCACATTGGGAAGCTGCGATAGCCGCTCCGCAATGCGCGCGGTGAGATCGGTGACGGTCTTCAGCGTCGCGGGCGATGCATCGCGCATCGCGACGAACTGCAGGATCGAATAGGGCGGGAAGTAGATGTCGAAGGTCACGTCCGGATAGCGCGCGATCAGCCCGACGGCATCGCGCTCGAAATGCCTGACCATGACGTCATAGCCGTAGTCCTCGCCGAGGAAGCGGCTGCGCGTGGGCGCGGTGATGTAAGTGAACGCGGCCAGCGTCCGCCTGGCGTTGTAGCCGCTCGCGACGTCGAAATCCCTGGGCAGCGCGTAGATGTCGTCGACATCAGGAAGCGCGAACTTGAGGGGCAGATAGGGCGCCGCCCGGGTCAGCGGCTCTTGCAGCGGCGGGACCGATCGCAGCAATGCAAACAGCGATTCCTTCGCCATCGCCGCGCTGAACAGATAGGACGCGATGCCCTTGGCGGTCCTGCGGTAGAGATCGACGGACAGATAGGGATCGGCCTCGATGCCCGCGGCATCGATGAAGATGAAATCGTCCATCGCCCAGATCACCCGCTTCGCGCCGCGCGCGATGGCCTGCTCCAGCACGAAGGACTGCTGGCGCGAATTGGAGCCGGTCATCGCCAGCTTGAGCGAATGCACCCCGAGCGCGCGGTCGATGTCGCTCTGGCGGAAATGGATAGCGAGCGAGGTGCCCATGAAGGCGGTGTCGAACGTCTGGCTGCGGATCAGCCCGGCATTCTGCACGCGTGTGTCGTCGGAATAGAAGGCCGCAACGAGGCGCGACGCGCGAAACAGTTGCAGGGGATCGACGACATAGGTGAGCGAAGCGGCGCCCAGCACGCATGCGAGGCTCGCGAGGAGAAGGCGCCTCAGGCTGGTGGGAATGCCCTGCATCAGAACCGGAAATAGATGAATTCGCTATGGCTCTGGATCCCCAGAATGCCGAACGCAAGCACCAGCGATGCGCCATAGAGAAACAGCGGCCGCATGCGCCCTGCCCGCAAGTTCTCGCCGACCCTGCGGCCGGCGTGATCGTATCCCATGATGGCTTGTGTGTTCGGTGCCAGCCACACCAACGCGGCGTAGATCAAGACCAGCACCAGCGCCGCAATCTCCTCGCGGCCGAACACGATGATCGAGGGATCAGCCATGGCGTGGAGCACCCGCAGCGCCCACGCAACGCTGTCGGCACGGAAGAACACCCAGGCGATGACGACGGCGAGGAAGGTCAGCACACAGCCCAACACGCGTGCGGGGCGCGAAAACATCGGCGGCATGGCCGGCACCAGTGCGTTGAAGGCGTGATTGACGCAGAGATAGACGCCGTGCAGCGCGCCCCAAACCACGAACGTCCAGGCCGCGCCGTGCCAGAGTCCGCCGAGCAGCATCGTGACCAAGAGATTGACGTAGCGCAGCACGCGGCCGCGCCTGTTGCCGCCGAGCGGGATGTAGAGATAGTCGCGCAGGAACTGCGACAGCGTCATGTGCCAGCGGCGCCAGAACTCGACGATGCTGGTGGCCTTGTAGGGCGAGTTGAAGTTGACGGGCAGGAAGATGCCGAACATCAGCGATATGCCGATCGCCATGTCGGAATAGCCGGAGAAGTCGAAATAGAGCTGGAACGTGTAGGCGAGCGCACCCAGCCAGGCCTGGTCGAAGCTCGGCGAGCGCGCTTCGAAGGCGAGCGCGACCAGCGGCTGGATGCCGTCGGCAATGCAGGTCTTCTTGAACAGGCCGATCGCGAAGATGATGGTTCCGCACAGGATCAGATGCGGGTCCGGATGCTTGGCCTTCTCCCGCTCGAATTGCGGGATCATGTCCTTGTGATGCAGGATGGGCCCGGCGATCAGATGGGGAAAGTAAGTCACAAACAGCGCGTAATGCGGCAGCGCATAGGCAGCGACCTGCCCGCGATGCGCGTCGACCAGAAACGCGATCTGGGTGAAGGTATAGAACGAGATGCCGACCGGCAGCAGGATGTGAACTGCATGATGCGTGCCGGCCAGCGCGTTGATGTTCTCGGTGACGAAGCCGGCATATTTGAAGATGCCGAGCACGACGAGATCGCCGATGACGCCGAAAGCGAGCGCCGCCTTTCGCTGCAGCGGCTTGAGCTCCGCCACGATGAGGAGATGGCCGATCCCGAAGTTGAACGCGATCGAGATCAGCAGCAGGGGCAGGAATTGCCAATTGCCAATGGCGTAGAAGGCGAGCGAGGCCAGCGCCAGCCAGATCACCGGCGTCAGATTGCTGCGTCGCCCCAGCCAGAAATAGCCCGCCAGCACGATCGGCAGGAACAGCAGGATGAACGGGTAGGAATTGAACAGCATCAGGCTGGACCGGCGGCGGGGATAGGAGCCTAAAGCACACAAGCGGCGAGGCAACAACCCGGTGAGGTGGCGCAGCGGCGCTGGCAATTCGCGGAATCGCGACGATATAAGGCGGTGTATCTTCTCCCTCGCCCCGCTTGCGGGGAGAGGCGAAGGAACACCGCCGCACCTGAACGAGGACCGAGTGACACAAGCCAAAACGCCTTCCCAGCCCCCCGTCGCCCCGCGCCGGCCGCATTCCTTCACGCGGCACGGCATCGCCGTGACCGACGATTATGCCTGGCTGAAGGACGAGAAATGGCAGGAGGTCCTGCGCGATCCCGCGGTGCTCGATCCTGATATCCGTAAATATCTGGATGAGGAGAACGTCTACACCGACAGCCTGCTCGGCCACACCGCCGGCCTGCAGAAGACGCTGGTGCGGGAGATGCGCGGGCGGATCAAGGAGGACGATTCCAGCGTGCCGTCGCCGGACGGTCCCTTCGCCTATTTCCGCAGGTTTCGCGAAGGCGGGCAGCACGAGTTGTTCGGCCGCATGCCGCGCGACGGCGGCGAGGGCCAGATCGTGCTCGACGGCGACGCGCTCGCCAAGGACCACAAATATTTCAAGTTCGGCGGCAGCCGGCATTCGTACGATCACAAGCTACAGGCGTGGAGCGCCGACACCAAGGGCTCCGAGTATTTCTCCATCCGCGTGCGCGACTGGGCGAGCGGCAAGGACCTCGACGATCTCGTCGAGGAGACCGACGGCGGCATTGTCTGGAGTGCCGACTGCAAGAGCTTCTTCTATGTGAAGCTCGACGACAATCACCGGCCCATGCAGGTGTGGCGGCACAGGCTCGGCACTGGGCAGGCCGACGACACGCTGGTTTATGAGGAGCAGGATTCCGGCTGGTTCACCCATCTGCACGAGAGCACCAGCGGCCGCTTCTGCGTGATCGCCGGCGGCGATCATGAGACGTCCGAGCAACGATTGATCGATCTCGCAAATCCTGAGGCGCCGCCGCGCCTGGTCGCTGCGCGCGAGGAAGGCGTGCAATATTCGCTGGCCGACCGCGGCGACGAGCTGTTCATCCTCACCAATGCCGATGACGCCATCGACTTCAAGATCGTCACCGCGCCGCTGAGCCAGCCCGAGCGCAGCAACTGGCGCGACCTGATCCCGTATCGTCCAGGCATCTACATCATCGATCTCGATCTCTATGCCGGCCATCTGGTGCGGCTGGAGCGCGCCAATGCGCTGCCGTCGATCGTGATCCGCGATCTCACCTCCAGGGAGGAGCACGCGATCGCCTTCGACGAGGCCGCCTATTCGCTGGATACGATGGGCTCCTACGAGTTCGAGACGACGAATCTGCGCTTTGCCTATTCGTCGATGACGACGCCGTCGGAAGTCTACGATTACGACATGGTCAAGCGCACGCGCGTCCTGCGCAAGCGCCAGGAAATCCCGTCCGGCCACGATGCGGCCGACTACGTCACCACGCGCATCATGGCGAAGGCGGATGACGGCGCCGAGGTGCCGGTGTCGATCCTTCATCGCCGCGGACTGAAGCTCGACGGCACCGCGCCACTACTGCTCTACGGCTACGGCTCCTATGGCATGGCGATGCCGGCCTCGTTCAGCGCCAACCGCCTGTCGCTGGTCGATCGCGGCTTCGTCTATGCCATCGCCCATATCCGTGGCGGCGCCGACAAGGGTTGGGGCTGGTATCTCGACGGCAAGCGCGAGAAGAAGACGAATTCGTTCGACGATTTCTCAGCCAGCGCCCGTGCGTTGATCGACACGAAATACACCAGCGCAAAGCGCATCGTCGGCCATGGCGGCTCGGCCGGCGGCATGCTGATGGGCGCGGTGGCCAACCGCGCCGGCGAATTGTTCGCCGGCATCGTCGCCGAGGTGCCGTTCGTCGACGTGCTCAACACCATGCTCGATGACACGCTGCCGCTGACGCCGCCGGAATGGCCGGAATGGGGAAACCCGATCGAAAGCGAGAAGGATTTCCGCACCATCCTGTCCTATTCGCCTTACGACAATGTCGCGGCAAAGGACTATCCGGCGATCCTCGCGATGGGCGGCCTGACTGATCCGCGGGTCACCTACTGGGAGCCCGCCAAATGGATCGCGCGCCTGCGCGCCACCATGCGCGGCGGCGGCCCGGTGCTCCTGCGCACCAACATGGGCGCCGGCCATGGCGGCGCCTCGGGGCGGTTCGACCGGCTCGATGAAGTCGCGATCGTCTACGCGTTCGCGCTGTGGGCGGCGGGGATGGCGGAGGTCGGGGTGTAACCCACACCCACAGCCCTTGTAGGGTGGGCAAAGGCGCGTAGCGCCGTGCCCACCATCTTTTCCGATTTTTACGAGTGCGTGGGCACGCTTCGCTTTGCCCACCCTACGGCAGCTACCTTACACCGCCCCGTGCGCTTCGACATACAGCGCATACACCGAGTGGCTGCTGGCCATGTAGAGGCGGTTGTTCTTGGGACCGCCGAAGCAGAGATTGGCGCAGCGCTCCGGCAGCCTGATGAAGGCGAGCGGCTTGCCGTCCGCATTGAACACCATCACGCCGTCGAGGTCTTCCGGCCTGGCCTTGAGCTGAAACACCTTGCGGCCGCCGATATCGGTGGGCTCGGATTGCAGCGCGCCGTTGGAGCCCCAGCCGCACCAGAGATTGCCGTCGCGGTCGACGCGGAAACCGTCGAGCGACCCCTGATCGGCGGCGTCGATCAGCTTGGTCTTGCCGCTCAAGGCACCGTCGTCGCCGACATTGTAGCTCCAGATGCTGCGATTGGGCGTGCCCTTCCACTCGACGATGTAGAGCTTCTTCTCGTCCGGCGAGAAGGCAAGGCCGTTCGGGTTGACGAGATCGGTGAGGACGGCGCTGATCTTGCCGTCCTTGGCGATGCGGTAGACGTTGGTGGTGGCCTGCTCGGCCTTCTCCTTCTTGCCTTCCCATTCGCCGTTGATGCCGAACAAGGGATCGGTGAACCAGATGCTGTCATCCGACTTCACCACGATGTCGTTCGGCGCGTTCAGCCGCTTGCCCTCGAACTTGTCGGCAAGCACGGTGATCTTGCCGTCCTTCTCGGTGCGGGTGATGCGGCGGGTAACGGAGTGCTCGCAGGTAACGAGGCGGCCCTGTCGGTCGCGCGCATTGCCATTGGCATAATTGGCATGGGTGCGGAACACGCTGGTCTGTCCGGTCTTCTCGTCGAACTTCATGATCCGGTTGTTGGGAATGTCGGAGAACAGCAGGTAGCCGCCTTCCGGGAAATAGGCCGGGCCTTCAGCCCAGCGCATTCCGGTTGCAACCTGTTCGACCGTCGAGGAATAGAGCCGATACTTTGTGAAGCTGGGATCGAGGATCTGGACCGCGGGATCGGGATAACGCTGGTTCGGTGTAAACGGGAACGACTGGGCGCCGGCGGCACGGGCGAGAAGCGCCGAGGCCGCAACAGCGCCAGCGCCGGCCACGAGGTCGCGTCGCGTAAGATTCATTGGAGTCCTCCCTGCTTGCCAAAAGGCCGGCGCGTGATACGGCCGGCCTGTTTCTTGATGTGATGTCGTCTCGGCCTTACCGGCCGTTCTTCTTTCGCCATTCCGCGAAATCGGTCAGCGTCTGCGGATCTGTAGCCGGGTAGAGACCAAAAATGCCGCGGCCGTTGCCGACTTCCTCGGTGACGAAGTCCTCGAACGCGGTCATCTCGAATGTTTCGTTGGCAATCTCATCGGCCAGATGCGCGGGAATCACGATGACGCCGTCGGCATCGCCGAGGATGACGTCGCCGGGGAACACTGGCGCATCGCCGCAGCCGATCGGAACGTTGATCTCGATCGCCTGGTGCAGCGTGAGGTTGGTCGGCGCCGAGGGGCGATGATGGTAGGCGGGAATGCCGAGCCTGGCGATCTCGGCGGAATCGCGAAAGCCGCCGTCGGTGACGACGCCGGCAACGCCGCGCTTCATCAGCCGCGTGATCAGGATCGCACCGGCGGAGGCCGCGCGCGCATCCTTGCGGCTGTCCATCATCAGCACCGCGCCCGGCGGACAGTCCTCGACCGCCTTGCGCTGCGGATGCGAGCGGTCCTTGAACACCTCGATGGTGTTGAGGTCCTCGCGCGCCGGCATGTAGCGCAGCGTGAAGGCCTCGCCGACCATGGTCGGCTGGTCCGCGCCGACGGGGTGCACATCCTGGATCATCTGGATGCGCAGGCCGCGCTTGAATAAGGCGGTCGCGACCGTGGCGGTGGAGACGGATTTGAGCTTGTTGCGGGTGGCTTCGGACAGTTTGGGCATGGCATGCTCTCTCTTTCGTCATTCCGGGGCGCCGTGCAGCGGCGAGCTATGGTGCGCAATTGCGCACCAGAGAATCCATTGGGCCGCACGCAACGCGGTGAAATGGGTTCCGGGTTCGCGCTGCGCGCGCCCCGGAACGACAGCTAGTAAATCGACGGCTCGCCGATCGGCGCGCCGAAATCGGTCTCGAGGAAGTCGAAGTCGCAGCCGTCATTGGCCTGCTTGATATGCTTGGTGAACATCCAGCCATAGCCGCGCTCGAAGCGGCGCTCGGGCTGCTTCCAGGCGGCGCGGCGCCTGGCGAGCTCGGCCTCGGGCACATCGAGATTGATGGTGCGCGCGGCGACGTCGAGTGTGATGCGGTCGCCATTCTGCACCAGCGCCAGCGGGCCGCCGATATAGGATTCGGGCGAGACGTGCAGGATGCAGGCGCCGTAGCTGGTGCCGCTCATGCGAGCATCCGAGATGCGCACCATGTCGCGCACGCCCTGCTTCACGAGTTTTGTGGGGATCGGCAGCATGCCCCATTCCGGCATGCCCGGCCCACCCTGCGGCCCCGCATTGCGCAGGATCAGGATATGATCCTCGGTGACGTCGAGGTTGGGATCGTCGACCGCCTTCTTCATCGAGGGATAATCGTCGAACACCAGTGCCGGGCCGGTGTGCTTGAGGAAGCGCGGCGCGCAGGCGGAGGGCTTGATGACGCAGCCGTCGGGCGCGAGATTGCCCTTGAGCACGGCGAGCGCGCCCTCCTTGTAGATCGGATTGTCGACCGAGCGGATCACGTCGGCGTTGTGGACCTCGGCGCCATCGATGTTCTCGCCCAGCGTCTTGCCGGTGACGGTGACGCAGTCGAGATGCAGATGTTGCCTGATCTCGCCCATCAGCGCCGGCAGGCCGCCGGCGTAGAAGAAATCCTCCATCAGATAGGCATCGCCGCTGGGACGGACGTTGGCGATCACGGGGACCTTGCGGCTCGCAATCTCGAAATCGTCGAGCCCGATGTCCTGGCCGGCGCGGCGGGCCTGCGCAATCAGATGGATGATTGCATTGGTCGAGCAGCCCATCGCCATTGCCACCGCAATGGCATTCTCGAAGGCCTTCCGGGTCTGGATCGTCTTCGGCGTCAGATCCTCCCACACCATTTCGACGATGCGGCGGCCGCATTCCGAGGCCATACGGATGTGGTTGGCGTCGGCCGCCGGAATCGAGGAGGCGCCGGGCAGCGTCATGCCGATCGCTTCCGCGATCGCGGTCATGGTCGAGGCGGTGCCCATGGTCATGCAGGTGCCGTAGCTGCGGGCGATGCCGGCCTCGATATCGAGCCAGTCCTTGTCGGAGATCTTTCCGGCACGGCGTTCATCCCAATACTTCCAGCCGTCCGAGCCCGAGCCGAGCGTCTTGCCCTTCCAGTTGCCGCGCAGCATGGGACCCGCCGGCAAATAGATCGCCGGGATGTTCATCGAGGTCGCGCCGAGCAGCAGCGCGGGCGTGGTCTTGTCGCAGCCTCCCATCAGCACCACGCCATCGACGGGATGGCTGCGCAAGAGCTCCTCGGCGTCCATCGCCAGCAGATTGCGGTACAGCATGGTGGTCGGCTTGAGCAACGATTCCGACAGCGACAGCGCCGGCAATTCAACCGGCAGGCCGCCGGCCATCAGGATACCGCGCTTGACGTCGTCGACGCGCGACTTGAAGTGCATGTGGCAGGGCTGCGCCTCCGACCAGGTGTTGAGGATCGCGATACAGGGCCGGTCCTTCCACTCTTCCGGGGCATAGCCCATCTGCATGGCGCGGGAGCGGTGGCCGAACGAGCGGAGATCGTCGGGTGCGAACCAGCGCGCGCTGCGGAGCTGGTCGGGCGTTTTCTTCTTGTTGATCATGATTGGGTGCCCCATTTCTGGACGGTGTTCCGCTCGATGGCGCGGAAGATCAGGTTCTCGACAAAGAGCCCGATGATGATCACGGTCAAGAGGCCTGCGAACACGGCGGGTATGTCGAGCAGATTGCGGTTCTCGAAGATGAACCAGCCGAGCCCGCCCTGTCCCGACGACACGCCGAACACCAGCTCGGCCGCAATCAGCGTGCGCCAGGCGAAGGCCCAGCCGATCTTCAGCCCGGTGAGGATCGAGCCGAAGGCGGCCGGGATCAGGATCTTTGCGACGTAGGGCAACCCGCGCAGGCCGTAATTGCGGCCGACCATGCGCAGCGTGTTGGACACGCTCTTGAAGCCGGAATGGGTGTTGAGGGCGACCGGCCACAGCACCGAATGGATCAGCACGAAGACGAGGCTGCCATTGCCGAGGCCGAACCAGATCAGGGCGAGCGGCAGCAGCGCGATCGCCGGCAACGGGTTGAACATCGCCGTCACCGTCTCCAGGAAGTCGGTGCCGATGCGGGTGGAGATTGCGAGCACGGTGAAGATCGCGGCCAGCACGATGCCGGCCGAATAGCCCATGAACAGCACCTTCAGCGAGGCCCACGCGCGCATCGGAATCGTACCGTCCCTGACGCGCTCGAACAGCGTCACGAAGGTGTCGTGCAGGGTCGGAAACAACAGGGGATTGTCGAGGGCGACGCCGTAGGCCTCCCACACGGCAGCCAGGAACAGGATGATGACGGCCTTGCGGACGAAGCCGTCGTTCCACAGCAGCTCGAGCACACCTAGCTTGCGCTCGACCTCGCCCGCACCTCCCGTGCTGGCAACCGGCGCCTCACGCAGCAATATTTTGGCCTCGCCCATGACAGGCTCCCTCAGTGCGCGGTTTCTTCGGAGGCGAACAGGAGATCGTGGATCTCCTTCTCGAGCCGTCCGGCGCTGCCGTCTTCGTTCGAAACCTTGTCGACGTCGATCACCTCGGCCTTGACCCGGCCGGGGTGCGGCGACAGCAGCAGGATGCGGTTGCCGATGCGGATCGCTTCCGCGATCGAATGCGTCACGAACAACACGGTGAACTTGGTCTCGCTCCAGAGCTGGAGCAGCTCGTCCTGGCAGGTCCGGCGCGTCAGCGCGTCGAGCGCCGCGAACGGCTCGTCCATCAGCAGGATGTCCGGCTCCATCGCCATGCCGCGCGCGATCGCGACGCGCTGCTTCATGCCGCCGGAGAGCGTGTGCGGATAGGCATCGACCACGCGCGTGAGGCCGACCTTCTCGATATAGGCCCGCGCCTTCGCCTCGGCGTCCTTGCGCGACAACTTTCTCGCCGTGAGCAGCGGGAACATGACGTTGGCGAGCACGCTCTTCCAGGGCAGGAGCTGGTCGAATTCCTGGAAGATCATCATGCGGTCGGCGCCGGGACCGTGGATCTCGCGGCCGTTGATGGTCATGCGGCCGTCGCTCGGGCTCATGTAGCCGCCGACGGCCTTGAGCAAGGTCGACTTGCCGCAGCCGGAGGGACCGAGCAGCACGAAGCGGTCGGACCGGTCGACGGTGAAGCTCACTTTTTCGGTCGCGGTGACGACTGCGCTCGAGGTCTTGTAGCGCAGCGTCACGGAGCTGACGTCGAGCAGCGCCATCAGTTGCCCTTCAGGTCGTGCGCGACGGGGAGATAATAGTCCGTCCAGGCCTTGGGCAGGTTCTTGAGCGTGCCGGTCTTGTGGAGATGGGCGGCGAACTTCATGGTGCCCTGCGGTTCGAGGTTCCACTCCATCATGCCGGGCTCCTTGAGAAGATCGAGCAACTCCTCGACCGAAGTCTTGTCGCCAGTGATCTCCTTGTAGATCTCGACCGCCTGCCTGGTGTCGCTGCGGATCAGGTCCTGCGCTTCCTTGGTCGCGTCGCGCACGGCCTGGACGATTTTGGGATTGGCGTCGGCGAACTTCGTCGTGGTGAAAAACTGGGCCTGGCTGAGCGGGCCGCCCATCACGTCCGGCGACGACAGCACGACATGCGCGCCCGGCACGTTCTTCAGCTCCAGGAAAGTGAAGGGCGGGATCGAGAAGTGGCTGTGCACCTCGTGCTTCGGGTTGGACAGCGCGGCATAGGCGTCGGGATGGCCGAGCTGCACCGTGTTGGCGTCGAGCTTCGACCATTGGTCGGCTCCGAAAGCCTCGGCGGCCGCGATCTGAAGCACGATCGCCTGGGTCGAGACTTTTACGGTGGGCACCGCGATCTTGTCGCCGGGACCGAAATCCTTGATCGACTTGATGTTGGCGTCGCGGCTGATCAGCGTCATCGGCTGCGCCGAGGTGGCGACGATGCCCTTCACGCCGCCGCGCGTGCGGTCCCACAGCAGAAGGAGGTTGCCGGTGCCGGTGTTGAGGATGTCGACGCCGCCTGCGAGCAGCGCGTCGGTCTGCGCCCCGCCGCCGGAAAAGGTGATCCATTTGGTGGTGACACCGGAGGCGCCGAGGGAAGCGGCGTGCTTCTCGATCAGCTTCAGCTTCTCCATGATATGGCTCGGCATGTAGAAGATGCCGGGCTGGCGCGACAGCGCGATCTCGGATTTCTGCTGGGCGTGCGCGGCGGATGCCGACAGGGTGGCTGCGGCGATCAGGACGGCGGCCGCGAGCCTGCTGCGAAGATGCGTGATCATTGTTGTGGGTTTCCTCCGGTCATCGTCGATCTGCGTTGACGCTGCTGATGCACTAATATATTAGTGCATCAAAGGCAAGCTCGCGGGACTCGTCATGGAAATATCCCACCCCGCGCCGCGTGCGGCGCCACGGCAAGCTGCCCGGCTCGATCGCGGCCGTCAGGCCGCGCCACAGGTGTTCGAGCGGCTGCGCAACGCGATCATCGCCCTGGAATTGCCGCCCGGCGCCCCGCTGTCGCGCGCCGAACTCGCCGGCCAGTTCGGCGTCAGCTCCACACCGGTCCGCGATGCGCTGATGCGGCTGGAGGAAGAAGGCCTGGTCGACGTGTTCCCCCAGCATGCAACCGTGGTCAGCCGGATCGACGTCGATCGCGCGCAGCAGGCGCATTTCCTGCGCCAGGCGCTGGAACTGGAGATCGTCCGCCTGCTCGCAACCAGTCCCGACCCATCCCTGATCGTTCGCCTGGATCACGCCATCGCCTTGCAACAGCAATTCGCCAAGGCCGGCGACTTCGAGGCCTTCATGGCCGGCGACAACGATTTTCACGCCCAGCTCTACACGGCCGCCGGCAAGCAGGATCTGTGGGCGCTGGTGCGCAGCCGCAGCGGGCACAGCGATCGTTTGCGCCGCCTCCACCTGCCCTCGCCCGGCAAGGCCCAGAACATCGTGCGCCACCACAAGCTGATCGCGCGCGCGATCGAGGCCAAAGACCCCGATGCTGCGCAACAGCACCTGCGCAAGCACCTGTCAGGCACGCTCAGCGAGCTCGACAAGATCCGCGGCCGCTATCCGGAATATCTGACCGATTGAGCGGGAACCCCGAGGCTGGCTCGCCTTCTGCACGTGACCATGCATAGGGGGCCGGCGGCGACCGTTTGGCAAAGACGGAACGGGGGGCTCGCGAAGTGCTTGCGGGCCGGGCAGAATCCGCGCAACAATTTCACTTTTGATGGCTTGATTTGGGGTCGCTGGGACATTCCCATCCGGCCTCGGAGGATTTCAGACGTGGCCAACATCCTGATCGTGGATGACGACCCGGCCGTGCAGATCACGATCCGGCTGCTGCTGGAAAGGGCCGGTCATCACGTCACGGTCGCCGGCGATGGCCGCAAGGGACTTGCCCTGTTCGAGACCAGCCGGTTCGACCTGCTGTTTCTCGACATCTTCATGCCCGGCATGGACGGGCTGGAGACGATGCGCCACATCCGGGCGTTGGCCCCGGCCATTCCGATCATCGTCATTTCCGGCCGCTCGGTCACGCCGGATGCCTATGCGGAACCGGATTTCCTGAAGATGGCAACCAAGCTCGGGGCGGTGGCAAGTCTGCAAAAGCCGTTTCGCCCCGGTGCCTTGCTCGCCGCGGTCGATGGCTGCCTGAAGGCGGCCCGGCCGGAGGCACCCGATGTCAGCACCGGCCGCCGATGACAAGGAGCTCCAATCCGTTGCGGGCCGGAACAAACGTGGCCATTCGGGAAGCGGTGCGAATTTCCACATGACGCTCGCAACGCGGCTTGCCATCGCAATGATCCTGCTGGTGGCGGTGACCGTGGCCGCAGTCGGATGGTTGGGCTATCGCAATATCACCCAGGCCGTCATTCCGCGCGTCCTGGAACGGATCGAGGCCCAGTCTCGCCTGCTGGCAACCCATCTCGAATCCTACGTTGCCGGAGCGCGCGGCGATCTGCTCGGCTACCGCTCGGCTGCAGCCATCAACGGCCTGATCCGTGCCCGTATCGGCGGCGGCATCGACGCTGCCGACGGCGTTTCCGAGCAAACCTGGCGCGAGCGCATCGCGGCGCGGCTCGCCGCCGAGATCGACGCCAAGCCCAGCTACGGACAATTCCGCATCATCGGTCTCGACGACGACCACCGCGAGCTGGTCCGCGTCGATCGCTCCGGCCCGAATGGAAAGGCGCGGATCGTTCCCAATGACGAACTGGAGCGCAAGAGCGAACGAGCCTATTTTCAGGAGACGATCCGGCTTTCGGGTGGCGAGATTTATGTGTCCGGCATCGATCTCGCCACCCGTTACGGTGGGACTGCGGATCTCCACGTTCCGACGTTGCGCGTCGCGACGCCTCTGTTCACGCCGGACGGCAGGCCGTTCGGCATCATCATCGCCAATATCGACATGCGTCCGGCCCTCGACCGCGTCCGTTCGACCCCGGGCGCGGGAGGAGATATCTATGTCGTGAGTTCGCGCGGCGACTATTTGGTCCATCCCGATCGCGCGCGCGAATTCGGTTCATTGCGCGGCCATCCCACCGACTGGCGCCACGAATTTCCGTTCTTCGCGGCACGGATCGGCTCGCTGGAGGGATTCACGCATCTGACGACGGATGGATCGGGCCGGCCGAGCGGCGCGGCAATCGCGCCGGCGCTGCTCGTCGGCAAGGAGTGGATCGCCATCATCGAGACGGTCCCCCCGCCCGTGTTCGGCCGCGTACCGGCGGCGATCCAGAAGACCTCCCTGCTGGTCGGCATCCTGGCCGTGCTCGCGGCGGCCTCGCTTGCGGTGCTTCTGGCGCGCTCGTTGACGCGTCCGATCGGGCGCCTGACCCGTGCGGTCGAGGCGATCGGCAGCGGACGTTCCGTGGACATTCCCGTGGATGCCAGCGGCGAGACGGGGGTGCTGGCGCGGGCGTTTGCCCAGATGGTCGAGGAGACTCGGGCGAAAACGGCCGCGCTCGAACGCGAAATCGAGGATCATCGCCGGACCGAGGTCGCCCGAAGCCACCACGCAGCGCGCGAGGGCTTGTTCAGCGCCGCGGTCGAATCGTCCGACGATGCGATCGTGATGCAGACGCTCGATGCCGTCATCACGGGCTGGAATCCGGCCGCCGAACGCCTCTATGGCTACTCGGCCGAGGAGGCGATCGGGAAATCCACGGCGATCATCGTTCCGCCCGATCGCCGCGAGCAGGGCAAGGACTATCGGCGACGGATCGCCCGGGGCGAGCCGATCGAGCGTTTCGAGACGGTGCGCCTGCGCAAGGACGGCGCGGCGGTCGAGATCTCCCTGAGCCTGTCGCCGATCAAGGGGCCGTCGGGGGAGATCGTCGGTGCCTCCGGAAGCGCGCGCAGCCTCACCGAGGCGCGGCGGGCCGAGCGGGCGCTGCAGCAGCAGCTCGAGGAGCGGCGACAGATCTTCGACGCCTCGCAGGACCTGATCATGGTGATGGATGCGCGAGGCCATATCGCGCAGATCAGCCCGAGCAGCCAGACCATTCTGGGCTATGGCCCGGAGGAGATGGTCGGCCGCAGCGGCGCCGATTTCATTCACCCCGATCATCTGGAGCAGTCCCGCGTCGAGATGCGTGCGATGCGCCGGGGCGAGCGCGTCAAGCTGGCGGACACCCGCTGCTTTCACAAGAACGGGCACGAGGTCTGGCTGTCCTGGCTCGGCAATTGGTCCGAGCCGGCGAAGCGCTTCTTCTTCATCGGGCGCGACATGACCGAGGCGCGGCGCGCTCAGGAATCGCTTCGCGAGAGCGAACGGCTCGCCCGCAACATCGTCGAGACCTCGCTCGACGCCTTCGTGCAGACCGACGAGACCAGCAGCATCCTGGGCTGGAACTCGCAGGCCGAACAGCTCTTCGGCTGGCGCCGCGACGAGGTGCTCGGCAAGAGCACGATCGACCTGATCGTCGCCGAGAGTGAACGTGACAGGGTCAGGGCAGGCCTGAAACGTTTCCTCGAAGACGACGACGGCCGGACGCTGAACCGCCGCCGCGAGCTGATGTGCTGCCGCCGCGACGGCAAGGAATTCAAGGCCGAGCTGAGCGTGACCGCGCTCAAGCGCCGCGAGGGCCTGCTGTTCAACGTCTTCTACCGCGACCTCACCGACAAGATCGCGGCCGAGGAGCGCATCCGCCATGCCGAGAAGATGGAGGCGGTCGGCCAGCTCACCGGCGGCGTGGCGCACGATTTCAACAACATCCTCACCGTCATCACCGGAACGATCGAAATCCTCGCCGAGGCGGTCGAGAAGGAACCGCAGCTTGCGGCGATCACCAAGATGATCGACGAGGCCGCGGGGCGCGGCGCCGAGCTGACGCAGCATCTGCTCGCCTTTGCGCGCAAGCAGCCGCTCCAGCCGCGAGAGATCGACATCAACTCGCTGATCGTCGACACCGCGAAACTGCTGCGACCGACGCTGGGCGAGCAGATCCAGATCGAATCCGTGTTCGAGGACGAGAACTGCGTCGCGATGGTCGATCCCAACCAGCTCACCACCGCGATCCTCAACCTCGCACTCAACGCCCGCGACGCCATGCCCGGCGGCGGCAAGCTGATCGTGGAGACGGGCGGCGCCTATCTCGACGAGGTCTATGCCAGCGTCAACGACGTCCGTCCCGGGCATTACGTGATGATCGCAGTGAGCGACACCGGCTCCGGAATTCCGGCGAGCATGCTGCCCAGGGTGTTCGACCCCTTCTTCACCTCGAAGGGGCCCGGCAAGGGCACCGGACTCGGGCTCTCGATGGTCTACGGCTTCATCAAGCAGTCCGCAGGCCACATCAAGATCTACAGCGAGGAAGGCCACGGCACCACGATCAAGATGTACCTGCCGCCCGGCAAGACGCCGACGGCGGCCGGCGAGGGCGTGACGGCGGCGGCGATCGAGGGCGGACACGAGACCATCCTGGTGGTCGAGGACGACCGGCTGGTGCGTGACTACGTGCTGGCACAGCTGCATGCGCTGGGATACGTCACCTTGCAGGCTGCGAACGCCGCGGAGGCGCTCGCGATCGTCGCCACCGGCAAGCCGTTTGACCTCCTGTTCACCGACGTCATCATGCCCGGCAAGATGAACGGACGTCAGCTCGCCGACGAGTTGATGAAGACGCGGCCCGACCTCAAGGTGGTCTACACGTCAGGCTATACCGAAAACGCGATCATCCATCACGGCCGGCTGGATTCCGGCGTGATGCTGCTGGCCAAGCCCTATCGGAAATCGGATCTGGCGCGGATCATCCGCAAGGCGCTGAGCGTCTGAAGCGCCGTAGGCCAGATGAGCACAGCGACATCCGGAACTCTGCGCCAGCGTTCCCGGGTGTCGCTTCGCTCACCCGGGCTCCAAGAAGCTTCTACGACGCGCGCTGGGCCGCGGTCATCACGATGCGGATCAGGTCGGCGGCGTTGCGCGCGCCGAGCTTCTTCATGATGTTGGCGCGGTGGTCCTCGATGGTGCGCGGGCTGATGCCGAGCGTGCGGCCTGCTTCCTTGTTGGATGCACCGGAGGCGAACTGCTCGAGCACCTCGCGCTCCCTGCGCGTCAACGGCTCGCGTCCGGGGAAATGCAGCGAGCCGAATTTCGGCGATGCATTCTCCGCCTGCCTGCGTGCATAGGCGCCGATCGCCTCGTCGAGCCGGCCGACGATCTCGCTGCCGCGAAACGGCTTCTCGATGAAGTCGAGCGCTCCGCTCTTGATGGCGCCCACCGCCATCGCGATGTCGCCCTGCCCGGAGATCATGAAGATCGGCGCCGGATAGTCCTCGCCGTGCAACTCCTTGAGAATGTCGAGGCCTGACTTTCCAGGAATGTTCACGTCGAGCAGGATCGCAGCCGGTGTGCGGTTTCGCGCGATGGAGAGCAACGCTGCGCCGTCCGCAAAACAGATCACCTCATAGCCCGCCGCCTTCAGCACCATCGACAGGGTGTCGCGAACGGCGGGGTCGTCGTCGACTACGAAGATTTCACCACGAGAGCTTTGCTCGGCCATGTGCCACATCCAGTTGGCATTACGGACTCGCGTCCGCACCAAACGTTATGGCGCCCGGCGCGGATTCGGCCCACCCGTATTTGTACGGGACATGGACTTAACGCACAAGTAGCGGCAACGCGCCTAATTGCGGGGAACGGAGAATATCCATGTTAAATTTCGCCGATACGCCGCCTCTGGTCGCAATGCCCGCAGTCGAGAGCCGCGAGTTGATTGCGGCAGACCTTCGCTTGCTGATCACACAGATCGAGACCAGTATGCGCCGGATCGCCGCAGCCATGGATCAAGAACACACCGGTGATCCCGAAGGTTCCTCGGACGTCTTCATCCTCGACGACGTCACGCCCCGTTATGCCAGCGCGAACGCGGCTCTCAACGCCTGCCGGGCGGACCTTCGCCAGGCCCTGCACTACCTCTCGGAATCCAGCAGCGCGGCGTAGGTCGCGATCGGCCCGGGCGGCGGGCTAAGTCCGACCGCATGGCAGCTGCGCGCCTTCAGGCGCGGTGCCGCTCCACGATCGCATCGGTGGCGACACCACCCCAGGTATGGATCGCCGGCAGGCCCATCGCGGTCTTGCCGAGATTGGCGAGGCTGATGCGCAGGGCGGCGAGATCCAGCGGCTTCGGCAGGCTCTGGAGCTCGATCCCGACCGAACGTGCGAAGCTGCGGGCGGCGCTGCGGCGCCTTCCGTCCATGCCGCTGATGACGATCACCGCGCCGGCAAACTTCGCTTTCGCCATCTCGCGCAGCACGTCGATGCCGTCGCCATCCTCCAGCACGAGATCGAGCGTCACGCAGTCGAAGCGCGCGGCGCGGAGCTTCTCGATCGCTTCGGCCACGGACGGCGCCACCGTGACTTCGTGGCCGGCCTGCTTGGCGGCGACCGTGATCAGGCTGCGCTGCGTGGCGTCGTCGTCGACCACCAGAAGCTGAAGCGCGCGCCGCTCGGCGGCGTCTGGCAGGTTCGACGGGATGGGGGAGAGAGAGCTTCTGGGCATTGCCGTATCCTGAGATTGAGACCAGCAATGATTGCACGGTTCGCGCTTAGGCGGCGTAAAGCTGCTGGGGCAAATTCGTCCGGATGTTTCAACAAATGTAAAGCAACGTGGCGGCAACCACGCCGCCGGTCAGGCCGCGGCGTCGTGCCCTCCGGCCGCGCCGCGCTTCTTCCTGTTCTTGCCGCGCAGGAACTGGATGTCCATCTCGGCGCCGTTGACGCGCACCAGCTCGCAGCGGCGATAGGCAAGGCCCGTGGACGACAGCAGCAGGAAGAACTCCTTCAGGTTCAACCCCTGGATCGAGCCTTCCACCGTGAGGATGGCGTCGGTGTCGGAAATCGCGTTGAGCTTGCAGTCGCGGCGCCAGGTGCCGTCGATGGCCATGATGCAGACGTCATAGCCACGACTGAACGTCACGCGTTCCGCGCCCTTGCCATCCTCGGCCATGTCTAGCGTCCTGCCATGATCGCGACGCGCGGCGACGCGCCGGCGAGAACCGGCTTGGCGGCCGCGGCACGCGGGTCGTTCGGCTTGTAGAGGCCGCGCCGCTCCGGGATTGGCCTGAACGTGTCGGTCAGTCCGACCACGGTTTCGGCTGCACCCAGCACCAGGAAGCCATCGGGCTCGATCTGGCGCGCCAGGCGGTTGAAGATGCTGATCTTGGTATCCTGGTCGAAATAGATCAGCACGTTGCGGCAGAAGATGACGTCGAAGGTGCCGAGCTGGGCGAAGTCGTGCAGCAGATTGAGCTGCCGGTGCTGGATCATCGCGCGCAATTCGGGATTGATCTGCCAGGTCTCGCCGGTCTGCTTGAAATATTTGACCAGCATCTGGATCGGCAGGCCACGCTGCACCTCGAACTGGCTGTAAATGCCGGCCTTGGCCTTCTCCAGCACCTCCTGCGACAGGTCGGTGGCGATGATCTCGACGCGCCAGCCGGTGAGAGCCGCGCCCATCTCCTTCAGGCACATCGCCAGCGAATAGGGCTCCTGCCCGGTCGAGCCGGCGGCGCACCAGATGCGCACGCTGCGACGCGCGGCGCGTGCCTTGATGACCTCGGGCATGATGGTGTCGCGGAAATGATCGAACGGAACCTTGTCGCGGAAGAAGAAGGTCTCGTTGGTGGTCATGGCTTCGACCACGTCGGTGATCAGCGTGCGCGCGCCGCCTTGCAGCTTCTGCACGAGCTCGGCGATGCCCGCGAGCCCTGCCTTGCGGGCGAGCGGCAGCAGGCGGCTTTCGATCAGATATTGCTTGTCGGCGGACAGGTCGAGCCCGGAATTGTCCTTCAGGAACTTGCGCAGATACTCATACTCGGTCGGGGTCACGGATGGCCTCTTGGAAGCTTTACTGGAACACTCTGGCCAAAACACTTCGGCCAGACACACTCAGACCATGGCTTGTCCGACCGGGATCAAACCAACCTCAGCGAATTTGTCGGCGATGATGTCCTTGTCAAAGGGCTTCATGATGTACTCATTGGCGCCGCCGCTGAGCGCCTGGGCGATATGAGCCACGTTGTTCTCGGTGGTGCAGAACACGACCTTGGGCTGGTCGCCGCCGGGCAGGCGGCGCATGTGGCCCATGAACTCGAAGCCGTCCATCACGGGCATGTTCCAGTCGAGCAGCACCGCATCGGGCAGCTTGCGCTGGCAGATCTCGAGCGCCTTCGAGCCGTCCTCGGCCTCGGTGACCTCGAACTCGAGGCCTTCAAGGATCCGGCGCGCGATCTTGCGCACGACGCTGGAATCATCGACCACCAAACACGTTTTCATTTTGGTTCTCCGGCTTCGATGTTTTTCGTTGGCTCACGCAGCCATCTGCACTTTGGTTTCGAGCTCGAGGACGCGATCGACGTCGAGGACGACCATGAGCTGGCCGTCGAGACGGTGGACGCCGCCGGCGAGCTTGGCCATGCGGGGATCGAGGTTGACGGGGTTCTCCTCCATGCCGGCCTCGGGCAGGCGCAGCACCTCGCCGATCTGGTCGATGAGCAGGCCATAGGATTCACCGCGCAGGTCGACGCCGACCGCCATCGGCACCTTGCCGTCCTCGGCCCTGGGCAGGCCGAGGCGGGCGCGCATGTCGACCACGGTGACGATGCGGCCGCGCAGATTCAGCACGCCCGCGATCTCGCGCGAGGACAGCGGCACGCGGGTGACGCGCTCGGGCATGAACACGTCCTGCACGCGGGAGATCGGCAGCCCGAACAGCTGGCCGCCGATCATCGCGGTGACGTATTCGACCATGGCGCCTTCGGCTGATTGGGTCTTGTTGGTCATCTCGGTGTCTCCTGATCCCTGTCCTGCTTACGCCGCTGCCCGGCTCAGCTCGGAGGCGCCGGCGGCGCCCGCGGTCTGCTCCTTCAGCGCCGCGATCAGACCGGGACGGTCGAACTTGGCGACATAGTCGTGGAAGCCGGCCTGACGGCCGCGCTCGATCGCCGCCGGCGACACCAGGGCGGACAGGCCGATGATCGGCATCGCGCCCAGATTGTTGTCCGAGCGGATCACTTCCGCGAACTCGAACCCGTTCATGTCGGGCATCTCGATGTCGGTCAGCACCACGTCGAAGCTCTGCGCGCGCAGCGCAGCCAGGCCCTCCTGCGCGGTCGGCGCGGTGCGGACGCGGTAGCCGGCCGCCTTCAGCACCGGCGCCAGCATGTTGCGGAAGAACGCTGAGTCGTCGACCAGCAGCACCGACTGCGAGTGCAGCGACGGCTTCATCTCCTTGCGGGTGAACCAGTCGGCGAACGCCATCGGCAGGAAGTGGCCGACGTCGATCACCTCGGTGGCCTGACCCTTGATCACGGCCGAGCCCAGAATGCCCTGGCTGGAGCCGCCGACCTCGATGTTGAGCCGTTCCTCGACGATGTCGATGATCTCGTCGACGACGAGCCCCATGGAGCGGCCGTCATCGGCGAACACCAGGATCGGCTGGGCGCCCTGGCTGGCAATGGTGACGCCCTCCATGGCGACGAGCGGCATCAGCTGCTCGCGGTACTGCACCATGTAGCGGCCGTTGGAGAACTCGATCTTGTCGGCGGGCAGCTCTTCCAGGCGGGTGACGAGCCCGAGCGGGACCGCCTTGGGCTGCGACGAGCCGGCGCGGAAGACGAGAAGCGAAGTGGTCTGCTCGCCCGATCCGATGTGATGCGCGCCGTTCTCGTCGCCCATGTCATGGGCCGAGGAGCCGGCGGCGCCGAGCGCCTTGGCGATGCCGTTGGGGTCGATGATCATGATCACCGCGCCATCGCCCAGGATGGTGTTGCCGGAGAACATGTCGATGTGACGCAGCTTGGTCGACATCGGCTTGACCACGATTTCTTCGGTGTGGAACACGCCGTCGACGACGATGCCAAAGGTCTGGCTGCCGACCTGGGTCACCACGATGAAGCCGTTCTCGGGATCGGATGCGGCGCCGTCGTCGATCTTGAGCAGCTTCTTGAGGTGGATCAGCGGCAGCAGCTTGTTGCGCAGGCGGAGGACCGCGGTGTCCTTGATGCGCTCGATGCGGTGCTCGGAGTTGGCGCGGGCGCGCACCAGCTCGACCACCGAGAGCTGCGGGATGGCGAAGCGGTCGCCGGCAGCTTCCACGATCAGGGCCGAGACGATGGCCAGGGTCAGCGGGATCTTGATGGTGACGGAGCTTCCCTCGCCAGCCACGCTCTTGATGTCGATGGTGCCGCCGATCTGGTCGATATTGGTGCGGACCACGTCCATGCCGACGCCGCGGCCCGAGACCGAGGTGATGGCGGCCGCGGTCGAGAAGCCGGGCGCGAAGATGAACTTGTGGATCTGGGCCTCGCTCATCTTCTCGAGCTCGGCCTCGGTGACGAGGCCTGACGAGATCGCCTTGGCCTTGATCTTCTCGGTGTTGAGGCCCCTTCCGTTGTCGGCGATGCAGATGATGATGTGGCCGCCCTCGTGATAGGCGGACAGGCGAATGGTGCCCTGCTCGCCCTTGCCGGAGGCGAGACGCTCGGCGGGGGTCTCGAGGCCATGATCGGCGGAGTTGCGCACCATGTGGGTGAGCGGGTCCTTGATCAGGTCGAGCACCTGGCGGTCGAGCTCGGTGTCGGCGCCGTGCATCTCCAGCTCGATCTGCTTGCCGAGTTCGCTAGAGAGGTCGCGGACGATGCGGGGCAGCTTCTGCCAGGCATTGCCGATCGGCTGCATGCGCGTCTTCATGACGCCCTCCTGCAGCTCGGCGGTGACGTTGGACAGGCGCTGCAGCGGCACCTTGAACTCGGTGTCCTCGTTGCGGCGGGAGATCTCCAGCAGCTGGTTGCGGGTCAGCACCAGCTCGGAGACCATGGTCATCAAATGCTCCAGCGTGTCCACGTTGACGCGGATCGACTGGTTGGCGATGCTGGCACCTTCGCCGGCATTCTCGTCGGCCATCGACTTCTTCGGCGCGGCCTTTTCCTTGGCGGGTTTTGCAGCCTCCTTGGCAGCCTCCTTGGCGGCCGGAGCTTCAGGCGCGGGCTCGGCTTTGGCAACGGGGGCCGGGGCCGGCGCTTCGATCGCGGTCTCGCGGAAGGCGCGCTCGAGCTCGTCGAGCGAGACCTCGCCCGGACGCAAGGGACGCTCCAGCGTCTGCTCGATCAGCGTGCCCGTGGTCATCTCCTTGGCGGGCGCGGTAGCCGGGGCCTCCGGCACCAGCGGCGGGGCTTCGGCAACGGGAGCGGCGGCACTTCCAGCCGCCATCGGCTGCGCCGAGCCTGACGCGATCGGCGAAGCCGACGCTGACATTGCCGCCATGCCCTGCTCGACCATCGCTTCCAGCTTGTCGATGAGATCGCGGTCGTTGCCCTCGGGCTCGGCTTCGGTGGCCTCGAGGCCTGCGAGGATCTCCTTGATGCGGTCGATCGAGGACAGGATCACCGTCACCGCCTGCCCGGTCACCGGCATGCCGTCACGGAATTTGCCCATCAAGGTCTCGCCGGCATGCGCCAGCGCCTCCAGTCGCGGCAGGCCGAGGAAGCCGCAGGTACCCTTGATGGTGTGGACGAGGCGGAAGATGTTATCCAGGATCTTGGCGTTGTTCGGCTCCTGCTCGAACTTCACCAGCTGATTGTCGACGGTGTCCAGGCTCTCGCTGGTCTCCGTCAAAAACTCCCGCAACAGATCATCCATGAGCTACGCCTTACTGAAATGGACTCGCGCCAGAGCCTCGCCTGGAATCCACGGAAGCCCTCTCTTGGATCGTTAGACATCCCCTTTCACGGTCCCGTTAATTTCATCCTCCGTGCTACTACGGATATTGAAGACAAGTTTGCCGTTCGGCTGCATACGATGCGCTTTTCGTCAAAACCGGCGCCGCGCCGCGACCGGAAAGGACGAGGCAGATGCGCCGATAACGGCCCGGCGGTGCGCGCGAGAAAGTGCTGCGCGCAAAGGGCGATAGCCTCGGCCTGCGTGGAGTGGGATGGAGCCGCCCGCAATCGCGGGCTATTCGGCGACCCTCGCGTCGCGCTTTGCGAGATCCGCAAAGTTCGCGTCTTGGGTAAATGAACGGTTACTTCGTCGCTGCTGCGGCCCGTGCCGCGCTAACCCAGCCGCGCCGACGAAAGCATCTCGGCATCGGGACGATGCGCCGCCAGGCAATCGTTGATGGCGGCGAGCAATGCGAGCGGCGTGAACGGCTTGCGCAGGCAGCGTACGGCGCCGAGCTCCAGCGCCATCCGGAGCAAATCGGGCGCGGGCGAATTCAGATCTGCAAAAGCGTAGCCCGACATCGCGATCAGCGGAGTGGCGGGCGCGCGCTCGCGGAGGATCCGGACTAATTCGAAGCTGCGCATATGCGGCATGAAGATATCGATGATCATCAGGTCGAACTGTTAATGTTCGAGGGCCCGCAATCCGGCTTCACTTCCCTCGGCGATCGTCACCCGGAAATTGTTGCGCTGGAGATAGATCTCGATGGCCATGCACACCATCGGGTCGTCGTCGACAACGAGGATATGGCGCAGATCCTCCCTTCCCGCTCGAGCGTCCCGTTTCGACAATTCAATCATCGAGCCGTGAAGCACGCCCTTCTCCTCTGGTTTCGGTCGAAATGCATGGTCGCCAACATCGTTGGCGGCGCCTGAGAAACGAAGGCGATGGACGCAAGCGCCGCGGCCATGTGACGCCTTGCTTGGGAGCAAGGTTGGATGGCTGTCGTCACTTGTCCGATGCACGAGAATGCGCAGGTCGACCGCGTCCGATCGGAGCACGGATGCAATGCTTCCGGCTCCTAAAGGGCACTCTTGCCGCTTATTCCTGCACGCCCTCCACGAACCGCTATACAGGCAATGATACAACCTTTACAATATAATTTGTTTACACGCAACTTCATGGCGAGGGAGGACGAACAAAGGCGCGATTGATCTGTATGTCCCGTCAGCGGCCGTCCGCCCAACCAATTTCCGCCAGTGCTCGACGTCTCAGGATTTCGATCAGCTGCGCCCAGCGTGGAGCCTCGCGGAATGGTCAGGGCAGCTGTCTTGGGGGAGGAGGCTGCCGTAACTGATCTGCTTCGAGGGACGGATCGAATTCGCCCACGATCGACTTGTCCACGGACAAATAGCCGGGCTTGCGGTGCTGGACCGTGACGGCGTCATGGCTGACAGGAAGCTTCGGGGCAGGCGGACTGCTCACCGACGTGCACACGACACGCCGCACCCGGACATATTGTCCCAATTGCCAATATATCCCGGCGTGAACATGATGGAACCTACTCGCGCAGGGAGCGATTGCACTTGCCGCGACCCGCTGGTGCAAAAAGACGGGAGACAGTCTTGGAAACGATGGTACGCCCAGCCAACGGTTTCCTGTCCACGCTGTTGCCAGACGACTATGACCTGATCCGCCCGTACCTGCGCACGGTCGATTTGCCCCATGACGCGGTGCTGGTGGAAGCCGGCGAGACGCTCCAGCGCGCCTACTTTCCCCACCGCGGCGTCATCTCGCTGGTGGTGAAGCTCACCAAGGGCGAGCATGTCCAGGTCGCGATGATCGGTCGCGACAGCCTGCTCGGGACGCTCTCGACCATGGGCGATGCATGCGCGCTGAACACCGCCATCGTGCTGGTCCCCGGGGTCGCCTCCGTCATGGATCTCGACCGGCTGCGCGGCGCCGCCGAGCAGAGCGGCAGCCTGCGCACCTTGCTCACGCGCCACGGCCTCGCGGTCTACGCGCAGGTCCAGCAGACCGCGGGCTGCAACGCTGCCCATCCCGTCGAGGCGCGGCTGTCGCGTTGCCTGCTGCACACCCATGACCTCTCGGGCGACTCCCGCCTGCTGCTGACCCAGGAGGCCATGGCGCAGATGATCGGGGCGCGGCGCAACAGCGTGTCGCTGGTCGCCAACACCCTGCAGCAGGCCAACTTCATCAACTACAGCCGCGGACACATCCAGCTCGTGAACCTGGACGGCCTGCGCCAGACCGCCTGCGAATGCTACGCGGCCGTGAAGGCGCAGTACGACCGGCTGCTCGGCCCGCGCTGACCGGCAGCCATGGTAAACCGGCGGCGAATGCCCATGCGCAAACACGAACCGTCCTGCTCGCAGAACTGAAAGCCCGATGCCATAGACACGGGCTGCCTCGCATCGATCCCGCGCGCGGCATCCTGATCAAGGCAGGCGAGGCCATGTTTGAAGTCACCGTCGCACCGGCGCAGCACGTGCTCGATTGCGCGCCCGCGCGCGACCCGAGGGCTTACGCGGCACTGGTGCGGGAGATCGGCGAGGACGGGGCCGGCGAGGTGCGCGCCGTGTTCTGGAGCGAGACCTGCGCGCGCCTGCAACTGTTCCGCGCGCTTTCGCGCGAGCCGCACGCCGCCAGGATGGCGCGCGAGGCACATTCGCTGAAGAGCGCGGCCGGCACTTTCGGCTATGCCAGGCTGGCGGCGCTGGCGCTGCGGCTGGAGACGTCGGCCGAGACGCTTCGCGGAACCGAACTCTGCGAACTCCTGGACCTGATGGAGGCCGCCTACGCCGCGGCGCGATCGCAGGAGCCGCAAGGCTAGATTGCAAGACCGGATTGCAAGACCGGATCACAAGGCCGGGATCTCGTCTTCGCGCTTCCTTCCCGCGCAAAACGCTCCATCTACCCGCGCGTGTATATCCGCCGTACTTCTACGGTTTGGGATTTTCACAGATGGCTAATCATAGGTGGCGATAGTCGCCGGAAACCAGGAGGGTTTCCATGTTCACCTACGAGACCGCGGACCAGAAAGAGGTCCGTCGCTTCCGTATCGCTCAGTTCAACGGCCGGATGGCGACGGTCAAGTCTGGCGAATCGACGGTGACCGGCTTCGTGCGTTCGGTGCTGGAGCAGGAATCGAGCATGCCGACGCGCTGGATCATCACGATCATCCCGAACGCGCCGAAAGAAGAGATCAGGCCGCTGCGGCCCACATCGCGGGCGCGTCCGTTCGCCGAAGACTATTTCTGAGTCCATCGGCTGTCGCCCGGGGCCACACTGCCGGCCGGGCGCAATGCAATCATCAATCTCACTCGATCGAATGCAGCAGCGCCGCGCGGACGAGGTCCGCGGTGTTGCGCGCACCGAGCTTGCGCATCGCCTCGGCGCGGTGGCTTTCGAACGTGCGCGGGCTGATCTGCATCCGAAGCGCGCCCTGCTTGTTCGAATAACCTTCACTGATCAGCCTCAGCACCTCGCGCTCGCGCTTGGTCAGCCGCTTCTGACCGGACAGGCCGAGCAGTTCGGCGCTCGGCACGCGCTGCGGCGGCGGCATGCGAACGGTCCGGGCCTCAATGTCCTCGGCCCCGGATGGGCTCGGCAGGCCGTTCTTGTGAGAACCGGCCAGCTGCTTGACGAGGCCGCAGACGCGCTCGGTCTGCGCCAGCGCATTCTCCACCACGCGCTGCAAATAGGCCCGGTCGCCGGTGACGGGCGCGAGCTGATCGCTGTGATGCTTGATCTCGCCCATGTAGAGCAGGAGCGCAGTCAGGGGGCCATTCAGCTCGCGGGCAATGGCGGCGGCCATTTCGTCTGCAGCTTTGGCACGGACGGCATTCAGGCGGACGAAATCGAGCTCTTCAACTGGAGCAACGCTGCTTTCGTACCATTCCGACGGCCGCGAATCGGTGGCCGTATCATTCTGTGACGCCATGTCACTCGTTTACCGGAACCGGGCGGGGTCTGTAGTTAACTTTTTGCTCCGTAAGACTACGGTGATTTCGGCAGCTTTGCGCTAAATCCACGGCATCGGCACAATTTGTGCCTGCGCGAAGCTGTCCTCGACCATGCAAGGGTTGAGATTCCCGCTCAATCCCTGCGTGGATGGCGCGAAATTGCTTAACCGCCGCCCGCGTCCACGGCCGCCCCCCCCCCGGATTTTACGGATTAATTAACGGCGACTTGCTTCTCTAAAGGAGTTGAGAGCGCGCAAATGCCTCCACGCATGGGTCTCTTGGGCCTGCGGGAAACGCTGCGGAAGATTGCGTGCCATGGACGAGATCGATCGGCTGTCGAAATTCCTGCAGAGGCTGACGCCGCTGTCGCGCAGCTGTCTGCTCAGTGAGCTGGAGCGGCTCGAACTGTGCGGCATCGACATGCCAGGCTCGGCCGACGTCCAAGCCCGCCTGCGCGCCGAGTTTCGCAAGGACGGATCGACTCACGCCCGCGCAACCAGCCCCTCACGCTATTTCTTCGCGCCACTCGAACTGCTGCTGATCGACGGCGCGCCCGAGCATGCCAATATGGGGCGGATCTCGCGCAACACCCTCACCCCGATCTGGGAATGGATCTGCCGCGACCTGCTGCCGACCATGGCGCGCGACTACATCAAGGCGATCAACGACCAGGTCGCCGCCAACAACCCGAAGGAAGTGCAAAAGATCGCGTCGGCCTTCCAGATCAAGGTCGTCAAGGTCCTCGAGAACACCCTCGCCTCGTCCGAGAGCGCCGAGCTCGCGCGCGGCAAGCTTGCGCAGTACACGGCATCGCGCAGCGCCTTCGACGACGTGCGGAAGATGCAGCAAGTGCTGCGCGCCGGCGATGCGCTGCCGAAGTTCAACGAAAAACTGCCCGAGAAGATCGCCAAATTCGACGACGGCCAGGTCGCCCAGATCACCGCGCAACTCGATGCGCTCAAGAAGGCCCATCCCGAGGCGCTGCCCTTCGCGCTTGCGCTGGTGGCGAGGCGCCTGAAGACGCCCTGGCAATTGGTGCGCCTCGCCACCAACCCCGCCGCGAGCAAGAGCACCGCAGACGTCGCCGCCGCGCCCTATGCCTGCGTCGTTCCCATGGTGCTCGACCGGCTCGACGACAAGCGCCTCGCGCTTCGGATCGCGCTCCGGCTCAACCGCGTCCTGGTCGCGCGCGACCTGCTCGCCGAGATCTACGACACCGAATATGCGCTCAAGGTCCGCATCGACGGCATCGAGCATTGCGAATGGGGTATTCGCCTCCAGCAATTGATGGACGCGATCCAGGCGCTGGTGTCCGCCGAGGTCAGCCGCTTCCCCGCCAATGTCGGCCACATCCTAGGATCGCGCCGGCTGCGCAACCACGACACGCTCGGCGGCAAGCTGGCCCAGCTCGCCTGGAAGGGACGCGACGCGATGCAGGACGGCGCGGCCGCGTTTCGCAAATTGATCGGGCAGACCTGAGAGCGCGTTATGCGCGAGGCAAATAGGCCCGTCGATGAAAGCCCTTCCCGGCGCGCGAGCGGATCATGCGCTAATGCGCGCGCGGCAGGCACAGGAAGCGATCGAGAAATCGCCCCGACAGCACGAATCTGAACCACCAATGCATCACTCGCCGCGTCGTCATCGCTGTAATCCTCGACAGCCCACCACCGGCTGTGCGGAGCAATAGCGCAGCCGCCGCAATGCACATGTGATCTGCTTCACATTCGCGTCGTCGGGCGCGGACGCAGTGTCGCAGCACCGCCGCGAGCGAAAGAGGCCCATGCGCGCATCGCGCGAAACAGGTTTCTCGATCCTAGCCGTCGCCCCTCTCCTGCGGCGAGAAGCGACCGCAACAAGGCCGGGATGAGATCGAGCCGGCGGACAGTCACGATGATGACGTGCTCGCGAGCACGCTCGCTCTCGCAGCGAGCGCCCCCGCAAGGCGGTCGGCATCGCGCAACACGAAAAAGCCGTCGGAAATTAACTCCCCGACAGCCCCATCATCACACTGCAGAACCGCTCCGCTGCATCGCTCCAGCCCGTCCGCCGACAAGCCGAGCAGCCGTCGATCGCACGCGCGGAATTTCCGCATGCGCCGGCTGTCGTTGCGCGTGCGGTGCCGGAGTATGCGACGAGTTTTCGAGGAAACTACTGACAAATTAGCTCGAATTGCAGGGCTTAACGTTACTCAAATAATTCAACAACGACGTGAAGCTCTCCTTATTTGAACCCACGCTCAGCGTTTAAGAAAACGTCACGGAACGGGAGTGGTGTTGATGAACGATGGGATTGTTGAACTCGTCGGACGAAGGCCTGTGACCTTCGGACGGCGAAAGGTGACGCCGCGCGCCTGCGTGGCCGACAGCAAGCGTCACTTGCGCGCCTTCCTCAGCGAGGTGCTCGAGGATCTTGGCTTCGTCACCAGCGAATGCGCCAGCGCGGACGAGCTGCAGAGCGTGCTCACCTCGGAATTGCCGGACCTGATCCTGCTCGGCGTTGCCACCGACGGCATCGAGCCGGGGCGATTCCTGGAGATATTGGTGCGCGAGGGCTTCGCCGGAAAAGTTCTGGCGGTCGGCGCCCGGGAGTCGATCATCGTCAGGGCCGTGCGGCAGGTCGGCGAGGAATATGGCCTTGCGATGCTGCCGCCGCTGACCACGCCCTTCGCCGCGGAGACGCTGCGCGAGCGTGTCGCGATGCTGCTGCCGGACGAGCCGGCGCCGAGCCCGGCCGTGCATGTCGGCGAAGCCCTGCATGCCGGCTGGCTGGAGCTCTGGTACCAGCCCAAGATCGACGCGCGCACGCTGGTCCGCAGCGGCGCCGAGGCGCTGGTGCGCATGCGCCATCCGACCTGGGGCGTGGTGCCGCCGGCCTATTTCATTCCCGAGGAGCACGATCCGCATCTGCGCGACCTCTCGGAATTCGTGATCGATCGCGCCATGCAGGACTGGCACTACCTGCTGGAGCAGCAGAGCCCGGTCGATCTCTCGATCAACCTGCCTGCGTCCTATCTGAAGGAGCCGCACGCGGTGCGCGATCTCTGCCGCCGCGTGCCGACGCATCCGGCCTTCGGCGGACTGACGGTCGAGATCGACAGTGAGGAGGCCATCGGCGAACTCGATCTTCTGACCGAGGTCGCGCGCGAGGTCGGCCTGCACAATATCGGCCTGTCGATCGACAATCTCGGCGCGAATTGGCCGTCGCTGATGGGCCTGGACAAGATCCCCTTCGTCAAGCTGAAGGCCGATCGGCAGTTCGTCACCGGCAGCGGCGGTGACCGGCTGAAGCGCACGGTGTGCCGTCACATCGTCGAGCTGGCGCAAGGCTACGGCGCGCGCGCGATCGCCCAGGGCGTCGAGAGCCGCGCCGATCTCGTCGCCGCGAACGAGCTCGGCTTCGATCTCGTGCAGGGCTTTCTGTTCGGCAAGCCGATGCCGCTGAAGAAATTTGCAAGGAGCACGCTGACGAGGACCGTGATGGGGAGCGCGTGAGGGGGCGGCCTCACGCGTACCGCCACGCGACGACCACGAGCGTGGTCGCCGCGGTCACGTCCAGGGAAAGCCGGTGCCGCTAGCGACAGACCCAGGCGCCGTTGACCAGCACCCGGGCGCAGGTCGGCGCCGCTACGGCGGCTCCTGCGGCTGCTGCACCGACGGCCGCTCCACCGACGACGGCACGGCGCGTGGTTCGCCGGGCGACGCCAGCGACACTCGCCGGGGTCGCCGGTCGCCCGACGCGAGCCTCTGCGCTCTGAACCGACAATGAAAGACCGTCCTCCGGCGACCACTTCACCGAGCTCGTGGATGCGCAGAGAATAACGGCGCCGGCCAACCAAAGATGAGTTCCGTGTCGCATGACGTCCTCCTTCGCTCCAGTTTCTGACCAATCTATTTCGCGTTTCGATTCTTGCTCGCGCCCTTGAGAGGTGCCGAGGGCGGCGGGTTCGTCACGCCGGCAGCCTGAATACAAGAGAGAAGATCAACGTAGCTTTGAGCGTAGGCGACTGACGTGACTTCGGCTTCGCAGCGATCCCTGACAGCACCGGCATTTGCCGTCCAGAGGGCGACAAGCTGCTGCTGGGCATCCGTTTCATCGCTCATGCATTTTTCGAGACTCTGCCCCAGAACGATTCCGTTCGCCTTGTCATCAGCCACTGTCGCCTTGCACAGGGACTCCACGTTCAAATGGGGAACGCGATCAGAAACGGGCACTGCCAATGGGCCCCCGAGGAGTGCCGCCGACAACAGCGCAACCTTCATCCTGACCTCCTCTGGTCCTGCCAAATCTGAGCTGCTTCCACTGCGGCCCTCGGGTGGCTGGTGCCCTTGCGGATCAGCTGCTCGCAACCCTCCTGACGGGGGGCGGAGACCATGTGCCGTTGATGATCGAAGGCGCCTTCTCGTTCGGCCAATACATGCGCAGCATCAGAACGAACTTGCCGGCGGGTGCGGGCAGCCAATTCGACTCCTTGTCCGCTCCCGGCGAGTCCTTCTGGATATAGAGGTCGATCGTACCGTCCGGATTGGGCTTGAGCTTCTGACGGGCACTGATCGAATATCGGTTGATCGGATTGTCGACGAAGAAGTACTTATCGTCGTACATCGTCAGCGACCAGAAGCCGCCGACAGGAGGCAGCTGCCCCTTCGGGAAGCGCATCACATATTTGTTGCTGCCTTCGTAATCCCTGCCATCCGCGTCCTTCCGCGACGTCGGGTAGCAGGCATCCTGAATGCGGTTGGCACCGAGTCCGATGGCTGTGACCAGGGCGCGGTTGAGATAATCAGTGCCGTAAACGCCGGTCTGCGTGTCGAATGCCCAGCCGTTGGTGTTCCTGATGGCCTTGTTGACCTTGAACTGGATCATGATGCGGTCGAACGCGACCTGCGGGATGCGCTTCGCAAACGCAACGTCGAGCTTGCTGGCATCAAAATCCTTGCCCGGAACGAGGCCGATCTTCGCGAATTTGGCGACCTCGGCGGCGTCGGCGGCCGCGGGCGGATTCCGTTTCATCAGTTCAGCCAGAAGGCTGAAATAGGCAGCGGCGTCCATGCGGTTGACCTGCTCGCGCACCGCGGTCTTCATATCGGTCGACGGATCGACCTTGCCGGGTGGAGGCGTGTAGGATTTCCCGTATGCGCTAAGGGGGAAGAGCTTGCACTCGTCCTGAGCGGCATGCACCGCTGCATAGTCCTCGGGTGTGCCGGTGCAGTAAATGCGACCCAGTATCCACACGATACTGGTGGGCGATTTATATTCCTTCACGCCAACGGGCAGTGTGCCTTTCCAACCAGGCCCGGTGATCGCGTAGGTCTGCGCCTTGGTGCCTGTCGTGCGCTTGCCCGGGACCTGGAATACATTTGTCCAGCCATCAAGCATCGGGAACAGGAAATAGCGGTCCTTCATATCGGGAATGGCGACGACCCAAGGCTCGTCTCCCACGTCGACCCACGCCGAGGTGTAGAGCGTATCCGCATTCGGAGCCGTCACATCCCTGAAGCTTGCGTCGGGATAGGAGCGCAGCTTGATGAACTGTCCCATGGGCCCGCGCGTGCCCTCGACGGAAGCCATATTGGTCATGACCCGCCGCGTCATCTCCATTGTCACGAGGGGATAGCCAAAGACGTAAGCGTCGGTGGCAAGCCAGAAGTCCTCGCCGCCTTCGATCGCGCTCAACAAAGGACCGTCGTAGTCCGCTCGGCCGACCGAGAGTGAAAGCGCCGAGATCGCGCTTCCCAAACCGGCAGACAAGAGGTTTCGACGACTAATGTTCATGATGCTACTCCCAAAGCTGCTCTGATCCCGAGAGTTCAATTGACTATGGACACTCGGACAATGATGGGCGGATTTCTGTCAGTCGAGGCGAGGATACCGATCGCTGTCCCACCAGCGAAACCCAGGAGGAGACCGACCATGCAAACATGTAACAGTCAGCGCGAGGTGGGCGCACGTGATGTATCGAGGAGATAAATCCCCTCATCCAGTGAGACACCGCGCGCTGGAACAGACGTTGATCTAGATCAACACGGGTGGTCCCGAATGCCTGGTCAGGGATTGCGCTGCATCGAGCTCACGCAAACCGTCGCGCGAAGAACACGCAGACGACCACGAGCGCGGTCGCCGCGATCATGCTCCAGGCCACGGGCTCGTGCAGCAGGAAGCCGGCGAGCGCGAGACCGAAGAACGGCTGGAGCTGCTGCAACTGGCCGACACGCGCGATGCCGCCGATCGCAAGCCCGCGGTACCAGAAGATGAAACCGACGAACATGCTGAACACGGAGACGTAGGCGAGCCCGATCCAGGCTGGAGCTCCGATGCCGCTCCACGTCGACGGCAAAGTCCAGACCGCGACCGGCACCATCAGCGGCAGCGCGAGCAACAGCGCCCAGGAGATCACCTGCCAGCCGCCGAGGCGGCGCGACAGCGCGGCGCCTTCGGCATAGCCGAGCCCGCACAGAACGATCGCGGCCAACATCAGGAGATCGCCGGCAAGCGAGGCCGCGCCGCCATTCGACAGGGCGAAGCCCGCCACCGTGGCGCTGCCGAGGACGGCGAAAAACCAGAACAAGGGCTTCGGCCGCTCGCCGCCGCGCAGCACGGCAAAGATCGCGGTCGACAGCGGCAACAGGCCGATGAAGACGATCGAGCGGGCCGAGGTGATGTGCTGAAGCGCGAGCGCGGTCAGCAAGGGGAAGCCGACCACGACGCCCAGCGACACGATGGTGAGCGAGGCGAGATCCCCGCGCTGCGGCCGCGCCTGCCGCAGCAGGCCGAGCACGGCGACGCCGATCAGCGCCGCGATCACCGCGCGCGCGGACGTCAGGAACAGCGCGGAGAAGCCGCCGACCGCCACGCGCGTCGCCGGAAGCGAGCCGCTGAAGATGATGACGCCGAGAAGCCCGTTGCCCCAGCCGCTGCCCGCAGATTGCATGTCCGTTCCGCTTGTCTAAAGCGCGACGAGATCAGGATGAATCGTCATCGCGCTTTAGGTCGTTGTTCGAGCATGATCTTTTCGGAAAACCGCTGCACACTTTTCCGGATCATGCTCTAACGGCGATCCTCGCCGTTCGGCGATGGCAAGACCAGCGACAATCCCGTACAATCCAACAAAACTGTATGGGTATGGAAGGCAATACAGCTTGGACGGCGAGACGCAAATCAAGGGACGGGGCGGAACGCGGACCGTGGACGTGATGAGCGCGATCCGCGCCAAGGTTGCCGCACGTGCGCTCAACAGCGGCGACCGCCTGCCGTCGATCCGAAGCCTTGCGGCGACGATGGGGGTTTCGCCGTCCACCATCGTCGAGGCCTATGACCGCCTGGCTGCGGAAGGGCTGATCCGCGCCCGTCGCGGCTCGGGCTTCTACGTTGCGCCGACGATCATGCCGCCGCTTGCGCTGGCCGAGGTCGAGCCGCGCCGCGACCGGGCAGTCGATCCGTTCTGGGTCTCGCGGCAGTCGCTCGACGCCGATGCTGCCGTGCCGAAGCCTGGCTGCGGCTGGCTGCCTCCGGAGTGGATGCCGGAAGCCGCGCTCCGACGCGCCACCCGCGCGCTGGCTCGCATCGAGGCCGATGTGCTCACCAATTACGGCAGCACGCGCGGCGCGATGGCGCCGCGCCGGCTGCTGCTCGCGCGCCTTGCCGACGATGCGATCGAGGCGTCGGTCGACCAGCTCATGCTGACGGGATCGGGCACGCAAGCGACCGATTTGATCTGCCGCTTCCTGCTCCGTCCTGGCGACACGGTGCTGGTCGACGATCCCTGCTACTTCAATTTCCGTGCGTTGCTGCGGGCGCATCAGGCCAGGATCGTCAGCGTGCCCTACACGCCCACGGGGCCGGACGTGGCGCGCTTCGAGCAGGTCCTCGGCAGCGAGCGGCCGCGGCTCTACATCACCAATTCGGCCCTGCACAACCCGACCGGCGCGACGCTGTCGCTGCAGACCGCGCACCGGCTGCTGACCGCGGCCGCCGCGCACGACCTCACCATCATCGAGGACGACATCTTCGGCGACTTCGAGCCGGAGCGCTCGCCGCGCCTTGCCGCGCTGGACGGGCTCAATCGAGTGATCCGCACCGGCAGCTTCTCCAAGACGCTGTCGGCCTCGGTGCGCTGCGGCTACATCGCAGGGCGAGCCGACTGGATCGAGCATCTCGTCGACCTCCAGGTCGCAACCAATTTCGGCGGGCCGAGCCCGGTCGCATCCGAGATCATCGCCAAGGTGCTGGCCGGCGGCAGCTATCGCAAGCACATGGACGAGCTCCGGCAGAAGCTCACGCGCACGCGCCGCGACGTCGCGCGAAAACTTCAGGCGCTGGGCATCGAGCCCTGGCTGATGCCGCGCGGCGGCTTCTTCCTGTGGTGCCGCCTCACGGGCGGACAGGATGCCTCGGCCGTCGCGCGTGCTGCACTCGAAGACGATGTGGTGCTCGCGCCCGGCAACGTCTTCAGCGTGGCCCAGACGGCGCCAAGCTTCATGCGATTCAACGTGGCGCATATGAACGATGCACGTGTGTGGGAGGTGCTGCGGCGGGCGTTGAAGGCCGCACCCGGGAAGAGCGCCGCCTAGTACAACGGCTCCTCATAGACGGGCTCGCCGTCGAGCAACAGGCGCTTGATGGCGGCGCGGCCCGAGGGCAGCACCGCGGCGACGATCCGCAGCCTCTGCTGGTTGCGCGCGTCCTCGAGCTTCCTGCCCTCGCCTTCGGGCACGAAATAGCTTTCGAGGCCATATTTGATCGGCAGCTTGTCGCAGAAGCTGCGCCGGTCCTCGCCGCAGGACCCACCGTAATTGCCGACGCGGCCGCGGATCAGCACCTGGGGCGCCGTGACGGCGACGGGCCCGGCATGCACCGAGACCGCCTCGTAAACGCCATTGGCACTGGGCGCGAGCTTGACGAAGACATCGGGATGGCGCGCGTCCGCGGGCTTGCCGGCGAGCGCGCCGGCCGGCAGTTGCGAGATGTCGTAGCGGAGCACGACATAGTCGCCGCGCAGGAGATCGCGCGGATCGACCGGCTGAGTCTGCAGGGTCACCTCTCGGCCTTCGCGCAGGATCTGCATGCGATCGGCGACCATCAGGACCAGCAGCGCGCATTGAAGCAGGACTGCGATGCCGAACAGCACGGTTTTCGGAATGCGCTGCCAGAGCTTCGTGACGGAAACGGCGAGCTCGATCATCGCGCGGCCCTCGGCAGCATGCGGTTGAGCGCGGTGGCAAAGGCGACGGCGACGAGGCCGGCCGCCGCGAGGAAGGCCGAGCGGTGCAGCAGCGAGCCCTTCACGGCCCAGGTGATGCCCGCGACCACGCCGGCGATGCCGAGCCAGCCGGCGACGATGCGCGGGCGCACATCGTCGAGCATGCCAGAGACGACGAGGCACAGCATGGCGCAGAGCAGCGCGGCATAGGCGAGCCAGGGCTCGCCGGCCTCGGCAGCCGGCCAGAGCGGCGCGGCGAGCAGCACGAGCCCGATCGCGCAGCTTGCGAGGACTTCACCGGCCCGCCTTGTGATCGCCGCGGATGCCAGAGACAGGATCACCCCCGCAATCCCGCACAGGATGGCCCAGAGCGGTTGTGCCGCCACCGTGTTGGTGCGGACGCGGACGATGTCGTCGACCGTGGTCACCTCGAGGCAGGCGACGCCGGCCAGCGCAAGCGCCCCGTAGACCGACAGCACGCTGCCGAGGCGGAGCGCCCGCGGCGAGGGCGCGGCGGCGAGCGCGAGCCCCGCACCGAACACCAGGGCCGCGCCATTCGCGAGCAGGAAGGACTGCTGGGCGCCGTCGAACTCGAAGCGCAGCGAGGTCGCGATCCACCACGGCAGCAGCGCGATCGCGACAAGATGCGCCGCAACGCGCGAATTCCATGCGAAGGCCGTCGCGGCGGCGATGAGCCAGACCGCCACGAACGGCAGATGCAGGGCATCCGGCGTGTCGGTCGTCCGCATGCAGGTCCAGATCGAGGCCGCGACGAGGCCGACCGCAAGCGCGCCGCGCGAGCCGGTCAGCAGCGCGCCGGCGAACGCGCCGATCGACCACAGCAGCATGCCGCCGGCAAAGTCCTCGCCGAGATGATACATCTGGCCGACCAGCGCGATGCCCGCGCCAAAGACGACGGCGCCGATGCTGGCGCAGAGATCGGCCAGAACGAGACGGCCCCTCGCCGCGAACCATGCCCCGAGGCCGCCGGCGACGACCATGCCGGCGAGCAGGATCGCAAACCGCAAGAGCCGCGCGATCTCGGTCCAGTGCGCCGCGACGAAGGCAAGAAACGCCGCCGCGATCAAGAGGCCGCCGACGATGGCGACGACGATTGCGATGTTGATGCCGGCCGGCAGCGGCGGCAGCGCAGTGCGGATGGAGGCGGCCGCCGCCGGCGCGATCACGCCATCGGCCTCCCATTGCGCAAGATCGGCTTCGAGGCGCTGCCGGTAGGTTTTGTCGAACATCGTCCTGGGATCACCTGGCCCCCGCCGGATGGCGGGGCAATGCTAGGTCGGATCGTGCGGGAAGTGGGTTCAAGGTGGAGAAGGCTGGGGGGTTCGGAGGGTGGATAACAATAATGGTGAAAACAACCCCATGCACAGTAGGCGGGGTGTGGAAGATCAATGACTTACGCGGGGGTGTCGGGCGCGCGCGCCGGGGCTCGCGCATGCGTAGGTCATCGATCCCGGGCGCGTCCAGTCATGCGGCGACTTCTGCATGAATGTAGCGGCCGCAACGCCAACTGAGTCTGCGCGCAGCCGGCGCTATTGCGCCGGCAAAGGAACGCGCCGCAGGATGTCGTCATAGGGGGCGAGGTCGAGATAGGCCGTCACCTCCGCCGCCTTGCCGTCCTGCATGAGCATGATCCACGCATAGCTGTTCGCGTAAGGCTTGCCATCGCGCGCCACGCCGCCGCCTTCCCAATGTGCGATGACATGGTCGCCATCGGCAAAAATCCTCACGGCTGTAGGGCGGACCGGTGTCGACAATCGGTTCGCGAACGGGCGGACCGCTCGATCCAGGAACACATCGCGGCCTCGGAAATCGCCGGCGCTTGGGCCGGATCCTTTGATGCGCCAGACCACGTCTTGGTGCAGCAGGTCATTGAAGAAGGTGGTTCCTCCGGCCGCCCACCGATCGAACGCATCGGTGACGATCCGCTTGTTGTCGTCCTGCAGCGAATTGGCCTGTCCGCAGGGTGCTGCCGTCGTCAGGCTGGAGGCCGTGAAGATGATCGCGTAGACGCACCACGCAAGTGCGCGATTGACCATGGCTGGCATTGTGTCTCCCTTTCTGGTGCAAAATGTCGTCCTGCCCCGAAGTGATGCAATCGCGGTCGGCCGAACACCACCGACATGTCGTTCCTTGATCTATCCGCGCCGGGCGACAGTGGCGCCGCCAAAGATGAGTTGCTCGACCATCGGGCGGCGCAAGAAACGCTCCGGAAAGATGGGATCTGGCGCGGTCGCATGGTCGAGGCGCGCCATCTGCTCAGGAGAAAGCGATATCCCGACCGCGCCGAAATTGTCTTCCGCCTGATCCAGCGTGCGGGCTCCGATCACCGGCGAGGTGACTGCAGGATTCGCCAGCGTCCATGCGATGGCCACCTGCGAAGGCGTCGCGCCGAGCTCCGCGGCGATGGTGCGCACCATGTCGGCGGCGTCCAGCGATCGCTCGTTGAGATGGCCGGACGAAGCGATGACCGAGGCGCGTGTCATTCCGACGGCCCGCTCCTGAGAATCCCTGAGATCGGCCCGCGTGTACTTGCCGGTGAGCACGCCGCCGCCGAGGGGCGACCAGGGCAGCACGCCGAGGCCGAGGGCGGCTGCCAGCGGCATGAGTTCGTGCTCGACCGTTCGCTCGACCAGATTATATTCGATCTGCAGGGCAACGAAGGGCGACCAGCCGCGCAGATCTGCCATCGTCTGCAGCTGTGAAATGCGCCAGGCCGGTGTGTTGCAAATGCCGACATACTGCGCTTTCCCGGTGCGCACGAGATCGTCCAGTCCGCGCATCACTTCATCCGGCTGCGTCGTCGCATCCCAGCCGTGGAGGTAAAGCAGGTCGATACGGTCGGTCTCGAGCTGTCGCAGGCTCTGCTCCACGGAGCGCACCATGTTGAGCCGGTGGTTGCCGCCCGAATTGGGATCGCCGGGATCGCGCGCCATGGTGAATTTGGTTGCGAGCACGAGACGATCGCGCTTGTCCCGGGCGAACTGGCCAACCAGGCGCTCGGACGCGCCGTTGGTATAGTTCACCGCCGTGTCGATGAAATTGCCGCCGCGGTCGACATACAGATCGAAGATCCGCCGTGCGGCGCCGGCATCGGCGCCCCATCCCCACTCGGTCCCGAAGGTCATCGTGCCCAGCGCAAGGGGAGATATGCGCAAACCGGAGCGGCCAAGCAGGCGGTATTGATCCAGTGCTGTCATCAGAGCCTCCATCGTTGGCTGGGAGGTAGCCGGCGGCCAAAGGTGAGACAAGTTGGCCAATGATGACCGAAGTGGTAAGCATAGCTAACCAATGACCACTGACCTGAACCTTGTCGCCGTTTTCATCGCGGTCGCCGAAGCGAGGAGCTTCCGGGGCGCCGCCGAGCGGTTAGGGGTGACGCGGTCCGCCGTGAGCCAGGCCGTCCGCCGCATGGAAGACCAGTTGGGCGTAGCTCTGGTCCATCGAACGACGCGCAGTGTCAGTCTCACCGAAGCCGGCATGCGCTTGCACGAGCGCGTGGCGCCGGCGGTCGCCGAAGTCGAACAGGCGATCAATGGCGCCCGCGACCGTGACGCGCAGCCGACGGGGCAGCTGCGCCTGGCCGTGTCGTCGATCGCCGAGCGATTCATTTGCGGTCCCTTGCTCGCCGATTTCACGCAGGCTCATCCCGGCGTGCAGGTCGACGTCACCGTGACCGATGAGGAATTCGACATCGTGGCCGAGGGCTACGACGCAGGGGTTCGGCTCGGCGAGGTGATCGAGCAGGACATGATCGCGGTGCCGGTCTCAGGCGATCAACGCCAGCTGGTCGTGGCTGCTCCGGCCTATCTGGAGCGGTTTGGCGTCCCCTCACATCCGCGCGAACTCTCGCAGCATTGCTGCATCGGCTGGCGGCCGGCGCCGCAAATGGCCCCTTACCGTTGGGAATTTGCCGAGGCCGGGCGCGAGTTCGACGTCGCGGTGGAGCCGAGGATCACGACCAATGACATGTGGGTCATGGTGCGGACCGCCTGCGCGGGAGGCGGCCTGACCTTCGGCATGGAAGAAACGTTTCGCCCCTATATCGAGCGAGGAGAATTGGTACCCGTGCTGGAGGAATATTGTCCGTCTTTCCGCGGCTTTTTCCTCTACTTTCCGGACCGGCGGAATCTTCCGCCGAAGCTGCGGGTGTTGATCGATCACGTGCGTTATCGGCCGAGCGGAAAGCGCTAGCGGCGGGAGTGGTACCCGAGCCGACAGCACACCTTGAGGCTGCTTCCCTGCAGCAACAAACGCTCGTTTCCTGCATCGATCTCTGGCCCCGAACTGCCGAACATGTTTTGCTGCAGCCATGCCTGAACCGACCCGAGAACAAGTCGAGCAACTGACGCGCGCGTTCGAACGTTTCACGCGCCGGTTCAAGGTCGCCGAGGCGGTCGCGGCGGCCGACAACGCGCTCAACGCACTCGATGCCCAAACCCTGGTGTTCATCGCCGAACATCCTGGTTGCGGCATGGGCGATGTCGCGCGCTATCTCAATGTTGCGATGACAACGATGTCCTCGGCCGTCGATCGGCTGGTGAAGAAAGACCTGATCGAGCGTCGCCGTCCCGAGGACAATCGCCGCGCGGTCGCCCTGAGCGCGAACGAAAAGGGGCGCCAGGTGGTTGACGACCACATCCAAGGGTACCGGGAGGCTTGCCGGACGATGCTTCGGGCGCTGGAGATGTCTGAGCAGGACGAACTGATCCGTCTGACCGAAAAGATTGCCGACAACGAAACTTGAATAGTACGAAATTCGTACTATTCTGATGAGGCTGGCAGAGCTTGAGGAGAGTTCGGCCCAGAGATGGAGGCGTCCATGGCTATCCTCGTCAACGGAATCGCACATCCTCCGCCCGACGACCCCAGGATGTCCCTGCTCGATCTGCTGCGGGAGCGTCTCGGCCTGACCGGGACGAAGCTGGGCTGCAACCAGGGCGGCTGCGGGGCGTGCACCGTCATCATCGACGGCGATCGGGTCCTGTCGTGTCTGACGCTGGCCGTTCAGGCCGATGGCCGCGAGGTGCGCACCATTGAGGGCATCGCCCCTGAAGACGGCCAGTTGCATCCGCTGCAGCAGGCCTTCATCGAGCACGACGGCTTCCAGTGCGGTTATTGCACGCCGGGCCAAATCTGCTCGGCGATCGCCATGATCGAGGAATTGCGTCGTGGCGATCCCAGCTACGTCACGGCCGACCTCACCGAAGGCCCAACAGGCGCACGGCGCCACGAGATCCGCGAGCGCATGAGCGGCAATCTGTGCCGCTGCGGCGCTCACAACGGGATCATCGATGCCATCGAGAAGCTGATGGAAGGAGATGCGGCATGAGAACCTTCGCCTATCAGCGCGTCGCCGATCAGGCTTCGGCCCTGTCCGCCGCGGCCGCGGGGCCGGTCCGCTACCTCGGTGGCGGCACCAATCTTGTCGATCTGATGCGACAGAATATCGAGGCGCCGCAGGCGCTGGTCGATGTCTCGCGCCTGCCGGCCGAGATCATCGATCTGCCGGGCGGAGGTCTCAAGATCGGCGCGGCGGTGCGCAACAGCACGCTGGCGGCGCATCCCGCCGTGCGTGCGCGCTATCCGATGCTGTCGCGTGCGCTGCTGGCCGGAGCCTCGGCGCAGATCCGCAACATGGCGACGGTCGGGGGCAACATCCTTCAGCGCACGCGGTGCGCCTATTTCTACGACGCGGCGGGCTCGCACTGTAACAAGCGCGAGCAGCATGCCGGCTGCGACGCCATCGGCGGCTTCAACCGCTATCACGCGATCCTCGGCGCATCGCCGCACTGTGTCGCGACCCATCCGTCGGACATGTGCGTCGCGCTTGCGGCGCTCGATGCGACGGTTCGTCTCGCCGGCCACGGAGGCGAGCGCAGCGTGCCTCTGACTGATTTCCACCGCTTGCCGGGCGAGACGCCGCAGATCGAGACCGTCCTGCATCCCGGCGAACTGATCACCGCAATCGAGCTCCCGCCAGACCCGACGGCCGCGCGCTCGACCTATCGCAAGGTCCGCGATCGTTCGAGCTACGCATTCGCGCTGATATCCGTCGCAGCCGGTCTAAATGTGGTCGACAGAAAGATCCGGGATGTCCGGATCGCGCTCGGCGGCGTGGCCGCCAAGCCATGGCGCGCGCGGCAGGCCGAGAAGATGCTGCTGGGTGAGACGCCGACGCCGGAGCGCTTTCGTGCATCGGCCGATGCCGAACTGGCGGCGGCCACCACACTTGACGGCAATGCCTTCAAGGTCGAACTCGCGAAGCGGACCATCGTGGCCGTGCTCGCCCAACTCACGGGAGAGGACGCATGAGCAAGCTGCAGAATGCGATCGTCGGCGGCGTCCGCGCCGCGATGGGCTACGTTCCCGGCAGCTGGTTGCCGGGCGGCACGCCAGATCCGCTGATCGACAAGCGAGTCAACCTCGGAACGCAGCAGTCCCGCATCGACGGCCCCGACAAGGTGAAGGGCGCCGCACGCTTCGCGGCGGAAGTTCCCATGGAAGGGCTGCTCTATGCGGCTTTCGTCCACTCCACGATTGCGCGCGGGCGCATTGCCGAACTCGATGTCGCTGCCGCCGAGGCGGCGGACGGCGTCGCGCTGGTGATGACCCACCGCAACGCCCCGAAATTGGCGCTGCCGCCGCCGATCGGCCTGACAAATCTGAAAGCCGCCGGCAACAACATCCTGCCGGTGATGCAGGACGCGGAGATCCGCTGGAACGGCCAGACGGTGGCCGTCGTGCTCGCGGAGACGCAGGAACAGGCGAACTTCGCCGCGTCGCTGGTCGTCGTCCGCTACGCGCCGGTCGCCGCGCGGACGGACTTCAAGGCCGGCAAGGCGAATGCCCGCACGCCGGACTCGCTGATGATCGAGCGTAACCGGCTGAAGAAGGGCGATGCGGAAACCGCATTCAGGACGGCAGCCGCTGTTACAGACGCCGTCTATCGCACGCCCTGGCACAGTCACAGCCCCATCGAACCCCATGCTACAACCATCCGCTGGGACGGTGACCGGCTGATCGTGCATGACGCCACGCAGATGTTGAACGGCACGGCCGGTTCGCTGGCAAAGGTGTTCGGCATCAAAGAGACGCAGGTCTTCGTCAGTTCGCCTTTCGTCGGCGGCGGCTTTGGCGGCAAGGGACTGTGGGATCATCAAATCCTCGGCGCCGCGGCGGCCAAACTCGCGCAGCGGCCGGTCCGGCTGGTGCTGTCGCGGGCCAGCATGCAGCGTCTTGTCGGCGGCCGTTCGCAGACCGAGCAGCGCGTGGCGCTCGCGGCCGACCGCGACGGCCGGCTGCTGGCGCTTCTTCATCACGGCTATTCGGTCAAGCCCGCGCACGGTGTGACCGACGAGGCGTTCACGCTCACCAGCCGGTCGCTCTACGCGGCTGGAAGCTTCGACATCGTGCAGCATGCCATCGACCTCGACGTGCTCGCCAACACGTTCATGCGCGCGCCGGGCGAGGCGCCAGGAACTTTCGCGGTCGAAAGTGCGATGGACGAGCTGGCGCATGAACTGCAGATCGACCCGATCGAGCTGAGGCGCCGCAATATCGGCGACTCCGATCCGGTCAGCGGTGCGCCGCATTCGCAGAGTGATCTGATGCTGGCCTACGATCTCGGCGCAAAACGCTTCGGCTGGGAGCGGCGTCCGCCAAAGCCGCGTTCGCGCAGAACAGGCGAGTGGCTGGTTGGCATGGGATGCGCGTCGGGCTCGTTTCCCTACGCGCGGATGCCGGGCATGTCGGCCCGCATCACGATCGACGGCGATGGACGCGCGACCGTGGCGAGTGCTGCGCACGAGATGGGCATGGGCACGGCAACCGTGCAGCGGCAGCACGCCGCCGATCGCCTCGGCCTGCCGCTTGACAGCGTCACCGTTCGTATCGGCGACACCAGCCTGCCGTTCGGCAGCTTTGCTGGCGGTTCGTCGCAAACCGCATCGCTTGGTGCGGCGATCAATGCGGCGAGCATGAAGCTCGCCGGCGAACTGCTGCGCCTGGCCGGCAACGACACGCCGCTGGCCGGCCTGCGGGCAAACGAGATCGAGTTCGCCGACGGAGGTTTGCGCAAGATCGGCGATCCGTTGCGACATGAAAGCTTCGCATCGATCCTCAAGCGGGCGGCGCGCAACGAAATCAGCGTCGTCGGCGAAAGCTCGGCGCCCCTGGAGGTGCTGAAATTCTCGATGCACAGCCGGTCCGCGATCTTCTGCGAATTGCGCGTCAGCGAGGTGACGGGGGAAGTGCGCGTCGACCGTCTCGTCGGGTCGTTCGATTGCGGTCGCATCCTCAATCCGAAGACGGCGGCCAGCCAGTTTCGCGGCGGCATGATCATGGGACTCGGCATGGCGCTGACGGAGGAGACCCTGCTCGATGAGCGCAGCGGGCGGATCATCAGCGCGTCCATCGCGGACTACCATATCCCGGCCCATCTCGACGTGCCCGACATTGACGTGTTGTGGACCGATATTCCCGATCCTCGCACTCCGATGGGCGCGCGCGGCATCGGCGAAATCGGCATCGCCGGCGTTGCTGCGGCGATCGCGAACGCCGCGTTCAACGCCACCGGCAAGCGCATCCGCGACCTGCCGCTGACGCCGGACAAGCTGTTGTTGGCTTGAGCTGGCAGGATTCGAATGCCGGCGGCGCATCAGGGATGCGCGGGGCCACGAGGGCCGCGCGTCCTTGGCAAGAACTTGATCTCGCGCCTGCCGACGACCTCCTTCAGCCGCGCAGGAACGCGCTTCCTGGGATCGCTCAAGAGATCCACACTGGATCGTTCTAGCTCCGGCACTGCGGGCATCTCGCTCATCGAGCGGACGGTGCGGCTCGGATGGAAGGTATTCCCGCCGCGGTCGCTGGCTTGTCCCTTGCCAGCAGCGTGCGGGTTGCCGTCGCCACGTCGGGCTGACGCATCAGGCTTTCGCCGACAAGGAAGGTCGACATTCCCACACGCTCGAGCCTGGCCAGATCATCCGATGTGAAAATCCCGCTTTCCCCAACCATCAGCCGCTCCTTCGGGATCAGCGGCGCAAGTTCCTCGCTGGTCGTAAGCGTAGTCTCGAAGGTACGGAGATTGCGGTTGTTGACGCCGACCATCAGCGAACGGAGTTTCAGCGCGCGGTCGAGTTCGGCGCGGTCGTGGATCTCGATCAGCACATCCATCTGAAGCGCGATCGCGGCGTCCTCGATATCCTTGGCGGCGGCGTCATCGAGCGCCGCCATGATGATCAGAATGCAGTCGGCGCCGTGAGCGCGGGATTCGACAACCTGATATGTGTCGAACATGAAATCCTTGCGCAACACCGGCAGATTGGTCACCGCACGCGCCGCGGCCATGAAATCGAGATGCCCCTGGAACGACGCCGTATCGGTCAGCACCGAGAGGCAGGCCGCGCCACCGGACTCATAGGCCTTCGCCAAGGCGGGTGGATCGAAATCGGCGCGGATGAGGCCCTTCGATGGCGACGCCTTCTTGATCTCGGCAATCAGCGCATAGTCGCCGCCGCCGTGCTTTTCCTTGATCGCGCGGACAAAACCGCGGGGTGGCGCCGCATTCCTGGCGCGCGCCTCGAGGCTCGCGAGGGGGTGAACACGCTTGGAAACCGCGATCTCCTCGCGCTTATAGGTTTCGATCTTCTTCAAGATGTCTGACATCATCGCTCTGTTGTTGGACTCAACTCTCGCCCAACAATCTGCGTCGCTCCGGCGGGACAGTACAAATCAAAGATCATCGACGCCTGCTCACTTCCGCTTCATCACCCGTTCGTGGCGGCTGCGAAATTCCGTTCATGACGCTCGCGCCGCTGATGAGCTTCACTGAAGCGGGATGTAGCCGCTGAGACGTCATTGCCGGGATCGCTGCGGCATGCTCTCGATCTTATTCCCCATCACTATGGAAACCATGAATGACAGCTATTGGAAGATTTCGTCTCGCGCTGCGATCAATGGCGGTCGCTACGAATTTCATCGAGTAGCGCCCACCGCCGGTTGCATCAGCCGGAGTGGGCTGAATCGGGTGACTTGATCCTTTCGAAGACTCCCAGCGCGTGGGTGCTCGTCAACTCATCCCTCACGTCCAACGGGCTTAGGAGGCACCCATGGCTTTCACGTTGAAGATCAACGGTACCCCCTATGAGGTTGATGTCGATGGCGACGTTGCGCTGCTGTGGGTGCTGCGCGACGTACTCGGCATGACCGGAACCAAGTTCGGCTGCGGCCAGGCACTGTGCGGTGCCTGCACCGTGCATATCGGCGGTCAACCGGTCCGATCCTGCCAGACGCCGGTCGACAGCGTCGGCGATAGTGCGATCACCACGATCGAGGCGATTGGCAGCACACCGCAAGGAGCGGCCTTGCAAAATGCCTGGCTCGAGTTGGAGGTCGTGCAGTGCGGCTACTGCCAATCCGGCCAGATCATGTCGGCGGCTGCGCTCTTAACGGACATGCCGAAGCCAACGGACGACGATATCGACGTGGCCATGTCGGGCAACGTCTGCCGATGCGGCACCTATCAGCGCATCCGCGCTGCGATCAAGCGTGCTGCGGGAGTCTGAGATCATGGGTGGGATTATTCAGACTGAGCAGATCACAGATGACGCAGCGGTGTCGCGGCGCACCTTCCTTCGGGGCGGAGGTCTGCTGCTTGGCTTTGCGCTGACGGGCGCGAGCACGGAAGCCGTCTTCGCAGCAACTCCTTCGCAGGTTGTCGAAAACGAGGTAGCCGGGGCTTTCGCACCGAATGGATTTATTCGCATCGATCCGATCGGATCGGTGACACTAGTTATGCCGATGGTCGAGATGGGACAGGGAGTTTACACATCGCTCTCGATGCTTCTCGCCGAAGAGCTGGAAGTGAGGCTCGACCAGATTCAGGTCCAGCACGCTCCGCCAAATCATGCGCTTTACGCCAACTCGATCATAGGCATTCAAAATACCGGTGGCTCCGCCTCTGTCCGGGCCTTCTGGACGCCGCTGCGTCAGGCCGGGGCGGTAGGTCGCCATCTGCTGATTGCCGCAGCCGCAAGACGCTGGAATGTCGATCCGGCGACTTGCCGCGCCAAGGACGGAACCGTCTTCGACGCCTCAGGTTCGAAACATCTGAGCTACGGCGAACTTGCGATCGCTGCGGCGAAGTTGCCTGTGCCGGCTGCCGCCGACGTCAAATTGAAGGATCCGAAGGATTTCACCTTGATCGGCAAGCGCGTCAAACGTGTGGATTCATCGATAAAGGTCGATGGGCGCGCGCTCTACGGCATCGATACGCGACTGCCGGGCATGACGATTGCAGCAATTGCCATTTCGCCGGTGCTCGGTGGCAACGCGAAAGCGGTGGACGAGAAAGCCGCGCTGGCGGTGAAGGGCGTCCGGCAAGTGGTCAATATCGGTGAAGCTGTCGCCGTCGTGGCGGATCACATGGGTGCGGCGAAGAAGGGGCTCGAGGCTGCCGCCATCACATGGGACGACGGGCCACACGGCAAGGTCAACAACGCCGATATCGTCAAGCAGTTGGAGGAAGCATCCAGACAGCCGGGCGCGGTTGCCCGTAACGTTGGCGATGCGGGGAAGGCTCTTGCGGCGGCGGCGCAACGGGTTGACGCCATCTATCAGGTGCCTTTCCTGGCCCATGCGGCGATGGAGCCGATGAACTGCACGGTCCATCTGCAGAAGGACCGTTGCGACATCTGGGTCGGGACGCAGGCGCCTACGATCACACAGTCGCAGGTGGCCGAGCTCACCGGCCTGCCAAGAGACGCTGTCAAAATTCACAATCATCTGATCGGCGGTGGCTTCGGCCGAAGGCTTGAAGCCGACGGCACGATTCTCGCCGTCAAGATCGCCAAGCACGTTGACGGCCCGGTGAAGGTGATCTGGAGCCGCGAGGAAGACATCCAGCACGATATGTACCGGCCCTGCTATCTCGATCGGCTGTCGGCCGGTCTTGACGCGGCCGGCAGGCCCGTTGCCTGGACACACCGGATCGCCGGCTCCTCAGTCATGGCGCGCTACTATCCCCCTTACGTCAAGAACGGATTGGATCCCGACGCCGTGGAAGGCGCCGCCGAACCGCCCTATGCGCTGCCCAATATTCACGTCGATTTTGTCCGGGTCGAGCCCCCTGGCGTCCGGACTTCCTGGTGGCGCGGCGTCGGACCGACTCACAACGTTTTCGTGGTCGAAAGCTTCGTGGATGAACTCGCTCATGCCGCGAAGCAGGATCCCGTCGCCTACCGCAAGGGATTGCTTGGCCACAATCCGCGAGCGCTCGCTGTTCTATCGCTCGCGGCGGAAAAAGCCGGCTGGGGATCGCCGCTTCCCGCGCGGCATGGCCGAGGAATTTCGGTACAATTCGCATACGGAAGTTACACGTCACAGGTCGCCGAGGTCGAAGTGGCGGCCGATGGCTCGGTCAAGGTAAAGCGGATTGTCTGTGCGATCGACTGCGGCATGCACGTCAATCCGGATACGATTGAAGCCCAAGTCCAAGGTGGAACGCTTTTCGGCCTGACCGCGGCGCTCCACGGATCGATCACCTTCAGGGATGGACGGGTGGAACAGAGCAATTTCGACACCTATCTACCGATGCGTATCGACGAGGTACCGGTGGTGGAGACACACCTGATCAAGAGCGCGGAACCTCCGGGTGGCGTTGGTGAAGCCCCGACGGCGATTGTCAGTGCCGCTGTCACCAATGCGATCTTCGCCGCGACCGGGAAGCGTGTGCGTAGCCTGCCAATTGATTCGAATTCGTTGAAATCGTCGTCTTAATCCCAACATGCCCTCGCACGTGGCCGGGCAAAAGACACGAAGCGTAAGGACTATGAGCGCACCGTAATCTAGTATCAAGGGACAGGGTTCCGTCGTACAAGTCGCATGATTACGCCCCGTGATCCCAAGAGAATGGCACTATCGATGCCGGTAACTGGCACTTAAGAACCGCTACGATCATGCCCAACTCGAAAGCGACGCCAAAGCAGAATCTCGTCGAGCAGAGCGGTGCGCGACGGACAGGCGCCGCTGTCAAATTGTCTACAACAGACCTCAACAGCTTGATGAAAGCGCTCGACATCGATGTCATCGCGCTGACCGAGATTTTGGTGCCGCCCGGCCATCGCGTTGAATTCGGAACGATCGACGTGCCCGGAATCCACTACAACCTAAGCGGCATGGGACGCATATCAATCAACGGCAAACCCGCGATACCGCTAAGTCCTCATCTGCTCATCATTGTGCCGCCCAACACTCCGCTCACGATCGAGGTTGATGGCGAAAGCGGTCCGCAGAGGCTTATTTCGAGAGACTGCTGGACGCGTCGCGACGGCATTCTCCGCGTCGCAGTGCCGGACGGGCAACCTGAAATCGTCCAGGTGTGCGGCTTTTTTAACGCATCCTTTGGTCAATCAGTGAGGCTGTTCGGAGAACTGCGCGAACCGGTGATCGAGCAATTCGAGCCGGCGGACAGGATTGATCTCAAGCTTCGCGAGGCCATGGACGAACTCCTGCAGCAGGAGGTCGGCGTCGGAGCCATGACGGCGTCTCTGCTCAAGCAGATCGTCGTCTCGTTGGTGCGGCGTTCGGTCAAGTCATCCCAGCGGTGGACCGAACGGTTCTCGATCCTTGCCGACAGGCAAATCACTCGTGCATTTGCGGATATGGTGGCACGGCCGGGAGCCGCCCATTCCGTCCAAAGCCTGGCGCACTGCGCAGGACTGAGTCGTTCGGCCTTCATGACGCGCTTCTCTGACATCTTTGGGCAGACCCCGATGGCCATCTTGCGAGACTTGAGGATGCGCCAGGCTGCGATCGATTTGAAGACGACCTCGATGCCGATCGACATCGTTGCTCTTAACGCGGGTTACGAAAGCCGCTCGAGTTTTGCGCGAGCTTTTCGGAGAGCGTACAATCAGGACCCAAGCGACTATCGGCGAACGGCCAAGGAGAGCAAAGCGGATATCCGGACATAAGATACGATCGTTGCCGCCATGCATGTTCTCATGGATGGCTACGCTTGCCGCCAGCTACACGATGAAGCTGGCCTGACGATCCGCCCGACGACGTGAGGCGAGCGCGACCTGCGGCAACGACAGGGTATCGACCAGAATGATGTCGATCCCGAGGAGCTTGATCGCTCACGACGTAAGGAAGGCGGAAACCAGCCTCTCTACCGCCAGGTTTTCCTTCAGGTGCGTTGGAGATCCTCCACCAGCATCCTCGCGGCGTGGCGCGCGAGCGCCTGGGTCGGAGCGTTAGTATTGCCGCTGGTGATGTTCGGCATGATCGAGGCATCGATGACGCGAAGGCCATCGACGCCGCGAACCCTTAGCCTCGCGTCAACAACCGCTCGCGCATCCCGGCCCATCCGGCAAGTCCCAACCGGGTGCCACATCGTCGTCACGACCCGCTTCACCCAGTCACCGATTTCGGCGTCCGAGTCGATACCCGGGCCGGGATCCATTTCTTCCTCAACGACCGTGGCCAACGACTCCTGGGCCAGGACCTGGCGAATCGCGCGCACCGATTCCACCGCAGCTTTCAGGTCCTCCTCCTCACCAAGGAAGTTTGGATGGATCAGTGGCATTGATGCCGGATCACCGTCGGCCAACCGCACCCAGCCGCGGCTCTTGGGCTGAAGCACCACGAGTTCGAAGGTAATGCCCGAACGATCGCCCGCCGGACCGAGTTGCTCGTTCAAAACGATCGGGGCGTGATAACATTGGATGGTAGGTTCTGCGGCGAAATCGGACGGATTCCAGTGCGTCACCGTCTCGATTCCATTACCCGACGCCGGGCCGTCCTTCGTGACCAGATAGCGCAACCCCGCTTTCACGCTGCCGAGGCCCTGCGAGGCCGCCTGATATCCGAGATCACCCTGCACATAGACGCGGACCGGTACCATCGGGTGATCCTGGAGATTTTCGCCCACCTCCGGAGAATCGACATTCACGGCGATGCCGTACTGGCTCAGTTGTTTGGCGGGCCCGATGCCCGAGTGCATGAGGATTGTCGGGCTATGGACGGCGCCAGCCGACAGAATGACCTCTTTGGCCCTGATGCTCTTCAGGCTCTTGTCCAAGAACTCAACGCCGACGGACCGCCCGTTCTCGACGAGGATGCGAGCGACGGTCCTGCCGGTGAGAAGTGTTACGCGCCCCGAGTCGAGATGCGGGCGCAGATAAGCATCGACCGCGCTGCAACGGCGCTGATCGCCGACCGTCGACTGCACCGGCGAGACGCCGATCTGGGTCTTGCCGTTATAATCGGGATTATAGGGAATCCCGTACTCCTGGAATGCCTTGAGGCAATACTGGTTCAGCTTATTGATGCCTTTGGGCAACTGGACCGCCAGGCCGCCATCTATGCCATGATATGCGTCGTGAAACGTATCGTTGCTCTCCTGCGCCACAAAGACAGGAAGCAGATCTTCATACGACCATTTACCGGTCTCGCCGACGGCATCCTGCCACGCAGCGAAATCGCGAGTCTGACCACGAACGTAGCACATCGCATTGATCGAGGAGCCGCCGCCGAGCACCTTGGCTGAGCGATACGCTCGCCTGGTCCCGTGCTGGGGGACCGTCTCGTACTTCCAGACATGCCGGTCGTGAGCGAGAATTTTGGCGAAGCCTGCTGGAATGTGGATGAACGGATCGCGATCCTTGTCACCCGCTTCGATCAGCGCGATCGATGCATCGGTGTGCACGGCGAGATAACTCGCGACAACGCAGCCGGCTGCGCCCGCGCCAACAATGACAAAATCGTAGGCTTCGTCAAACATCAGAACCTTTTCTTTCGTACCATTTGGATCGCTCAATCAACAACAGCTGCGGACGCGACGCCTGACCCGAAGATTGATCGGACCATGTCTTTGGAGAGTGACGTTCCAATGCCGACGAGGGAAATCACCTCTTGCCATCGAGTCGATAGATGATCGTTATGGCCGGACGCTTCGGCTCTCAGCGCTCCACAAGACCTGCTCTCACGCTTTTCCAAACGAAAACGGTCACGCATCACGCCGGCCCTTGCCACTCCGCCGCGCCCGTTGTCACCTGCCGCGCCGTCGCGCTTCGGCTCTTCTGAAGCGCCCCAGGGCTACTTGGACGTGGGTTACCAATAGCCGCACGGACTCCGCCGCCTTCCCGGGCTCGACCAGACGCTCGAAGATCGAGCGACCAGTCGTGAAGGCGAGCGCACTTGACGAAGGCGTCCAGCGCAGGTGAGTAGCAGCGTCCCTGCACGGCCAGTAACCGCACCTCTCGCAAGACCAGGTCGCCTTCGAGCGGGATGGCCTTGAGCGTCGGGAGGCGTGGCATGTGTTCCGGCGCGAGTATCACGCCAAAGCCGGCGGCGGCCATCTGTTGCAAGTGTAAATCATGACCGCTGCAATGGCCGAGACGGAATGGTTGATCGGGAAAATACGACCGTTGGATCTTCGGGGTGATGTCGCATCCGACGCGTTCCAGCAAGGTTGTCTCGCGGAGGTCATCGATGCCGATCGAGGTGCGATTTGCGAGCTGGTGTGCCGGCGAGAGAACCGCGACGTAACGCTCCTTGAACAGCGACCAGTCGTCGATGCGGGCGGGCACGTCCTGCACGTCGCCGACCATTGCGGCGTTGATCTCGCCCTCAAGCAAAAGGTCGATGAGCTTCTGCGTCGCATCTTCTCGCAGCTCGACGTGAAGTCCCGGGACGACCTTTATGATCTCCGCGATCGGATCGAGGACGAGCGAGGCCGAGATGGATGGGGCAAGGCCGATCTTCAGCTGCGCGATTTCCTTGCTCTGGAACTCGTGGGCCCTGCGACGCACTGCCTCGGCCGACACCAATGTGCGTTCCAGCATCGGAAGGACTTCCTTTCCGAGATCCGTGAGCTGAGTAAGTTGGCGTTCGCGGTAGATCAATTGGCCGCCAAGCTCTTGCTCGAGCTTCTGCACTCCCTTGGTCAAAGCGGGCTGCGTGACGTTGCATTGTTCGGCCGCCCGGGTGAAGTTGAGCGTCGACGCGACGGCGAGGAAGTAGCGAACCTGATGAAGCTCCATGGGGTGTTATGTTCTCCGTCAAGGTGCGGCTGTCTTTACCGATGAGCCTCGCGTCACCCCGACCGGATCGGGGCGCTCGCGGTCGTTGAGAGCGAGAACACGACCTCGGTGTCTGTTCGACGGCCGAATGTTGATGGTTTGCGAAGCTGCGGTCGATTGCGCGGAGGTATGATGAGGCTCGCTTTTTCGCTGGCCATGCTAAGCCATCGCTTAGGGGCAACGGTGCAAGCCGTGCGCCCTGGAATCCATGGAGCGGTTAGGAGCTCCAAAGAAGGAGATTAGCGACGCAGCAACATGCGGGGGATATGACAGGCGGTGGCGCCGCTCGGATAGAAACTCCGATAGCTCGTCTTCAAGCCCGGGGATTCCGGGACTGCTCTAGTCTTATGTCGAGTCGATCCGCCATCCGGGTGAGTTCCGGAACCGAACGCGCTTTCATCTTCCGCATCAGGTTGGTGCGATGCACTTTTACCGTGGACTCGGCAATGCCGATATCGTTGGCAATCTGCTTGTTCAGGCGGCCTGCCACGACATGGAGCATGACCTCACTCTCGCGAGGGCTGAGTGTGTCGAGACGCCGCCTGAGCGCGACTACGAGCTTTTCCCGCTCGCGTCGAGTGCGATCGCGAGTGAGTCCGGCATCGATGGCGTCGAGCAGGTCCTGATCACGGAATGGCTTCGTAAGGAATTCTATCGCACCGCCCTTCATTGCCTGCACAGTCATCGGCACATCGGCGTACGCTGTGATAAAGATAATCGGCACTTGCCTGTTTGCGGCGACAAGTTCGCTCTGGAGGTCGAGACCGCTTCGTCCCGGCATTCTTACGTCGAGCACCAGGCAAGTAGGACCATCCGGCGGGTCGGCCGTGAGAAAATCGGGAACGGACGAGAATTGTCGAGTATGTAAGCCGACTGTCCGCAACAGCCGCGCGACCGAGTCGCGAAACTCGGCATCATCATCGATAACCAAGACACTGGGGTTTGCCTCGCCCATTCCCGGCATCCTGCGTTTGGGGAAGCGCATTTCAGCCTGTTCCCGCATACCCTACGCGCGGTCTATCGAGATGAACAGAATATTCTACCTGAGCGGACCGCCGGGCGCCTAAACCATCGCTTAGGAACGCCGACATTGCCTTATTGAGGAATGTCCGTGACACTAGGTTGCTTGCAGCGCGAGGCGCTGCTTCGCCGACCGGCGGAGATGCCTGGTAGCGCAATGTTGCACCGTACACTGATATCCATCGTCGACGACGATCAGCCCCATCGTGAGTCAATGCAAAAACTGGTAATGTTGCTGGGCTATACCGTCGAAGCGTTTGCGTCGGCGGCCGAATTCCTGGCATCGCATGCTCTGCCTGAAACCGCCTGTCTGGTCACTGACGTTAACATGCCCGGAATGACCGGAGTCGAGTTGCACAGGCATTTGGTCGATGCAGGATATGCAATCCCAACAATCCTCGTTACCGCCTATCCCGATGCGGCCGTCAGGGATCGGGCTCTGAAGGACGGGGTCGTTTGCTACCTCAGCAAGCCAGTAGACGACGGCATTCTCGAGCAATGTGTGCGTTCGGCTCTACGGCCGGCTACGCCGACTGAAGAGAATTCATGAGCCGTTGTCCGCCGGCAGCGTAAACTGAAATGAAGCGCCGCGAGGTTCGTTAGCTTCTACCCACAACTTCCCTCCATGCGCTTGAATGATGGAACGGCATATCGACAAGCCCATCCCTATCCCACCAGACTTCGTGGTGTAGAAGGCGTCGAAGACCAGATCCAGATGCTCGGGATCAATGCCCCGCCCCGAATCCCGCACGGCTACAACGGTGCCGGTCTGATCGCCCTCGGTACTGACCGATAGCTCTCTCGGCCCTTCCTCGACCAAGCCCATCGCTTCCGCCGCGTTCAGAATCAAGTTCAGCAAAACCTGCTGCAACTGAACGCAGTCCCCCATGACCAGAGGAAGTCCATCGGCGAGTTGGGTGTGGACCGAAATGCTGTTCCTGTGAATGACGCTCTGCGCCAGCACAATCACCTCATTGACGGCCGAATTGAGATCGAAGCGCTCCTTTCGCAGCGGTGCCTTCTTGATGTGATCGCGCATCCGTCCGACGATATCCTTGGCACGGTCGGCGTCCCTCACGACGCAAGAGAGCGCTTCCCTGATCTCATCCAGATTTGGCGGCTTCATCTCCAGAAAGCGTATTCCCGCGCGGGCGTTGTTACGAGCGGTAGCGATCGGATGCAGAATTTCGTGGGAAAGCGAGGCCGCCAATTCCCCCATCATGCTCACGCGATTTGAATGGGCGAAATCCAGCTCGAGCTGACGCAGCTTTTCACGTTCGTCATGCGCCCGTCTTCGTTCCGTCACATCAACGGTCGTGGTGATGACCTCAGCCAGTGCACCTCCGGGCGAGAACACGTGGTAGCTGGTTCCCTCGACCCATTTGGTTGTTCCATCAGGCAGGAGGAGTCTGAACTCAGCAATCATATCTCTCTTTTGGTCCACGGCGCCCTGAACCGTTGTCCACACCTTATCGCGATCATCCGGGTGAATGCGCTCCCACATACTCTGCCGACTTGGAAGGCCCTGCTGCGGATCGAACCCCCAGATCCGGTAGCTCTCATCCGACCAATAGAGGTAGCGCATAGTGGTCGCGTCGTAGATCCAATTGCCGGTGCGACTGAGTCTCTGTGCTTGGCTAAGCGCTTCCTCGATGCGTTTGCGCTCCGTCAAATCGAGCACGAATGCGAGGCCCTCGTCGCCTCCTTCCTTGAACAAGGCAGCGCCGATAAGCACAGGAACGCGGCTGCCGTCCTTCCGGATATACTCTTTCTCGAAAGGCTGAACTGCTCCGGTCGAGTTGAGTGCAGCCAGAGTCAATACGTCGCGCTCGCGCCATTCGGGCGCGGACAACTCCGTCCAGCGTACGCGTCCCGAGACTATATCCTCACGGTCATATCCCAGGATGCGCAGAAACGCATCATTCGCCTCTAGAATTCGACCTTCGCGATCGGCAATGATGATCCCGATGATGTTGGCGTCGACCAGACGTCGAATCTTGCCCTCGCGATCTTCGATTTCGCGATAGAGCCGTGAATTTTCAAGCGAGATCGCCGCCTGCGACGCAAGCACATTCAATACTGTGAGGCGATCAGGTGTGAAGACGTGGGTCGTCAGATTGTTTTCGAGGTAGAGCACACCGGCCAGCCTGCCTTGCTTGAGCAACGGCAGGCAGAGAATGGAACGGACGTGATGCTGCTTGATGTACTCTTCGGCAGAAAACGGATCAGCGGCCGCGGACGCATCGTGGATAAGAACGCTCTCTTTGGTCCGGATCACATAGTGGAGGATGGACTCCGGCAGGTCTGCAGCGGTTACACTTGCTGGTCGCTGACCGACGGTCACCATATTATTGCCGGTCGTGGCTTCCGCCTCAATCCGATACCCATCGCCCACCGGAAGGATCAACAGACCCCGCCCAGCACCCGCGTGCTCAATGGCCGTGCGCATCAGCTTGTCGATCAATCTCTCGAGGATGATCTCGCCCGACACGGCTTGCGAGACATCGATAACCGTGGCGAGGTCTAATTGCTCGACGGACGCTCCGATCGTGCTTGTAGGGCCGACGGTCGGCTTCTCCTCCCTGAGGTGCGGATACAACTCGTCGAGTTGGCGCACCTTGCCAGCGGCCCCCCAGCGGATGTATGCGACCCGCGCGTCCTGCAGATACGCACGCGCAATCTTCCCGAACCCACGTGTGGCGTAAAAGCGTGCAGCGATCTCGTTGGCCAGCGCCTCGTTGTGGACCAGGCCGTGCACGTGTGCCGCGTGGATCGCGCGCTCGTAAAGATGCTCGGCATCAAGCGTTCGGCCTTCGATGCGGGCGACTTCCGCGCCGACAAGGGCGGCGCGGTTCTCGAAGCTGTCGGGGCACGCCGCCGCCCAGACCTCAAGCTGTCGGTGGTGCGCGGCCAATGCCCTGACGTGCTCCTGCCTTTGGCCAGCCGTCGCTGACTCGCAGGATGCCGCTCTGGAGAGCGCACTATAAAAGTGATATTCCGCGCATTCGAAGAAAGACGCCGATGTCGGCTGCAACTGTTGCGCCCTCGATGAGGCCTCGAGGGCACCCGCATAGTCCCCGGCAAAAAATCGCGCCTGAAGCTTGCGGGTCCAATACGAGCCCTCGGCCAATGCCAGATCCGGGTTTCCGCGGAAGCGGGATTCCAGCAGGCTTTCGTCAAACTGCCCATCGTCAAAGCGACCGAAAATCGGCGTCAAGCCGCGGAGTGTCCGAACCAGCCCAAGCTGGCCTGCGATAGAGTCAATCGCAAAGCCGAACCGCATGCTGCGCGCGAACGCGAGACCATGCTCGACCTCGACTTGCACGTTATCGAGCGGATCGCCGGCCGCGATAAGATATGTGTTCAAGTGGGTGTAGTAGTACGCCGCAAAAGTGAGGTCACCGATCTGGTTTGCGGTCTCAAACGCGCGCCGCAGCAGATCACGACCTTCCTGGACATGTATCGTCCAGAACATGAGTAAATAGCCATAGTTCAAATAGGTCCTGGCCTGGAAGCGTTTTAGCCCGCGCCGTTCGACCAGCTCATAGCCGAGACGGCCGAATTCAATTCCCGCCTCGTAGTCACCGAACTCCGGTCCAGCAATCCTGCCAAGCACCGTAAAGGCATAGCACGAGCCGTCACAATTTCCGCCCTCGAGGCTGAGATTGACTGCTCGACAGATGACCATCGAACGCACGTTCGCATCCGTGTAGTGCGCGGGCGGCCCGAGCTTCGTCAGAACATCGAGGGTCGCGAGCGATGCGGGATTACTCATCAAAGGCAGATCAATGAGGCTTTCTATCGCGCGGGAGCCGAGTTGGGACCAGATCCGTTCATACTCGTGTCGAGCCTCGTCTTGCGTCGGGTGCGGCGACCAGTCGATGCCCAGATGGCGGAGATAGTCGAGACCGACTGCGATCGCGCGGCTGCCCCGATCCAGGGTCGTGTAAAGGTCCACCTGCAGGCACGTGACGCGGGCTCGTTCGATCGTCGTTGCGGCACGGGCCGACAGCTCTGCCAGGCGCTGCTCGGCTTCTGCCAATGCGCCGGTGAGGAATTCACATTCGGCCCGATGCAACTGTAGTTCGAAGATTAAGTCGTGCCGGCGCTCCCAGGGGTCCCCCGGCAGCAGGGCCGCGCCGCAGACCAGATAGTTCAGCGCCGAGGCATACGCTGTCGAAGTCTTGGCCCGTCTACCTGCAATGAGATTTAACTCGGCGACCCGCTCAAGCTCTTCAACTGAGCTGATGAGATGCGAACCGCGGTTGAGCTGATTGGCAATTTCGAAGATCGTCTCTTCCAGCTTTTCTGGCGTGCTTTGGGCCGCGAGCAGCATTCCTATTCGTAAATGGGCTTCGGCACGCAGATCCTCGGGGATCAAGGAGTAGGCCGCCTCCTGGACGCGGTCGTGGAGAAATTTGTAAGAAACTTGCGACCGAAAGATCAGCCCTGCTCGCACCGCCTCCCAAAGCTGGCCATGCATCTCCTCCTCGGAGTTCCGGTACAGGACCTGTAACGTGCTGAAGTCCACGTCGTTGCCCAGGCAGGCGAGCCTCCGCAATGTGCTTCTCGTTTCGGCGGACAGACGGTTCAGCTTCCCGACCATAAGGACCACGACGTTGTCGGTATAACCTTTGGAGCGTATGCGACTCAGGTCCCAGGTCCACTGCACCTCGTCGTAATCGAAAATAAGCAATGCTTCATCGGCGAGCGCGGAAGCGAACTGAATAGCGAAAAATGGATTGCCGGCCGTCTTCTCGTGGATCAGCTGCGCCAGCGGCATAATTCTCTCTGGCTCGCTGTTAATTGAGCCCGCAATTATTTGCGCCAGCTCTTCGCAGTTCAAAGGGATCAGCACGATATCATGCAATATCGCTCCAGCCTTGCGCATCGTGTCAATCTTGCGCATCAGCGGGTGAATGGGATCGACCTCGTTGTCGCGGTAAGCGCCGATTAACAGCAGGTTTCGCTCATCCGACCGGATCGACAAATACTCAAGAAAATCGAGCGTTGCCGCATCGATCCATTGGAGATCATCGAGGAACAGGACGAGCGGATGTTCGGGACGCGCAAACACCCCGACAAATCGCCAGAGCACCAGTTGAAAGCGGCCCTGCGCATCCAGCGGCGGCAACTCCGGCACCGGTGGCTGTTCGCCGATGATGTGCTTCAATTCCGGAACAAGATCAACAATGAGCCGAGCGTTCGGCTCGAGCGCCGCGAGCAACGCCTCCCGCCATTGCCGCAGCTCCACTTCGGTCTTGCTCAAGAGAGGGCGGATCAGGCTCTGAAAGGCTTGAGCAAGGGTAGCGTACGGAATGTCCCGTTTGTACTGATCGAACTTGCCCGACGCAAAAAGACCGCGGGGCAGAACAAGTCGTTTATGAAATTCATGGACAACCGCGGACTTTCCGATGCCGGAGTATCCCGAAACGAGCACCAGCTCCGGCCTGCCTCCGGCAGCAATGCGGTCGAATGAGGCACGCAGGGTCTCGATCTCGGCTGTTCGACCATACAGTTTCTCGGGGATCAGAAGTCGGTCGGGAGTGTCATGTTCCCCGGGCGGAAATTCGTGGATATCGCCCCGGGTCTCCCATTCAGCAAGGCAACGCCGTAGATCGCTCTCGGCGCCTGCTGCCGTCTGGTAACGCTCCTCAGCGGTCTTGGTGAGAAGCTTCAGGACAATCGCGGACACCGAGGTCGGGAGGCTTCTCAATCGTTCGCTCGGCGATGCCGGTCGTCTCGCGATATGGCAGTGCACCAACTCCATCGGATCTGTCGCCGTGAAAGGCAGCACGCCCGTAAGCATCCGATACAGCGTGACGCCGAAGGAATAGAGATCGCTGCGGGCGTCGATCGAGCGGTTCATCCGCCCGGTTTGTTCTGGCGCCATGTAGGCGAGTGTACCGCCGATGGTCTCGGGCGGCTCCGGCGCCTGCCGCTCGCGCGAGAGGCGCGATGCGATTCCAAAGCCGGTGAGCCGCACGTGTCCATCTGCGCAGTCCACCATGATATTAGCTGGCTTGATGTCTTTGTGAATGAGCCCGCGCTCATGAAGCTTGCCTAAGGCCGAGGCAGAAGCGATAGCCAGGCGCAGGAAGCGTCCTATCTCCATCGGACCATCGAGCAAACGGTCAAGCGGCTCGCCGCCCGGATCCTCGAGCACCAGCACGATCTGACCCGCTTCGCGCATGAGAGCGAGCGGACGCACCGCCCAAGCCCCGTCGAGCTCATCTTTCAGATCGTATTCGTGCGTAAGAGAATCGGGTTTTGACCGGGACGGGCGGCCCGCCGCAGATGTGACAAGCAATACCGCGAGCCGGTTGCCATTCTCGTCCAACCGCCAGCCGCGGCTGAACACGCGATCGCCATCCTCCCATAACGCCTGGGAGCGACCCTCCGGGTACGTGACGTTCAGCGACTGCTGCACCATCTGTCAGACTCAGGCGTCGGGCGTCGGCTTGAAATCGGCTGGCCAAGCCCGTCATGCGTCGCGCGAGCGGCCTCTCGCCAAGCCCGTGAAATCGTACTCGATTGTCTGGGAAATGCCAGCCGTTCTCCAGCCAAGCAAGACACGGCTCTGCGGATCCTCCCCGCCACGACAGTGAGCCGAATTGCCGTGAAATTCACTCTGAAACCATGATCGCGGAGATCGCGCGATTGAGGATTGAAGCCATTCCGCAATGGGCCGGGAGCTCAGCTCGATCGAACTCCTCTGGGAACGCGATCCGCTCTCTCACCACGCCCCCCCCGCGGCCCAGCGGTTCCAATAACGGTCGGCTATCAACTCCATGGCGAGTGGTGACTTTTCTTTCAACTGATCCGAACTCAATCTGCAACCGGTCGCCCTCCGCCCTCGACACCAGCAGAAGTCCGCATTCCGTTTGAACGATCGCCGGCCGAGACGTCCGAGGTGCGCCGATCGTCTCACGGCGCATCGGCGGGGGTGACCCACAACAACATGAGCTGGTTGCACATCGCTTTCGATCAACCATCCGACAACCGCACGAGGGCGTCATGACGCTTCAGAACTCACGGCGAGGCAAGGAACATTTGAGGACTGCCCGGGCCTTGCTTTGCTCCATTAAAGCCATGACGGACCGAGTGATTGCGGCCCAACTCAAAGCACTCGCCGACGATCACGAGCGGCGAGCCAAGGCTTTGCTTGATGGCGCAAGCGATCATTCTCGTGCAAATTCGAGTATCTGGCGCGGCGCGCTCCGTCCCGGATCGCGATCAGCAACGCGCCGCTGACGTACGGCTTTGCCGCAGAGGCTGCGATCCCCGCCAACACCCGTAACCGGCAATCGACTCCCCGATTCACCGCCACCGCGGCGCGAGCCGCCTGCACATCATGATTCTTGCCCCTGCTTCACAGGACGGGCACGGGAGTATCCTCGCTTCACCACGCATCGCAATTGAATTCGATTCACTTCGCCGCAGCCGCAGCCGTAGCCATGTCAGATTGAACCGGTTTGCCTTCGTTCTTGCCCTCCGCGAGGTTGCGCACGACCACATAGAAGAGCGGGGTGAAAATCAAGCCGAACAGAGTGACGCCCAGCATGCCGAAGAACACAGCAACGCCGACGGCCTGGCGCATCTCCGAGCCCGAGCCGGTCGACACCACCAGCGGAAGCACTCCAAGGATGAAGGCGAACGAAGTCATCAGGATCGGCCGCAGGCGCAATCGACAGGCCTCGATAACGGCGTCCAGCCGCGACCTGCCCTCAAGCTCGATGTCACGCGCGAACTCGACGATCAGGATCGCGTTCTTGGCAGCCAAGCCCACCAGCACGACGAAGCCGATCTGGGTCAGGATGTTGACATCCTGGCCCATGATCCGCACGCCGATGGTAGCCGCGAACAGGCACATCGGAACGATCAGGATCACCGCGAAGGGGAGCGTCCAGCTGCCATATTGCGCGGCCAGCACCAGATAGACGAACAGCACGCAGATCGGAAACACGTAGAGACCGGCGTTGCCCCCGGTGACCTGCTGATAGGACAAATCGGTCCATTCGAACGAGAAGCCGCTTGGCAGTGTCTGGGCTGCGAGCTCCTTGATTGTGCTGAGCGCTGTCGCCGAGCTCACGCCGGGCGCCGGTTCACCTTGCACCTCGGAGGCCGAGTAGAGATTGTATCGCGCAACACGATCGGGTCCCGAGATGTCCTTAAAGTCGACGACGCTTCCGAGCATCACCATGTCGCCGGCTGCATTCCGGGTGCGCAGACGCGCGAGGTCGGAAGTCTCCTTGCGGAACGGAAGATCGGCCTGCGCCGTGACGTGATAGGTGCGGCCGAACAGGTTGAAGTCGTTGACGTAGGTCGAGCCGAAGTAGGTCTCGATCGTGTCGGTGATGTTGGCGATGGGAACGCCGAGCTTCTGCGCCTTGATCCGATCGATATCGACGAACAACTGCGGCGTATTCGCCGTGAAGGGCGAGAACACGGAGGTGAGATTCGGCGACTTTCGCGCAGCGCCGACGAGCTCATCGGTCGCGGCCGCGAGCAGCTCGGGACCACGCCCTTGTCGATCCTGGATGCGGATAGCAAAGCCGCCGCCGGTGCCAATGCCAGGCACCGCAGGTGGTGGGATGACGATGATGAAGGCGCCCTGAACCGCCGACAGCCGCTTGCGCAGGTCGGCCGTGATTGCGTCCGCGGACAATCCCTTCTTCTGCCGCGCCTCCGGCTCGTCGAACACCGGGAATAGTGCCGCGGCGTTGCCGGCCTGCGTGCGCGTCGCGCCGGAGAAGCCGCTGAACGCACCGACACGGATGATCCCCGGCGTATCCAGCGCAATCCGCTCGATTTCGCGCACCACGGCAGCGGTCCGCACCAGCGACGCGGCGCCTGGCAATTGCACCGAGACGATGAGATAGCCGCGATCCTGTGCGGGAATGAAACCCTGCGGCGTCGTCACGATCAGCCAGCCCGCACTACCGATCAGCGCGACGTAGATCAGGATCATCGTTACAGAGTGCCGTATCACGAAGTCGGCCACGCCAGCATAGCTGTTGGCCAGCCGGTCGAACACGCGATTGAACAAGCCCGTAAAGACTTCCCAGCCGCGCCCCACAAGATTCCAGCGCGCCGGCGGCCGTCGTCCCTCATGCGGTACCAGGATCTGCGAGGCCAGCGCCGGCGACAACGTCAGCGAGCAGAAACAGGAGATCGCGGTCGCAACCGCGATGGTGACGGCGAACTGCTGGAAAAACTGTCCGGAGATGCCACCCAAGAAGGCGGTCGGAACGAACACTGCACAGAGTACGAGTGCGATCGAGACCAAAGCGCCGCCCACTTCCTCCATGGTCCTGATCGCGGCATCGCGCCGGCTCAGACCGTGATGGAGATGTCTCTCGACATTCTCGACAACCACGATGGCGTCGTCGACCACGATGCCCACCGCGAGCACAAGACCAAACAGCGTCAGATTGTTGATGGAAAACCCGAGCACAGCCATCACAGCGAAGGTGCCGACCAACGACACCGGGATCGCGATAATGGGGATGATCGCGGGCCGCCATCCCTGCAAGAACACCAGCACCACGATGACCACGAGCAGCATCGCCTCGTAGACCGTCTTGATCAGTTCATGGACGGACTGTGCGATGAATTCGGTGGGATTGTAGCCGATATTGTAGTCGAGCCCCTTCGGAAAACTTTCCTTCAATTGCGCCATGGTGCTGGAGATCGCCCTCGCCGTGGCGAGCGCATTGGACCCGGGCCGTTGTGTCACCACCATTGCGACGGCCGACTTGCGCAATATGCGGCTGCTGGTGGCGTAGGACAGTGCGCCGAGCTCGACGCGGGCGACGTCGCGCAGCCGCATGGTACGGCCGTCGGAACCCGCCTTCACCACGATGTCCTCAAATTGACCGATGTCCTTGAGACGCCCGGTGAAGGTAAGATTCGGCTGGAGCGCGCGATCGGCGATCGGCGGCTCCGCGAGCTGTCCACCGGTGATCTGCAGGTTCTGGGCGCGGATCGCCGCAAGCACCTCGTTCGAGGTCAGACCGACATTGGCGATTCGATCGGGATCGAGCCACAATCGCATCGAGTAGTCGCGTGCGCCGAACATCTGGATGTCACCAACGCCGTCGAGCCGCAACAGCTGATCGCGCACCTGCAACAGCGTATAGTTGGAGATATAGAGCTGATCGAACGAGTCGTCGGGCGACAGCACGAATACGGCCATCAAGATGTCGGGCGAGTTCTTGCGGGTTACGACGCCGTTGCGCTGGACCTCCTCGGGTAGCCGCGGCTGCGCAATCGCGACGCGGTTCTGAACCAGCACCTGGGCCTTGTCGAGATCGGTGCCAAGCTTGAATGTGACGGTGATGGTGAGCTGGCCGTTCGAGGTCGCCTGGCTGTAGAGATACAGCATGTCCTCAACGCCATTGATCTCCTGCTCGATCGGGGCCGCCACCGTGTCGGACACGGTCTGCGCTGACGCGCCGGGATATTGCGTGGTGACGGTAACGGTCGGCGGCACCGCTTGCGGATATTCCGAGACGGGCAGCGTCTGGTAGGCGATCGCGCCGACAATCACGAGCACGATCGACAGCACCATCGCCAAAATGGGCTGGTTGATGGAAAGCCTTCCGAGATTCATGGTTTGGCACCCGCTGGCGCCTGCGTCATTTTCGGTGTCACCTTGGCGCCGATGCGAGCACGCTGCAGCCCATCGACGATGACGTGATCTTCCGCCTTGAGGCCTTCGCGAATCACGCGCAGCCCTTCATCGAGCGGCCCGAGCACGACCGGTCTTGCCTCCACAACGTTGTCTTCCTTGACCACGAAGACGATCTTGCGTGACTGATCGGTGGCGATTGCCGTATCCGGGATCAGCAGCGCCTCGTAGGGCAACGAGCCAATGAGCCTGACGCGGCCAAATTGCCCCGGCAAGACCGAGAGATCCTTGTTCGGGACGATCGCACGGCTGCGCAATGTCGCGGTCGAGACGTCCAGTCGATTGTCGAGGAAGTCCATTCTTCCCTCATGTGAGGGCTTCATCTCGCCGGTCAGCGTCACTTGCACGGGGTTTGCTGTGTCGCGCGAACTTGGCCTCCTGCCTTCGAACCACAGCTTGCTGTTGCGCAGATAGGTCGCCTCGTCCACGTCGAAGTAAATGTAGATCGGATCGAGCGACACGATCGACGTGAGCAGCGTCGCACCGCTGTCGGCCCCCTGCACGAGGTTACCCGGCGTCACCAGATGACGGCTGACGCGGCCAGTGATCGGCGCCAGCACGTGAGTGAATTCTACGTTAAGCTGCGCCGCCTTCAGCGCACCCTCGGCCTGCGTCTCGGCCGCATGAGCGGCCTGCAAGGCCTGACGACGCTGATCGACGACCTGTACCGAGACTGCGCTGGTCTGGACCAGGTTCAGCCCACGGTCGAGTTCACGTCTGGCGAGCTCTGCCTTGGCCCGTGCGTCGTCGAGTTGGCCTTGGGCCTGCGATACGATCGCCTCGAACGGACGCGGATCGATGATGTAGAGCAGGTCACCGGCACGAACGATCGCACCGTCCTTGAATTCGACGCTATTGACGAACCCGCCGACACGGGCGCGGACTTGAACCTCCTCGATCGCGTCGAAACGGCCCGTGAACTCGTCCCAGTCGGTAACCGTACGCTTGACGGGTTGCGCGACTGTCACCGACGGCGGCAGAGGCGCGGCCGCTTGCGACTGCGCCTTCTCGCCGCAGCCAGCGAGCGCCAGCGCGAACAGCAGGGCGACCGATGCGCCGCCACATTGCGGATAGCGACAAAGCGAGCCGCGATCGAACCGAAGCGCCTGGGCCGGATACTCCGCTCTGTCTTCAATGCTCACGTCTATCTCTCCGGAGATCTTGAAATGCTGCTCTCAAACTGAACGGCTCGCAGAGCAACTCTTGGTCAGTCCCGATATGTCGCAGCGATCGCCTCGTCGTCCCGATGTCGATCTCGGGCTTCGAGTGACGCCGGCGCCGTCTCGACGATCGCAGTACTGCAGCACTTACCAACGACGACCCTTTGCAGATTGACCTTTGAATGCCGAGCAACGGAAATCACGTCTCGCCATGGAGTCGATAGACATTCGTTATTGGCTGCTCACGGCGCTGACGGCGATTCCGGTGCTCACCGGGCCGTTTCGATACGCGGCTTGCAGAGCATTCCCGCCGGTAATCGATACGATAGCTTTACCCGAATGATCGCGGCGTCCATTTTCCGCCAGCCGTAACGCGCGATGCGACATTTCGCAAGAGTTCCCATGCCACCGTCGATGGCGGCGACAAACTCCACGATCAGGGCTGAAGGGCGGGCACTAGGCGGCGTCGCTTCACATGACCTGCTCATCACAACGGAAACAGGAACACTCTATGACGCAACGAGGCAACGCATCCAAGCGCCGGGAAGTTTTCGTCGCGAGCGATCCGACGACTCACGGTGCAATGGTTGGTCGTGTCGACGCATCTCAATTTCCCATTGGCGGCCCGGATGGAAACGGCCACGTATCCCCCGGCCCAAACCCCTACGACCTTCTCGGCGCATCTCTCGCTGCATGCACTGCCATGACCGTCCGCTATCACGCCAATCAGCGAAAACTTCCGTTGGATCGGGTAGAAGTGGGCGTCAGTTTCCGCCACGGGGCCCAGGGCAAACGGGATTCTTTTGAACGCACTCTCGCACTGGAGGGTGAACTTGACGTGCAGCAACGCGCATTCTTGCTTGAGGCAGCGAACCTCTGCCCCGTTGGCGAAATTCTCGGCATTGGCGCGGATATTCACACACGCACGGACACCACTGGTTTCGAGCGCGACGCGAGCACCCAGGCCCGCTATGAGGATGATCTGGCTCAACTCCCGATCCCGAATATCACACCGGATTGAGCGTCTTCCGTGCCGCCTATCGGCGCCCCGCGCTTGCCCCGCTCCATTTTTCGCACGCCGGCGTGATGGCATCGATTCCATAGCCACAGGTGATTGGACCGTCGAGCTGCGCGATTTTATTTTTGCGCCAAAGGAATTGGGAAGTTAACGACCTGCCTCGCAGAAGGAGGTGGACGATGAAGGCAATCGTCCTAGTGGACCAGGCCGCGGGAACGGCTGGTATGACTCTCGTGGAGCGGCCGGAGCCGCAGCCAGCGATAAACGATGTGGTCGTTCAAGTTCATGCGTCCGGATTTGTCGGGACAGAGCTGGCGTGGCCTTCGACCTGGACCGATCGCCTCGATCGCGACCGAACGCCGTCGATCCCCGGGCACGAGCTGGCTGGGGTCGTTACCGCTCTCGGCTATGGCACCACAGGGCTGTCGGTGGGACAGCGGGTGTTTGGCCTCACGGACTGGCATCGTGACGGCACCTTGGCGGAGTATGTCGCTGTCGAGGCGCGCAACCTTGCGCCGCTACCGGGAGACGTCGACTTCACAGTGGGCGCCAGTCTGCCGATCTCGGGCCTGACCGCGTGGCAGGGACTGTTCGTGCACGGCCACCTTCAAGCAGGGCAGAGCGTGCTTGCGCACGGCGCGGCCGGCGCAGTCGGGTCGATGGTGACCCAGCTCGCACGTGAGGCCGGGGCCCACGTCATCGGCACCGGAAGGGCCGCTGATCGTCGCAAAGCGCTCGACTTCGGCGCGAATGAGTTCGTCGACCTCGACAACGACTCGCTGGAAGACGTCGGGGGCGTCGACCTGGTATTCGATGTCATCGGCGGCGACATCGGGCGGCGGTCAGCGCGTCTGATTAGACCTCGAGGAGCACTGGTGTCCATCGTCGGGCCGTCCGAGGCGCGACCCGCCAACGGCTTGGCGATTGACTTCGTTGTTGAGTCCGATCGCGCCCAGCTGGGTGAGATCGTCCAGCGGGTGCGGGACGGACGACTGCAGACGAACATCGGTACCATCTCGACCCTCGACGACGCAGTGGCCGCTTTCAATCCGACTCTGCGCGTTAGCGGGAAGACGATCGTTCGCCTTCGCCCACTCGCATATCTCAATCCGCCCGTTCACACGTAGGAATCGCCATGATTAGCGAAATTGCCCTGACTAATGCCGTCATCGAATGCATCCTGAGCCGTAGCGCTGCGAAGTACTACGACCCCGCCGCCACTATGAGCGACGACCTCATCCGCGAGCTGGTGAGAATCGGCACGACCGCGCCAACCTCGTTCCACCTGCAGAACTGGCGCTTCATCGCCGTGCGCTCGCCGGAAGCAAAGGCCCGGCTACGTCCGATCGCCTGGAATCAGCCTGCGATCACTGAAGCGGCAGTGACTTTCATCGTCTGCGGCCAATTGGCCGATTCCAGCGTCCTACCAGCGCGCCTGGCACCGCTCGTGGAAGCGGGCATCATGCCGGAAAAGATGGTGCCGGAATGGGAACTCCCGGCACGCGATCTGTATATGGAATACCCGCAGCGCCAGCGCGACGAGGCCGTTCGCACCGGCACCTTCGGCGCGGCGGCGATGATCTATGCGGCTCGCTCGCTCGGCCTCGGCTCGACCCCAATGATCGGCTTCGACGCTGAAGCGGTGCACCGCGAGTTTGGATTGGCCGGCGACGAAGTCCCGGTCATGTTGCTGTCCGTGGGAGCCATGCGTCCGGGAAACTGGCCGCAGAAGCCGCGCCGTCCGGTGGCAGATGTGTTGGACCTCGTTTGACTATTTGTGACCCCAGCGACTTACGAAAGCTCATGATGCCAAGAATTGCAGCGCTAATGCCGGAACAAGTGCCGGCCGATTCGAAACCGACCCTGGATATGTTCGCCAAGAACATCGGGTTCACTCCAAATATGATGGCGACCTTTGCGGCAAGCCCGATCGCTTTCAACTCATGGGCCGCCCTGCTCGGCTCCTTGAGCAAGACGCTAGATGTGAAGACACGCGACAGCATTGGCCTTGCGGTCTCCGAGGTGAATAGTTGCGACTACTGCCTGACGGTCCACAGCTTTACCGCCCATCATATGGCCAAGCTGCCCGCTAATGAGATCACTCTCGCTCGCAAAGGCCATGCCAGCGACCCGAAGCGGGATGCCGCCGTCCAGTTTGCGCGCAAAGTCATCGAGACCCGGGGCAAGGTTAGTGACGTCGATCTGAAAGCTGTCCGCGATGCCGGTTACACGGACGCAAACGTCATCGAGATCGTCGCGCTGGTGGCCATGTACTCTCTGACGAACTTCTTCAACAATGTGGCTGATCCCGCGAAGGACTTTCCTGCCGTTACGCCGGCTGGTTCGGTCTGAACTCTATCCGGCCATATCGGCGATCTCCGAGGAATCTCCACGATACGAAGACGACCCAAGGCGCGGGCGCACCGGGAAAGATTCCTCCGAATGCGTTCGGTCGGCAAGCCGCGACTGGTGATTATTGCGTCTCGGAAAACGCGCCGATACCGTCCGTGAACAGGTAGCAAAAGCGCCTCGCCTGGCGGCGGGCGAGACCAACGTCTCCAATTCGATGTTGTTCAGCCGCCGAGGCGCGGCGCGCACCTCAATCTCGCGATCGAGGAGGAGGACGCTTCAGACTCAGAAGCTCCGTCACGTCATGCCGATCGACTGCAGATGAGATAGCAACTTTCAGCCATTTTCCGTCGGGATATGCTCGGGCTTCATCGTAGAGCTTGACCAGCTCAGTGCGCCACCCGTAGCGTCGCGCCTCAAATTTCTCTCGCTCTGCCGTCCCCAGGACCACCTCGACTGAGAATAGCCTGTATTCCGGCAGGAGCGTGCAGAAAGCCCTGGACTTCTTATAACGCAGTGACCAGCCGCGCTTCTTGCCACGAAACAGCCACTCCGGCTCGAAGACACCGGGGTAGTGTGCCTCGATCCATTTCCGCAACTCAGCCCAATGCCCGAATGCTTTTGGCCCGATCCAGTCACGGAGAGTGCTGTCATCGGGTGATCTTGATTTGTCTGTGATCCTGTCGCCAATCTTGGGGGACTGCTCCATACCGCTTTCCTTTACGCCGCAACTCTATCCGGTTTCGACGGACTTTATGGTCCGCATCATCCGCCGTTCAGCACCGAATGAGTCCAAATAGGCCGAAGAGCCCGTCCTCATCTTGCCAAAGCTCGGCGACCTTCCATCCGCCGGATCTGGCAAGCTGCTCGAAACTCTCCGCGGTATATTTTCGAGAACTCTCGGTATGGACGGTTTCGGACGTTATGAAATTGAACGTTCGCCCACAGAGGGTTGCGCTCTGATCGCACAAACTCACCAGATGCATCTCCACCGCTTTCTCAATCTCGTTCCAGCGCGCCGCATGCTTGAACTTCTCCAGGCGGAAGTTGCCGCCCAGTTCGACGTTGATCCGCTTGAGTAGGTTGAGGTTGAAAGCGGCGGTCACGCCCGCGCCGTCGTCGTATGCGCGCAGAAGCGTATCCAGGTTTTTCTCGAGATCGACACCGATGATGGCACGCCCGTCGTCGCCGAGGTGCCGGCTCATCTGCATGAGCAAGGTTTTCCCCTCGCTCGCGCTCAAATTTCCCATCGTCGAGCCAGGAAAGAATCCCGTCCGGCCGCCACCAGAGCCAATAAACGGAAGCTCAAATGTGTCCAGGAAATTGCGCTCGATCGGGCGGACGCAGAGCGATGGGAAGCGCGAAGCGATCCTGCTGGACGTTTCTGCAAGGAAGGCACCGGCGACATCGATCGGCACATAGCCTCGCGGGACACGCAGGCCCGCGAGCAACAGCTCCGTTTTAACGCCGGCTCCCGCCCCGTACTCGACGAGAATCGTGCCAGGCTCCACAAAGTCGGCGATGTCACGCCGCCGCTCTCGCAGGATCGACGTTTCAGCTCGCGTCAGATAATACTCATCCTGCCTTGTTATCTCTTCGAAAAGTTCAGAGCCACGCTCGTCGTACAGCCAACGGCTCGGCAGCGTCTTCACATCGGCGGATAAGCCGACGACGACGTCTCGGGCAAATGCATTTTCGACAACGTCGTTGTCAATTCCGTGAAGCATATTCTCCGCTTTCAGTGACAGAGCGGATACCGGCCGAGGACAACTGTCCGCCGATATCATGACCGTGGTTTCGTGCCAGGCTCAGTGAACGTGTTATTTGACGGGTATCGTCAGCGGGCTGTCGTTGGTGTCGAGGATGAAGACCGCGAGCAGCTTTGCCGGCTTTGTCCTGCTCGCGTTGCGGCTGATTGAATGGATCGCGCCCGGCGGTTCAGACCACCCCTCGCCCGCCCGATAGATGCGCTTCTCACCGTCATTCACCTTCGATTCGATTGCGCCCGAGATGACGTACGCGTAGATGAAAGCCGACTTCGCATGGGTATGGGGCGGCGATGCCGCGCCCGGCGCGTAATCGACCTCGAGGGCGACCAGCGACTTGCCAGGAACATTGGGAATGGCCGCCTCGAGTTTCTTTGCGACGGTCTCCGCTTCGTGATCATGGGCACGGATGGGGCCGGCGATCGCGAATGCGACGCAGGTGGCAGCGACAATGGTCCGGATCTTCATGGGCTTTCTCCTTTGGTACTCGTTCTTTCCCATCGACCTTGCGGGCCGGCTGATTGCCGGCACCGAACGGGTCAGTCGCGAGGAACGAAGTCGACGTGCGGCCCCGGCTCGATGATGAACACCGCGAGCGCGGCGAGAACGCAGGTGACCGCAGCGGCAACCATGGCCATGTGGAATCCCGAGAACAGCTGAGGACCGCCTTGCTGCAGCACTCCGCCGAGCAGCGCGATGGCGAAGAGCGACCCCACGCGTGAGACCGCGCTGTTGACGCCGGACACGGTTCCGACTCGATCGGGCTCGACGGAGGTGAGGACGAGGGTCGTTAACGGCGCGATCGCCAGGCTCATGCCTAGCGCCAGCAACAGGATGCTGGGGAAGATATCCGGCCAATAGGTCGCATTCGGACCGATACGGAGCGCCATGATGCAGCTCAAGGCGACGACGGCGCTGCCGGCGAACAATGGCATGCGTCGGCCGAACCTGCGGCAGAGCATACCGGCGAGCGGCGAGACGACCGTAATCAGCACTTGCAAGGGAATGAAGGCCAGGCCCGCCATCAGCGTTGACAGGTGCGCGCCCTGGATCATCACGAACGGAATCAACGTTAGCAGGACTGTGAACGGACCGTAGAGGAGCGCGGTGTACAGGTTTGCGCCGGCAACCGAACGCGAAGCGAACAGCGACGGAGGCAGCATTGCGTTGTTGCCTAATCGGCGTTGCGTCACGACAAGACCGACCAAGCCGCCCAGACCGGCGATCAGAGTGACGAGCACACAAAGGGTTGGACCGGAACCGTTCGTCAGGCTGGTCAACCCCGCGCCCAACGAGCCGAGCCCCAGTGTCGAAAGAATCGCGCCATTGACGTCGATCCGGACCTGGCTGTTCGGGGAGTCCTTGGGTATCCACGCGATGCCGAGTGCCAGCGCGCTCGCGACGATGGGCAGGAGCATCAGAAAGCTCGTCCGCCAGGATCCGTGATCAATGATCGCGCCCGCGATCGCGGGGACGACGCCACTCGCAACTGCTGCGGCGGCTGACCAGATGCCGATTGCACGGGCTTTCTCGTCGGCGGGAAAGGCCCGCCCAAGCACGGAAAGCCCATTGGGCACGATCAATGCTTCGCCCAGGCCTTGCAAGAAGCGGCCACCAATGAGCGGCGCAAGATCCTGCGCGAAACTAATCGTGGTCGTGCCAAAGCCGTAAAAGGCGATCCCCCCAAGGAACATCCGCTTTTGCCCAAACCGATCGCCCAGCGCGCCAGCGACCAACGTCATTGCCGCCAGCGGCAAGAGCTCGGCGTTCAATACCCACTGCAGTCCAAGCGGCGACAGGCGCATATCCCGGCCAATCGCCGCGAGCGCGACCGCGACGACGGCGCCGTTGACGAACACGAGGCAGCCGCCGAGGCTCGACGCGGCGAGGACCTTGGTGCCCCCTCGCGCGCCGGCGGCCTTGGGCTCGGCGAGCGCCAGGCCGCGATCAGTCAAGATCAGGGACGCGCCGCTCACGACCTGACCGTCATCTCGGTGCGTGGGCTTAGCGGCGCGCGGGGTTCATTGCCTGGCCCCCCGAAGCCGAAACACCGTGTCCGTTCGCGAACCACCTCTCGCAACATCAATTCAACCTCGGGAACGCGTCGAAGGCGACGATCCGTACTTCGCAAGATCCACGCGGAATCGTTCTCTGCCCCGCATCCTCACGGGCGAACGCGGACGATTGACTTCCCCTTGCGTCGCTCGGGCCGATTGAACGCGGCGATGGCGTCGTCAAGGGTCGAAACGGTTCCAATGTTCGTCCGGAGCCGGCCGTCCCGCACCCGCTGGACGATCTCACTCAATTGCGCACGATCGGACTCGACAACGAAATCGATCGACAAGCCATCGATGGGCCGCGCCTCGGTCGGCCCCGCGATGGTCACTAGCGTTCCTCCAGCTCGAATCAGGCCTGCGGACCGCTTCGCGATATCGCCGCCAAAGATATCGAAAGCCAGATCGACGCCACGGACGTCTTGCAAGGTATCGTTCTCGAGGTCGACGAACTCATTCGCACCGAAGTCGAGCACCGCCTGACGGTCGGCAGCACGTCCGGTGCCGATGACGTAGGCTCCGGCCTCGCGTGCGAGCTGGGTCACCATCGACCCGATTACACCAGCGGCGCCATGCGCGAGGACGCTCTGCCCTGCCTGAAGGTGGCCGTGCACGAACAGCCCCTGCCACGCAGTCAGACCCGGCATCGGCAGGCTCGCGCCTACCGTGAAGTCGACGTCGCCCGGCAGCGGCGCAAGGTTGCGCGCCTCGACCGCCACATGCTCCGCCAAGGTGCCGTCGCGATACCAGTCGGTGAGACCGAACACCCGCTGTCCGACCGAGAGCCCTGTCGTGCCATAACCGAGAGCGGTGACGATCCCGGCCAGTTCGTGCCCGGGGATCGACGGTGTTCGGTCGCGATCGAGGCGATCGGTCCATGTCGGAGGCCAGGTTAACTCGTCCCACGTGAAGCCCGAGGCATGAACTTCAACCACGACGTCGTTTAGAGCCGGCCGCGGTTCCGGTCGCTCCACGAGCTTCATCCCGGCTGTTCCCGCGGTCTGGTCCGTTACAGCGATTGCCTTCATGTGAGTTGCCTCCTCAGTTTTTCGCTCCCTCGCCGGGTATGTTCCAACGATAAAAGCCCGTTCGACATTGCTTGCCAGCGACGACAGACAGCTTCCGAAGAAGAAGATGGAACAGCGCCTTCACGAGTTCATTTGTCGAGCACTCGACGAAATCTGCGAGCGGTGTTTATTGATCGCAACGCGGAGCACCAATTTCCAATAGCCGGCGCGCATAGTTTCCATTGCAGCGGGGAATGGCGCCGCGATGGCCCTGTCGGCCGTCTTAATCGAGGCAATCCGCGCGAGCCGCGATCGCATGCCCTCAGCAAGACAATATCGATCGTTTATCGATTTCATGGCGAGAGATGATTTTCCTCGATGGAGTCCGACCGCCACAGTGAGACGGCCGCTGGAAACGCCTTAATCCGAAATGGGATCGCGAATGACCAACCCTGCAAACAAGAGACGGCGAGCTTGTCGCAGCGAGACGCGGTCTTTTGTGGAGGGGTGCAGCCGTGGCATTATCGATGCGGAACCCTGCCCGCGCCAGTTCGGACGGGAAGCGTCGCCTCGCTGCCGGCGAATGGTCCTCGCGGCCTGTGTTCTCGCGTCCTCGATGGCTTTCATCGATGCGACAGCGCTGCCGGTTGCGTTACCGAGATTACGCGCCGATTTGGGAGCGGACCTCGCCTCGATTCAATGGGTTCTCAACGGGTATATGCTGGCGCTCGCCTCGTTGACATTGATCGGCGGCGCGCTCGCGGATGTCTATGGCAAGGCCCGCATGCTCGCGCTCGGTTGCGTCCTGTTCGGCCTGGCGTCCGTCGCTTGCGCGCTGGCGCCTTCGTCCGCCTGGCTGATCGCTGCCCGCGTCGGGCAAGGAGCGTCCGCAGCGATCGTCGCCCCCGCCAGTCTCGCTCTGATCGGCGCCACCTATCCGCGCGTAGAGCGAAACCGGGCAATCGGCGTATGGGCCGCGGCATCTGCCCTCACCACAGCCGGAGGTCCTGTCCTGGGCGGCTGGCTGACCGAGACCTTTGGCTGGTCATCAGTGTTCTGGATCAACCCGCCACTCGCGTTCGTATCAGTCGGACTCCTGCTGGTCTTCGCGCCGAGAGATGGCCGTATCCACCGCAGGTTCGATCTTCTCGGCGCCGCGATCCTCGCTTCGGCGATCGGGGCGCTCACCTGGGCGCTCAGTCAGATCGGCTCCGCTGAAGCTCAAGCGGCCTCGGGCATTCCAGCCCGGTCGGGAACCGTGCTCATGACCGTCGCTGGACTTGGGATTGTCGGGCTCGCCGTCTACGCGTTCTGGGAGCGCAGAAGCGAACATCCGATGACCCCACCTCGCCTGGCGGACAATCGCGTCTTCCTCGGACTGAACGTCGTCACTCTGTTGGTTTATGCAGGGATTTCGATCATGTTCTTTCTGCTACCTTTTGACCTCGTCGATCGCCGCGCTCTGTCGCCGACAGTTGCCGGGCTGGCATTCCTGCCCTTCACGCTCGGCGTGGGACTGTTGTCGAATGTCTTCGGCAGGTTGGCGGACAGGATCGGCACGCAAGCTATGCTCATCATGGGACCGATCGGCGCGGCGCTCGCTTATGTCTGGATGGCGCTCGGCCGGGAAGAGCCCCTGATGCTCGGCGTGATCGGACCCATGGCCCTGCTGGGCCTGTCCTTCGCTGTGCTGGTGGCACCGCTCACTGCGTCGGTCATGTCGAGTGTGGACCAGGCCGACGAGGGGCTCGCCTCCGGCATCAACAATGCGGCGAGCAGGATTGCACAGCTTGCCGGGGCCGCATTGGCCGCCGGCATCGCGCCTTTCGCGTCCGGGCACGAGGTCGGCCTCGCAGTAGCCGCTGCGACGTCAACCTGCGGCGCCCTTGCAGCGGCGATGACCTTGACACGGACCGCGGAGAAAGCGGGCGGCTCGGTAGAAACCTAGAAAGCATTGAATTCAGCCGGTCCGCTAATTCCCAAGCTTGTCAGTCATCCAAGACTTTCACGGAAGCGGCCGCGCGCGGACGTTACCGGAATCGGCGAGCGCTGCTGGTAGCGACTCCCATCAGAGCGAAAGCCATTCCGGCGACCAAACAAGAGACCGCGCCGTGGTCTCCGCCCAAGCCAAAGATCAGCGAGACCAACGCGGAACCAAGTGACCACCCGATGTAGCGGGCTGCGGCATTCATCCCACTTGCAGCCCCACTGCGCCCTAAGGGTCCAGCCGTCATCATCGCCGTGTTGTTCGGGGTCTGAAACAGACCAAAGCCAATACCGCAAAGTGCCAGTCGCCAAGCGACATCCCACCTTTCCGGAGCTGTCGGCAGGAAGACCATCAGGAGCAAACCAATCGCCAACAACGCCAAACCGACACTGCAGATCCCTGAGGCTGGGTAGCGGATTGCCAAGCGGCCGGCGATTGGAGCCGTGACGGCGGTCATCAACGGCCAGGGCGTAACAAGAAAGCCTGTTTGCACGGCCGAAAGATGCATGCTCGTCTCAAACAAGAACGGCAAGGAGACGTAAGCCAAGATTTGCGCTGCATAGGAGCAGACGGATGTCCACACGGACAGAGTAAACAGAGGTATACGAAAAAGATCGAATGGCAACATCGGCGCAGAGTGCTGGAGCTGCTGTCGAACGAAGAGGCCAAGGAAGAAAAGACCCGCCACGATCTCTCCCGTCGCAATGCGCCCATCGCCGGTACCAAGCGTTCCGACGCCAACGACGAAGAGCCCGAACGCCAGCGCGTTGAGAGCGATCCCGGTCAGATCGAGAGAACTCGCAGACCGAACATCTGGTGGTGCAGCGGCGATAAACAGAGGTACAGCAAGTCCGAACGGCACATTCACCAGAAACAGCCAGGGCCACTTTGCTACGGCAAGTATTGCCGCCGCGATGGTGGGGCCCAATGCGCCAGGTATCGCCACTGCCAGCGCGACCAACGCAAAGCCCTTGCTGACCAAGTGATGGGGATAAACCACGCGGACAAATGCCATACCGGCCACGGAGATTCCAGCGGCTCCGGCCCCCTGAATCAAGCGCGCGCTCACCAGCATCGGCAATGTTGGGGCGAAAGCGCAACCGAACGACGCGAGGACAAAAATGGCCAAGCCTGTGGCATAAACGCGTTTTAGACCGAGTGAGCCGACCAGACTTGCAATGGGCAGCAAGCAGATCGTCGCCGAAAGCTGATATGCGTTTACGACCCAAACGGCCGCGGCGTCGCTACTCGCGAATGAACGCGCGATGTTTGGCAAGGCGATGTTCACGATCGCGCTTCCAAGAGAACTTAGACCAAGTCCAATCAAGATGCAGATCATGACCCAGCGGCGCCGAGCCGCCGTCAAACATTCGCCGTGCACCGCGCCCGCCCCTTACGAGTAGTCGCCGCCGCTCTGTTGACTGAGGTTTCCGAGGTAGTCGCGCTTCCCGATCCTCGCTCCCAGGCGCCGAAGGATCGCGTGCGCAATCGAGATATGGAAAAAGAAGTCGGGCAGGACCAGATGCCGGATGTAGTCTTCACCGCCGAACCACCCACGCACGATAGGCGGCGTCAACTCGTATGTATGGGACTGCGCGCCGGCAATCTCGTCCGGCTGAACACTTTGCAGGAAACCGCGCGTCTCGAGAATCCGTTCCTTTAATGCCGGGTACGTCATGGAGATGTTGCGAGGTGCTGGCGCGTCGTGCTGCATCAGCTTCGCCATGTGCGCGTCGACCTTGTTGCAGCCGACGGAAAACTGTTCTCCGAAGGTCAGCATATCGGGTACGAGCCGCTCGCCAAGAATCCTCCTCGGCTCGAACCCTCTGGTTCTCTCGAGCGCTTCGGCGTGGTCGAGATAGTCGTCCATCACATTCAGCCCGTGGACCATCACAGGCACCGTGATCTCGTAGACCGAAAAGGACACGTCAAACCCATGCGCTCGTTTGTACTATGAACATGCGGGCATCGGCTCGGCGAGCTGCGGCAAGAGAACAGCAGCCCACGCGAACAGCCGCCTAACGCCGCAGGACAGGATACCCGTCCACGTATATCCAGTCCGTGGCTTGGGCAGGCACGTGGCACCCCTGGCAATCGGATTGATAGTCCGTCGAGGTGGTTTTGAGCGGCTTGTCCGCATCGAACCATGACCATCCCCACCCGTCGCCCCACAATGGGTTGCCGGGGTGCGTTCCCTTGCTGTCTCTCACCATGACGAACCAGCCCTTGGGCTTGTCGGCGCGGCTTACCGTGCCGGTGGTCATCTCGTTCGTCGAGGTCGCGAAGACCTCTTTCACCAGAACGGCACCATCCGGGAAGTGCCCCGTCTTCCGGTAGGCGTCGATCGCCCCCGGAGAGGCATAGACAGTGTGCATTTCCTTCGAGCCCTGGCCGTTGTCGGCGGCAATCGCCCAGGTGCCAAGCGCCTGGTAGAGGGTTCGATAGTCCGCGGGCACCCGCAGGTGCCCGCTACCGTCGACCACGTTTGCCGTCGGACTGGCCGGAGCCATTCCGCTCTGCGCGAGCGCTGCTACGGCACCGGCGACCAGCGAGACGGCGACCGCCATGCCGACGGTCCTCGATAATTTCATGGGGATCTCCTTTTCTGGTCCGGCGTAACGGCTGCAATCCGTGTTTCGATCGCTGTGGAGCCGACCAAGGTGGGCCTAGCCAATCTCCAAGATCGGACGCGGCCGTCGAAATTGGAAATTCCCTTTCGACATGTATTCGATAGGCGGCAGATATCGCCGTAAAAGAGCGCTTGAAACCGACTGTCGCGTTCCATCTTCAACCGCCCTCACCGGGACTTTGAAGCGACTTGGCGCAGCGAAGCCAGGATTTGCGCCGGCTCCTCGCGTATCGTGAAATCCGGCTCGACGAATGCGCTGCGGATACGGCCGTCCGCGTCGATCACGTAAGTCGCAGGAATGGGTAACATCCACTCAGGTGACCCGTGCCGGTCGCCGAAATCGAACCCGAGCCCGGAATAGTGCGCCTTGGTCTCGTCGGGCACCCGGAACAGCACGCCATACGACATGGCAACGCCGTAATCGACGTCGGAAAGTACCTTCAACTCCAGGCCCAGGTCCTGCTTGAGCTGCCGCGGAAAATCCCTGGTCTCGGGTGTCACGACTGCGAGGGTCGCGCCGACGTTCTCGAACTCATCTTTTGCAGCCTGGAGGGCGCGGAGCTCAGACGTGCAGAACGGACACCAGCCGCCTCGAAAGAAGCTCAGGACGAGCGGTCCGTTCCGGCGCAATTGTTCGGAGGAGTGGAGACGACCGTCAGCGTCCGGCAGGAGGAAGTTCGGCGCGTCGTCTCCGACCTTGAGCGCGTGCGATGCTACGTCGGAGTCTCGGAGCCAGCGCACGAGGTGATTGTATGATTCCCAGTCTGCGGCGCTGAATGTCGTCAATAGCTCGGTGCGAGTCCGGGCAAGTGTCTTGTCGGTCTGATCTAGCATCGGTGGAGAGTCTTCAGGTTGAAGATGATTGGGCGGACGCGGGCGTCTGGCGGCGTGCGCGTCGCGGTCATGCGGGAGCCCTCGACACCGCCAGGACCGCTTTCTGCGGTGCACGACGATCGGGGGCATCGATCGACCAGTCACGAAGCCGCGCTACCTTGACGAATGCGTCCAATGCCGGCGAGTAGCGGCGCCCTTGCACGGCCAGAAGGCGCACTTCCCGCGAGACCAGGTCGCCTTCGAGCGGGATGGTCTTGAGCGTCGGAAGGCGTGGCATGTGCTCGGGCGCGAGTATCACGCCAAAGCCGGCTGCGGCCATGTGCTGCAGGTGCAAGTCATGACCGCTGCAGTGACCGAGTTGGGGCGGCTTCTCGGGAAAATACGATTGCTGGATCTTAGGGGCGACGTCGCAGTCGGCTCGTTCCAGCAAGATGGTTTCGCGAAGGTCGTCGATGCCGATCGAGGAACGATTTGCGAGATGGTGTGTCGGCGAGAGAACCGCGACATAACGCTCTTCGAACAGCGACCAGTCGTCGATGCGGGCGGGCACGTCCTGCAAGTCGCCGACCATTGCGACATTGATCTCTCCCTCGAGCAAGAGGTCGACGAGCTTCTTCGCCGCACCCTCGCGCAGCTCGACGTGAAGTCCAGGCACGAATCTCGCGATCTCCGCAATCGGATCGAGGACGAGCGACGCCGAGATGGATGGGGCGAGGCCGATCTTCAGCGGCGCGACGTCCTTGCGCCGGAATTCCTGGGCTCGGCGGCGGACCGCACCTGCCGAAGCCAGCGTGCGCTCCAGCAGCGGGAGGACTTCCTTTCCAAGATCAGTGAGCTGGGTAAGCTGACGTTCGCGGTAGATCAACTGACCGCCGAGTTCCTGCTCGAGCTTCTGCACCCCCTTGGTCAAGGCCGGCTGTGTAACATTGCACTGCTCGGCCGCACGGGTGAAGTTGAGTGTGGAGGCGACGGCGAGAAAGTAGCGAACCTGATGAAGCTCCATGGGTTGATATGTTCTCCGTCAAGATGCGGTTGTCGATGCTGACAAACCGCTGCAATCGGCGGCGGGTAGGCACGTCGCGATCATGGGGCGTAGATGCAACTTGTGTGCATGGGTTGAAACGGCCCGGCCCATTGATTTGGACGCACGGACACGCTTTCAGGAATTTCTGAGAGCCGGGGTCGCGCATGCGAGGTCTGTAAAGCGCCGGACGGACGCCAGCGCCTCACGCAGCCGCCGCAAGACATGACCGTCAGCGCCAAGATGGCTTACGCATAAAAAGTGGAGCACGCCTCAGCGACGGTACGTCGACCGCCAATACGCCAGCCTCGCACGAAGCCCGGCCAAGCGCTCGGCTGGGTCGTGGTGCAGGCCCAGGGCTCGCGGCAGCACGGCCCTTCCTGACGGAGCGGCATCAGGGATGGAGGGTCTCCCCACCCCTGGCATCTGCGAAGTATTGAGGCGCCTCGCGACGGTCGTATTTCCCGTAGTCGCGCACGATCCGCACGCTCCGTACCCTTGTCTTTTCATTCGGCGCCAGAGCGTCCTCATAGGCCTGAGCTGCGGCGGCGTCCTTCCAGGACATGAGCAGGATCAACTCGCCAGGCGTGAGCACCGCATCGAAGATGTCCCAGGACGTGAAGTCGGCGGCCCACGGGTTCAGGCCGAGCCACTCGGCGCAGTCGTACGGGTTGTTGGTCTGTTCCCAGTCGGCAGGGCGCGTCGCGTTGATCAGCGTGACCGTCGTCCCCTCCCCGACTTCGGTCAAGTCGAGCCTCTGCTCCGTCAGGACGCAGCCCGCGGGCAGCTGGTTATCGGCAGTGATCTGACCGACGCGGAGATGGTAGTCTGCGAGTATTTCGGCGCGTCCCTGCTTCTGGACCTCGTGGTGGCGCATGTGGACGCGCCAGCGGACGAGCGATTTCTCGTCCCGCCAGTTCGACAGCGAAAGAATCCAGCCCTCGCGGGTCAGGCTCCTGTAGCGGATGTTATCGACGAAGCCTTCGACCCGCTCCAGCTCGGGGCGCAGCACGTTAGCGTAGTCAAGGTAGGTGTCCCGGTGATCCTTATTTAGGAGAGCTTCGAAAATCACAGAAAACATGATCGTACCCACTCCTAGAGTAATGCGCCGCATTCACGGAAGCGACCTGGTTCACCGGATGGGAAGCCCTTGTGGGCACGTTCCGCTTTTGCGTGTATCCGGCCTCTTTGTCATACTGCGTGTAGTCACTATTGCGGGGAGGTTCGAAAGAAGGCGTGCACGTGGTTGGAGCCGTAACAAGGCTGCTGCGGACCGCCGCGTCGTCGACACGCGGGAGAAGGAGACGAACCAGCGTGCCAGTACCCCGCTCGCTCTCGATACTGACCGCCCCTCCCTGTTCTTCAGCGAAACGTCGAACCTGGGGGAGTCCGATGCCGCTGCCGCCTCCGGCCATCTTCGTTGTGAAGTACGGAAGGAACGCCTGCGACATGATTTCCTCGGGCATGCCCTCCCCCTCGTCGGCGACGACAATCTCGACGAATCGCCGGTCCGCGTCGGCGGACAGCTCGACATTCCGCGCCGAGACAGTGATCGTGCCGCCGGCCGGCATAGCATCGTCAGCGTTTCGGCAGAGGTTCAATAGCGCAAAGTACAGCCCTTCCGGGTCGGCATTAAACGTCCATAGATCAGGGGCAATCTCTATGCAGATGGTGATGTCCGGACGCAGCGCCCAGTGAAGGGTACCCGTGATGGCTGCGAGGCGATCGCCTGCGACCAAGCCGTCGATCGGGTTGCGGCACGGGCACGCAGTATCGAGAAGCTGGCGACTGAGCGACATGCCTCGCGCAATCGCCTCCTGCATTGTGCCAACGATCGCCTCACGATACGCGACGTCACTCTGACGCTCGAGCAGTCGCAAGCCACCGCCGATCACGGCAAAGAGGTTGTTAATGTCGTGGACGACGAACTGCGCCACGCCGCCGGTCGATCTCTCTGCCTCTGCGCCGCGAGCGAAAGGCACGCCGCGCGTGCCGGAACATGGGGCGGTCCGAAACAAGATCCCGGAGACCTCGCCATCGCTCCCAACGAGCGGAATCTCTACGTACCTGGACGGGATGATACTTGCGCCACGATCGCCGGCATTCCGCCCACGCGTACCAGGCAGGCGCGACAGCCCAAGTGCGACACCGGCGCTATCCGCAAGCACGACTACATCCTGTGGCAGAAGGCTCTCGACCTCATGGGGAAAGAAAATGTCGGATGAAGACTTGTTCTGCATGTGGGAAACTCCTGGCCCGCAGTCGCTCAACGGGGCGGTCGATGACGGCTTGAAGATTGGGTCCGGCGCCGCAAGATGGAAAATCACCTCTTGCCATGGAGTCGATAGCTGACCGTTATCAGCACACGGCGGACTCTATTCGACCTACGCGGCGCCGATCATCATGACGAGCCGGAACAAGCAGCAAGATATCGATCGCGAGGCCGCAAAGAGCGATGACCGGGCCGACCTAGGCGAAGCTCAATTTGCTGCATGAGACATTCGAACAACTGTGTGGGAGCGAGAACCTGAAGCCTACGGAGACCATCAGAATACTGACCGACTTCCTGGCGCAGTCGACGTTGAGCGCACGCGCGTCCGGGCGGGAAAGCGAACGGCCATCATAACACGCAGCTATTAACTTCATGGCGTGACGTCATTTCCCATTCGCCGCTCGAAATTCGATGTTCACCTGGTACCGGGCTCACCCGGCGTATCATCAGGAGGCTACAAATGTCGGTGCAAAAGCCGGTTCTCACGGCGCCGCGCGGCGGCGAGACGGTGACCTCGAGCGGAGGCTCGAGCGTTGAAATGAAGGTGGAGAGCAGCCAGTCCGGCGGCGAATACGGCACTGTGCTTTGGACGGTGCGTGCCGGGGAGGAGCCGCCCCTACACACCCACACACGAGAAGACGAGTTGCTCTATGTCGTGCAGGGCAATTTGATCGCGCGAGTTGGCGATTCCCGTGTCGAGGTGGGGCCAGGCGCCTACGCAGCCCTTCCCCGCGGAGTGCCGCATACGATCGAGGTGGTCGGCGATCAGGCGACCTTGCTCCTCAGCTTCGTTCCGGGTGGTCTGGAGCGCTTCCTTGTCCCGCGGAAAGGCGAGAAGCCCGACCCGGCGGCCTTCGGACTGACGTTCCCTTAGGAGCGGCGACCGTGGCGCGGTGCGTGGCTGTTCTTGACGTCCCACGACTAGCCGAGACACGTTGAGACGACGTCGGGCAAGCGCCACGGAAGATTGCGCCGATCGTCCCAACATCACAAAGGGTGCACGCGCCTCCAATACCGCGACGCGTGCCCAGACATCCGGCCCGAAGCGTCCATTGCCCTCGAAAGAACTCAGGCGAAGGTGAGACTCCCCGCGAGCGCCTCGCGTGCTTTCAGAGGGAAGCGCCGCGCTTGCGCCGCCCCGCGAAGCGTCTTTCAGTCGGCCCAATAACGGTCGGCTATCAACTCCATAGCTAGAGGTGATTTTTCTTTCGACCGCCCAAGATTCAATCTTCGGCCACTCGCTGCTCGGCAGCGCAAGCACTTCCGAGCGCATCGACTTCTCGACCGCAAAGAGCGCCGTGTTCGCCGCGTCGTTTCCTTTCGGCGGTCGTCGGATTGCCGTGCTCCGGGGAGTTTCGTGCCGGGAGCTTGAGAGGCGAAGCAGAACGCCGGATGCAAGTGTCATGGGCCCGTTGTGTCAATGCGGGATCGTGAACGGGAGGTCTTTCGATGATTCTACCGACCGGTGCGACAGTCGCTGTCGCTGACGGCGAGACGATCCGACTGTTCCACAATACCGGGGTGAAACCCGGGGTGCACTTGGTTGAGATTACGGCGACTCCGCCTGCGCCGGTCCACGCGAACTCTCTTGCGCGGCATCGTACAGGCTCCGCCAGCCCCGACGGGAAGCAGTTCGAAAACGACTTCGCGGCAGCAATCGCCGCGTTCCTGAACAAGCTCAGCCTGGACGGGACCATAGAACACCTGGTCGTCGTCTCGGACCCCAGGACCTTGGGGGAACTGCGCAAGCACTTCAACCACGACTTGAGAGGCAAGATCGTAGGTGAGTTTGCGAAGGACTTCAGCCGGCGTTCGCTTGAGGACATCGCCTCACTGATCGCCGATGCATAAGGTGCCTCCGCCGAATGTAGAGCGGACTTGGCCTTCGTGACGGTTACCCGATCTCCGTGCCAATGCGGATGGTCCCGGGAAGAAGACTGCCATCCGGCGGCATTAAAACTATGACGCTGCCGTGGCAGGCTGGGATGGTCCTAGGGGCTACAACCCAAGGGCTACACCAGAGGCTTCTGGCGTGCCGTAAGACCTGATTTTACGGGGCTTTCTCGAAGCCGTTTTATTATGGCGGAGAGGGAGGGATTCGAACCCCCGATAGGCTTGCACCTATGCCGCATTTCGAGTGCGGTGCATTCAACCACTCTGCCACCTCTCCTGAAGGCGCCGTATAGGAGCTGCGGCCCCTGTGGTTGGAGGCGTTAATAGGCGAGGATGGCGGGCCAGACAAGGCGCGAAAGGGGAAAATCCGCTGCCTCTTTCACCCCCAATCCCGCCCTCGAGAGGAACCGCCATGGAGCATCTGACGATCTCGGCCAATGGCGCCGATTTCCATCTGGTCCGCGCCGGACAAGGAAAACCGCTGCTTTTGCTGCATGGTTGGCCCGAATTCTGGCTGACCTGGGAGCCGGTGATGGCGCGGCTGAAGGACCGTTTCACGCTGATCGCGCCCGATCTGCGCGGCTTCGGCGACAGCGACAAGCCGGATGGGCCCTTTGGTCCGGACGGCCATGCCGCCGACATGCTGGCGCTGATGGACCGGCTCGGCATCGACCGATTCGGCGTGGTCGGCCACGACGTCGGCGGTGCCGTGATGCAGCCTCTGGCCCGGCAGGCGCCCGAGCGGCTCGCCGGCCTGTTCTTCTTCGATTTCGTCTATCCCGGGATCGGCGCGCGGATGGCGGCGCCTGATAGGCTCAACCACATCTGGTACCAGTCCTTCCACCAGATGGAGATCGCGCCTGCGCTGGTCGGGGCCAGCCGCGAGAGCTGCCGGATCTACATCGGCCATTTCCTCAAAGGCTGGGCACACCGGAAGAACGCCTTCGACGACGTGCTCGACGCCTTCGCCGACAATTTCTTCAAAGCGGGCAACCTCGCCGGCGGCTTTGCGCATTATCGCGCCTCGCATGCCGGGCGCATCGCGATGATGAAGGGCGAGGCGCCGCGCCAGCCGCCGATCAGCGTGCCGACCTGCGTGCGCTGGGCCGAGCACGATCCGCTGTTTCCCTATGCGTGGACCGATCGGTTGTTGGAGACGTTCAGCGCGCTTGATCTGGCGATGTTTCCGGACGTCGGCCACTTCCCGCATCGGGAAGATCCGGGTCGCGCAGCCGCGGAGATCGCGGCATTCTTTCAGCGCATCGGGTGGAGCTAGCCGCCAAACGCGGCCAAGGCCGTGAACAGAACCGGCAAGGTCCCGAGCACGACCACGACGATGCGAAAGCTGAGATCATTGCCCATGACGGGCATTTTAGACCTGGATCAGCGACCGCCCAGTGCAGTTTGTGTCAGAAGGATCGGAAGAACGATCCGGCCCCCCAAGGGAGGGACAAGGGTGGGACCGCCAGACGCGGTAAACACTGGCGGTCCCGTGCCGCTCATTGAAATACTGGCCGTGAAGGGCGGCTTCGCCGGCCGAGTGGAAGCGACGATTCGACCCTAGCGCGCCGCTGGCGTGCCGCAACGCAATCCGGTCCTTAACCTAACCAGTCAAGGTTACTCGTCGTCGTTCTTCTTGCTGTCCTTGCCCTTTTTCTTCCCGTTCTCCGTGGAATCCCGGTTTTTTCCATTGCCGCCATTACCGCTCTCCTTGCGGCGATTGGTGAAGCGGGCATTGCCAAGGCCGGTGCCGATGGTGAGCACACCCCAGCGGTCGACGTCCTGCATGAACGGCACCTCCGAAAGCCCCTGCACCACGCCGTCATTGTGCATCAGGATCGCGGTGTCGTGCTCGCCGATCACGGGGATGCCCTCGATCAGGCTCGCCGGCAGGTTGAACTTGCTGCTCTCCCAATTGCCGGGGAGGTTCTGCGCGCCCTTCTCGATCGAGCCGTCCGCGTTGATCACGCCGGGACAGGCGATGCCGATGAACGGCGCGAGCTTGAAGCCTTCCTTCTCGGCTTCCGTGATCAGCCCCTTCAGCATCTTGGTGAGCCGCTTCACTGCGCCTTCGCGCGTCGGCTCGTCGTCGGCATGACGCCAGAGCTCGGAGTGCACGACCTTGGCCTTCGACAGGTCTTTCGCCTTTTTCCAGCTGGTTTCCACTAGGCCGCAGCGGATGTTGGTGCCGCCGATGTCGACGGCGAGGATGCTGTCATGCGCCTCGAAGATCCAGGACGGCGCCAGATGCAGCGCGCCGATCAGTCCGGCCTCGTCGGGATGGTGGCGGATCGGCATCAAATCGATCTTGAAATCCTCGGCCTTGAGGATGATCTCGGTGCGCGCAATCGCGAGCTCGCCGAGCCGGGAGTCGCGAAAACCGCCGCCGACCACGATGCGCTCGGTCTTGGCCCAGGCCTTGGTCTTGAGGAAACGCCGGGTGACGTAAGCGAGCTCCTGGGCGAAATCCTCGATCGCGCTGTGCACGACCGCGGAGGCCTCGGTGTCGTCGCCGACCAGGATGGCATCCAGGGTCTTCTTGCTGATGTTTTCCGAGGGCTCCTTGCCGAACGGGTCCTCGCCGGTCTTGCGCAGCGGCTTGCGCCAGCGGTCGAGAATGTCGCGAAAGGCGCCCTTGCTGGCGCGGTCGCCGAGGAAGCCGTCCTCGTCCTTCATCTCGATGTTGAAGCTGTCGATCTCCACCGACGGCAGCCGCTCGGCGCCGTGATGGGCGATGCCCGTCGTCTTGACCAGTTCGTCTGTTGCCATGGGATCCCTTGCCCGCTTACCTGTTCCGGCGGGGACAACGGCGGGGGAACCCGTTTGTTGCAAGACCGGGCGAGATTCAGCTGCACGCCTGCAGCGCGGCCAAATCCTTCAAATCCGGGGCCTTTTTGGGCAGTTTTCCTTGACTTGGCGCGCTCGGCGGCTATAAGTCCCACAGCCGGCGCGGGGCGTTTCTCGCGCCGCTTGTTTTTGCGTGGGTTTTCAAAGGGATAAATCCCGCCCGCACAAAACGCGCATAAACCCGCAACGACTGACAAAAAGCCGGCCCTGACAATCTGTCGCGAGGCCGGGATTGAACACGAAGGAAAAAAACGATGTTCGCAGTCATCAAAACCGGCGGCAAGCAATACCGCGTCGTGCCGGATGATGTCTTGGAAGTAGGCAAGATCGAAGGCGAAGTCGGCTCGATCGTGCAGCTGAGTGAAGTTCTGGTGGTTGGCGGCGACACGCCGGTCCTGGGCGTCCCGACCGTCGCAGGCGCGTCCGTTGCGGTCGAGGTGCTCGACCACAAGCGCGGCCCGAAGGTCATCGCGTTCAAGAAGCGCCGCCGCAAGAACTCGCGCCGCAAGCGCGGCTATCGCGACGAGATCACCGTGCTGCGCATCAGCGAAATCCTGACGGACGGCGCCAAGCCCACCAAGGGCCCGCGTCCGAAGAAGGAAAAGGTGGCAAAGGAGCCGGCAGCGGAAGCCGCCGAATAAATAGATTTGATCACGCCAATTCACGAATTGATGCGTGAGAAATCGTGAAATGATTCCGTCAAGGAATTGATCTAGACATACGCAGGATTTCGGAGACGAGCCATGGCTCACAAAAAAGCAGGCGGTTCATCGCGCAACGGTCGCGATTCGAAGGGCAAGCGCCTCGGCATCAAGGCGTTCGGCGGCGAGATCGTCACGCCCGGCAACATCATTGCGCGTCAACGCGGCACCACCTGGCATCCCGGCCTTAATGTCGGCATGGGCACGGACCACACTTTGTTCGCCAAGGTCGAAGGTCGTGTTGCGTTCCAGGCCAAAGCCAACGGCCGCACCTTCGTATCGGTACTCCCGATCGCAGAGGCGGCTGAATAGACGGTGGATCAAATTGGAATCCGCCGGTCCCGACTGAACCGGCGGAGTCCAAGAGATCGAGAGATCGAAGGCTCCAGGGGAGGCGGGAAACCGGCCTCCCTTTTTCTTTGACTTGCTCACTTTGACTTAGTGACTTTCCAGGAGCCGGACATGTTGCAGGATTTCTCGAGCGCGACCTTGCAGGAGGCGAGACCGAGTGTCGTCGCCACCGAGCGACTGACCTTGCGGAAGCCGACGCTCGCCGACGTCAGGACCATCGCCAGCCTCGCCAACGACCGCCGCGTCGCGGAAAATACCCGCCGCCTCCCACATCCCTATGGGCAGGACGACGCCGTCGAATTCATCCGCGCCACCGCCGCGCTCGGCAGCGAGACCGTGTTCCTGATCGAGCACGATACCGGGCCGGTCGGCATGGTGGGCATCGATTGCTCCACGCCCGACAATGCCGAGCTCGGCTATTGGCTCGGCGTCGAGCATTGGGGTCAGGGCTTTGCCACCGAGGCCGCGCGCGGCGCCATCGATTTCTTCTTCGAGGAGTTCGAAGAGGACCACCTCTATGCCGGCGCGCGCGTCACCAACCCGGCCTCGCGCAAGGTGCTGGAGAAGTGCGGCTTCCAGTGGAGCGGCGTCCAGCTGCACCGCTTCCTGGCGCTGGGCTCATCCACGCCGGTCGACTGCTTCCGCCTCTCACGCGGCGTCTGGGCCTCGCTGAAGAGCTGGAGCAGCGCGAGAAGGATGCGGTAGGGCCTTGGTGGCGCTACACAATCAGTGTCGTCCCGGCGAAAGCCGGGACCCATAACCACGAATGTTCGTGCCGCAAAGACTCCCACTCCGAGTCATCGCAAAACTATTTCCTGGGGGTATGGGTCCCGGCCTTCGCCGGGACGACGGCGTAGCCTTGGCTACGCCGGCGGGTTCACCGGCTCGCTCTCGCGCCCCAGGTCGCGCTCACGCAGGTAGATATAGAATCCCGCACCGATGATGATCGCCGCGCCGACGATGGTGGCGACCTCCGGTACGTCGCCGAACACGACGAAGCCGAAGATCACGGCCCAGACGATCATCGAATATTGGTAGGGCACCACCACGCTGGCCGGCGCGAGCTTGAGCGAGCGGTTGACGCAGAACAGCGCGGTGACCGAGACGCATCCCGCCAGCGCGAAGATCACGAGGCTGCCTGATGTCGGCGGCACCCAGTGGAAGGCCGACAGCACGGCACCGAGCGAAAACGTGCCGATGAACTGCGAGGACGCCATCACGATGTCGGGCGTCTTGCGCAGGCTGCGTGTGATCAGCATCAGCGTCGCAAACGACAGGCTGCCGCCGAGCGCGATCAGCGCCGGCAGGCTCACGGTCTGTGCGGAAGGGCGCAGCGCGATCAAGACGCCGCAGAAGCCGATCAGGATTGCGGTCCACCGCCGCCAGCCGACCTTTTCCCCCAGGAAGATCGCCGACATCGCGGTGACGAAGATCGGACCGGCGAGATAATAGGTAATGACGTCGGCGAGCGGCAGATACACGGTCGCGAGGAAGAATGCCGCCACCTCCAGCGTCGACAGCACGACGCGAATGAGCTGCAGGCCCGGCCGCTCCAGATGCAGGAACTGGTGACGCTGGCGCCAGATCAACGGCGACAGCAGGAGCAGCGCCGCGCAGGCCCGCAGGAACAAGAGCTGTCCTACGGAATACGTGCCGACCAGGAACTTGCCCATGGCGTCGCCGAACGAGAACATGAAGATCGACACCACCATCAAGGCGATGCCGGCCAGCCGCGCCGAGCGGTCGTCATAAGCGGAGAGAGATTTGAAGAAAGGCATCGATCAAGTCGGACTGTGAGAGGTCGTCATTGCGAGCGGAGCGAAACAATCCAGACCGTCTCCACGGCGGCAGTCTGGATTGCTTCGTCGCTACGCTCCTCGCAATGACGGGCGGAGAGAGCGCAAAAAATTCGCGTCGAGAGTCGCTTGCGGTCGTTTTAATGACGTGAGCACCAGGGACAAGCCCACTTCCGCCGAATTGAACGGATTGTCGCACCCTTCGCATCGCGGTAGCGATAGCACTCTCACCGAACGAAAGCGCACGGCATGACCGATTTCGATCCCTCTCAGCATCGCATGATCCCCACGCAACGCTGGTTTGAGGATTTCGTCCTCGGCGAGCGTTTCGTGCTGCCGAGCCGCACCCAGACCTCGGCGGTGTTCGCGGCATTCCAGACCGCGAGCGGCGACACCCATCCGGTGCACTATGACGTGGAATATTGCCGCGCCCGCGGAATGCCGCATCTGCTTGCCCACGGCTTCCAGACCCTGATCCACACCGCGCCCGGCGCGGGCCTGTTTCCGTTCATGGTCGAGGAATCCCTCGTCGGCTTCCTCGAGCAAGCAAGCCGGTTCCTGAAACCCGTGTTCGCCGACGATACCCTGTATCCCGCGCTCGAGGTCACCGAGCTCGTGCCGGGGCGCACGACCGGGGTGGTGACGCTTCGCAGCACCGTGTTCAACCAGCGCAAGGAGCTGGTGCTGGATGGCATGCAGAAATTCCTGATCCGGAGGCGAGCGGCGGGTTAAGCACGGCCCCAAGATCGCGGAATTTCGGCCGATTTGCCGATCAATCCGGGTTGCCGCGCGGGACCGGCTGGCCTACCTATGGCCCATGAAATTCCTCGACGAAGCAAAGGTCTATATCCGCTCCGGTGACGGCGGGAACGGCTGCGTGGCGTTCCGCCGCGAGAAGTTCATCGAATTCGGCGGCCCTTCCGGCGGCAATGGCGGCCGCGGCGGCAATGTGATCATCGAGGTCGCCGACGGCCTCAACACGCTGATCGACTACCGCTACCAGCAGCATTTCAAGGCCCAGAAGGGCGAGAACGGCATGGGCTCGGACCGCCACGGCGCCAACGGCAAGAACATCGTGCTGAAGGTTCCGATGGGCACGCAGATCTTCGACGAGGATCGCGAGACGCTGATCCACGACTTCACCAAGGTCGGTGAAAAGTTCGTGCTGGCCGAAGGCGGCAATGGCGGCTTCGGCAATGCGCATTTCAAATCCTCGACCAACCGCGCGCCGCGCAACGCCAATCCCGGCCAGCCCGGCGAGGAGCGCTGGATCTGGCTGCGGCTGAAGCTGATCGCGGATGCCGGTCTCGTCGGCATGCCCAATGCCGGCAAGTCGACCTTGCTCTCCAAGGTCAGCGCAGCCAAGCCGAAGATCGCCGACTATCCCTTCACCACGCTGCATCCGCAGCTTGGCGTCGTGAACGCCGATGGCCGTGAGTTCGTGCTCGCCGACATTCCCGGCCTGATCGAGGGCGCGCATGAAGGCACCGGTCTCGGCGATCGTTTCCTCGGCCATGTCGAGCGCTGCCGCGTGCTGCTGCACCTGATCGACGCGACCTGCGAGCACGCCGGCAAGGCCTACAAGACGGTGCGGACCGAGCTGGAGGCCTATGGTGGCCAGCTCACCGACAAGATCGAGATCGTCGCGCTGAACAAGATCGACGCGGTCGAGCCGGACGAATTGAAGAAGCAGAAGGACCGCCTGAAGCGCGCCGCCAAGAAGACGCCGCTGCTGCTCTCCGGCGTGACCGGCCAGGGCGTCAAGGAAGCCCTGCGCGCACTGGCGGAGGTGATCGGCGAAAGCCCGGTCTCGGCCAAGGCCAAGAGCGCCGCCGAAGCGGAGCCGTGGTCGTTGTAGTTATCGTCCCGGCGAAGGCCGGGACCCATACCGCGTGATTCATCGATTGCGGATGGCTGCAGCACCGAACGAAGAGTCTTCGCCAAACCGCTCCCTGTGGTTATGGGTCCCGGCCTTCGCCGGGACGACACTTGAGTGTATGGCTGTGAGCAAGCGGGCATCACTAGCAGTGGCTTGTCTTCGCGCCATCGATAGCGCAGCATCAAACGCTCAAGAAACGGCGGGGATGACGCATGGCGCGCGCGAAGAACGTTCTCTGGATCATGTGCGACCAGCTTCGCTATGATTATCTCGGCTGCACCGGCCATCCCACGGTGAAGACACCGAACATCGACGCCATGGCCAGGCGTGGCGTGCTGTTCAGCAAGGCCTATGTGCAGTCGCCGATCTGCGGTCCATCGCGGATGTCGTTCTACACCGGGCGTTACATGCGCTCGCACGGCTCGCACTGGAACGGCTGGCCGCTGCGCGTCGGCGAACCCACGCTCGGCGATCATCTCAAGAAAATCGGCGTGCGCAACGTGCTGGTCGGCAAGACCCACATGGCGCCCGACCTCGAAGGCATGAAGGCGCTCGGCATTCCCCCGGAATCGGTGATCGGCGTGCACGTCGCCGAATGCGGCTTCGAACCCTATGAGCGCGACGACGGCCTGCATCCGACCGGGCGGCCGCGGCCGAAATACGATGACTACCTTCGTAAGCAGGGATTTGAAGCCACCAATCCCTGGGAGCATTGGGCCAATTCAGGCGCGGCGGACGACGGCTCGTTGCAGAACGGCTGGCTGCTGGTGCATGCCGACAAGGCCGCGCGCGTGCCGGACGAGCATTCCGAGACGCCCTACATGACGCGGCGCGCCATGGATTTCATCAGCGAGGCCGAGACCGATGGCCGGCCATGGTGCCTGCATCTGTCCTACATCAAGCCGCACTGGCCCTATATCGCGCCCGAGCCCTACGCCAGCATGTATTCGACCGATGACATGATTCCAGTGATCCGTTCCGAGCGCGAGCGGCAGAATCCGCATCCGGTGTTCGGCGCCTACATGGACATGCGCTACTCCCGCAACATGGCGCGCGACGATGCCCGCGAGAAGGTGATCCCGACCTATATGGGCCTGATCACCCAGATCGACGACCAGATGGGCGTGCTGATGAAGTTTCTGGAGGCACGCGGCCTGCTGGACACGACGATGATCGTGTTCACCTCCGATCACGGCGATTATCTCGGCGATCACTGGATGGGCGAGAAGGACCTGTTCCATGAGCAGTCGGCAAAAATTCCGCTGATCATCATCGATCCCTCAAGGGAAGCCGACGCCACGCGCGGCACGCGCAGCGATGCGCTGGTCGAGGCGATCGATCTCGCGCCGACCTTCGTCGATTATTTCGGCGGCAAGGTGCCGGGCCACATCCTCGAAGGACGCTCGCTGCTGCCGCTGTTGCGCGGCCCGACGCCACCGGACTGGCGCAGGGTGGCATTCTCCGAATATGACTACGCCATGCAGGACGTGCGGCTGAAGCTGAACCAGCCGATCGAGCGCTGCCGGCTGTTCATGGTGTTCGACGGCCGCTGGAAATACATCCACGCCTCCGGCTTTCGCCCGATGCTGTACGATCTCGTAACCGATCCGGAGGAGTTCCTGGATCGCGGCGACGACCCTGAATGCGCCGGCATCGTCGCGCGGTTGCAGGCCGAACTGTTCGACTGGGCGCTGCATCCGAACGACCACATCACCACGCCGCGCGAGAAGATCGCAACCTATGCCGACAACCAGCTGCAGGTGAAGGGCGGCATTCTCATCGGCATCTGGGACGAGGCGGAGCTTGCGGCGATCAAGGACGGCATCGCCCAGCGCGCGAAGATGTGAGAATTCTCATGGTGAGGAGGCGCGGCAGCGCCGTCTCGGAGGATGAGGGGATTGGTGAGGAGCGCGCGGCTCTCTCCACCCGTCATGCCCGGGCTCGACCCGGGCATCCACGTCTCGCGTCAAACGTGGATGCACGTGGATGGCCGGGTGAAGCCCGGCCATGACGGCTAAGTTTTTGGCGTGCTCCGTCAGTTTCTAATTCTCGATCTTGTATCCGGTCGCCTTCACGATCGGTTGCCACAGCGCGATGTTCGCGGCGAGTTCCTTGGTCAATCCGTCCGGCGTCGAGCCGACCGGAATGAGCCCGATGGCGGTGAGCTTCTCCTTCACCTCGGGCTTGGCGAGCGCGGCGCTCGCGGCGGCACCGAGCTTGCCGGCGAAGTCCGGCGGACTGCCGGCGGGAAGCCACATGCCGTACCAGGCGTCCGCGACGAGATCGATGCCGCTCTCCTTCAGCGTCGGAACGTCGGGCGCGAACGGCGAACGTTCTGCACTGCTGACCGCGATGATCTTCACGCCCTTGGCACGATGCTGCGGCAACGCGTCGGCCAACGTCGTGATGCCGAACGAGATGTGGCCACCGACGAGATCGTTGAGGATGGGCGCACTGCCACGATAGGGCACACGGGTCAGGGGGATGCCGAGATCCTTTTCGAGCTTGGAGCCCATGAAATGCGGGATGGTGCCGTTGCTCGGCACGCCGAACGAGGTCTTGTCCGGATGCGCCTTGAGCCACGTCACGAAGCTCTTGAAATCGGTGGCATCGACCGCCGGGTTGATCACCAGCGCGAATTCGAACCGCGCCAGCAGCGAGACAGGCACGAAATCCTTGACGGTGTCGAAGCTCGGCGCCGTCTCCACCATCGGCAGCAAGTACATGGTCGGCCCGGTCGTCACCAGCACCATGCCGCCGTCGGGACTCGCGCCTTTGACCGCCTTGATGCCGATCAGGCCGTCGCCGCCGGTGCGATTCTCGACCACGACGGTCCGTTGCAGCACCGGCGCCATCTCCTGCGCGACCAGCCGGCACAGCGTATCGCCGCCGGCTCCCGCTGCGAACGGAAAGATGACCTTGGTCAGCCCGGCCTGCGCTTGCGCCCCACCCGCCTGCGCCAGAAGCGGCAGCCCAAGATATCCCCCAAGGCATCCGGCCATGAATTTGCGGCGATCCATTCGCTTCCTCTTTCAGCCCATTATCGTTGGTTGCCATTAGAGCCAGGCGGACGGCCGACACAAGGCCGACATGCGCCGTTTACCATCCCGGCTGCCTTGCGCCGGTCACCATCCTGCTGCAAAAGCAGGGCGCATCGGCGCCGCCTGTCGCTCCGCCGTTTCCCGAGCAATTCGCATCCAGCGCCAGCACACAGAGACATGGCCAGCCCCGAACTCAGTCAATTCCGCCGCATCGTCGTCAAGGTCGGCTCCGCGCTGCTGGTGGATTCCGACAGGGGCGAGGTGCGCGCGTCCTGGCTGGCGGCGCTGGCCGACGACATGGCCAAACTGCACCGCGAGGGCCGCGACGTGCTGGTGGTCTCCTCCGGCTCGATCGCGCTCGGCCGCAGCCGGCTCAAATTGCCGCGCGGCACGCTGAAGCTCGAGGAGAGCCAGGCCGCAGCCGCCGTCGGCCAGATCGCGCTGGCACGAATCTGGTCGGAGGTGCTGGGCGCCCACGGCATCGGCGCCGGCCAGATCCTGGTGACGCTGCAGGACACCGAGGAGCGCCGCCGCTATCTCAATGCGCGCTCCACCATCGGCAAGCTGCTGGAGTGGCGTGCGATCCCCGTGATCAACGAGAACGACACGGTCGCCACCAATGAGATCCGCTACGGCGACAACGACCGCCTCGCCGCGCGCGTCGCCACCATGGCGAGCGCGGACCTGCTGGTGCTGCTGTCGGACATCGACGGGCTCTACGACGCCCCGCCCAAGAACAATCCGAACGCAAGACTCATTCCGGTGGTCGAGAGCATCTCGTCGGAAATCGAGGCGGTGGCGGGCGACGCCGAGTCCGAGCTGTCGCGCGGCGGCATGCGCACCAAGGTCGAGGCCGCCAAGATCGCGACGACCGGCGGCACGCATATGCTGATCGCCTCCGGCAAGATCGAGCATCCCTTGCAGGCGATCGCCGACGGCGGCCGCTGCACCTGGTTCCTGACGCCGGCCAATCCCATCACCTCGCGCAAGCGCTGGATCGCGGGCACGCTGGAGCCGAAGGGCACGCTGACCATCGACGCCGGTGCGGTGACGGCACTGCGCGCCGGCGCCAGCCTGCTGCCGGCCGGCGTGGTCAAGGTCGAGGGCCAGTTCGCCCGCGGCGATGCCGTGATCGTGCGCGGCCCTGATACCAGCGAGGTCGGCCGCGGCCTGATCGCCTACGACGCCGAGGTCGCCGAGCGGATCAAGGGCCGCTCCTCCCCGGACGTGATGGCGATCCTCGGCATCAGCGGCCGGTCGGAGATGATCCACCGCGACGATCTGGTGGTGGGCGGGTAGGGCCGTCCGGCCCGGGACTGTCCCGGCCATGACGTCCGATCTCGGCCAGTGGCCGAGGCCGCGCCACCCCATCGGGAGACCTGCCATACCCTCCCCGCCCTTCGCAGATGCGGGATTTCCGTGCTAGGACACCGCCTTAGCAAAAGGTTGAACCACATGGCCGCCCCTCTCAAAGCCGTTGACGGCAATGCCGATCGGACCAGCGATCTCTTGGCGCTGATGTCCGATCTCGCCACCCGTGCCCGCGCTGCCGCGCGCGTGCTGGCGCTGGCGCCGCCGGAGCAGAAGAACCGGGCGCTCGAGGCCATGGAACGCGCGATCCGCGGCAACGCCGCGGCGATCCTCGCCGCCAATGCCGAGGACGTCGCGGAAGCCCGCGCCTCCGGCAATGCCACCTCCTCCTTCATCGACCGCCTGACGCTGACTGCGGCGCGGGTCGAGGGGATGGCCGAGGGCATCGGCGTCGTGCGCGGCATTGCCGATCCGATCGGCATCGTCACCGAGAGCTGGCAGCGGCCGAACGGCATGACCATCGAGCGCGTGCGCGTGCCGCTCGGCGTCGTGGGCGTGATCTTTGAGAGCCGCCCCAATGTTGCCGCCGATGCCGGCGTGCTGTGCCTGAAGTCGGGAAATGCCGTGATCCTGCGCGGCGGCTCCGACAGTTTCCGGTCGTGCCGCGCGATCCATGAATGCCTGGTGCAGGGCCTGCGCGAAGCCGGCCTGCCTGAAGCCGCGATCACGCTGGTGCCGACCCGCGACCGCGCCGCGGTCGGCATGATGCTGTCGGGCCTCAGCGGCGCCATCGACGTGATCGTGCCGCGCGGGGGAAAAAGCCTCGTTGCGCGTGTCGAGCAGGAGGCGCGCGTGCCGGTGTTCGCGCATCTCGAAGGCGTCAACCACGTCTATGTCGACGGCAGCGCCGACCTCGCGATGGCGAAGTCGATCGTGCTCAATGCCAAGATGCGCCGCACCGGCGTCTGCGGCGCCGCCGAAACGCTGCTGGTCGATCGCGCTGCAGCATCGAGCCTAAAGCCGCTGGTGGAGATGCTGCTGGATGCCGGCTGCGAGGTGCGCGGCGACGACGCCGTGCAGAACACCGACGCACGCGTAAAGCCCGCCAGCGACGACGATTGGGACACCGAATATCTCGACGCGATCATCGCAGCCAAGGTGGTCGACGGCGTCGATGGCGCAATCGCGCACATCCAGAGCCACGGCTCGCATCACACCGATGCGATCGTGAGCGCGGACGAGCGTGCGGCGAACAAATTCCTTAACGAGGTCGACTCCGCGATCGTGCTGCACAACGCCTCGACGCAGTTCGCCGACGGCGGCGAGTTCGGCTTCGGTGCCGAGATCGGCATCGCCACCGGACGTTTCCATGCTCGCGGCCCCGTCGGCGCCGAGCAGCTGACCAGCTTCAAATATCGCGTTCGCGGCACCGGGCAGACGCGGCCGTAAGCAACGTCGCGGGGCGGGCATTGAGCAACACATTCGTCGTGCCGCGTTTTCCGGCGCAAGCGGCTCCGCCCTACGCGGAGGGCATGCGCATCGGCCTGCTCGGCGGCTCGTTCAACCCGCCGCACCAGGCCCATCGCGCCATCAGCCAGTTCGCGCTGAAGCGATTGCAGCTCGACCGCATCTGGTGGCTGGTGACGCCGGGCAATCCGCTCAAGGAGAACGGCGCGCTGCATGAACTCGGCGCGCGCATGCAGGCGGCGCGCGAGGTCGCCAACGATCCCAGGATCGAGGTGAGCTGTCTCGAATCCGTCATTCGTACCCGCTATACTATCGACACGATCAACATCTTGTGCCGCCGTTTCCCTGGCTTGCGCTTTGTCTGGATCATGGGCGCCGACAACCTCGCTCAATTCCACCGTTGGCAGGACTGGCGGCGCATCGCCGCCCAGGTGCCGATGGCCATCATCGATCGCCCCCCGCAGAGTTTTCGCGCCCTCGCCTCGCCCGCGGGACAAGCATTATCGCGCTACCGCCTGCCCGAGGATAAGGCCGCATTGCTCGCGGACCGGCCGGCGCCGGCCTGGGTGTTTTTGACCGGATTGAAGCTGAATCTCTCCTCGACGGGCCTGCGGAACCCGGACGGGAGCTGGAAAGGTACGAAGTGAGACGGAGTGCACGGATGGCGTGTGGGGCCCGGGCTCTCTGGCATATTGAAACCCTTAACCCCACATGATGTAGTGTAACCAGTGAGCACCGGATTCGGCGTTCGCGATACAGTGAAAGGAATGGTCCCTGGCCACATCTGTATTGTCCAAGTCAGCTTCGACGAAGTCTGTTTTACCCAAGGTTGCTAAGCCACCGCGTAAAACATCGACCAAAGCTGCGGCCTTGAAGGCGCAACCCGACGCCGACAAGACACTGAGCCTGATCCTCTCCCGCCTCGAGGACATGAAGGCGGAAGAGACGGTCACCATCGACCTTCGCGGCAAATCGGCGTACTCCGACTACATGATCGTCACCACCGGCCGGGTGAACCGGCACGTCGGCGCGATCGCGGAAAACGTCACCAAGAGCCTCAAGGAAAACGGCATCAAGAGCATCCATGTCGAGGGCTTGCCCAATTGCGACTGGGTGCTGATCGATTCCGGCGATGTGATCGTGCACGTATTCAGACCCGAAGTCCGCGAGTTCTACAACCTCGAGCGGTTGTACACGCAGGGCCCCGGGGCGGCGAAGGCGATCTAGGCTCACTGGGCCGATTTCGAATCGGCTGACGCGCATGCTAGCGTCGTGCGCGCGCCTGATGCGCGCGACCTCGAAACACGACGCGAAATCATCATGCGTGTTGCTGTCATCGCCGTGGGCCGGCTGAAACAGGGCCCCGAACGGGAGCTTGCCGACCGCTATTTCGAGCGGTTCGACGAGGCCGGCCGCAAGCTCGGATTCCGCGAGCTCACCGTCCACGAGATCCCCGAAAGCCGCGCGCGCGACACCGCGACGCGGATGGCCGAGGAGGCCGCGGCGATCGGCGCGCATATTCCGGAGAAATCGATTCTGGTGGCGCTGGACGAGCGCGGACAAAATCTCGACTCCACCGTATTCGCACGGCATCTCGGGCGCTGGCGCGACGAGGGGGCCGGACATACTATCTTCGTGATCGGAGGGGCGGACGGACTTTCGCCCGAATTGCGCCGTAAGGCCAAGCTCGCGATCGCGTTCGGCTCTGCGACCTGGCCGCACCAAATGGTCCGCGTCATGCTTCTGGAACAGCTTTATCGGGCCGCCACCATTCTGGCCGGCCACCCCTATCACCGCGCGTGATGCGCGCCACAACGAGCACCTTTGCCGACACGATGCGAGCGCCGCTCCTCAACCTGCTGCTGATCACCGCTCTCGCCGGCGCAAGCCTCGCGCAAGCTCAGACCGTGACGCCGCCGCAGACCGCGGCGGTCTCGCCCGATGCGATCAAGCAGCGCGAGCAGGAGCTCGAGGCCGCCCGCGCCAGGCAGAAGAGCGCGGAGGAAGCGCAGGCCAAGCTGAAGGCCGAGATCACCGCGCTCGGCCAGGACCGCACCCAGCTCAACCAGCAGCTGATCGACACCGCCGCCAATGTGCGCACCGTCGAGACCAAGATCGACGAAACCGAAACGCGGCTACGAACTCTCAACGGCCGCGAGCAGGAGATGCGCGCTTCGCTGGATTCGCGCCGCGCCGACATCGTCGAGGTGCTGGCCGCCTTGCAGCGCGCCGGACGGCGGACGCCGCCGGCGCTGCTGGTGCGGCCCGAAGACGCGTTGCTGTCGCTGCGCACGGCGATGCTGCTCGGCGCGGTTGTGCCGGAGCTGCGCGGCCGCGCCGAGAAGATCGCGGGCGAGCTCGGCGAGCTCGTGGCCTTGCGCAAGACCATCGCCACCGAACGCGACCAGCTCGCCTCCGACCGCGACCGGGTCCGCAACGACCAGAGCCGGCTCACCGCGTTGGTGGACGAGCGGCAGCGCCAGCAGGCGGCGCGGGAAAAGGATCTCGACGCCGAGAATTCGCGCGCGATCGCACTCTCACGGCAGGTCGGCGATCTCCAGGGACTGATCACCAAGATGGAGCAGGACCTGCAGAGCGCCGCCAAGGCCGCCGAGAAGGCGGCCGAGGCTGCGAGGCAGGCCGAGGCGAAGGCGGCCGCCAGCGCCAAATCCGGCCCGGGCGCTTTCAAGGACAAGTCCCGGACCACGCCGGCCATCGCCTTCGCCTCGGCCAAGGGCCTCCTGCCTCTTCCGGTTAACGGTAACAAGATCAGGGATTTTGGTGGTTCCGACGGGGTCGGTGGGGTCCAGAAGGGGATTTCGCTGGCCACCAAGCCCGGCTCCCAGGTCACAACGCCGTGTGACGGCTGGGTGGTCTATTCCGGCCCATTCCGCAGCTACGGACAACTCTTGATCCTCAACGCCGGGGGCGGGTATCATGTCCTGATCGCCGGGATGGAGCGCATTTCGGTCAACATCGGACAGTTTGTGCTCACGGGGGAGCCGGTCGCGACCATGGGGTCGACCTCTCAAGTCGCCTCCATTCTCGCTACGAACGCGAGTCAACCTGTGCTGTATGTCGAGTTCCGTAAAGACGGCACTCCAATCGATCCAGGCCCATGGTGGGCCGCAAATGAAGGCGAGAAGGTTCGCGGATGATGCGCAAGACTTCAGTAATCCTCCTCAGCGCAGCCACCGGTGCGGCGCTGACGCTGTTCGTGACCCAGCCGCGCGCGGTGTTCATGGGTTCGAGCGCGCGGGCCGCCACTGCGGACACCTATCGCCAGCTCAACCTTTTCGGCGACGTCTTCGAGCGCGTGCGCTCCGACTATGTCGAGAAGCCCGATGACACCAAGCTGATCGAATCCGCCATCAGCGGCATGCTCACCGGCCTCGATCCGCATTCGAGCTACATGGACGCCAAGAGCTTCCGCGACATGCAGGTGCAGACCCGCGGCGAGTTCGGCGGCCTCGGCATCGAGGTCACGATGGAAGACGGCCTGATCAAGGTGGTGTCGCCGATCGACGACACGCCGGCTTCGCGCGCCGGCATCATGGCCAACGACATCATCACCAATCTCGACGACGAAGCGGTGCAGGGCCTGACCCTGAACCAGGCGGTCGAGAAGATGCGCGGTCCGGTCAACACCAAGATCAAGCTCAAGATCATCCGCAAGGGCCAGGACAATCCGCTCGACGTCACGCTCGTGCGCGACAACATCCGCGTCCGCTCGGTGCGCGCGCGCGTCGAGCAGGACGACATCGGCTACATCCGCATCACCACCTTCAACGAGCAGACCACCGAAGGCCTCAAGCGCGAAGTCGGCAACCTCTCGAACCAGATCGGCGACAAGCTCAAGGGCTACATCATCGACCTGCGCAACAATCCGGGCGGCCTGCTCGAGGAAGCGGTCACCGTCTCGGACTCGTTCCTGGAAAAGGGCGAGATCGTCTCGACCCGCGGCCGCAATGCCGAGGAGACCCAGCGCCGCACCGCGCATGCGGGCGATCTCACCAAGGGCAAGCCGGTCATCGTGCTGGTCAATGGCGGCTCGGCCTCCGCGTCCGAGATCGTCGCCGGCGCGCTGCAGGACCACAAGCGCGCGACCATCGTCGGCACGCGCTCGTTCGGCAAGGGCTCGGTGCAGACCATCATTCCGCTCGGCTCGGGCAACGGCGCGCTGCGGCTGACCACGGCGCGCTATTACACGCCGTCGGGCAAGTCGATCCAGGCCAAGGGCATCGTGCCCGACATCGAAGTGCTGCAGGACGTGCCGGACGAGCTGAAGTCCCGCACCGACACCAAGGGCGAAGCGTCGCTGCGCGGCCATCTCAAGAACGACGGCGACGAGAAGACCGGCTCGCAGTCCTACGTCCCGCCGGACGCCAAGGACGACAAGGCGCTCAAGGTCGCCGGCGACCTGCTCCACGGCATCAAGAACAGCGCCTCGGCCGCACCGACGCCGGGCGGCGACAACAAGGCCACCACCGACAAGCCCAAAGCGGCGAACTAAGGTCGGCGAACTGAGGCGGCGAACTAAGGTCGGCGCATTCATAAGATCAGAGGAAAAGGGCGGCTTCCCGAAGCCGCCCTTTTTGCTTGGAACTCCTGGTGCCCCCGGCCTATCCCGGCCTGCCGTCGCTTGACCCCGGCGTGGTATCGTCATCGCGAGTGATTCGGGATCTCGCATGACTGAAACGGCCGATGATCTGAGCGCCCCGCTCGGACAGGACAAGCCGCGCCGGAAACGCCGGCTGCGGCTGCCGTTCACGGCCATGCAGCTGCTGGCCGCCCTGCTCGGCCTGTTCCTGGTTACCTTTGCCGGCTTCGCCATCTTCAACAAGGATCCGCTCGGCGGCGAGCCGATGAGCCGGATCGCGATCAATGCGACGGACAAGGCAGCCGACCAGAAGCCCGCCGCCGCAGGCCATGGTTCGGAAAGCAAGCCAGAGGGCAAGCACGAGACCAAGGACGCGCCGAAGCAGGCGGGCGAGCAGAAGACCGTCACCATGATCGACGGCTCCACCGGCGCACGCCATGACGTGGTGATCGGCGGCGATGCCGCCGACAAGGGCGATGCCGCGGCCGCCGCGCCGCCCGTCATGACCGGGATTGACCCAAAGCTGCTGGAGAAGTCGCGCTACGGCATGATCCCGGCGGTCGCCGGCGACTTGAAGCCGTTCAACGTGTATGCGGCCGATGCCGACCGCGCCAAGGCCGCCAAGATGCCCGTGGTCGCGATCCTGATCGGCGGACTCGGCGTCGGTGCGGCCAAGACCACCGACGCGATCATGAAGCTGCCGCCGGCGGTGACATTGGCCTTCACGCCCTACGGATCCGACCCGGGCAAGCTCGCCGAGCGCGCCCGCGCTCAGCGCCACGAGATCTTCCTGCAGATCCCGATGGAGCCCTACGACTTTCCCGACAACGATCCCGGGCCGCAGACGCTGCTGACCTCGCTGAGCGCCGACCAGAACATGGACCGTCTGTACTGGCATCTGAGCCGGATGCAGGGCTATGCCGGCCTTACCAATTTCATGGGTGCCCGCTTCATCGCGACGGAGCCGGCGATGCAGCCGATCATCCGCGAGTCGGCCAAGCGCGGGCTCGGTTTCTTCGACGACGGCTCCTCGCCCCGCAGCATCGCGTCCCAGGCCGCGGCCAGCCAGGCGATGCCGTACGGCAAGGGCGACATCGCGATCGACGTGGTGCCGACCCCCACCGAGATCGACCGCGCCCTGAACAAGCTCGAAGCGACGGCGCGCGAGCGCGGCGTCGCTGTCGGCACCGCCTCGGCCCTGCCCGTGTCGATCGAGCGCATCGGCGCCTGGACCAAGACCTTGGCCGACCGGGGTATCCTTTTGGTGCCATTGACAACCGCGATGCTGAAATCAAAATCCAGCTAAATCAACGAATTGGTACGGCACGGGTCCCCGCGGGGGCGCGTCAGGCCCTACCGACAAGCATGCGAGGGTCTGGCGGAATGGCGCGTTACGAAGATCTGCCCTACCGGACCTGCGTCGGTGTGATGCTGATCAACACGAAGGGACTGGTGTTCATCGGCCGCCGCGCCGGAGGCATCGAGCATGTCGACGACACCCATGTCTGGCAGATGCCGCAAGGCGGCGTCGATCCCGGCGAAGACACCTGGGAGGCCGCCAAGCGCGAGCTCTATGAGGAGACCAGCGTACGCTCGGTCGATCGGCTCGGCGAAGTCCCGGACTGGCTCACCTACGACATTCCCCGCACGGTCGCGGGCCGCGCCTGGAAGGGCCGTTACCGCGGCCAGCGCCAGAAATGGTTCGCAGTGCGCTTCGCCGGCGAGGACAGCGAGATCAATGTCGCCAATCCCGGCGGCGGCGGGCACAAGGCCGAGTTCGTCAGCTGGCGCTGGGAGCCGATGAAGAACCTCCCCAAATTGATCATCCCGTTCAAGCGCCCGGTCTATGAGCGCGTGGTGAAGGAATTTTCCGCGCTGGCGGGGGATTGACCTCCGCCGTCGTTCCGGGGCACGCGAGGCGTGGACCCGGAATCTCGAGGTTCCGGGTTCGATGCTGCGCATCGCCCCGGAACGACGACGAAAGACGTGCAAGTGACCCATGAAAAACCTTACCGCCCCAACGTCGGCATCGCCCTGTTCAATGCCGACGGCCGCGTGCTGATCGGCCACCGCTTCAAGGGCGACGGGCCCGAGATCATCCTGCCAGGTCTCGACTGGCAGATGCCGCAGGGCGGCGTCGACGAGGGCGAGAATCTGCGCGATGCCGCGATGCGCGAGCTCTGGGAGGAGACCAGCGTCGTCAGCGCCGTCTATCTCGGCGAGACCGACTGGCTCACCTACGAATTCCCGCCTTACGACGGACCGCAGACGCATCGCCTCGCGAAATTTCGCGGCCAGCGCCAGAAATGGTTCGCTCTGCGCTTCACCGGCACGGAGGATGAGATCGATCCGCTGACGCCGCGCAACGATCAGCCGGCCGAGTTCGACGCCTGGCGCTGGGAGCGTCTCGACCGTGTCGCGGACCTCGTGGTGCCGTTCCGGCGCGACGTCTACCGCGCGGTGGCGGAGCAGTTTGCCACCTTCGCAAACTAGTTTTTGCGAAAACAACCCCATGCACAGTAGCGATGTGTTTGACACATCGGGAGAAATTCGCGGCAGGACATAGGCATCGCGAGCGTCCCGGGCGATCATGCGCTTCCGGATTTGCCGGCTGTCCTAATTGATCGGACCCACCGTGAACGGGCCGACCGCGATGACGCGGCAATCGCTGTCGCGCTTGGCGCAGTCGGCGAGCGCGGCGGTCACGGCGGCCTGCTCCTCGGCGGCCTTCAGGCCGAGGCCGGGCCGGCCCGCGGTGCCGACGGCGACGGCAGTCCAGCCCATGGCGCCCTCGAGCTTGCGCATGATCTCGGCGCGCGCATCCGCCACGATCGAGGCGTTGGAGGCGGCGTTGAAGAAGCCGGTGATCCTGAACAGGGTCGGGATCGGCACGACGAAATTGTCGTCGACCGCGACGACCAGGCAGGCCACGCCGGCGATGGCGCCGCAGGATTCCAGGGAGCGCCGCGCCGCATCGTCCGCGGGCAAGGCGCCCATCACCATGAAATATTGCCCGCCCGGCCCGAGCGCGACCGAGCGCGATTTCGCCGCCGGCACGAATATGTTCTCGAGCCTGACCTTCTGGGGATCGCGCACCATCGGGAAGTCCTTCGACGCGAACGGCCGCTCCGTCATCGCATCGTGCCTCACCCAGGGCTGCGGCGGCATCGGCGGCTTGCCATGCGCGTACACGACGGTGTTGCCGACCGCGTAGAGCTCGCAGCGCCGCGGCGATTGCGCGGCATCGGCGCGCTTCTGGCACTGCTCGATCGCCATGTTACGCGCGGCTTCCTCGCTCGGCTGGTTCAACGCCGAGCCCGTGAAGCCGCCGACATTGAGCGCGAAGGCCTTGTGGTCGCCCGCCGTGGCATAATCGCCAGCGAGGTAATGGCGGACGCGCTCATTGATGAAGGGGACGCTCTCGGCAGAAAACATTCCGGCCATCGGCGAAGCCGATGGTGACGGTGCGGGCATCGGCGCCATCGCAGCGCCGGCATTCGGCGGCATCATGGGCGCCATCGGCGCTTTCGCCATCTGGGTCGGCATCGGGCTTGCCGACGCTGCATTTGCGATCGGCGCTGCGACCGGCGGCGGCGTGACGCTCGCCGTCTGCTTCAGCTTGGTGTTGTAGAGCAAGCCGGTGACGCCGATCGCGGCGACCGAGACGACGGCAACCACCAGCGGCCACATCCACACCGGCGCGGCGGCGAGCTTTGCGCCGGCCTTCTTCGGCTGCGGCTTGCCATAGCTGCCGTCCTCGCGCCGCATCGCCACCATGTAGGCGTGCACGGGCGTCGGGATGTTCTTGACCTCCTGCGCGCCGATATCGGCGAACTGAACCGACAGCTTGTTGGCGACCTGCTCATGCACGGCGCGGGAGACGCAGATGCCGCCGACCTCGGCGAGGCCTTCCAGCCGCGCCGCGATGTTGACGCCCTCGCCCAGCAGATCGCCGTCGCGCTCGACGACGTCGCCAATGGTGACGCCGATGCGAAACGACATCTGCCGGCTCGGCGGATAGGCCATATTGCGGGTTCGCAACGATTCCTGGATGTCGATGGCGCAGCGCACCGCATCGACCGCGCTCGGAAATTCCGCGAGCACGGCATCGCCCGCCGTGTTGAAGATGCGTCCGCCGGCCTTCGCGATGAAATCGTCGACAACCTCGCGATAGGAGGCCAGACGCCGCAGCGTCTCCTCCTCATCTTCCGCGACCAGTCGTGAATAACCGGCAATATCGGCTGCGAAAATCGCTGCGATCTTGCGTTTCATCTGCGCCCGTCCCGGAAGAAATTCGCAAGGTCAGAATGCCGTCACCGGCGGCGCGGTGCAACAAAGTTTCAGCGCCCGCCACTTCCGTGACGAGCGCTGAACTTGCTCGGGAATTTTGAGTTCGAGCCCCGGAGCGGTGCCCCGGGGCTTAGTGCATGGCCGTAGAGTTGAGCTGGTGCTGGATGCTCTTGAAGTGGTCGAGCCGCTCGATGGCCTGATCGAGCTCGGAGCCTTCGTGCTCCTTCAGATTCTCTTCCATCTCCGCGATGGTCTCGGCGAACTGCGCACGATCGAGCTCGTCCAGCGACGTCGCGACGTCGGCGAGCACGGTCAGGCCGCTTTCGGAGACTTCGGCGAGACCACCAAGCACGATGATCTTCTCGTGGCGGCCGCCGGCGGTGATGGTGAGGATGCCGGGCCGGATCCCAGCCACGACCGGTGCATGCCCCGCCAGCACGCCGAAATCACCCTCGACGCCGGGGATGTCGACCTGATCGACCTCACCCGAGAAGGCGAGCTTTTCCGGAGAGACGAGATCGAAATGGAAGGTGGCCATGGGCTATCCGTTGTTTTCCGCTTGTCACCCGCGGGCTTGACCCGCGGGTCCATCCATCGAACTTTCTCTCGATGGATCGCCGGATCAAGTCCGGCGATGACGAGATGAGGAAGCTTACGCCGCTTCAGCAGCGAGCTTCTTGCCCTTCTCGACGGCTTCTTCGATGGTGCCGACCATGTAGAAGGCGGCTTCCGGCAGGTGGTCGTACTTGCCTTCCACCAGGCCCTTGAAGCCCTTGATGGTGTCGGCGAGGTCGACGAACTTGCCCGGCGAACCCGTGAAGATTTCGGCGACGTGGAACGGCTGCGACATGAAGCGCTCGACCTTGCGGGCGCGGGCCACCGTCAGCTTGTCCTCTTCCGAAAGCTCGTCCATGCCGAGAATGGCGATGATGTCCTGGAGCGCCTTGTAGCGCTGCAGCACCTGCTGGACCTGACGGGCGACCGCATAGTGCTCCTCGCCGACGACCAGCGGGGAGAGCATGCGCGAGGTCGAGTCGAGCGGGTCCACCGCCGGGTAGATGCCCTTTTCCGCGATCGAGCGCGACAGCGTGGTGGTCGCGTCAAGATGCGCGAACGAGGTCGCGGGCGCCGGGTCGGTCAAGTCGTCGGCCGGGACGTAGATGGCCTGCACCGAGGTGATCGAGCCCTTCTGCGTGGTGGTGATGCGCTCCTGCAGCGCGCCCATGTCGGTGGCGAGCGTCGGCTGATAACCCACCGCCGAAGGAATACGGCCGAGCAGCGCCGACACTTCCGAGCCGGCCTGGGTGAATCGGAAGATGTTGTCGACGAAGAACAGCACGTCCTGGCCCTTGTCGCGGAAGTCTTCCGCGATGGTCAGGCCGGTGAGCGCGACGCGAGCGCGGGCGCCCGGCGGCTCGTTCATCTGGCCGAACACCAGCGCGCACTTCGACTTCACGCTCGGATCCGGATTCTTAGGATCGGCGTTGACCTTGGACTCGATGAACTCGTGATAGAGGTCGTTGCCTTCGCGGGTGCGCTCGCCGACGCCGGCGAACACGGAGTAACCACCGTGCGCCTTCGCGACGTTGTTGATCAGCTCCTGAATCAGCACGGTCTTGCCGACGCCGGCGCCGCCGAACAGGCCGATCTTGCCGCCCTTCGCATACGGAGCAAGAAGATCGACGACCTTGATGCCGGTGACGAGAATCTCGGCTTCGGTCGACTGGTCGGTGTAGGTCGGCGCTTCCTGGTGGATGGGGCGCAGGGCTTCGGCCTTGACCGGGCCTGCTTCGTCGATCGGCTCGCCGATGACGTTGATGATGCGGCCGAGCGTGCCTTCGCCGACGGGAACGCGGATCGGCTCGCCGGTGTCGGTCACTTCCTGGCCGCGGACCAGACCTTCGGTCACGTCCATCGCGATCGTGCGGACCGTGGACTCACCGAGATGCTGCGCAACTTCCAGCACGAGGCGAATGTTGCCGTTCTTGGTTTCCAGCGAATTGAGAATGGCCGGGAGGTGGCCGCCCTCGAACTGAACGTCGACGACGGCGCCCATGACCTGGGTGACGCGACCGATCTGGTTAGCTGCTGTAGCCATGAAGCTCTCCTTCGAAATTCTGTACTTGAACGACCGTCGTTAGTTCGTGCGTCAGACCGCCTCGGCGCCGGAGATGATCTCGATCAGCTCCTTGGTGATCTGGGCTTGACGGGTTCGGTTATAGATCTGGGTTTGCTTGCGGATCATTTCGCCGGCGTTGCGGGTGGCGTTATCCATCGAGCTCATCTGCGCGCCGTAGAACGAAGCGTTGTTTTCCAGCAGCGCGCGGAAGATCTGCACCGCAATGTTGCGCGGCAACAGGCCCGACAGGAGTTCGTCCTCCTCCGGCTCATATTCGTAAGACGTCGACGGTGCATTCGCCGCCTTTTCTTCCACGACCAGCGGAATGAGCTGCTGCGCGGTCGGGATCTGGGCGATCACCGATTTGAACTGCGCGTAGAACAGCGTGCAGACGTCGAACTCGCCGTTGTCGAAGCGGGCAAGCACCTTCCTGGCGATGTCCTCGGCATTGACGAAGCCGAGCTGACGAACGCTGCGCAGGTCGAGATGCTCGACGATCTGCTTGTCGAACTGGCGGCGCAGCTGCTCGTAACCCTTGCGGCCGACGCAGAAGAACTTCACGTCCTTGCCCTGCGCCATCAGCGCCAGGGCGCGGTCGCGGGCGAGGCGCACGATCGAGGAGTTGAAGGCGCCGGACAGGCCGCGCTCGCCGGTGCAGACCAGCAGCAGGTGAACCTGGTCCTTGCCGGTGCCGGCGAGCAGCGCCGGTGCGCCGGGCGATCCCGCGGCGGCGCTGGCGATGTTGGAGATCACCGCGCTCATCTTGTCGGCATAGGGGCGTGCCGCCTCGGCCGCCTGCTGGGCGCGACGCAATCTGGACGCAGCGACCATCTGCATGGCCTTGGTGATCTTTTGCGTCGCCTTGGTGGAGGCGATGCGCACGCGCATGTCTTTAAGTGACGCCATTCTTCGTTCACCCCGGCGGTTCGACCCTTATGATCGAGCCGCTAGCCTATCCCAGTCGTCATGCCCGGGCTCGTCCCGGGCATCCACGTCTCCGTCTTCCACGCGGTAGCGTGGATGGCCGGGACTTCAAATGCGAAGACGCGCTTCGCGCTTTAGCCCGGCCATGACGGCTTGCTTATGCGAACGACTTCGCGAAACCTTCGACCACCGACTTCAGCTTGGCAGCGGTGTCGTCGGAGAGATCGCGGCTGTCGCGAATCGAGTTGAGGATGTCGGCGTTCTTGCCGCGCAGCAGCGAGAGCAGGCCGTCCTCGAACGCGCGCACCTTGTTGACCGGGAGCGGATCGAGATAGCCATTGGTGCCGGCCCAGATCACGCAGACCTGCTCTTCCATCTTCAGCGGCGAGAACTGCGGCTGCTTCAGGAGCTCGGTCAGGCGCGAGCCGCGGTTGAGCAGGCGCTGGGTCGAGGCGTCGAGGTCGGAGCCGAACTGCGCGAACGCCGCCATTTCGCGGTACTGCGCGAGCTCGCCCTTGATCTTGCCGGCGACCTTCTTGGTGGCCTTGGTCTGCGCCGACGAGCCGACGCGCGACACCGACAGACCGACGTTCACGGCGGGACGGATGCCCTGGAAGAACAGGTCGGTTTCCAGGAAGATCTGACCGTCGGTGATCGAGATGACGTTGGTCGGGATGTAGGCCGACACGTCGTTGGCCTGGGTTTCGATGACCGGCAGCGCCGTCAGCGAGCCCGAGCCGTGATCCTTGCTGAGCTTGGCCGCGCGCTCGAGCAGACGGGAATGCAGGTAGAACACGTCGCCCGGATAGGCTTCGCGGCCCGGCGGGCGGCGCAGCAGCAGCGACATCTGGCGGTAGGCGACGGCCTGCTTGGACAGATCGTCATAGATGATGACCGCGTGCATGCCGTTGTCGCGGAAGTACTCGCCCATGGTGCAGCCGGTGAAGGGCGCAATGTACTGCATCGGCGCCGGATCCGACGCGGTGGCAGCGACGACGATCGAGTATTCGAGCGCGCCCTGCTCTTCCAGCACCTTCACGAACTGGGCAACGGTCGAACGCTTCTGGCCGACCGCGACGTAGACGCAGTACAGCTTGATGTTCTCGTCGGGCTGGGCGTTGAGCGGCTTCTGGTTCAGGATGGTGTCGAGCGCGATCGCGGTCTTGCCCGTCTGACGGTCGCCGATGATCAGCTCGCGCTGGCCGCGGCCGATCGGGATCAGGGCGTCGATCGCCTTGAGGCCGGTCGCCATCGGCTCGCTCACCGACTTGCGCGGAATGATGCCGGGCGCCTTGACGTCGACGCGCATGCGCTTGTCGGCCTGGATCGGACCCTTGCCGTCGATGGGGTTGCCGAGCGCATCGACGACGCGGCCGAGCAGGCCCTTGCCGACCGGCGCGTCCACGATGGCGCGGGTGCGCTTGACGGTCTGGCCTTCCTTGATCTCGCGATCGGCACCAAAAATAACGACGCCGACATTGTCGGTTTCGAGGTTCAGCGCCATGCCGCGGGTGCCGTTCTCGAACTCGACCATTTCACCGGCCTGGACGTTGTCCAGACCGTAGACGCGGGCGATGCCGTCGCCGACGGACAGCACCTGTCCGACTTCGGAGACTTCAGCTTCCTGGCCGAAATTCTTGATCTGGTCCTTGAGGATCGCGGAAATTTCCGCGGCGCGGATGTCCATCAGCCTGCCTCTTTCATCGCGTGCTTGATCGAATTGAGTTTGGTGCGAAGCGAACCATCCACCATGCGGCTGCCCAGCTTGACGACGAGGCCACCGATGATCGAGGGATCGACTTTCACGTTCAGCGCGACGTCCTTGCCGGTCACCGACTTCAGGGCAACCTTGAGGGCGTCGAGATTCTTGTCAGAGAGCGCTTCCGCCACCGTGACATCGGCCGTCGTCTCGCCCTTGAACTTGGCGACGAGGACCCGGTAGGCACGGATGACGTCCGCCACCGCGAACAGGCGGCGGTTGGCGGTCAGCACTTTGAGGAAATTGGCGGAGATGCCGGCGATGCCGGCCTTGGCCAGCACGGCCGAGAGGGCCTTGGACTGGGCATCGGCCGCGAACACCGGGCTGCGGACGAGGCGCTTCAGATCGGCGCTTTCGTTCAACAAGGCATCGAATTTATCGAGATCGGCTTTGACTTCGTCGACCACTTTCTGGTCGCGAGCCAGTTCGAACAAGGCCGTTGCATAACGGCCGGACACACCGGAAACGGACGTATCTTCTGCAGCCACAGACGCGCTCTTTTTGCTGTCAAACTCGCAAGGGAAAAACCGTCGCCACGAAGCGGCGCCTAGCGATCCAAGCCCTTGGAATTCAAGCGGGACTTCGATTTTCGACCAGCACGGGAGGTGCCGGGCTCGTTAAAATCGCGGCTTTGCTAACATAGCAGGCGCGCAGGTGCAACATGACGCCAAATTAAAGGCACGAGGTTCTGTCGCCAGTTCGTCGCACTCTGCGATGTCGCGGGAGGCGATCGGCCACGGCCTGCCACGCGGTGGAATTGCGTCAGCTCTCGTCAGTTTCCCGCCGCTTCGTTCCTGCCTCCAGCGCATAGCCGCCATGTACACGGATCGCTTAACCGTGAATCCGGGCCTCGCCGTTCCACTCGCCGAATACTTACCCAATTCTAAACACGGGAAGCGATGACTTAGCTCTACAGTAATTAGAAGTAAACATGAGGTTAATAAATCGTTAAAGCCGAAGATTTCAAACTTAGAGCTGAATATCGGTCGCCGGTAACAAGTTATTTCAAGGCGACACCGAGCAGATTTACTGCCCAATTCGCGCCTCATTGGGAATCGAAACGCGGTCCCGCTCACAAACTGATGGGGGCTCCACTTGCCACACATGTGGCAATACTAGCGTAGGGACTAATAAATGCTGTCTTTGAAGACGCTGGGCCGTGCGACCCGGCCGCGTACGGCGATGGCTTTCGTTGCCGCAACTCTCCTTATCGGTGGAACTGCCACCGAGGCTTCCGCCAAATCCAGGCATCACCGTCACCACCATCATCACCGTCACCACGCCCAGGCCGACACCAGCGCGACCTCCGATTGGCGTAACGCCAATGCGTCGATGACGCCGACCTCCGGGACGGGCCGCAGCTTCTCGGGCATCGCGTCCTTTTACGGCAACGAGTCCGGCAGCAAGACGGCCTCGGGCCAGCGCTTCAACCAGAACGCCATGACCGCGGCGCACCGTTCGCTGCCGTTCGGCACCAAGCTGCGCGTCACCCATGGCGGCCAGAGCGTCGTCGTCACCATCAATGATCGCGGCCCGTTCATTCGCGGCCGTGTGCTCGACCTCTCCACGGGTGCAGCCCGCGCCATCGGCCTCACGGGTCGCGGCGTCGGCCGCGTCACCGCGGAAGTCATCTAAGGCGCTCGACGCGCCTCAGCTCAAGCGCGCAGTTTTCATCAGTTTGATGCGCGCATGAAACAAGCCCGCGGTCTTGGGGGACCGCGGGCTTTTTTATTCTCTGTCGTTCCGGGGCGCGCATCGCGCGTGTCCGGGAATGACGACGGAGGTCGTGGCGAAAGCGAGACACTACAAAAAGCTCTGCGGATCGACGTCGACTTCCAGCTTCTGATTGCCCTTCGGCTTCGGGCAGACGGCGAGCCAGTTGCGCAAATACTCGGACAGATCGAAGCCGCGGGCCGATTTCACCAGGATGCGGAAACGGTAGCGGCCCTTGATGACCGCAAGCGGCGCCTCCGCCGGGCCGAGCACCACCACGCGCTCGTCGCGCGGGGCCAGCGCGACCAGCTTGCGGCCGAAACCTTCCGCGCTCGGGCGGTCGCCCGCGGAGATGATCAGGCTCGCGAGCCGTCCGAACGGCGGATAGAGCGTCTTCTCGCGCAGATCGATCTCGCTGTCGTAGAAGGCCTCGCGGTCGCAGGCGATCAGCGCCTTCATCACGGGATGGTCGGGCTGGTGGGTCTGGAGATAGCCGACGCCGCGGCCCTGCTCGCGCCCGGCGCGGCCGATCACCTGATTGAGCAATTGCCAGGTGCGCTCCGCCGCGCGCGGATCGCCGTTGGACAGGCCGAGATCCGCATCGACCACGCCGACCAGATTGAGCCGCGGGAAGTTGTGGCCCTTGGCGACCAGCTGCGTGCCGATGATGATGTCGACGCGGCCTTCCGCGATCTCGGCAAGCTCGGAGCGCATGGTCTCGATCGAGGTGATGAGATCGCTCGACAGCACCATGGTGCGCGCGTCCGGGAACAGCGCCGCCGCCTCCTCCTGCAGGCGTTCGACGCCGGGCCCGACCGCGACCAGCGATTCCTCTGACGAGCAGTGCGGGCAGAGATGCGGACGCGGCATCGAGAAGCCGCAGTGATGACAGACGAGGCGCTGGCGGAAGCGGTGATCGACCAGCCAGGCATCGCAGATGGTGCAGGCGAAGCGGTGACCGCACGCCCGGCACAGCGTCAGCGGCGCATAGCCGCGGCGATTGAGGAACAGCAGCGCCTGCTCGCGCCGCTCGATCGCGGTCTTGATCTCGCCGGCAAGCCGCGGCGAGATGAAGCGGCCGCGCGCAGGCGGCTCGCGGCGCAGATCGATCGCCTCGATATGCGGCATGTGCTGGCCGCCGAAGCGCGAGGGCAGCGCGACGCGCTGATAGCGGTTCTTGCGCGCATTCACCTCGGACTCGACCGACGGCGTGGCCGAGGCCAGCACGATCGGGATCTTTGCGATATGCGCGCGCACCACCGCCATGTCGCGGGCATGGTAATGCACGCCCTCGTCCTGCTTGTAGGCCTGGTCGTGCTCCTCATCGACCACGATGAGGCCGAGATTGGCGTAAGGCAGGAACAGAGCCGAGCGCGCGCCGACCACGACCGGCGCGGTGCCTGCGGAGATCGCGGCCCAATTGCGCGCGCGGGTGCGCGGGGTCAGCTCCGAATGCCATTCGATCGGCCGCACGCCGAAGCGTTGCGCGAAACGATCGAGGAACTGGCCGGTGAGCGCGATCTCCGGCATCAGGATCAGCGATTGCTTGCCGCGGCGGATCGTTTCCGCAACGGCCTCGAAATAGACCTCGGTCTTGCCCGAGCCGGTGACCCCGTCGAGCAGCGCGACGTGGAAGGTGCCGTTGGCCGCGAGCGCGCGCATCGCATCGACGCCGGCCCGCTGCAGCGGCGAGAAATCCGGACGGCCGAAATCCGGATCGGGCGCCGGCGGCGGCGCAGGCGGCGGCATCGGCTCGACCGTGAGCGTTCCTTCGTCGACGAGACCGTCGATCACGCCGGCCGAGACGCCGGCCTCCTTGGCGGCCTCGGACTTGCCGTGCAGCAGCCGGTCCGACAGCACCTCGATCACGCGCTGGCGCGCGGGCGTCAGGCGCTTCGGGGGATCGCCGACCAGGCGCACGCCGGGGCGCACCCGCTCGGGGCCCAGATTCTCGCCCATCCGCAGGCACATCCGCAGCACCATGCCGCGCGGGCTCAGCGTGTAATTGGCGACCCAGTCGACCACCGAACGCAGCTCGGGCTTGAGCGGCGGGATGTCGAGCTTCTCGCTGACCTCCTTAAGGCGGTTGTGCAGGCGCGGATCGGGATTGGCGTTTTCGCCCCAGACCACGGCCAGCACCTCGCGGGGCCCCAGCGGCACGCCGACGAGATCGCCGGCCTTCAGCTCCATCCCGCGCGGCACCTTGTAGGAATAGGTCTGGTCGAGCGCGACCGGCACCAGCACGTCGACCATGCGGGTCGCGTTGGCGGGGGCGGTCGTGCTGCGCGACGAATGATCCATGAAGGGAGAATCGGAACCTGAGATGCCGAGGCTAGCGCCACGGGCCGACCTTAGCGAACGATAAACGAGTGTGATGCGATATACTGTGCGGAATCACCACGTCCAGAGCGCATGAGCAAAGCGGCCGTCCCACACATCGAGCTTGCCAGCGCCGATCCCTCGATCGCGCAGGAGATGGCGCGCTGGCTGTCGCATCTCGGCGCCGAGCGGCGGCTGTCGCCGAAGACGCTGGAGGCCTATGGCCGCGACTTGCGGCAGTGCCTGGATTTTCTCTGCAGCCATTGGGGCGAGCGCGTGACGCTCGAACGGTTTGCCTCACTGGAAGCGACCGACATCCGCGCCTTCATGGCGATGCGCCGCGCCGACGACATTGCCGGGCGCAGCCTGATGCGCGCGCTCGCCGGCCTGCGCTCGTTCGGGCGTTTCCTCGAACGCGAGGGCAAGGGCAAGGTCGGCGCGCTCTCCGCGATCCGTGCGCCAAAAGTTGCGAAGAGCCTGCCGAAGCCGCTGCCGATGGCGTCGGCCAAACGGCTTGCCGATGCCGACGAGCGCGCCGGCGAGGAACGCGAGACCTGGGTTCTCGCGCGCGACGCTGCGGTGATGGCGCTTTTGTATGGCTCTGGTCTGCGCATCTCCGAAGCCTTGGGGCTGAAGCGCCGCGAGGTGCCGCGGCCCGGCGAAGGCGACGTGCTGGTCGTGACAGGCAAAGGCAACAAGACCCGCATGGTGCCGGTGCTGCAGAACGTGCTCGCGCTGGTGCAGGAATATGTTTCGATGTGCCCGTATCCGCTGCCGGCGGACGGCCCGATCTTCGTCGGTGCGCGCGGCGGCCCCTTGAGCCCGCGCATCATCCAGCTCGCGATGGAGCGGCTGCGCGGCGCGCTCGGCCTGCCCGACAGCGCGACGCCGCATGCGCTCCGGCACTCTTTCGCCACGCATCTCCTATCCCGCGGCGGCGATTTGCGGGCGATCCAGGAATTGCTCGGCCATTCCTCGCTCTCGACCACGCAGGTCTATACCGGCATCGATTCCGAGCGGCTGCTCGAAGTCTATGCGAGCGCGCATCCGCGGCGCTGAAGCAGCGCGCGATCCTGACATGAAGCTGTCACAGCGTGCGTGCCTCTTGCGCGGCAGCCGCGGTTCGGTCAATCGTTGCGGAACCGACCAAGAGGGGAATCATGAGCGCACATGAAAGCATGGAGCATGCCGAGCACGCCGAACACGCGTCCGGCTCGAACAAGAAGATCGCGCTCCTGATCGCCGTTCTGGCGCTGTTTTTGGCGATCTCGGAGACGCTCGGCAAGGGCGCTCAAACCGAATCGATCAGCAAGAACGTCGAGGCAGCCAATCTCTGGGCGTTCTTCCAGGCCAAGAGCATCCGCCGCACCGTGGTGCTGACCGCGGCCGAGCAGGGCAAGCTGACGCTGGGCGGCACGACCGACGATGCGATGAAGGCGACGGTGCAGAAGCAGGTCGACGACTGGACCAAGACCGCGCAGCGCTACCGCTCCGAGCCCGAGACCGGCGAAGGCACCGAGCAGCTCGCGGAGAAGGCCAAGCATGCCGAGCACGCGCGCGACGAGGCGACCGCGAAATATCATCATTTCGAGCTGGCCTCGGCCGCCTTCCAGATCGGCATCGTGCTGGCGTCGGCCACCATCATCACCGGCATGATCGCGCTCGCTTATGTCGGCGGCGCGCTGACGATCGCCGGCCTCTTCATGACCGCGCTCGGCCTGTGGTGGCCGCATCTGCTGCATTTGCATTGAGGGGCTGATGCGGCGCATGTGCCGTCACACAGACAGTGTCATGCCACGGCTTGACCGGGGCATCCAGTACCCCGCAGCTTCACGATTCTAGCCTCGCTGTCTCTGGAATACTGGATCGCCCGGTCAAGCCGGGCGATGACACTGAATGTGTAGAGACAGCACCGATTATGCGGCGAACAGCCAGCCTATCGCGCCTGGTGCACGCTCTTGCGAAAGCGCTGGATCAGGCGGAGCGTACGCGACGACCAGCCCTCGCCGTTGCCGGCGATCAGCTCGCGGATGCGGCGCTTGATCGGGTCGACCAGCTCGGCGGCCTTGGCGCGCACCTTCAGCACCAGATCATAGACCCGCTCGAACCAGTGCATCTCCAAAAGCTTGGCGCGCGTCACGTCGAACACGAAGGCGGTGACACCGACGCCGAGCATCTTCGCGAAGAGAAACGTCGATACGCCGCTCAGCCAATAGTCGTGGGCGAGCAGCCACAGGCCGATCAGCTTGAGCGGAAACAGCGGGATGACCGGCACGGCGAACACGATCAGCGTCATGGCTGGCGACAGCGCATCGACGCGCTCGGTCAGCCATTGCTTGAAGCGCGCGAGCGGGATGGCTGCGACGACCCTGGCGACGATCGGCTCGAGATGGTCCCACAGCCAGGCTTCGATCAGAAAGACGATCGCCAGCAGAACCCAGACCGGTTGAAGAAGGCGGCGCAGCATGTGTTTCCCGCCCGATTCGACGTTGGGCGCGTCGCTACATATGGATGGCCCGCTTGCCGACTGCAAGCGCGGCTTCCTTGACCGCTTCCGAGCGGGTCGGATGCGCGTGGCAGGTCCGCGCGAGATCCTCCGCACTGCCGCCAAACTCCATGAGAACGCAGGCTTCATGGATCATTTCGCCGGCTTCGCGGCCGATAATGTGCACGCCGAGCACGCGATCGGTCTTCGCATCTGCGAGAATCTTCACAAAGCCGTCGGTGGTCTGGTTGACCTTGGAACGGCCATTGGCGGTGAACGGAAACTTTCCGACGGTATAAGCCACGCCCGCCTGCTTGAGTTCCTCCTCGGTCTTGCCGACGGAGGACACTTCCGGCGTGGTGTACACGACGCCCGGGATCACGTCGTAGTTCACGTGCCCGGCCTGGCCCGCGATGATCTCGGCAACCGCAACGCCTTCATCCTCGGCCTTGTGCGCCAGCATCGGGCCGGCGACGACGTCGCCGATGGCGTAGACACCCTTCAGGCTGGTGGCGAAATGCGGATCGATCTGCACCCGGCCGCGATTGTCCAGCGCGACGCCGGCTTCCTTCAGACCGAGCCCATCGGTGTAGGGAACGCGGCCGATGCAGACGAGCACGACGTCGGCTTCCAATGTCTCCGCCGCGCCGCCGGCAGCGGGCTCGACCGTCGCCTTCAGCGTCTTGCCGGAGGTGTCAACGCCCGTAACCTTTGCGCCAAGCTTGAACGCAAAGCCCTGCTTCTCGAGGAGGCGCTGGAATTGTTTTGCGATCTCGCCGTCCATGCCGGGCAGGATGCGGTCGAGGAATTCGACGACGGCGACTTCGGCGCCGAGACGCTTCCATACCGAGCCGAGCTCGAGGCCGATCACGCCGGCGCCGACGATCAAGAGCTTGCCGGGGACCTTGTCGAGCGACAGCGCGCCGGTCGAGGAGACGATGCGCTTCTCGTCGATCTCGATGCCCTTGAGACGCGCAATGTCCGAGCCGGTGGCGATGACGATGTTCCTGGTCTCGACCACCTGCGACTTGCCATCGGCGGAGACTTCGACCTTGCCGGTCCCGAGAATCTTGCCGGCGCCCTTGAGCACGTCGATCTTGTTCTTCTTCATCAGGAACTCGACGCCCTTGACGTTGCCGTCGATGCCCTGCTGCTTGAAGTTCATCATCGCGGGCAGATCGAGCTTCGGCGTCGAAACGCTGACGCCCATCTTGGCGAAGGAGTGGCCGGCTTCCTCGAACATTTCGGAGGCGTGCAGCAGCGCCTTCGAGGGCATGCAGCCGACATTGAGGCAGGTGCCGCCAAGCGTGGCGTTCTTTTCGACGACTGCGACCTTCATGCCGAGCTGGCTGGCGCGCACCGCGCAGACATAACCGCCCGGTCCGGTGCCGATGACGACGAGATCGTAGGTAGCCATGAGAGGAAGTCCCGTAGGTTTGGCGTGATGAGGATGTGTCAGCGTCCGCGCGGCGCGTCAGCGTCCGCCGGACACATCGAGAGTGGCTGCGGTGACGTAGGACGCCTCGTCCGACATCAGCCAGACGATGGCGCTCGCGATTTCATCGGCGGTGCCGACGCGCTTCATCGGCACCATATGGGCGAGACGATGGTGCCGGTCGGGCTCGCCGCCCGAGGCGTGGATCTCGGTGTCGATCAGGCCGGGGCGAATGCCCGCGACACGAATGCCTTCGCCGGCGACCTCATAGCCGAGGCCGGTGGTGAAGGAATCGATCGCGCCCTTGGACGCGGCGTAATCGACATAAGTGTTGGGCGCGCCGAGCTTCGCAGCAACCGACGACAGATTGACGATGACGCCGCCCTTGCCGCCATGCTTGGTCGACATTCGCTTCACGGCCTCGCGCGCGCAAAGGATGGAGCCCGTGACGTTGACCGCCAGCACGCGCTGGATGCGCTCGGCCGACATCTCGTCGACGCGCACGCCGCTCTGTCCGACGATGCCGCCATTGTTGACGAGGGCCCCGAGCGTGCCGAACTTGTCGGCTTCCTTGAACAGGTTGATGATGTCGCTTTCCTCGGCGACATCGCATTTCACCGCCACGGCCTTGCCGTTGCTGGCCTCGATCTGCGCGACCACCTCGTCGGCGGCCTGCTTGTTGCTGGCATAGCCGACCACGACGCGATAACCGCGCGCAGCCGCCGCGATCGCGGTCGCCCGCCCGATGCCGCGGCTGCCGCCGGTGATGACAACGACTTTATCCGTCACGCGCGCCTCCATGGTTCGACACGCGCCGCCGCGCATGGCGACGGCGCTCGCAGAGCATCAGGGATCAGAGATCGAGCACCAGGCGCGCCGGATCTTCCAGGCTCTCCTTGACGCGAACCAGGAAGGTGACGGCTTCCTTGCCGTCGATGACGCGGTGATCGTAGGACAGCGCCAGATACATCATCGGGCGAACCTCGATCTTGCCGCCGACGACCATCGGCCGCTCCTGGATCTTGTGCATGCCGAGAATGCCGGACTGCGGCGCGTTCAGGATCGGGGTCGACATCAGCGAGCCGTAGATGCCGCCATTGGTGATGGTGAAGGTGCCGCCCTGCATCTCGTCGATCTTGAGCTGGCCGTCACGGGCGCGGCGGCCGAAATCGGCGATGCCCTTCTCGATGTCGGAGATCGACTTGTGGTCGCAGTCGCGCACGACCGGCACGACCAGGCCCTTGTCGGTGCCGACGGCGACGCCGATGTGGTAGTAGTTCTTGTAGATCAGATCGGTGCCGTCGATCTCGGCGTTGACGGCCGGGATGTCCTTCAGCGCCTGCACGACGGCCTTGGTGAAGAAACCCATGAAGCCGAGCTTGGCGCCATGCTTCTTCTCGAACGCGTCCTTGTAGTGCGCGCGCAGCGCCATGACGTTGGTCATGTCGACCTCGTTGAAGGTCGTGAGCATGGCCGCGGTGTTCTGCACGTCCTTGAGCCGGCGCGCGATGGTCTGGCGCAGGCGGGTCATCTTGACGCGCTCTTCGCGGGCGGCGTCATCGGCAGGCGACGGCGCGCGGACCTGAACGGCCGCGGCGGGCTGGTTGACCGGGGTCGGCGCGGAAGCCGCACGCTCGATCGCAGCGAGCATGTCGCCCTTGGTGACACGGCCGTCCTTGCCGGAGCCCGGAACGGTGGAGGCATCGACGCCGGTCTCGGCAGAGAGTTTTCGCACGGAAGGCGCGAGCGGAGCGTCGGCCGGGGGCGCCTTCGGCGCGGCGGGCGCAGCAGCCGGAGCTGCGGCAGCGGGTGCCGGAGCAGCAGCAGGCTTGGCGGGAGCCGCAGCGGGCTTGGCTGCGCCGGCACCGTCGGTGATCTGGCCGAGCAACGCGCCGACCGCGACGGTCGCGCCATCGGCGGCGATGATCTCGCTCAGCGTGCCCGCGGAGGGCGCCGGGACTTCGATGGTGACTTTGTCGGTCTCGAGCTCGACCAAGGGCTCGTCGACGGCGACGGGATCGCCGGCCTTCTTGAACCAGCGGCCGATGGTGGCCTCGGTGACGGATTCGCCGAGCGTCGGCACACGAATTTCAGTCATGGTCTCTTCCTTAAGGGATCGCCGGTGCGGTCAGTGCGGTCATAAGTCGATCGTCAACGGCCGGCGAAAAGCAGGCCATCCAGCAAGCCGGAACGCCGGCATTCACGTCACGGCTAGTGGATGCCCCGCTCCAATGCGCGGGTTGCGCACGAGGCGGGGCATGACGCAGTTCAAAAAAGTTCAGCTCAGTGCTTCGTCCAGGAACGCCTTCAACTGCGCCTGATGCTTGGACATCAGACCTGTCGCGGTCGCGGCGGAGGCGGCGCGGCCGACATAACGCGGACGCCGGCTCACGCCGTTCACCTGGTTCAGCACCCATTCCAGATACGGCTCGATGAAGTGCCAGGCGCCCATGTTGCGCGGCTCTTCCTGGCACCACACCATCTCGGCCTTCTTGAAGCGGGACAGCTCGGCCACCAGCGCCTTCAGCGGCACCGGATAGAGCTGCTCGACGCGCATCAGATAGATGTCGTCGATGCCGCGCTTCTCGCGCTCCTCGTAGAGGTCGTAATAGACCTTGCCGGAGCACAGCACGATGCGGCGGATCTTGTCGTCGGCGACGAGCTTGGTCGCCTCGCTCGGCAGCATCTGGGCGTCATCATAGAGGATGCGGTGGAACGTCGTTCCCTTCGCGAGTTCCTCCAGACGCGACACCGCCCGCTTGTGGCGCAGCAGCGATTTCGGCGTCATCACGATCAGCGGCTTGCGGATCTCGCGGTGGAGCTGGCGCCGCAGCACGTGGAAGTAGTTCGCCGGCGTGGTCGGATAGACCACCTGCATGTTGTCTTCCGCACACATCTGCAGATAACGCTCGAGGCGCGCCGAGGAGTGCTCCGGTCCCTGTCCCTCATAGCCGTGCGGCAGGAGGCAGACGAGGCCGGACATGCGCAACCATTTGCGCTCGCCCGAGGAGATGAACTGATCGAACACGACCTGGGCGCCGTTGGCGAAGTCGCCGAACTGGGCTTCCCACAGCGTCAGCGTGTTCGGCTCGGCGAGCGAGTAGCCGTATTCGAAGCCGAGCACGGCCTCTTCCGACAGCAGCGAGTTGATGACCTCGTAATGGCCCTGCTCGTTGCCGAGATGGTTGAACGGCGTGTAACGGCTCTCGTCTTCCTGGTCGATCAGCACCGAGTGACGCTGCGAGAAGGTGCCGCGCTCCGAATCCTGGCCGGACAGACGGACGTGGTGGTTTTCCTGGAGCAGCGTGCAGAACGCCAGCGCCTCGCCGGTCGCCCAATCGATCCCGACGCCGTTGTCGATCGCCTTCGAGCGGTTCTCGAGGAAACGCTGGATGGTGCGGTGGACGCGGAAGCCGTCCGGCACCTTGGTGATCTTGCGGCCGATGTCCTTGAGAACAGGAAGATCAACGCCAGTGACGCCGCGGCGCGCGTCCTCTTCCTGATCGGCGATCTTGAAGCCGGACCACTTGCCGTCGAGCCAGTCGGCCTTGTTCGGCTTGTAGGAGGTGCCGGCCTCGAACTCGGCATCGAGCCGCGCCCGCCAGTCGGCCTTCAGCTTGTCGACTTCACCCTCGGTGACCACGCCTTCGGCGATCAGGCGCTTGGAGTAGAGAGTGAGGGTCGAGGGATGGGCCGCGATCCGCTTGTACATCACGGGCTGTGTGAATGCCGGCTCGTCGCCTTCGTTGTGGCCGTAGCGGCGATAGCACCACATGTCGATGACGACGGGCTTGTGGAACTTCTGCCGGAACTCGATCGCGACCTTGGCCGCGAACACCACGGCTTCCGGATCGTCGCCGTTCACGTGGAAGATCGGCGCGTCGATCATCTTCGCCACGTCCGATGGATAGGGCGAGGACCGCGAGTAGCGCGGATAGGTGGTGAAGCCGATCTGGTTGTTGACGATGAAGTGCATGGAGCCGCCGGTGCGGTAGCCCTTCAGGTCGGACAGGCCAAAGCATTCAGCGACGACGCCCTGGCCGGCAAACGCGGCGTCGCCATGCATCAGCAGCGGCATGACGGAGATGCGCATGTCCGGCGGATCGCCGTGCTGGTCCTGCTTGGCGCGGACCTTGCCGAGCACGACGGGATCGACGATCTCGAGATGCGAGGGGTTCGCGGTCAGCGACAGATGGATCCGGTTGCCGTCGAACTCGCGGTCCGAGGAGGCGCCGAGATGATATTTGACGTCGCCGGAGCCTTCGACCGCGTCGGGATTGGCCGAGCCGCCCTTGAACTCGTGGAACAGCGCGCGATGCGCCTTGCCCATCACCTGGGTCAGCACGTTGAGGCGGCCGCGATGCGGCATGCCCAGCACGATCTCCTTCACGCCGAGATTGCCGCCGCGCTTGATGATCTGCTCCAGCGCCGGGATCAGCGCTTCAGCGCCGTCCAGACCGAAGCGCTTGGTGCCGGTGAACTTGGTGTCGCAGAACTTCTCGAAGCCCTCGGCTTCGACCAGCTTGGTCAGGATGGCCCTGCGGCCTTCGGGGGTAAACGAGATTTCCTTATCGGGTCCCTCGATACGCTCCTGGATCCACGCCTTCTGCGCGGCGTTGCTGATATGCATGAACTCGACGCCGAGCGTCTGGCAGTAGGTGCGCTCGCAGATCGCGGTGATCTCGCGCAGCGTGCCATATTCGAGGCCGAGCACGTGATCGAGGAAGATCTTGCGGTCGAAATCGGCTTCGCTGAAGCCATAGGTGCGCGGGTCGAGCTCTTCGCGGTTGCGCTGGGCTTCGATGCCGAGCGGATCGAGCTTGGCGTGGAAGTGGCCGCGCATGCGGTAGGAGCGGATCAGCATCAGGGCGCGGACGGAGTCGCGCGTCGCCTGAAGCACGTCGGCGAAGGAGATGTCGGCGCCCTTGTCGCCTCCCTTGGCCTGCGCCCTGGCGGCGATCTTGGCGCCGACCGCCTTCTCGACTTCGGCCCAATTGCCGTCGAGGGCGGAGGTCAGATCGTCCTGCGGGGTCAGCGGCCAGTTGGCGCGCTCCCAGGACGGGCCCTCGGCGTTCTTGCTGATGTCAGAGGGCTGGTCGTTCAGGCTCTTGAAGAATTCCCGCCACTCGGCGTCGACCGAGGACGGGTCCTTCTCGTAGCGGGCGTAGATTTCGTCGATGTAGGTGGCGTTGGTGCCCTGCAAAAAGGAGGACAGAGCAAAGGCTGCGTTCGCGTCCTGGCGAGACATACTGGAGTTCCTGGCGATTTCGGTTCGCGCATAACAAACGGCGCTGGCGCCGAGCTCCCCGGCAGAGGCTCGACGCGACAGGCACCCTTTACCCTATTTGCTGCGAAACTTCGCCCGGAAAAGCACGAAGAAGTGAATTAGCCCTTCAACTTTTCGGCAAGCGTATGACCGAGGCGCGCGGGCGACGGAGAGACCGTGATTCCGGCCGATTTCATCGCTTCGGTCTTGGAACCGGCGTCGCCCTTGCCGCCCGAGATGATCGCGCCGGCATGGCCCATGCGGCGGCCGGGAGGTGCGGTGACACCGGCAATGAAGCCGACCATCGGCTTCTTGCGGCCGCGCTTGGCCTCGTCCTTGAGGAACTGGGCGGCGTCCTCCTCGGCGGAACCGCCGATCTCGCCGATCATGATGATCGATTCGGTCTTGGGGTCGGCGAGCAACATTTCCAGCACGTCGATGAACTCGGTTCCCTTGACCGGGTCGCCGCCGATGCCGACCGCAGTGGTCTGGCCGAGGCCTTCCTGGGAGGTCTGGAACACGGCTTCATAGGTCAGAGTTCCGGAGCGGGAGACGATGCCGACGCTACCGGTCTTGAAGATGTTGGCCGGCATGATGCCGATCTTGCACTCGCCGGCGGTCATGACGCCGGGGCAGTTCGGCCCGATCAGGCGCGACTTGGAACCGATCAGCGAGCGCTTCACGCGCACCATGTCGACGACAGGAATGCCCTCGGTGATGCAGACGATCAGCGGGATCTCGGCGTCGATGGCCTCGCAGATCGCGTCGGCCGCGCCCGGCGGCGGCACGTAGATCACCGAGGCATCGGCACCGGTCTTCTCACGCGCATCGCGCACGGTGTCGAACACCGGCAGGCCCAGATGGGTCGAGCCACCCTTGCCCGGCGAGGTGCCGCCGACCATCTTGGTGCCATAGGCCATCGCAGCCTCCGAGTGGAAGGTGCCATTCTTGCCGGTGAAGCCCTGGCAGATGACCTTGGTGTTCTTGTCGATCAGGATGGACATGAGGTCTGCTTTCGCGAACTAACGAGTGAGAGGTCAGTGGATGCGGCGGTAGACGCCGGTGAGGACATCGGCCCAGCCTTCCGCGTCCGGCGAGAACTGGATCTTCAACGAGTAGGAATTGTCGTCGATGATCTCGTAGACGTGGCGCGCATTGCCGCGGAGCGAGCCGCGCACCAGCGTCAGGGTCTTGCCGACCCACCCGCCGGAGGCGGGTGCGGGCGGCGTGTAGCCGAGCGAGTCGTACCAGAACAGTTTGTAGGTCCGGTCGTCGCGGTCGTAGGTGAAGATGCCGTGGGTGGCGAAGACCTGCTTGCCGTCGCGCATCTGGACCGAGTCCTGGATCAGGTAGAACCCGTTGAGGTCCATGCGCGCGACGATGTGCGAGGTCGCCGGCCCGCCTTCCGTCCAGCGTGACGGAAAGACCACCTCTTCGCCATTCCATTCGCCGGCGAACGCGGCGAGACGCGCATGCTCTGCAAGTGGAGATGAAGCGGCGAGATGGTCCTGGGCCATCGCCTTAGCCTCCCTTGACGGCCTTCACGATCTTCTGCGCGGCGTCGTCGAGATTGTCCGCCGGCACCACGTTCAGGCCGGATTCACGGATGATCTTCTTGCCGAGCTCGACATTGGTGCCTTCAAGGCGAACCACCAGCGGCACGGTGAGGCCGACCTGCCGTACGGCGGCGGTGACGCCCTCGGCGATCACGTCGCACTTCATGATACCACCGAAGATGTTGACCAGGATGCCCTTCACGTTCGGGTCCGCGGTGATGATCTTGAAGGCGGCCGCAACCTTCTCGACGCTGGCGCTGCCGCCGACATCGAGGAAGTTCGCCGGCGCCATGCCGTAGAGCTTGATGATGTCCATCGTCGCCATGGCAAGACCGGCGCCGTTGACCATGCAGCCGATGTTGCCGTCGAGGGTGACGTAGTTGAGGTCGTACTTGGACGCCTCGATTTCCTTGGCGTCTTCCTCGGTCTCATCGCGTAGCGCGAGCACTTCGGGGTGACGGAACAGCGCGTTGTCGTCGAACGACACCTTGGCGTCGAGGACGCGGAGCTGGCCCTGCTTGGTCACGACCAGCGGGTTGATCTCCAGCATCGACATGTCCTTGGCGACGAAGGCCGCGTAGAGCTGGGCGGTGAGCTTCTCGGCCTGCTTGGCGAGATCGCCGGAGAGCTTCAGTGCATTCGCGACCGTGCGGCCGTGATGGCCCATGATGCCGGTGGCGGGATCGACGGAGAAGGTGACGATCTTCTCGGGCGTGTTGTGCGCGACGTCCTCGATGTTGACGCCGCCTTCGGTCGACACCACGAACGACACGCGCGAGGTTTCGCGGTCAACCAGGAGCGAGAGGTAGAACTCCTTGTCGATGTCGGAGCCGTCCTCGATGTAGAGGCGGTTGACCTGCTTGCCGGCCGGGCCGGTCTGGATCGTCACCAGCGTGGCGCCCAGCATCTGCTTGGCGAATTCGGAGACTTCCGCGGCCGACTTGGCGATGCGGACGCCGCCCTTGTCGCCGGCAGAGGCTTCCTTGAACTTGCCCTTGCCGCGGCCGCCGGCATGGATCTGGCTCTTCACCACCCAGACCGGGCCCGGGAGCGCCTTGGCGGCGGCTTCCGCATCGGCGGGCTTGAGAACGGGCACGCCCTTGGAGATCGGCACGCCGAACTCGTTCAGCAGCGCTTTGGCCTGATATTCATGGATATTCATATGGTCGCTCCCTGAACCCGCGGGCGGTGACCTCAAGGGCCCACCTCAGTCTTGTGGCTGGCATACCATATACCACAGGAACTGCAACCCGGATTCTTTGACTTCGAGGATGTCTGGACTGCCGAACCGGGGCCAGCCAAGCCTTCAGCAGACGCTGCCGGTCCCCGGAAATGAAACCGCCGAAGACCGGTTTTCGGGCTTCGGCGGGGAGTTGCCTGGCGCTTAGCGGCCGAGAAGATCGGGTGCGATCTTCTTGCAGGCGTCGACCAGGCCCTGCACGGCACCGACCGACTTGTCGAAGGCCTCGCGGTCCTTGCCGGCGAGCTCGATCTCGACGACGCGCTCGACGCCCTTGGAGCCGATCACGACGGGCACGCCGACATACATGTCCTTCACGCTGTACTCGCCGTTGAGATAGGCGGCACAGGGCAGCACGCGCTTCTTGTCACGCAGATAGCTCTCGGCCATCGCGATCGCGGACGCCGCCGGCGCGTAGAAGGCCGAGCCGGTCTTGAGCAAATTGACGATCTCGGCGCCGCCGTTGCGGGTGCGGTCGACGATCTCGTCGAGGCGCGCCTGCGAGGTCCAGCCCATCTTGACGAGATCGGGCAGCGGAATGCCGGCGACGGTGGAGTACTTCACCAGCGGCACCATGGTGTCGCCGTGGCCGCCGAGCACGAAGGCGGTGACGTCTTCGACCGAGACGTTGAACTCATCGGCCAGGAAGTAGCGGAAGCGCGCCGAATCCAGCACGCCGGCCATGCCGACGACCTTCTTGTGCGGCAGGCCCGAAGCCTTCTGCAGCGCCCAGACCATCGCATCGAGCGGGTTGGTGATGCAGATGACGAAGGCGTCGGGGGCGTATTTCTTGATGCCGGCACCGACCTGCTCCATGACCTTGAGGTTGATGGAGAGCAGGTCATCGCGGCTCATGCCGGGCTTGCGCGGCACGCCGGCGGTGACGATGCAGACCTTCGCGTTGTCGAGCGCTTCGTAGGAGTTCGCGCCGCTGTAGTGCGCGTCAAAACCATCGACCGGCGAGGACTGCGCGATGTCGAGCGCCTTGCCCTGCGGCACGCCCTCGGCGATGTCGAACATCACGACGTCGCCCAGTTCTTTCAGGCCGATGAGGTGAGCCAGCGTTCCGCCGATCTGACCGGAGCCAATCAAAGCAATCTTGTCGCGCGCCATGTGAACCTGTCCTTTAGACACGTAAGGAGGGAAAACTGAGACGGGTGGTTATCCCTTTCGCCTCCCCCGTTCAAGTCGGTGAATGCCCAATTGTCGGGCTCGGCGCGATAGCAGCCATACCGGGTTCGTCCGTCCGGGCTCGCGCTTCGCGCGCGCCGGAATGACAGCGCTGGCAAATAGGACTTAAGTCTCGACCAGACCCTTGGTGGAGCCGCTGGCGGTGGAATCCTTGCGGCCGTGAGGCAGCGCCAGATAGGATTTCGAGCTCATTTCGATCAGGCGCGAGGAAGTCCGCTTGAATTCCATGGCCTCGTTGCCCTCATGGGCGAGGTAGAGCGAGATCGGATTGGCATCGGCCGAGGCCATCAGCTTCACCGCATTGTCATAGAGCGTGTCGATCAGCGTGATGAAGCGCTTGGCGGCGTTGCGCTGGGAGAGGTCCATCACTGGAATATGGTCGACCAGGATGGTGTGATAGTCGTGCGCGAGCCTGAGGTAGTCCGATGCCGCGAGCGGCTTCTCGCAGAGGTCCGCGAACGAGAAGCGCGCCACGCCATGGGCCGAGCACGGCACGTGCAGGATGCGCCCCTTGATCGAAATATCGCGCGGCTTGCATTTCGCGCCGCCCGACATTTTCGACCAGGCGCGATCGAGCGCGGCATCCGCATCGGCGTCCGCCGGGGCCAGCCACATCGGCACGCCCTGCAGCTTCTCCAGACGGAAGTCGGTGCGCGCGTCGAGCCGCGAGACGTCCATGTGGTCGGTGATCTGTTTGATGAAGGGCAGGAACAGCGACCGGTTCAGGCCGCCCTTGTAGAGATCCTCGGGCGCGACGTTGGATGTCGCGACCACGACGGTGCCGAGCTCGAACAGTTTCGCAAATAGCCGTCCCAGGATCATCGCGTCCGCGATGTCGGTGACGTGGAATTCGTCGAAGCAGAGCAGCCAGCTCTCCTCGAAGATCGCATTCGCAGTCAGCGCGATGACGTCGCCATCGGCGATCTCGCCACGCGCGATGCTCTGGCGGTAGTCGTAGATGCGCTCATGCGCCTCCGCCATGAATTCGTGGAAATGCGCGCGGCGCTTGTGCTCGACCGAAGAGTGCTGGAAGAACAGATCCATCAGCATGGTCTTGCCGCGGCCGACCTCGCCGTGGATGTAGAGCCCGCGCGGCGCCTCGTCCTTGTCACTGCTGAAGAGACGGCTGAGCAGGCCCTGCTTGCGCTGCGGCTTGTAGTCGGCAAGCCGCTCGTCGAGCGCCGCATAGGCTTCGGCGACCTCGGCCTGCGCGGCATCGGGCTCGATCGCGCCGGAGGCGATCTGGGCCTGATAGGCTTCGCGGAATGAGGAACTGGGGGTCGAGAGCATGCCCTTTACCGCCAGAGACGGACGGAAATTGCAAGCCGTGAATTGGTGGGCGGGGTATGCGCTGGTGTCCCGGACGCGGCGCGGCGCGAAGTGCCGCTCCGCAGAGGCGGGCCCCACTGTTTCGTTCATTCTCGCTGAGCAATGGTTCCCGGCTCAGCAGTGCACCACTTCGTGGCGCACTGCGTCTGGGGCACAAGACCGGTGCTACTCACACAGCTCGTAGGCGTCCTCGACGATGTACGGTCCGCCACCGGTCGATGCGCGGGACGAGAACAAGACAAAACGTTCGGCCATGAACGCCTTGCTCGGGAAATAGCCGCGCATCGAGAGATAGTCGGCGACGTCGCGATCGGAGGCGTCGTGCAGCCGGGCCAGCGTGACGTGCGGGATGAACTTGCGGCCTTCCGGATCGAGACCGATCCGCTGCATCATGCGTTCGAGCTCGGCCTGCAATTCCATCAGCGGCTTGCTCGGCGCGATCGTCGCAACGACGGCCCTCGGCTTGCGCCCGCCGAAACTGGTGAGCCCCTGCACCTTCACCTCGAACGGCTTGCGGTCGACGCGAAACAGCATCGAGGCGATCTCGTTGGCGTACAGGCCATCGATGTCGCCGATGAAGCGCAGGGTGACGTGATAATTTTCGGGATCGATCCAGCGGGCGCCGGGGAGGCCACCCCTCAAGTTGGAAAGCGACTGGCCGATCTCGGCCGGAATTTCCAGACCCGTGAACAAGCGCGGCATCGTTTCGCACTCCCGATGCTTGGGCACAGCCCTGAAAAGGACCATATCCAAATTAGAGCCGGCGACGAATCACCGGTACCCTGATTCCTATCGCAGTTGTGTGACTCTGCGAAGCTTGGGCACCCTTACCCCGGTAAATCCCTGGGAATTACGGTTGGCATTGCCTGCATTTCAACGCCGTTGCTCAGCGATCGTGCCAAGGAATGCCTCCACCGTGGGCATGATCCTGTCGACGATGATGTCGACGCCGGCCGCGGTCGGGTGAATGCCGTCGGCCTGGTTGAGCTTGGCATCGGCGGCGACGGCGTCGAGGAAGAACGGATAGAGCGGCACGTCGTGTTTCTTCGCCAGCTCCGGATAAATCGAATTGAAGCGCGCTGCATAGTCGGCGCCGTAATTCGGCGGCGCCAGCATGCCGCACAGCATCACCGCGATCTTGCGCGCCTTGAGCCGCTGGATGATGTCGGTGAGCGCGGCGCGCGTCACGGCGGGATCGATGCCGCGCATCGCGTCGTTGGCGCCGAGCTCGACGATGACGCCCTCGGTTCCATCGGGCACCGACCAGTCGAGCCGGTCGCGGCCGCCGGAGGTGGTGTCGCCGGACACCCCGGCATTGATCATGTCGACCGCTATGCCTTTGGCCTGCAACGCTTTTTGGAGTTTTTGAGGGAATGCTTCCCGGGCCGGCAGGCCGAGGCCGGCGCTCAAGGAATCGCCGAGAACGACAAGCTTGACCGGCTTTGTCGCTTCCGCCCAGGCGGGGTGCGCCATCGTCATCAAAGCGAGCATCAACACGGCTATGTGCATGAACAAGCCGTAACGCCTCTCGACCGCGCTATCGGAGTTGCCATATGACCGGACCATGGACACTCGCATCGAAACCTCGTCGCTCGCCGCGGACACCATCGCCATCTCCAACGTCAATCTCTCATTGGGCACGGGCGCGGCACGCGTTCACATCCTGAAAGATATCAGCCTGCGTGTGGGCCGGAGCGAGACGATCGGCCTAATCGGCCCGTCAGGCTCGGGCAAATCCACGCTGCTGATGGTGATGGCAGGGTTGGAGCGTCCTGATAGCGGAGAGGTAGTGGTCTCAGGCACGCCTTTCAATGCTCTCGACGAGGATGCGCTGGCCCGCTTCCGCGGCCGCCAGGTCGGCATCGTCTTCCAGTCCTTCCATCTGATCCCGACCATGACCGCGCTGGAGAACGTCGCGGTGCCGCTCGAACTCGCGGGCAATCCGGACGCCGCCAAGCGCGCGGCGCAGGAGCTGCAATCGGTCGGGCTCGGCGACCGCCTGCATCACTATCCGACGCAGCTCTCCGGCGGCGAGCAGCAGCGCGTCGCGCTCGCGCGCGCGCTGGCGCCCGATCCCGCCATCCTCGTCGCCGACGAGCCGACCGGCAATCTGGACGAGGCCACCGGAAAGCAGATCGTCGATCTCCTGTTCAGCAAGCACGCCGAGCGCGGCATGACATTGGTGCTGGTGACGCACGATTCCTCGCTGGCGCATCGTTGCGACCGCGTCATCCGCCTGCGCTCCGGGCGCATCGACACGCAGTCCGCGCCCGCATGAGCACTTCGGCCGAACCGTTCGCGAAGCCCAACGGCGTCGCGCTGTCGCTGCGTTACGCGCTGCGCGAACTGCGCGGCGGCCTGCGCGGCTTCTACGTCTTCATCGCCTGCATCGCGCTCGGCGTGATGGCGATCGCCGGCGTCGGCTCGGTCTCGGCCAGCCTCTCCGACGGCCTCGCGCGCGAGGGCCGCACCCTGCTCGGCGGCGACGTCTCCTTCGTCCTGTTCCAGCGCGAGGCCAAGCCGGAAGAGGTCGCCTTCCTGCGCTCGCGCGGCATGGTGTCGACCGCCGCGACCTTGCGCGGCATGGCGCATGCGAGCGACGGCAAGCTGGCGCTGGTCGAGATGAAGGCGGTCGACGACACCTATCCGATGCTCGGCCAGCTGAAGCTTTCGCCGCAGCTCGCAATGTCCGATCTACTTGCGGAGCGTGACGGCGCCTTCGGTGCCGCTGCCGATCCGACGCTGCTGGCGCGGCTGTCGCTGAAGACCGGCGACCGTGTCACCATCGGCTCGGCGACCTTCCAGATCCGCAGCACCGTGGAGACCGAGCCCGACAAGCTCGCCGGGGGCATCGGCTTCGGCCCGCGCTTCCTGATCAGCGAGGCGGGGCTGCGCGCCACCGACCTGATCCAGCCCGGCAGCCTGGTGCGCTGGGTCTACCGGGTGAAGCTGCCCGACGCCGCCAACAGCGAGCGCGCCACCGAAACCTTCATCACCGATGCGCGCAATGCCGCGCCGCAGGCCGGCTGGGAGATCCGCAGCCGCTCCAACGCCTCGCCGCAGCTCGAGCGCAACATCAACCGCTTCACCCAGTTCCTGACGCTGGTCGGCCTTGCCGCGCTGCTGGTCGGCGGCGTCGGCGTCGCCAATGCCGTGAAGAGCCATATCGACCGCCGGCTCGAGGTGATCGCGGCGTTCAAGGCCGTCGGCGCCACGGGCCGCGACGTGTTCGGCATCTACCTCGCGCAGGTCCTCCTGCTCGCCGCCATCGGCTCCGTGATCGGCCTCGCGCTCGGCGCGGCCATGCCCTTCGCCATCGTCGGCCTGTTCGGCAAGCTCCTGCCGCTGCCGGTGGTGGCGGCCGTGCATGCCGACGAGCTCGCGCTCGCCTTCGTCTATGGTCTCCTCACCGCGCTTGCTTTCGGCCTGTGGCCGCTCGGCCGCGTGCACGACGTGCCGGTGGCCGCGCTGTTCCGCGACACCATCAGCTCCGAATGGCACCGGCCGCGCGTGGGTTATCTCGTGTTCATGGGCGTCGTGATCGTCCTGCTCGTCGCGGTCGTGATCGGGCTCTCCTTCGACAAGCGGATCGCCGCGGTGTTCGTGGCCTCCTCCGTGGTCGTGTTCGCCCTGCTCCGCGGCATCGCCGCCCTGCTGATGGCCGTCGCGCGGCGGCTGCCGCGCACGCAGCTGCCGATGCTGCGGCTGGCGATCGCCAACATCCACCGGCCGGGCGCGCTGACGCCGTCCGTCGTGCTGTCGCTTGGCCTGGGGCTTGCCGTGCTCGTCACCATCACCCAGATCGACGGCAATTTGCGCCGCCAGTTCCTGGCAGCGCTGCCCGATCAGGCGCCGTCGTTCTTCTTCATCGACATCCCGAGCACGCAGGCCGAACAGTTCGACGGCTATCTGCGCCAGATCGCCCCCGGCGCCAAGGTCGAGGACGTGCCGATGCTGCGCGGCCGCATCGTCGGGGCGCGGGGGTTGCGCGCCGAGGAGCTCAAGCCCTCCACCGATTCCGAATGGGTGCTGCAAAGCGACCGCGGGCTGACCTACACCAGCGAGCTGCCGAAGGGCTCCAAAGTGGTCGAGGGCGAATGGTGGAGCGCCGACTATTCCGGCCCGCCGCTGGTCTCGATGGAGAAGAAGATCGCCGACGGCCTGGGCCTCAAGCTCGGCGACGAGGTCGTGGTCAACGTGCTCGGCCGCGATATCCCGGCCAGGATCGGCAATCTGCGCACCATCGACTGGCAGGGGCTCGGCATCAATTTCGTGCTGGTGTTCTCGCCCAACGCCTTCAAGGGCGCCCCGCATACCCATATCGCAACGCTGACCGAAGCCGGCGGCAATGCCGCGGGCGACGGCAGCATCATCAAGCAGGTCGCCGACGCCTATCCCATGGTGACGAGCGTGCGCGTGCGCGAGGTGATGGAGACGGTCGGCTCGGTGGTGACCAATCTCGCGCTCGCGATCCGCGGCGCCAGCGCGGTGACCCTGATCTCCGCCATCCTGGTGCTGGGCGGGGCGCTCGCCGCCGGCCATCGTCACCGGGTCTATGATGCGGTGATCCTGAAGACGCTGGGCGCGACGCGGCTGCGGCTGCTCGGCGCCTATGCGCTCGAATACCTCCTGATTGGGCTCGCCACCGCATTGTTCGGCGTGATCGCCGGCAGCATCGCGGCCTGGATGATCGTGACGCGGCTGATGACACTGAGCTTCGTCTGGCAGGCCGGCAGCGCGGCCGGCGTGGTCGCGGCCGCGCTCGTCGTCACGGTCGGGCTCGGGCTCGCCGGCACGCTGCTGGCATTGAACAAAAAGCCCGCGACGGTGTTGCGGAATTTGTGACAAAATGTAGCGGGTGACCGCGCGGGCGCGGAATCGCATGATTCTTGCGATTAACCACGTCCGCTCGTCTGGATTGTGGGGTGAGGGCGACATTCAGCCGCGCGTGGACGGTTGCAGCGAATGTGTTAGTTTCCCACATATCGAGTGGGTTCGGAGCCCCGATTGTGAGCTAAAATTTAGTCGGCTGGCATCGGTATCCGAGATAGAATTTGACGAACCGGCGGCATGGCGACCCTCGTGCCGGACCGGACCAACCAACGGGAATTCGACCATGTCGGACCTAGACCGTAACTACGCTTCTCCTTTCGGCAGGGCCGCCGGGCGTGTCGACGCCGCGACGGTCGATGCCGGCCTGCGCGCATATATGCTGCGCATCTACAATTACATGAGCATTGGCCTCGCCATCACCGGCCTGGCCGCGCTCGGCGTTTACATGGCTGCCGTGACTGACGTTCCGACGGCGGAATCCGTCCGCGTCGGCAAGCTGTTCCTGACGCCGTTCGGCTACGCGATGTTCGTGAGCCCCCTCAAGTGGCTGTTCATGCTGGCGCCGCTCGCGATGGTGTTCGTGATCTCGGCGGGCATCAACCGTCTCGCGCCTTCGACCGCCCAGATCCTGTTCTGGGTATTCGCGGCACTGATGGGCATCTCGCTGTCGTCGATCTTCCTGGTGTTCACGCACACCTCGATCGTGCGGGTGTTCTTCATCACCGCGGCGACCTTCGGTGCGCTCAGCCTCTACGGCTACACGACCAAGCGTGACCTGACCGGCATGGGCTCGTTCCTGTTCATGGGCCTGATCGGCGTCGTCATCGCGAGCCTGGTGAACCTGTTCCTGGCGAGCTCGCTGCTGCAGTTCATCGTGTCGGTGGTCGGCGTGCTGGTGTTCGCGGGCCTCACCGCCTGGGATACCCAGCGGCTGAAGAACGATTACATCTACGGCTACGCCTCGGCCGGCGGTGAAGTTGCGGAGCGTGCGGCCATCACCGGCGCGCTGTCGCTGTACCTGAACTTCATCAACTTGTTCACGCTGCTCCTGCAGCTCCTCGGCCAGCGCGACTAAGCGCCAGACCAGAGTGAACGACATCAACCCCGGCCGAAAGGCCGGGGTTTTTGTTTGGGCGATGGCGCCTGCAAACGCCGTGATTGCGAGCCACCGGGTCCGCGCGAAGCGCGGCCCGATGACCGGCTCCTCGCAATGACGGAGTATGGGGTTGCGCCGGAACCCCTTCCGGCTGCCGCGGGATGGCTCTATCCTTCCCGCCATGTCCTCACCCGAAATCAGGCCCGCGCTCGAGGCCGACCTTCCCGCCATCACCGCCATCTACCAGCAGGCCGTCCGCGAGGGCACCGCGACCTTCGAGCTGGAACCGCCCGATCTTGCCGAGATGACGCGCCGCTATCGCGCACTGATCGACGGCGGCTATCCCTATTTCGTCGCCATGCTCGACGGCCGCGTGGCCGGCTACGCCTATGCCGGCGCCTACCGGCCGCGACCGGCCTATCGCTTCACGGTCGAGAACTCGATCTATCTCGATCCCTCCTTCCACCGCCGCGGCATCGGCTCGCTGCTGCTGGAGCGGCTGGTCACCGAATGCGAGGCGCGCGGCTTCCGCCAGATGATCGCGGTGATCGGCGATTCCGCCAATGCCGGCTCGATCGGCGTTCACACCAAGGGTGGCTTCAAGATGATCGGCACGCATCCCAATGTCGGGCTGAAATTCGGCCGCTGGCTGGACACCGTGATGATGCAGCGCGACCTCGGCGAGGGCGCAAGCACAGTGCCGGGGAATTAGGCGGGCACCCTCGTAGATGGGGTAACGGGCCTTGCTACGCGACCGCCGCCGTAGGGTGGGCAAAGCGCAAGCCTGCCACGAACGTCAGCGCGATTGAGGAAACATGGTGGACCCGGCGCGGTGCGCCTTTGCCCAGCCTACGGATCGCTCGTGTGGCTACACCACCGCAAGCTTCCGATCGATCACCAGCAGCACCCGCTCCAGTTCGTGGCCGCGGCGCAGGATGAGGCCGGTGGCCGAGATCACGCTGTACATGCCCTGCTTGCGCGCGAGCCGCGGGTCCTTCTCGATGCGATAGATCGGCACTTCCGAGGCGCGGCGATAGACCGAGAACACGGCGCGGTCCTTCAGGAAGTCGATGGCGTAGTCGCGCCACTCGCCGTCGGCGACCATGCGGCCGTAGAGATTGAGGATCCGGTGCAGCTCAAGGCGGTTGAAGGTCACCCGGTTCGGCTGCGTCGCCGCAGCGGCGGGGCGCGCCGCCGCGCGCTGCTCGCTCGGATCGGCATCCTCCGATGTCAGGCTCATGGGAAGCGCCCTCCTCATCGCACGGCAATGCCCCACGTCCGCGAAACCGTTCCGGAACCCTGGGGATCATGACAGTTGCATGATTGCGCCAACCGTTCGCCGCCGCAAGGGGGGCTCGTCGCTCAACCTATCGAATCGGCTGCGAATCAGGACACACGCAAAAGTGGAACTCTGTCGCGGCGAACCGTCACGGGATCGTTAGCAGGAATCATAGTGTCGCCGCTTTTCCGCCCAGCGCCTGCCGCCCTGCATTGCGATAAGACTGATGTGCGTTGACCCGGTCCTTTCGGTTCCGGATTCCTCAGCCCCCAGCCCCCCGGGGTCGGATAGGATCGGGTCTGTACGCACGGCAAGGAGGGCCAACGCAAGTTGGTCCTTTTTTGTTTGTGTCGGGATGTTTCCGGGGCGCGGCTCTCGGCGCGAACCATGATGCGCAATTGCGCATCCGAGTATCCGATTCTCGTCTGGGAAAATGGATCGATGGATTCCGTGCTCGCGCTTCGCTTGCCCGGAATGACGAAGGCCAACTTTTGCGGAGACGCTCTGCGCGTACTTCAGTGCAGCGACGTGTACGCCGCGCCCAGCATCGGCCCCGGCTTCTCCCGGCTGCCGTCCTGGATATAGACGACCGCGCCATCGACGCCGTCGCGCGTGAGGTTCTCGATCGGCACCGTCCAGCTTTCCGGACGGCCGGTCCAGTCGCCGACCTTGAGCAGGCTGCGCACCACGTTGTGATAGGTGACCTGCTGCCCGCGATTCTCACCGCGGCTGATTGCAATCGGCACCGACTTGGCGATCGAGCAGATCCAGACCTCGCCATGCGAGGCCGTGGACTCCGTGCTCGCGGCCACCGAGACGTTGATCTGCTTGCCCGAGAGCGACATGGTCACCGGGACGCTCATCACGCCCGCGCCCTTGTCGGTCTTGCCGATCGCACTCTCGATGCCGGCGCGGTCGCTGCCGATGACATGGGTCGAGCCGTTAACCACGACCTGCGGCGTGTAGACCTCACGATCGCCGCGCATGCGCGAATAGGCACGCTGCCGTGCAGAGAAACGCGAATCCGCCAGCGTGTCCTTCCAGCCAAGATAGTCCCAATAATCGATCGGCATGCTCAGCGCGATGATCGACGGGTCCTTGGAGAGATCGCCGATGATCTGGTCGGCAGGCGGACAGGACGAGCAGCCCTGCGAGGTGAACAATTCGACGACGGCGCGGGGCTCGGCGTGGGCGGGGCGAACGACGGCGACGATGGCACAGATACCGAGAGCTCCCGACCAGAGCGCGCCGGACCAACGTGAAATCAGATGAGAAGCCGTCATTGTTGTCATGTCGAACGTCACACACCGTCACTCGTGGGGAAGATCTTATCGCCTGATGGTCACCGTAGTCTTACGGGGGCGCAGCACATTTGTCCGTCCAGGCAACGGTCCGAAGACCGTTTTCCGCCGGGCGGGCCCATCCGAAACGTGCCGCAAACGCGCGAAGGCGGCCTTTTGATAGGCCGCCTTCGTTCAGGCTTCTACTCACTTCGCAGTGAGCCATAGTTCACAAATCCGCGCTTACGCCGCGAGCTTGCGCAGCACGTAGTGCAGAATACCGCCGTTGCGGTAGTAGTCGAGCTCGTCCAGCGTATCGATGCGGCAAAGCAGCGAAACGCGCTGCAACGAACCGTCACCGGAGACGATCTCCGCGGTCAGCTTCTGGCGCGGCTTGAGGTCGCCGACGAGGCCGCGCAGCGTGACCTTCTCGTCGCCCTTCAGGCCGAGCGACGACCAGGAGGTGCCCTCCTCGAAGGTCAGCGGCAGCACGCCCATGCCGACCAGGTTGGAGCGATGGATGCGCTCGAAGCTCTGGCAGATCACGGCGCGAACGCCGAGCAGACGCGTGCCCTTCGCGGCCCAGTCGCGCGAGGAGCCGTTGCCGTATTCGGCGCCGGCGAACACGACCAGCGGCACCTGCTCCTGCTGGTACTTCATCGCGGCGTCGTAGATCGACATCTGCTCGCCGTCGGGCCAGTGCTTGGTCAGGCCGCCCTCGGGAATGTTGCCGTCAGCGCCCTTCAGCATGAAGTTCTTGATGCGGATGTTGGCGAAGGTGCCGCGCATCATCACTTCATGGTTGCCGCGACGCGTGCCGTACTGGTTGAAGTCGGCCGGACGCACCTGGTGCTCGCTGAGATATTTGCCCGCGGGCGAGGTCAGCTTGATCGAGCCGGCCGGCGAGATGTGGTCGGTGGTGATCTTGTCGCCGAACATGGCGAGGATGCGCGCCTCGACGATGTCGGTGACCGGCTCCGGCTCCTTCTTCATGCCGTCGAAATACGGCGGGTTCTGAACGTAGGTCGAGGACATGTTCCAGCGATAGGTCTCGCTCTCGACCGTCTTGATCTTGCGCCAGTTGGTGTCGCCCTTGAACACGTCGGCATACTTCTTCTTGAAGATCGACGCGGTCACGAACTTCTTCATGAAGGCGTTGATCTCCTTGGTCGTCGGCCAGATGTCCTTCAGGTACACCGGCTTGCCGTCCTTGCCCTCGCCGAGCGGCTCGACGGCGAGGTTCTTGGTCACGCTGCCCGCGAGCGCATGCGCGACGACCAGCGGCGGCGAGGCCAGATAGTTCGCCTGTACGTCCGGCGAGACGCGGCCTTCGAAGTTGCGGTTGCCGGAGAGCACGGCCGCAGCGACGATGCCGTTGTCGTTGATCGACTTCGAGATCTCCTCCGGCAGCGGACCGGAATTGCCGATGCAGGTGGTGCAGCCGAAACCGACCAGGTTGAAGCCGACCTTGTCGAGATCCTTCTGCAGACCGGAGTCGGCGAGATAGCCCGCGACAACCTGGCTACCCGGGGCGAGCGAGGTCTTCACCCACGGCTTGGCCTTGAGCCCCTTTGCCGCGGCGTTGCGCGCCAGGAGGCCAGCGCCGATCAGCACGCTCGGGTTCGAGGTGTTGGTGCATGACGTGATGGCGGCGATCACGACGTCGCCGTGGCCGATCTCGTAGTCCTTGCCCTCGACGGCAAAGCGCTTGTCAGGCTCTTCGGTCTTCTTGTACTCGCTGCCGAGCGCAAGCGAGAAGCCTTCGGCGACCGACGGCAGCGCGATGCGGCCTTCGGGACGCTTCGGACCGGCCATCGACGGCACGACGTCGGCGAGATCGAGCGTCAGCGTTTCCGTGAACACCGGATCGGCCGACTTGGCGGTGCGGAACAGCCCTTGCGCCTTGGCATAGGCCTGCACCAGCGCAACGCGCCGCGCCGCGCGGCCGGAGGTCTTGAGGTAGTCGATCGCGGCGGCATCGACCGGGAAGAAGCCGCAGGTCGCGCCGTATTCGGGGGCCATGTTGGCGATGGTCGCCTTGTCGGCGACCGAGAGATTGTCGAGACCGGGGCCGAAGAACTCGACGAACTTGCCGACCACGCCGAGCTTGCGCAGCATCTGCGTGACGGTGAGCACGAGATCGGTCGCGGTCACGCCTTCCTTCATCGCGCCCTTCAGCTTGAAGCCGACGACGTTGGGCAGCAGCATCGACAGCGGCTGGCCGAGCATGCAGGCTTCCGCCTCGATGCCGCCGACGCCCCAGCCGAGCACGGCCAGACCATTGACCATGGTGGTGTGCGAGTCGGTGCCGACCAGCGAGTCGGGATAGGCGACCTCGAAGGTGCCCGTCTTCTTGCCGACCGTCATCTTCTCCTTCTTGGTCCAGACCGTCTGGGAGAGATATTCGAGATTGACCTGATGGCAGATGCCGGTGCCGGGCGGCACGACGGAGAAGTTCGAGAACGCCTTCTGGCCCCACTTCAGGAACTCGTAGCGCTCCTGGTTCTGCTTGTATTCCTCGATGACGTTCTTGCCGAAGGCCTTGTTGTCGCCGAAGAAGTTCACGATCACGGAGTGGTCGATGACGAGATCGACCGGCACCAGCGGATTGATCTTCTCGGCATCGCCACCGAGCTTCTGCATCGCGTTGCGCATCGCGGCGAGGTCGACCACCGCGGGCACGCCGGTGAAATCCTGCATCAGCACGCGGGCCGGGCGGAACGCGATCTCATGCTCCAGCGACTTCTTGCGCAGCCATTTCGACACCGCGACGATGTCGTCCTTCTTGACCGAGCGGCCGTCCTCGTTGCGCAGCAGGTTCTCGAGCAGGACCTTCATCGAATAGGGAAGTTTCGAAATTCCCTTCAGACCATTCTTCTCGGCCGTGGGCAGGCTGTAATAGACATAGGTCTTGGCGCCGACCTTGAGAGTCTTTTTGCATTTGAAGCTGTCGAGCGAGGTCATGTAGGAATCCCAATTGTTAGTTATACCCGGCAGGGTATTTTAACACCGTCAGCGTATCAGGCTGGGCCGCTTGCAGGGGCAGGTTGAGTGCTGCATCAAGTAGTTCCGGGCTTATAGAAGCTTTCTAACCGCGCCGCCACAGCGACAATCGTGCAGCAGCAATCCCCGAGCCAAAAATTCCCATGCGCTACCCCAAGTTTTCCTGAGGCCTGGCCTTGAGCGGGTTGAAACAAGGCGAGATGCAGCTCTTCGGCCGCGGGCTCAGATGCGTGCGGGGCGGACGCGAGGTGTTCGCCGGGCTCGATTTCGCGGCCGCCGCGGGCGAGGCCGTCGCGGTCGTGGGCCGCAACGGATCGGGCAAGACCTCGCTGCTGCGCCTGATCGCCGGCCTGCTCGTTCCGGCCGGCGGGACAATCGCGCTGGACGGGGGCGACGGCGAGCTGACCCTGCCGGAGCAGTGCCACTATCTCGGCCATCGCGACGCCCTGAAGCCGGCGCTGAGCGTTCAGGAAAACCTGGCATTCTGGGCAGATTTTCTCGGCGGCGAGCGCTGTGATGCCGCCGCGGGCCTCGCCAAGGTCGGCCTCGACCACGCCACCCACCTGCCCGCCGCCTTCCTGTCCGCCGGCCAGCGCCGCCGGCTCTCGCTGGCCCGGCTGCTGGCCGTCCGCCGCCCGGTCTGGCTGCTGGACGAGCCGACCACGGCGCTTGACGTCACCGGCCAGGACATGTTCGCCGGCCTGATGCGCGAGCACCTCGCGCAGGGCGGCCTGATCATCGCCGCCACCCACGCCCCGCTGGGGGTCGAATCGCGGGAGCTGCGGATCGGGGGTGCGGCGTGATTCCGACCGACCCTCAGCTTTTCGAGCGGCCAGGTGCTGCTCCCCCCATTCCCTCCCCCCGTGTGGGAGAGGGTCAGGGAGGGGGGTGCCACACGGCACAGCGCCTCGGTTCTAGCACTCGGAAAGCGCGGGCTCTGTTGCTGGCAGTCCGCCCCTCAAAAGCATCTCGCCCGGGGCTACGCCCCTCCCCTGCCCTCCCCCACGAGGGGGGAGGGAGCGCACCGTGCCTGTGGCGCGAGGTCCAGGGTCGCGGCACCGCCGGAGCCACCCCATGACCGCCCTCGCTGCCCTGATCCGCCGGGACATCCGGATCGCGCTTCGCGTCGGCGGCGGGGCGCTGATCGGCGTGCTGTTCTTCCTGACCGTGGTGGTGCTGATGCCGTTCGCGGTGGGGCCGGATCTGGCGCTGCTGTCGCGGCTGGGGCCGGCGATCCTGTGGCTGGGCGCGCTGCTCGCAAGCCTGCTGACCCTGGACCGGCTGTTCATGGCCGACCACGAGGACGGCTCGCTCGACCTGATCACCATGAGCCGGACGCCGCTGGAACTCGCCTGCGCCGCCAAGGCGCTGGCGCATTGGCTGGCCGCCGGCCTGCCGCTGATTGTCGCAACCCCCGTGCTCGGCCTCCTGCTCAACCTCGACATGGTCGCGACCGGCGCGGTGGCGCTGACGCTGCTGGCGGGCACGCCGGCCCTGACCTTTACCGGGATGATCGGCGCGGCGCTGGCGGTGACCCTGCATCGCGGCGGGCTGCTGATGGCGGTGCTGGTGCTGCCGCTGTCGATCCCGGTGCTGATTTTCGGCGTTGCCGCCTCGCAGGCCGTGATCGTCGGTCCCATGACGTTCGGCGCGCCGTTCTCGATCCTGTGCGCGCTGTCGCTGGTCAGCCTCGTGATCGGCCCCTTCGCGGCCGCGGCGAGCCTGCGGCATGGTCTCGACTGAGATGGGGCAGGCCGTCCTTGACCCGGATCAACTTTCGCCACGCGCTTTCGTGCTGATTGCCTGAGCGCTCCCGGATGATTATCAAAATACCATGACGCTGATCGACCTCGCCAATCCGACGCGGTTCCTTGCGCTCACGGCGCGGGCGCTGCCGTGGCTCGCAGCTGCGACCGTCATCCTGCTCGCGATCGGCCTGTATCAGGCCGCGCTCGCACCCGACGACTATCAGCAGGGCGCGACCGTCAAAATTATGTTCATCCACGTGCCCAATGCCTGGCTCGCGATGTTCGTGTGGGGGGTGATGAGCATCGCCTCCCTGGGCACGCTGGTGTGGCGGCATCCGCTCGCCGACGTCGCCGCGAAGGCGGCAGCGCCCATCGGCGCCGCCTTCACTTTCCTCGCGCTGCTCACGGGCTCGCTGTGGGGCCGGCCGATGTGGGGCACCTATTGGGAATGGGACGCGCGGCTGACCTCGGTGCTGATCCTGTTCCTGATGTATCTCGGCCTGATGGCGCTGTGGCGCGCGGTCGACGATCCCTCGCGCGCGGCGCGCGCAGCCGCGGTGCTGACCCTGGTCGGCGCAATCAACCTGCCCATCATCAAATTCTCGGTCGACTGGTGGAACACGCTGCATCAACCGGCTTCGGTGATGCGCATGGGCGGCTCGGCGCTGGACAAATCGTTCCTGATTCCGCTGCTGGTGATGGCGGTCGCCTTCACACTGCTGTTCGTCACGCTGCACCTGGCGGCGATGCGCAACGAGATCCTGCGCCGCCGCGTCCGCTCCCTGCAGATGATGCAGGCGAGCCGCATCGCGTTTTCGAGCGAACCCGGTTCGCGTTCAGAAAATGCGTCGAACGAAGTCGGGGCCGCCTGACCATGTCGCTCGGTCCTTACGCCTCCTTCATCCTGACGTCCTATGCCGCGGTGGCCGTCGTGGTCGCGATCCTGATCGGCTGGATCGTGCTCGACTATCGCAACCAGACCGCGCGCCTGCGCGAGCTGGACCGCAGCGGCGTCACGCGCCGTTCCGGCCGCAGCGCGGTGGATCGGCCATGAGGCATCACTCATGAACGATCAATCGACCTCCGCGACGCCGCAGCGCCGCACCTTCCTGATGGTGCTGCCGCTGATTGCCTTCATCGGCCTTGCGCTGCTGTTCTGGTTCAGGCTCGGCAGCGGCGATCCCTCGCGGATTCCGTCCGCGCTGATCGGCCGGCCGGCCCCTCAGACGGTGCTGCCGCCGCTCGACGGATTGCAGGCCGGCAATGCGCCGGTGCCGGGGCTCGATCCCGCCGCCTTCAAGGGCAAGGTGAGCCTCGTCAATGTCTGGGCGTCCTGGTGCGTGCCGTGCCATGACGAGGCCCCGCTTCTGACCGAGCTCGCCAAGGACAAGCGCTTCCAGCTCGTCGGCATCAACTACAAGGACGCAGCCGACAACGCGCGGCGCTTCCTCGGACGCTACGGCAATCCGTTCGGTTATGTCGGCGTGGACGCCAACGGCCGCGCCTCGATCGAATGGGGCGTCTATGGCGTGCCGGAGACCTTCGTCGTCGGGCGCGAAGGCACCATCGTCTACAAGCTGGTCGGCCCGGTCACGCCGCAAAACCTCAAGACGGTGCTGATGCCGGAGCTGGAGAAGGCGCTGAAGGCGGCGGGGAGTTAGCTCTACGCTCGTACGAAACACGAGCTGTCATCTGCCCCGGTCAAGCGGGCATGACAGCGGCATGTGGGGCGACGCTTCGCTCTACCCCTTGCTCACATCCCCTGCCTCGGCCTCGCTCGCCTCCAGCGACGCGGGCTCGAGATGGTAGCGCTTGATCAGCGGCATCTGGATCATGCCGAAGATGGCCGTCAGCGGCAGGACGCCGAAGACCTTGAAATTCACCCAGAAGTCCGTGCTCTGGGTGCGCCAGATGATTTCGTTCAGCACCGCCATGCCGGCGAAGAACAGCGCCCAGCGCAGCGTCAGGATGCGCCAGCCCTGCGGCGTCAGGTTGAACACCTGGTCGAACATCACCGCGATGAAGGACCGGCCGAACAAGAGGCCGCCGCCGAGGATCACGGCGAACAGACCGTAGATGATGGTCGGCTTGACCTTGATGAAGGTCTCGTCGTGCAGCACCAGGGTCAGCGTGCCGAACACCAGCACGATCACGCCCGTCACGATCGCCATCACCGGGATGTGGCGCGTCACCACGTAGGACGCCGCCATCGCCGCCACGATCGCCACCATGAAGGCGCCGGTCGCTGCGAACAGATTGAACTTCGCATTCACGAAGAAGAACACGAGCAGCGGACCGAGCTCGGTCGCGAGCTTGAACAGCGGATGCGGCTGGGTCTTGTCCATTATCTGACCTTTGTTGCTGTCATCCCCCGCGAAGGCGGGGGATCCAGTATTCCAGAGGCAGCTCGGCTTGAACCGAGAAGGCGCGGCGTACTGGATGCCCCGCCTGCGCGGAGCATGACAAAAAACCTATGACTCGATTCCGGCGATCGCCCGGGCGAAATCGCGCGCGGTGAAGGGCGCGAGATCGTCGACGCCTTCGCCGACGCCGATGAAATGCACCGGCAGCTTGAATTTCTCCGCGAGCGCCACCAGGATGCCGCCGCGCGCGGTGCCGTCGAGCTTGGTCATCACGAGGCCGGTGACCCCGGCGGTGCGATGAAAGGCCTCGACCTGCGACAGCGCGTTCTGGCCGACGGTGGCATCGAGCACAAGCAGCACGGCATGCGGCGCAGTGTCATCCACCTTGCGGATCACGCGCACGACCTTCTCGAGCTCGTTCATCAGCTCGGCCTTGTTCTGCAGGCGGCCGGCGGTGTCGATCAGGAGCACGTCGATGTTCTGCTCCTTCGCCGCGGTCAGCGCGTTGAAGGCAAGGCTCGCCGAATCCGAGCCCTGCGCCCCCGCGATGACGGGTGTCCTGGTGCGCTCGCCCCAGACCTTGAGCTGCTCGATGGCTGCCGCGCGAAACGTGTCGCCGGCGGCCAGCATCACCTTGCGGCCTTCGGATGCGAACTTTTGCGAGAGCTTTCCGATCGTGGTGGTCTTGCCGGACCCGTTGACGCCGACCACGAGGATCACGAACGGCTTCTTGCCCCTGTCGATCTCGAGGGGCTTTGCCACCGGCGCCAGCACCTTCTCGACCTCGGTCGCGACGACGTCCTTGACCTCGTCCGCCGAGATCGCCTTGTCGTAGCGCCCCGCGCCGACAGCGTCCGCGATCCGCACGGCGACCTGGGTGCCGAGATCGGCGCGCAGCAGCACGTCCTCGATGTCGTCGAGCATGGCGCGGTCGAGCTTGCGCTTGGTGACGAGGTCGGCGACCGCGGTCCCGAGCGAGGACGAGGTGCGCTTCAGCCCGTTGGACAGGCGGCGCCACCAGCTCAGCTTGGGGGTCTCGGAGGTATCGTTCATGGCGGGGGTGTGTTAGCCGTTCCGGCCCATAAACGAAAGTCTTGCAATTGCTCGATGTTCCCGAATTGACCGCCGAGGAAATCTTGTCGCGCGTGCTTCATCGCGACGGGCTGATGCTGGTCATCAACAAGCCGGCCGGCCTGCCGGTGCATCGCGGTCCCAAGGGCGGCCCCAATCTGGAGGATTCCTTCGACGCGCTCCGCTTCGGCCTGCCGCGGCCGCCGGTGCTGGCCCACCGGCTGGACAAGGACACCTCCGGCTGCCTCGTGCTCGGCCGCCATCGCAAGGCGACGGCCTCGCTCGGTCTTCTTTTCAAGCACGGCAAGATCGGCAAGACCTACTGGACCGTGGTCGAGGGCGGGCCCGCCGAGGATGAAGGCAGCATCGACATGCCGCTCGGCCGGCTCAACGCCGAGCGAGGCTGGTGGCAGAAGCCGGACCCGGAGGGCCAGAAGGCGATCACCAATTGGAAGGTGTTGGGCCGCGGTGACGGCTTCACCTGGCTCGCCATGGAACCCGTCACCGGACGGACCCACCAATTGCGGGTGCATTCGGCCGCGACAGGCTGGCCGATCTTCGGCGATAACATTTACGGCAACGGCCCCCGCTTCGGCGAGCCGAAGCTGCACCTGCATTCCCGCGAGATCGTGGTGCCGATCTCCCGGAACAAGGAGCCGGTCCGCGTCGTCGCACCGGCCCCGTCGCATATGCACGAAAAACTCCGCGCCTGCGGGTGGAATGGAGAGTAGCGCTCAACCCTGATGGCGCGGATCAGTGCTTGGCTACCGCGCCATGGTTTACCAAACCTTCAGCGCTCGCCTCTAATGATAGCGGTTGCTTAGAACAAGCTTCCCTAACCGCTCAGGACGAGCAGCGCGTGATGTCAAAGGCCGATCTATCGATCATCGACGAGGTCGAATCCGCGATACGGATGGGCTCGCCGGAAAAGGGGCTTGAGACGGCCCGGCGCGTCACCGACCTGTTCCTGTCTTCCGCCGGCAGCTTCGACGACGCGCAGATCGCGCTGTTCGACGACGTGCTCGAGCGCCTGATCGGCACCATCGAACTGCGCGCCATCGCCGACATCGGCGCCCGCGTGGCGCTGGCCGAGATCAGCGCCCAGCTCGCGCCGATCGCGCAGGCGCCGCCCTCGGTGATCCGCCGCCTCGCCAACCATGACGAGATCCGCATCGCCGGTCCCGTGCTGCAGGAATCCGCCCGCCTCGACGACGGCGAGCTGTTGAAGATCGCATCCAGCAAGGGCGAGCCGCATCTGCTCGCGGTCGCCGGGCGCTGGTGGCTGAAGGAGATCGTCACCGATGCGCTGCTGGCGCGCCGCTATCCCAGCGTCAGCCGGCGGCTTGCCGCCAATCCGGGCGCGCGCGTGTCAGGAAATGGATTCGCCGTCATCGTCGGGCAGGCCGAGGCGGACCCCGAACTCGCCATCAGCGTCGGCGTGCGCGTCGACTTGCCCTCGGACCTTCGCCGCCAATTGCTGCGGTCGGCGACCGACGTCGTTCGCACCCGCCTGCTGTCGCGTGCTCCCCCGCATCTGTTCGAGGAAATCCAGAGCGCGATTGCCGCCGTCACCGTCGGCGTCGCGCGCGAGATGTCTGGCGTGCGCGATTTCGAAGGCGCCAAACGCGCGATTGCAAATCTCAAGGCGACCGGCCAGCTCGGCGAAGCGACGCTGCTCGGCTTTGCCACACAGCGGCGCTATGAGGAGACCGCCGCGGCCCTGGCCGCCCTGTCCGGCTCGACCGTCGAGGTCATTCGCCCGCTGATGCAGAGCCTGCGCGACGACGGCCTCCTGGTGCCGTGCAAGGCCGCGCAGCTCAGCTGGGAGACGACCGCTGCCGTGCTCGAAAGCCGTTTTGCGACGGGCGCGATGAAGTCGACGGATCTCGCGCGGGCGCAGGGGCATTACGCGAGAATGACGCCGGAGAATGCACGGCGCACGCTCAGGTTCTGGCAGGTAAGGGCGTCGTAGGCGCGCGCTTTTTCTTACGGCTCATCCAAACCCTCGGTGTCGTCCCGGCGAAGACCGGGACCCATACCGCGTGATCTATCGGTGATGCACCGTGCTCGTCCCAATGCAGAGTATAATTGACAGTCGTCGCCAAACTGCTCCCTGTGGTTATGGGTCCCTGTGTCTTGGAAGTCTGTCAGAATGGGGTTGGGCGGGAAGCCGTTGGGTCCTTGGCGCTTGACGCCGTGAGCCGGCTCGGCCTCCCGCCCGTTCCATTACCAACCTGAACAGTTGCACGAGGCTGCGCCAACAGACCTCGCATCACAGGGACAGGCATCGTGATCATACCCCTTCGTTGCGTCGGAATCGACGTCTCCAAACAATATCTCGATATCTTCGATGAAGGCTTGGCCTTTCCGGAGCGCATCGCCAACGCGACGCAGGCCATCACACAGATCGCGGCGCGTTGGCGATGCGATGTGCTGGTCGTCTTCGAGGCCACGGGCGTCTATGACCTCGAACTTCGCGAGGTGCTGAGCCAGGCCGGAATCCGCTTTGCCCGGATCAACCCGGCCCGGGCGCGCGACTTCGCACGTGCCAGCGGCCAGCTCGCCAAGACTGATCCGATCGATGCGCGGATGCTGGCAGCTTTTGCGCGAGCCATGCAGCCGGCCACCGAGCAGGTCGCCAATCCCGCCCGCAATGCCTTGGCAGGGCTTGCAAAACGGCGAGACCAGTTGGTCCTCATGCGCGCGCAGGAGAAGAACCGGCGAAGCGAGGCCGATAGCCACGCCATGGCCGATCGGATCGGCCGCCTCATTGAGGTCCTCGACAGCGAGATCGCCGAGATCGAGGCCGACATCAGCGCACTGATCAAGGCCGAGCCGGAGATCGCGGACGATGCGCGATTGATGCGCTCACTGCCTGGCGTGGGTCCCGTGGCCTGCATGCAGCTCATCGCGAAGATGCCGGAACTCGGGCATGTCGGAGCCAAGCAGATCGCGGCGCTCGCCGGCCTCGCCCCCTTCAACGTCGATAGCGGCGCTTTCCGTGGCAAACGCAAGATCGCCGGCGGCCGAAAGCGCGTCCGGGATGCCCTCTACATGGCCGCTCTCAACGCGGTCCGCCGGGCCGATCCGTTCAAGGTCTTCTACGCACGACTGCGACAGGCCGGCAAACCAGCCAAGCTCGCCCTCATTGCCGTAGCCAGGAAGCTGCTAACCGTGCTCAATGCCATGATGCGAGACAGGAAACCCTATCTGAAGGCCAAGCCGACATAACAGTTGCCGGCCTTCGCCGGGACGACGTTGGGGATGCAGTTGTGGAATGACGGCAGATTACGTGGTCAGCCGCTCGCCATCGCTACCGGCGATCCTCAGCGGCACCACGCTGCCCACGCGCGCGCCCGCAATCGCCACCGGCAGATAATGCTCTGTCCGCCCCTGCCCTTCGCCCTCGATCAGCACATCGCGCGTTGCGCCGATCTCGGCTTGCAGCCGCTGCCGCAGAGCCGCTTCGCCGGATGCGCGCAACCGCTTCGCGCGGTCCTTGATCGCGCCGCCCGCGACCTGCGGCATTTTCGCGGCCGGCGTGCCCGGCCGTGGAGAATAGGGGAAGACGTGCAGGAAGGTGAGGCCGCATTCTTCCACGAGATCGAGCGAGCGCGAGAACATCTCCTCCGTCTCGGTCGGGAAGCCCGCGATGATGTCGGCGCCGAAGGCGATGTCCGGGCGCAGCCGGCGCACCTGATCGCAGAACGCGATGGCATCGCGCCGCGAATGCCGACGCTTCATGCGCTTCAGGATCAAGTCGTCGCCGGACTGCAGCGACAGATGAAGATGCGGCATCAGCCGCGCATCGCCGGCGATGGCATCGAGCAGGTCGTCGTCCGCCTCGATCGAATCGATCGAGGAAATGCGCAGGCGCTTCAGCTCAGGGACATGCCGCAAGATCTGCTTCGTCAACATGCCGAGCTTCGGCGCGCCCGGCAGGTCGGTGCCGTAACTGGTGAGGTCGACGCCGGTCAGCACGATCTCGGAATGGCCGCGCGCGGCCAGCGTCCGCACCTGCTCGACCACGGCGCCCATCGGCACCGAGCGTGAATTGCCACGGCCAAACGGAATGATGCAGAAGGTGCAGCGATGATCGCAACCGTTCTGCACCTGCACGAACACGCGCGGCAGGCCGGCCGCAAAGCCGTCGATCAAATGCGGCGCCATCTCCTTCACGGCCATGATGTCGCTGACGGCGATTTTTTCGCTGGCGCCGAGATCGAAGGCATCGCGCGTCTCGCGCCAGGCTTCGCTCCGCATCTTGTCGTCATTGCCGACGACGCGGTCGACCTCGGCCATGCCGGCGAACATCGCGCTTTGCGTCTGCGCGGCGCAGCCGGTGACGACGATGCGCGCCTCCGGCCGCTCGCGCTTCAATTTGCGGATCGACTGGCGCGCCTGCGCCACCGCCTCATTGGTGACGGCGCAGCTGTTGATGACGATGGTGTCGGACAGGCCCGCACCCTCCGCCTCGCGGCGGATCACCTCGGCCTCGAAGGCGTTGAGGCGGCAGCCAAAGGTGACGATGTCGACGGCCATCAGCCAACCGGCGCGAACAGCGCCGGATCGAAGGTGGCCTCATATTCGAAGGTCGCAGTGCCCGTCATCAGCACGTGGTCGTCGCGCTCCCGCCATTCGATGCCGAGCTTGCCGCCCGGCAGCGTGATCTCGACCTTGCGCTCGGTGCGCTTCAGCCGCGCCGCGGCGACCGCCGTGGCACAGGCCGCCGAACCACAGGCCTTGGTGAGACCGGCGCCGCGCTCCCAGGTGCGGATCGTGATGTGATCGCGATCGACGACATGAGCGAGCGTGATGTTGGCGCGTTCGGGGAAGATCGGATGATTCTCCAGGAGCGGACCAAAGCGCTCGAGATCATAGGCGTTGACGTCGTCGACCCAGAACACCGCGTGCGGATTGCCCATACTCACCACGGAGGGCGAATGCAGGATCGGCTTGTCGATCGGCCCGATCTGCAGTTCGATGTAGCGGGTATCGCGAAACTCCTCAGCCAGCGGAATGTCCTGCCAGCCGAACTTCGGCACACCCATATCGACGGTGTAGAGATCGGGCGCCGGGCCCTGCCAGGCATTGAGCAAGCCGGCCGCGGTCTCGAACGTTGCCGTGCTCTGCCCGCTCTTCTCGAAGATGCGCCGCACGACGCAGCGCATGCCGTTGCCGCAGGCGCCGGCTTCGGAGCCGTCATTGTTGTAGATGCGGATGAAGGCCTCGGTGCCGTCCAGCCGCGGCTTCTGCAGCACCATGAGCTGGTCGTAAGCCACCCCGCCATTCGCGGACGCCACCGCGCGGGCGTCGTCCGGCGTCACTTTTGCCGCGGAATCGCGCATGTCGACAACGACGATCTCGTTGCCGATGCCGTTCATCTTGGCAAATGCGTGGTTGGCCAGCGCGCTCATGAAAATTCCCGAATTTCGCCCGTCTTATATGGCGATCCTTGCCGGCTTGGCCAGCGGTTTGCTCCGGAGCGCCCAGAAGGCCGCCCATGACGCATCTGTCATGGGACGAATTTGGCGCTCGCGTGTTAGAACGGCGGCGTTTGCGCGAACCGGGAGGCGCGGCCGGGCGCTGAGCAGGATTTAGGCCTTGGTGGGCAAGGTGCCCAAAGGTCTTGGGGAGAATAGAATGATCAGGTTTCGTCATCTCGCTCTGGCCGCGCTGATCCCGGCAGCGACCATGTCATTTGGTCTGTCTGCGGCGCAGGCGCAAAGCCCGAGCCCGGCGCCCGCCGCATCGGCCAGTCCCGCGCCCGTCCCGTCGGCCTCGCCGGCCCCGGCCGCGAGTGCTTCGCCGGCGCCGGTGGCGACGCCCTCGCCGGCGGCCAGCGCCTCACCCGCACCTGCGGCAACCCCCTCGCCCGCCGCCAGCGCCTCACCGAGCCCGGCGGCACCTCCGCCCGCGGCGGCCGCCACGCCCGCCCCAGTGCAGACGGCGGATCCCTTTGGCCTCGAGACCACGCTCGAGCCCAGGAAGGTCGTGATGGTCAAGGGCACTGCCAATTGGGACTCGGCCTTCGACACGCTGGTCGACGCCTTCAAGGCGCTGAACACGCTCCTGGACAAGCAGGGCATCAAGCACGCCGGCAATTCGATGATCGTCTACACCTCCACCGACGACACCGGATTCACCTTCCTCGCCGAGATCCCGGTCGACCAGGACCCGAAGAACCTTGCCAAGGACATGAGCATGGGCAAGTCGCCGGAGGGCAAGGCGCTGAAATTCGTCCATCGCGGTTCCTACGACAACATGGACAACACCTATGAGGCGATCACCAATCACCTCGACGACAAGAGACTGGAAGCCAAGGATACCTTCATCGAGGAGTACCTCACCGATCCCCTGAAGACGGCCGAGGACAAGCTCGTGATCAATGTTTTCGTGCCGCTGAAGTGAGTATCATGAAACAGCCTGCCGTTCTTTTGACGTCCCTTTCTGCCGTCCTCGCCACCATCCTGCTGATGGTCCCCGCACGCGCCGACGATTTTCCGTCCGCCATTTCGGTGAGCGGCGAAGCCAGCGTGTCCGCTGCCCCCGATCTCGCGCAGATCGACGCCGGCGTCGCCAACGACGCCAAGACGGCGAAGGAAGCGTCCGACGCCAACAATGCGGCCATGGGCAGGGTGCTGCTGGCGCTGAAGGGCGCCGGCATTGCCGAGAAGGACTATCAGACCTCGCGCCTGTCGCTGCAGCCGCAATACGGCCAGAACAAATCCACCGGCGCATCCCCGGTGGTCGGCTTCCGCGCCTCCAACCGCGTCACCGTGAAGATTCGCGACGTGACCAAGGTCGCCGGCATCATCGACACGCTGGTCGGCGCCGGCGCCAACGACATCGGCAACATCTCCTTCGAGGTGACGCAGGCCTCGAAGCTGCTCGACGACGCGCGCGAGCAGGCGATCGCCGATGCGCGGCGCAAGGCGGAAGTCTATGCCAGAGCTGCCGGCGTCACGCTGGGTGCGCCGCTCAGCGTCACCGAGGGCGGCGGCCCGGTGCCGCTGTTCAAGGGCCGCATGGCAACGCCGATGGCCGCAGCCCCGCAGGCCGCAGTCGCGCCCGGCGAGGAAACGCTGTCCGTGACGGTGAATGTGAGCTGGGCGATCAAGCCGGCGCAGTAGCCTGCATCGTGAAGGCACACGGCCACAACAACGGCGGTGTCGTCCCGGCGAAGGCCGGACCCATCCCCACAGCAAGTGATTTGGCGAAGACTCGCAGTTGCCTATCGCCGCGCGGTACTGCCATCGAATTATCTCCGATAGGTCACGCGGTATGGGTCCCGGCCTTCGCCGGGACGACAGCGGAGAATGATGCGAGATATCCGCTAGATCTCCACCACCTGCCCCGGCTGCATCGCCACGAACCGCTCCTGCGGAATCTTCGCCGCGTCCAGCGCAGTGACCAGCTCCCTCGCCGGCGCATCGATCGCCTCGTCCGTGAGCTGGAACGTGCCGTGGTGATGCCCGAGCGCTTCCTGCGCGCCGCAATCGCCCAACGCCTTCACGGCATCTTCCGGATTCATGTGCTGGTCGCGCATGAACCAGCGCGGCTCATAGGCACCGATGGGCAGGATCGCCATGCGTAGCGGCCCGTGCTTCTCGGCGACCCGACGAAAATGCCTGCCGTCGCCATAGCCGGAATCGCAGACGATGTAGATTTTCCCCGCAGGCGTCTCCAGCACAAAGCTCGCCCACAGCGCCTTGTTGCGATCGAACATGCCGCGCGCCGTCCAGTGCCTTGTCGGGACCAGATGCACGGCGATGCCGCCGCCGAGCTCGACGCGGTCGTGCCAGTCGAACGCCTCCACCTTGATCGTGGAATCCCAGCTGCGGATCGTGACGTCGTTGCCGAGCGGGGTCACCACGCGCGGGGCAAAATTCTTGGTGAGCCGCGACAGCGTCGCGATGTCGAGATGATCGTAATGGCCGTGCGACACCAGCACGACGTCGATCTGCGGCAGCTTCTCGAAGGCGATGCCGGGATCGTTGTGCCGCTTCGGTCCTGCCCAGGCGACCGGCGAGACCCGCGTCGACCAGACGGGATCGACCAGGATATTGAGGCCGCCGGTCTGGATCAGCCAGCTGGCATGGCCGACGAAGGAGAGCCGCACCTTGTCGCCATCGACACGCGCCGGCGGAGTATCGGCATGGGGGCTGGGCGCCCAGTCGGGCCAGGCGGCGCGCTGTCCCCGGCCGCCCAATTGCCAACGCAGCACCTCGCCAAGCGATCGTGGGGGTGCCCCATCTGGATCGAAGAAGTGCAGGCCGTCGAAATGGTCGGAGACGGGGCCGTCATAGGTTTTCATGCGAGATATCCAGAGGGAGGACACGCCGACCAAGGCGCCGGCCCCGGCAAGCAGTCCGAACAAGCGGCGGCGGGTGATCGGCACGGCGGTCTTCAGCGATGGTAGCGGAGGCAGGTCATGACCTCCAATATGGGTGGAACCCGGGGAAAAGGAACCAGCCTGCAAAAATCCCATGTTTTCAGGGCTTTGCCCTGGCAGGGCCGCCGCGGCACCCTAACTTTCCTTGACTTTTGGGCGTGAGCGGCGTTTAACCCCGCCACTTTCTCGGAAAGGCTTTCTTTTCGACCCGCCGACTGGCCCTGGAGGCCGGAGGCCAACGCCCGACAGCGCTGTGCGCCCTCGGGCGTAAAGGTGTTTGGAAGATCGCCTTTCTGGCGAGCAGGACAAGGACAACGGCATTGTTCGACAATCTGTCGGAACGGCTTGGTGGCATTCTCGATCGTCTGACGGGGCGCGGCGCGCTGACCGAAAAGGACGTCGACGCTGCGATGCGCGAGGTGCGCCGCGCGCTGCTCGAAGCCGACGTCGCGCTCGAAGTGGTGCGCAGCTTCACCGAGCGCGTCCGCGAGCAGGCGATCGGCGCCACCGTCGTCAAGTCGGTCACGCCCGGCCAGATGGTGGTCAAGATCGTCCATGACGAGCTGATCAACACGCTCGGCGCCGAAGGCCAGACCATCGACGTCAATTCGGTGCCGCCGGTGCCGATCATGATGGTCGGTCTGCAAGGCTCCGGTAAGACCACCACCACCGCGAAGCTCGCCCGCCGCCTGGTCCAGCGCGACAAGCGCAAGGTGCTGATGGCCTCGCTCGACGTCTATCGTCCGGCGGCGATGGAGCAGCTGGCCGTGCTCGGCCGCGATCTCGACATTCCAACGCTCCCCATCGTTGCAGGCCAGCAGCCGCCGCAGATCGCGAAGCGCGCGCTCGAAGCCGGCAAGCTCGGCGGCTACGACATCGTGCTGCTCGACACCGCCGGCCGCACCACGCTCGACGAAGAGATGATGGCGGAAGCTGCGGCAATCAAAGCTGCGGCGAACCCGCATGAAGTGCTGCTGGTCGCCGACAGCCTCACCGGCCAGGACGCGGTGAACCTCGCACGCTCGTTCGATCAACGCGTCGGCCTCACCGGCATCGTGCTGACCCGCGTCGACGGCGACGGCCGCGGCGGCGCCGCGCTGTCGATGCGCGCGGTCACCGGCAAGCCGATCAAGCTGATCGGCACCGGCGAAAAGACCGATGCGCTGGAAGATTTCCACCCCGACCGTATAGCCGGTCGCATTCTCGGCATGGGCGACGTGGTGTCGCTGGTCGAGCGCGCCGCCGCCAACATCGACGCCGAGAAGGCCGCGCGCACCGCCGAGCGCATGCGCAAGGGTCAGTTCGACCTCAACGACATGCGCGAGCAGCTGTTGCAGATGTCGAACATGGGCGGCATCAGCGGCCTGATGGGCATGATGCCCGGCATCTCCAAGATGAAGAACCAGATCGCCGCCGCCGGCATCGACGACAAGATCCTGAAGCGCCAGGTCGCGATCATCGATTCCATGACGCGCGACGAGCGCCGTCATCCGGACCTGCTCAAGGCCAGCCGCAAGAAGCGCATCGCCGCAGGTTCCGGCCAGAGCGTCGAGCACGTCAACAAGCTCCTGAAGATGCACCGGAACATGGCCGACGTGATGAAGGCCATGGGCTCGGGCAAGCGCGGCCCGCTCGCCGGCATCGCGCAGGCTATGGGCTTTGGCGGCGGCATGAAGATGCCGTCTCCCGAAGAGATGAAGGCGATGCAGGAGAAGATGCAGAGCGGCGGCGGCGGACAAGGCCTGCCGAACCTGCCGAAGGATCTGCCCGCCGGCTTGCGCCAAGGTCTGCCCAATCTTCCTGGACTGACCGGGCTGAGCGGCAAGCCGACGCTGCCGGGCCTCGGCGGTTTCCCGGGCAAGAAGAAATGAGGAATTCGTCGCACGGGATCGCACCGGTCTCGCGTGACGCGGAATACCAATCAACCGAACAAAACGTACTTTGAAGGAGAACTGAATGTCCGTCGTTATCCGCCTCGCCCGCGCAGGCACCAAGAAGCGTCCCGTCTATCACGTCGTCGTCGCCGATTCGCGCTTCCCCCGCGATGGCCGCTTCATCGAGCGTCTCGGCTATTTCAACCCGCTGCTGCCGAAGGACAACGAGACCCGCCTGAAGCTCGACATGGAGAAGGTGAAGGCCTGGCTCGCCAAGGGCGCGCAGCCGTCGGATCGCGTGTCGCGTTTCCTCGACGCCGCCGGCGTCAAGAAGCGCGAAGCGCGCAACAACCCCGAGAAGGCCGTGCCGCGCAAGGAGCGCAAGGCGCAGGCCGAAGCCGCCGCCAAGGGCTAAGGCTAGATCATGTCGGCGCTGGTCTGCGTCGCGCGGATCGGCGCCGCGCATGGGGTGCGCGGCGCGGTCAAATTGTGGACCTTCACCGAAGATCCCTTTGCCGTCAGGCGCTACGGTCCGCTTCTCGCCAAGGACGGCAAGCGCCAGTTCGAGGTCGCAACGGCGCGCGAGGCCAAAGACCATCTGGTCGCGACGTTCAAGGGCGTCACGACCCGCGATGAGGCCGAGCGTCTCAACGGCATCGAGCTCTACGTCCCGCGCGAAAAACTGCCCGCGACCGACGCGGACGAGTATTACCACACCGACCTGATCGGGCTCGCCGCCGTCACCACCGACGGCGACGCGCTCGGCCGCGTGCTCGCAATCCACAATTTCGGCGCCGGCGACATCATCGAGATCGCGCCACCCAAGGGTGCGACGCTGCTGCTGCCGTTCTCCAACGCGGTGGTGCCGGAGGTCGACATTGCCGGCGGCCGCGTGGTGATCGCGCTGCCGCAGGAGGTTGAGGGGGAGGACGAGCAAGAAGCCCTATCCACGGGTCGTCCCCGCGAAGGCGGGGACCCATAACCACAAGCCGTGGTTTTTAGCTAAGCTGGTAGCTCCAATCGTCGCAAAATTGACTGCGGTGGTTATGGGTCCCGGGCTCGCGCTCCGCGCGCCCCGGGACGACGAGATCGGGATCCAATGACCAATCCATCCCCCTGGCGCGCGACGGTGCTGACGCTGTTTCCGGAGATGTTTCCGGGGCCGCTGGGCGTGAGCCTCGCCGGCCGGGCGCTTGCCGCCGGCATCTGGGAGATCGAGGCTCGCGATATCAGGGCTTCCGCCACCGACCGCCACCGCAGTGTCGACGACACCCCCGCGGGCGGCGGGCCGGGCATGGTGCTGCGGGCGGATGTGCTGGCCGCGGCGATCGATGCCGCCGAGGCCGGTCCGGACCGGCCTCGTTTGCTGATGAGCCCGCGCGGTCGGCCATTGACCCAGGCCCGCGTCGCCGAGCTCGCCAAGGGCCCCGGCCCCCTGATCGTCTGCGGGCGGTTCGAGGGGGTGGACCAGCGGGTGATCGACGGGCGCGGCCTGGAGGAGGTCTCGATCGGCGATTACGTCCTGTCCGGGGGTGAAATCGCCGCGCTGGCCCTGATCGACGCCTGCGTCCGGCTGTTGCCGGGGGTGATGGGCAAGGAGGCCTCGGGAACCGAGGAAAGCTTCTCGGACGGCCTGCTCGAATACCCCCAATATACCCGCCCGCAGCTGTTCGAGGGGGCTCCGATCCCTGACATCCTGACCTCCGGCGACCACGCCAAGGTCGCGGCCTGGCGGCGTGCTGAATCCGAGGCCCTGACGGCGGCCCGGCGGCCGGATTTGTGGGCGCAGATCCCAGCCAAGCCCCCGAATCGGGCCGGTCGCCAAAAAACGCCAAAAAACAAGACAGACGGGTGACAAACGCTCCGGCTTGCCTTATAGGAGCGGCCACATCCGCAATGGCTGGATAAACGAATTTCGCGCAGCCCCCGTTTCCAAGGCTGGGCGCGCCGATGGAGATTTACCCATGAACCTGATCAAGCAGCTCGAGCAAGAGCAATTCGACAAGCTGTCCGCCGGCAAGGCCATTCCGGAATTCGGCCCCGGCGACACCGTGATCGTCAACGTGAAGGTCGTCGAAGGCGACCGCACCCGCGTGCAGGCCTATGAAGGCGTTTGCATCGGGCGTTCCGGTGGTGGCCTCAACGAGAGCTTCACCGTTCGCAAGATCTCTTATGGCGAGGGCGTCGAGCGCGTGTTCCCGCTGATGTCGCCGATGATCGACTCGATCAAGGTGGTGCGTCGCGGCAAGGTGCGTCGCGCCAAGCTCTATTACCTCCGCAACCTCCGCGGCAAGTCGGCCCGCATCGTCGAGAAGCAGGACCGCGCGACTGCCGTCGGCGAGTAAGCTTTCGCCCATCTGGCAAGTTTCGAAAGCGCGGGGCTCGGCTCCGCGCTTTTTTGTTTGGCCCCGCTGTCATTGCGAGGAGCCCTTGCGACGAAGCAATCCAGACTGTTTCCGCGGACGCATTTCTGGATTGCTTCGCTGCGCTCGCAATGACGAACTGAAACGCTCGCGCTTTTACCGCTGCATGCTATATAGCTTCTAGAATGTTTCCAGATCGGACCAGCCCCGTCCCCGTCAAGCCCATCGTCATCGACGATCGCTCGCGGCTGCCTGGCCGGTTCTTCGGACGCTTCGCGACCTCGGCAACGTCAGAGCTTATTCGCGCAGCCTGAAAGGCTGCGCTGACGATTTGTTGCCCGCGCGCCAGGCGCGCTCATCGCTGACACACATTCTTCGGAGCTGAAGCTCATGTCCAAGCCGACCACATTGTACGACAAGATCTGGAACGACCACCTGGTGCACGAAGCCGAGGACGGCACATGCCTGCTCTATATCGATCGCCATCTGGTGCACGAGGTGACCTCGCCGCAGGCGTTCGAAGGCTTGCGCGCGACGGGACGCAAGGTGCACGCGCCCGAGAAGACGCTCGCCGTCGTCGACCACAACGTGCCGACCACCGACCGTACCAAGCCGAATCCCGACCCTGAGAGCATCGAGCAGATCAAGGCGCTGGCCGACAACGCCAAGGAATTCGGCATCGAATATTACGACGAGTTCGACAAGCGCCAGGGCATCGTCCACGTCATCGGCCCCGAGCAGGGCTTTACGCTGCCCGGCACCACCATCGTCTGCGGTGACAGCCACACCTCGACGCATGGCGCGTTCGGCGCGCTCGCGCATGGCATCGGCACAAGCGAGGTCGAGCACGTGCTGGCGACGCAGACGCTGATCCAGAAGAAGGCCAAGAACATGCGCGTCACCGTCGACGGCACATTGCCTGACGGCGTGACGGGCAAGGACATCATCCTGGCCATCATCGGCGAGATCGGCACCGCCGGCGGCACCGGCTACGTGCTGGAATATGCCGGCGATGCGATCCGCGCGCTCAGCATGGAAGGCCGCATGACGGTCTGCAACATGTCGATCGAAGGCGGCGCGCGCGCCGGCCTCGTTGCACCCGACCAGAAGGCCTACGACTTCCTGCGCGAACGTCCGAAGGCGCCGAAGGGCGCGGCCTGGGACGCGGCGATGCGCTACTGGGAGAAACTGCGCTCCGACGAAGGCGCGCATTTCGATCACGAGCTGCGCCTCGACGCCGCCAAGCTGCCGCCGATCGTGACCTGGGGCACGAGCCCCGAGGACGTCATCTCGGTGACCGGCATGGTGCCCGATCCCGACAAGATCGCGGATGAGGCCAAGCGCATCTCTAAGCATCGCGCCCTGAAGTATATGGGCCTGACCGCAGGGACGAAGATCACCGACATCAAGCTCGACCGCGTCTTCATCGGCTCCTGCACCAACGGCCGCATCGAGGATTTGCGCGCCGCCGCCAAGATCGCGGAAGGCAAGCAGGTTGCAGGCAGCGTCAACGCCATGGTCGTGCCGGGCTCCGGCATCGTGAAAGAGCAGGCCGAGGCCGAGGGTCTGGACAAGATCTTCATCAAGGCCGGCTTCGAATGGCGCGAGCCGGGCTGCTCGATGTGCCTCGCCATGAACCCGGACAAGCTGAAGCCGGAAGAGCGCTGCGCCTCGACCTCGAACCGCAATTTCGAGGGCCGCCAGGGCTTCAAGGGCCGCACGCACCTGGTGTCGCCGGCGATGGCGGCGGCAGCGGCGATCGCCGGTCACTTCGTCGATGTCAGGGACTGGCGTTAAGCTCGTCCCTGCAATTGTAGCGATTGCGGCAAACCGCCCTTAATCCGCGTCGCCACATTCTCGTCCTCGCGAGGTTTTCGCGAGGACGCTGCCGATGGCCAACAAGCCGGACTATGTCGATCTGATCAGCGAGGCCACGCGCCAAAACCGGCGGCGCGCGATGCCGCTGCGCGTCGCCAAGCCAGAGGTCGAGGAGACCTCAAAGCTCAGCCACTGGCCGCCGGCGATGTTCAAACAATGGAAGCTCGATAATTTGATGCGGTGGAGATCCGCATCGTGGAAGCTGAAGGATTAGCTTTAGCCATCCGGATGAACAAAGGGCGCCGCTGCGGCGCCCTTCTCATTTCGATCGGCCTACCAGTACCGGTACGGATAGTGCCAGCGGGGCCAGCGGCAGACGCGGCGCGGGCCGTAATAGGTCCAGATCACCCGGCAGCGGCGTGGATAGTTGTAGTAGGGATAATAGCCGCTGGAATAATAGCGCCGGTGGAAGTGGCGATAGCCGTAATGGGGGCGCTGATAGCCCCAGTGTCGGTGGTAGCCGCCATATCGAAAGCCGCCATGGCGATAGCCACCGACATGGCGGTGAAAGGCCGGCGCGGCGCGGAAGCCACCGATATGGCCGCGGTGAAATCCACCGCCGCGGAAGCCGCCAACATGCCCTCCGCGAAAACCACCGCCATGGAAGCCGCCCCCGCGAAAACCTCCGCCGTGAAAGCCGCCGCCATGTCCATGCCCGCCGCCGTGGCGAACCTGCGTGACGAGGTCGTCTGCCGCAGCCTTGGTCGCGGGCGACGTCGCCGGATTGATCAAGGTGAGTGCTTCAGCGCGACGCGCGGTGCCGGCCGATAGCATCAGCGTCGCGGCGGCCGCGAGCCCGAGCAAACGCATCGGGCTTGCCCTGAGACTCAATATCCTCAGCATGGAATCCTCCTGAATCTGGACAGCGAGATTTGCGCAGCGACATTCGCGCCATCGCTGTTCAACTGCGGTCGCTCCCGGGATTAAACTGAGGAGAGCGACGTGAACGCGCCATGAATGAACGACGCTGCGCTCAGCGATGCGACGCAGTGCCGCGAGCGAGGGCGTTTGCAGATGACGGTCTATGCGATCGCGCAATTGAAGATGACGGACCGCGCGGCCTACGACCGCTATCAGGCGCGGTTCTTCGACGTGTTCAGGAAATATGGTGGAAGGCTGCTCGCCGCCGACGAGCATCCGCGCGTGCGCGAAGGGGAATGGCGGCATGACAAGCTTGTCATGATGTCGTTTCCCGACGAGGCCGCGTTCTTCGCCTTCTCGAACTCGCCCGACTACGAGGAGATCTCGAGGGATCGCAAGGCGGGCGCGGAGGCGACCGTGCTGCTGGTCAAGGGATTTGCGCCTGCGGGTTAACGCGCGGCGTCACCAGAAGGGTCCGTAGCCGATCACGAACGGGGCGGGCACGCCGTAGGGATAGGGACGGTAGTAGACCGGCCGCGCGTAGTAGCGTGGATCACGGCGAACAGCAGGTCGCGCAATGCCATGGGTTCGCGCGTGGCGTCGCGCATCGAAAACCGCGATCCCCGCCGAGGCCTCCGGCAACGTCACCCGTTGCGCAGCGAAGGCGCGAGGCAGCCCGGCGGCAAGCGCGACGGCGACGATCAATGGAACCCATTTCGTCGCCATGAGCCCGAGCAGGCGCCCGCGCTGTCTCGCCGACGATGGCATTGAGCCGGGCATCAGCCGCGGCGCCAGTAGCAGCTCACGCGCGGCACGATCACCGTGCCGCTCGGCCGGTGCTCCTCCACATAGGTGGCGTTGCACACGCGGACGGCGTCCGGGCCGGGATTGTAGCGCGGATAGACGCCGTCCGGGCTGTAATAGGGCGTGACGCGCAGGCGCGCGGGAGGCCGTTTGCGCGGCGGGGGCACGTCATCAGGCGGGGCTGCCTGGGCAAGGCGGATCGTGGGGCCGGCGGTCTGGGCGTGAGTCTGGGCTTCAGCCCCCACACTAAACTGCGAAAACAACCCCATGCACAGTAGCGTCAGCGCTGTTTTCGCTCGCATTTTTCCGCCCACCTGAAACGTCCCATTCGAGGCCCCACGCTCCCCGTTTTGGCGGCGCGCGTCAACCTCGCCGCGCTTATAAAGCCAGATGCATCGCCACGGAACCCGCGCTAAGACAAGCCCATGTGGACGGAATTGAAAGCGCCCTCGCTGGCCGAGATGGAAGCGACGGCGCACGAGATCTTCGAGCGCCTGCCGGCGGAGTTTCGCAAGCTCTGCGAGGGCGTCATCATCCGCGTCGACGACTTCCCGACCGAGGAAGTGCTGGACGAGATGCAATGCGAGAGCGAGTTCGACCTGCTCGGCCTGTTCCAGGGCATCGGACTGCCGCAGCAGAGCCTGGGCGACGTGGCGCGGCTGCCCAACATGGTCTGGCTCTACCGCCGGCCGATCCTGGATTACTGGGCCGAGCACGACGAGACCCTCGGCCACATCGTCCGCCACGTGCTGATCCACGAGATCGGCCATCATTTCGGCCTGTCAGACGACGATATGGCCGCGATCGAGGCTAAGGTAGAGTAGGCCGGTATCACCGCCGCGGCGGTGCGCTCCGGCCAAGCAGACGAGATCTGCCGAATTCGGCCTATGATTTGGGCCCCGATCGCGATAAATACCTGCTCCCCTAGACCCATCCGGGAAAGCCCAACCATGGACAAGTTCACCACGCTGGAAGGCGTCGCGGCGCCGCTGAAGATCATCAATGTCGACACCGACATGATCATTCCGAAGCAGTACCTCAAGACCATCAAGCGCACCGGCCTTGGCAAGGGACTCTTCTCCGAGCAGCGCTACAAGGACGACGGCAGCGAGAACCCGGATTTCGTCCTCAACCAGCCCGCCTATCGCAATTCGAAGGTGCTGGTGGCCGGCGACAATTTCGGCTGCGGCTCGAGCCGCGAGCATGCGCCCTGGGCGCTGCTCGATTTCGGCATCCGCTGCGTGATCTCGACCTCGTTCGGCGACATCTTCTACAACAACTGCTTCAAGAACGGCATTCTGCCGATCCGCGTCTCGCAGGAAGACCTCGACAAGCTGTTCGACGACGCCGAGCGCGGCGCCAATGCGACGCTGACGATCGACCTGCCGAACCAGGAGATCCGCGGTCCCGACGGCGGCAAGGTCAAGTTCGAGATTGATCCGTTCCGCAAGCACTGCCTGATCAACGGCCTCGACGACATCGGCCTCACGATGGAGAAGAAGTCCTCGATCGACACCTATGAGGACAAGCTCAAGCGCGAGCGCGCCTGGGCCTGATCACAAATCTTCGCTCGAGCCCCGGTGCTGATGGCGCCGGGGCTTTTTCTTTGCCCGGATCATCTTCTCCTGAGCTTGAGCCCATGCTGCCCGAGATCGTCACCTTCTGGCATGGACCGATGGACGCGCTGCGCCAGACCTGCCTGCGCTCGCAGCTGGCTGCCGGGCACAAGGTCACGGTCTACAGCTTCGACACCATTCCCGGTCTGCCCGCGGGCGTCGCGAACGCGGACGCCGAGGCGATCCTGCCGCAGGCGTTCTCGGAAAGACTGCGGCCGCCGCAGCCCGACGGCAGCTGGCGCGACTGGACCACGCTGCAGTTCAGCGACTTCTTCCGCATGAAGCTGATGGCGGGGAATCTCGGCCTCTGGCTCGATGCCGACGTGCTGCTGTTAAGGCCCGTCGAGATCGATCCGGCAAAACCGTACTTTGCCTGGGAGCGGCCGCGCCAGCTCGGCAATTCCGTGATCTATCTGCCGCCCGAGCACGGCATCGTCGCCGCCTTCGAGGAGCTGATGGAGCAGGAGGAGCTGACGCCGAACTGGCTCTCCATGCGTCACCGTATCACCTTCATGATGCGCCGCCTCCGCGGCGGCTCGAACCGCCTCTCCGACATCCGCGTCGCGATCTATGGCCCCGCGGCGCTCACCGCGCTGGCGCGCCGCACCGGCGAATTGCAGAATGCGCTGCCGAAGCAATCGTTCTACGCCGTGCATGCTGAACCAAAACTGTTCTTCGATCCCTCGAGCTATCTCGGCCTCGTCACTAACCCCGACATCATCGGCCTGCACATCTCGCCCAAGGGACGCGGCGGCGAGAAGCCGATTCCCGGTAGCCTGTATGCCTGGGCGGCGGAGCGGTTCGGCTGAGATCTCTCGTCGCGCGATGCTCTCGTGCCCCGGACGCAGCGCAGCGCAGCACATCAGTGATGTGCTGAGCCGGCGCCCAGCAATTCCGGCGAGATAGGCCCCGGCTCTGCGGAGCGGCGTTGCACGCTGCGCCGCGTCCGGGACACGAGCCTCTCGACGCAATCTCAATTTGATCCAGCGCAACGCGCCTCTGCACCATTGTGCCTAATCTGGCTCCAATTCCACGACCCCAACGGAGCCTCGCATGAGCACCGCAAGCAGGCCTTATCCCATCGTCCAGGACCTCATCGAGTCCTTCGCCGGCTGGCTGAAGCATCGCCGCGAGATGAACGAGATGCGGCGGCTCGATCGCGCCGATTTCGACCGGATCGCCAGCGATCTCAGGATCGCGCCTGACGATCTCGAGGAGCTCGTCCGCCACGGCAGGCACGCCGCCGACGAATTGCCGAAGCTGCTGGACCAGCTCGGCGTCAATGCCGAGGGCCTCGGCCGCGCGCAGCCGCTGCTGCTGCGCGATATGGAGCGGGTCTGCTCGCTCTGCAATCAGAAGGGACAATGCGATCGCGATCTCGCCGCCGGCACCGCAGCGGAGAATTGCCACGGCTATTGCGCCAATGCCGCAACACTGGAGTCGCTCGATCGCGCAGAGATCGTGCCGCACTGAGCCGCCGGGGCACCGGCCAATGAGGTTCCCGGCCGGAACGCGGCCGTCGGCCTGGCGCACGCCGGTGCGGTCGCAAGCCTCGCGCCGGACGTCGTAACGGACTATGCTGGATGGGTAGGATGTCGCGTATACTGGCTCGAACGATACTGCATGACCCATTCCGCGAAGATCGGGACGAGGAAGCGACGGTGGCCTTTCGTGCTGGCCTTTGTCGCGCTCGTCTATCTGGCCCTCGCATACGTTCTGGTGCCCACCCTGTGGATTCACCACGAGCACGAAGCGGGGCTCGCTTCGTTGCCGATGCTCACCAGGACGTCGGACGACATCCCCGGTGATCCCCTGAACGTTGGACTTGTTGGCGACGGCGAAGACGTCGTCCGCGCCATGAATGCGGCCGGATGGTTTGCGGCCGACGCCGTGACGCTGCGATCGAGCATCGAGATCGTCGGGAGCGTGGTCCTGGATCGACCGTATCGCGACGCGCCTGTCAGCCCGCTCTATTATCTCGGAAAGAAGGAGCAATACGCGTTCGAGAAGCCTGCAGGGAAAAGTGCAGATCGGCGGAACCACGTTCGGTTCTGGAAGGTCCTTGAAAAGGGTAACGACGGTCGTCCAGTCTGGCTCGGTTCGGCGACTTTCGACCGAGGCGTCGGGCTGAGCCACGATACGGGACAGGTCACCCATCACATCGCGGCCAACATCGATGCCGAGCGGGATCTCCTGATGGCCGACTTGCGAGCGGCCCGCGTCGTCAGCAAATCCTTTCAGATCTCCGGCATAGGCCCGACCCTGTTCGGCCGAAATGGTGGCGGCGACCCTTACTATACGGATGGCGAGATCCACGTCGCCGTCCTGGTGCCGGGAACGGCGAGCGGACCTGCCGATCCGCCGACCATTCCACCGCCCTCATTCATCGCTCTCAAAGATGCCGTATGGCACGGCATCGCCCACCAGGCCGAAACGACGCCCTAAATCGCGATGAGATCCGGAAGTTCGTCCCGACTGCCATATCCCAGCGCACGCCGAGGCCGCGCATCTTGACCGCGTGAGCACCATTGATGTCGTGGCGGCGATCGCCGACCATGAGGCTAGGCGAGGCGGAGATATTGCGCCCGGACAGGATATGGGCGAGCAGCCCCGGGCTTAATCCTGCCAAATCCGGCGTCACTTGCCAGCGACGAAATAGAAGTCCTGCCGTCCGGAGATCGAGCCGTAACTGAACGGTTTCTGCTTGCGACCGGTCGCTTCCATGACATCGTCGCGCACGAAATCGAACAGCCTGCGGACCTCGAGGCCCGGCGTCGGGACATTCTTGACGAACGCGGCTGCGAACGGGCTGTTGCTCCCGTCGCCGTCGAGCGCAGTCTCGCCATCCTTTGCGGCGTAGACCACCAGCGTTCCAGCCTCCGGCTCGACAGGCGCCAGACCTCGCGACACGGAACGCGACGCGACCGTCATCGTGCGCTTCATCTGGGCTGCGAACGGGTTATCACGGCAGGCATCGAGAATGACGAGGCGCAATTTTTTCGCGCGCTCCGCCGCGTTGAGAACCTGATCGACGGGCACGGCTTCGAATGCGATTTCGCGATCCGCGGCGATCCTAGCATCCGTCGGGATGAGGTAGTTGACGCCGCCGACCTCCATGCCGTGTCCGGCATAATAGACGACGGCCCAATCCGCCGTTTCCGCACGTGCAGCGAACTCGCGCAGAGCGCTGACCAGCGCCTCCTTGCGGAGGTTGGTCAGCAGGGTAACTGCTTCGAAGCCGGTGAGCTTCAGCACGTCAGCGACGAGGCTCGCGTCGCGCACGGGGTTCGGGAGTGCGGCAACGTTTTCATATGCCGAATTGCCGATGACGAGGGCAATACGGCGATCACCGTTCGCAGCCCCGGGGGCCAGGACAGCCGGAGGAACGCTCGGTTTCTCGGCCAATATCGTTGCCGGCCGCGGCGCAGGCAGGACAGCAAGCCGCTCGCGTGCCTTGTCCAGAGCCCATCTTGTGGCGCTCTGGGTCAGTCCGAGCGTCGCGTTGAAGTCGGCCCTTGCCTTGGCGAAATCTCCGCGCTTCTCATAGGCTAGACCGCGATTGACGTAGGCGTTCGCGTATGTGGGGTCCACGCGTATCGCGTCGGTGTAATCCGCAATGGCACGGTCCGCGTCGCCTTTGCTGCCGTAAGCATTGCCGCGATTGAAATAGGCGTTCGCATTCATGGGCTGCAGGCGGACCGCTTCGGTGTAATCGGCAATGGCGCGATCCGTGTCGCCCTTCTTGCTGAAGGCATTACCTCGGTTGTAGTACGCGTTCGCATAGGCCGGATCGAGCCGGATCGTCGCCGTATAGTCCGCGATGGCGCGCTCCGCGTCGCCTTTGTTGCTGTAAGCGTTGCCCCGGTTGTAATGCGCATCCACATGCGCCGGATCGAGCCGGATCGTTGTCGTGTAGTCTGCAATGGCACGGTCTGCCTCGCCCTTGTCGCTATACGCGTTGCCCCGGCTGTAGTAGGCACCCGCGTCCTTGGGATCCCGCCGTATCGCCTCGGAGGCGGTGGCAATGGCAGCGCTCGCCTCGCCTTTGGCCCGGTCGTTGGCGATTGCCGGGCCAGCGAGAACAAGAAGGGCAAGGCAATAGAAAAATTTGCGAAGCATGAGGACGCCCACTCGCCATATCGGGACCGGAGGCAATGTTCACAATTTACACGGCGCCAATCTATTGAAGCAATCGACCGGGCTGTGTGACACAAATCACAGCGAGCCACCGCATCGCGCTTTCGCTTGGTCAGACCTGCCCGGGACGTCTGATCGAGCCGCGACCGGCGGCAAGCCTGTTGTTGGTTCTGCGGACGACCGCTCTCGCAGCACGGTCTTTTGAACCCGACTTACCGGACGATTGCACCGCGTTGAACCGCCGCCGATAGTCGCCAGGGCTGACCCCGGCGATCCGGCGAAAGCTCGTGCGAAACGTGACGGTCGACTGAAAGCCGCAGGCCGCGGCGATCTGGTCCACGTAAGCCGGGCTGCTTTCCAGAAGCTCCTGCGCCCGGCGAATTCGCGCGTTCAACAGCCATTGCATCGGAGTGGTGCCGATCTGCTCGCGGAAATGACGTGCAAAACTTCGTTCGCTCATCCGCGCCTGGGCCGCCATCCGTGCCACCGTGAGCGGCTTCGCCAGATGAGCGGCAACCCATTCGAGATGAGCGGCGAGAGAGCCGCTCGAACGCGGCGGATCGCGCCGGATGAATTGTGCCTGACCACCTTCCCGGTTGACCGGAGCGACGGCCAGCCGCGCGGCATGAACGGCCACGGCCTGACCGAAATCTCGTCTGACGAGGTGAAGACACATGTCCATTCCCGCCGATGCCCCGGCTGACGTCACGATCTCTCCCTCATCCACATAGAGAACATTCGGATCGACCTGCACCCGCGGATAGCGGCGGACGAGCTCATCGGCACAGAGCCAGTGGGTGGTCGCGCGGCGCCCATCCAGCAGACCGGCCTCCGCCAGCACGAATGCACCGGAGCAGATCGACGCAATTCTCGTCCCTCGACGATGCGCCTTGACCAAGGTGCGAAGAACGGCCGTCGAGATGGGAGCCAGAGGATTCTCGATTCCAGGCACAATCACGGTGCGGGCGCGGGCAACGACCTCCAATCCGAAGGGCACCACCAGCCCGAACGGCCCGGCATCGACACGAGCAATTTCGGCACACACGCGCACATCGTAGAGCGGCTTGCTCCTGTCGTCCCTGAGCCGCCCGAAGACCTCATAAGCGAGTGCCAGGTCGTACGGGATGACCTGATTCATCGCGACAATGCAGACCCTATGAATCATGACGTTCCACTCCCGGCCAATGCCGCAAACGTCAGTATCACGTTTTGGCAGGAAATGATCATCAATCGGCAGAAGCGCCACTCATGAGTCTCGACCGCATCGGCTAAATCACGACCGACGCGCCTTCAATGGTCAGGTCATGAACAACGACACCAAGAGCAACGTTTCCCTGCTGGACCAACTCCAGCTTGCGTCCGTCATAGAGGCCTCGACGCTGGCCCTGCTCGTCTGCGTCGCCGTTCCCCTCAAGCATCTATGGGACTGGCCGATCGGTGTGCGGGTGATCGGGCCGCTGCACGGCCTTGCATTCATCTTCTACTGCTGGACGCTTTTGCAGACCGCCGGCGCCGGCATCTGGCAGCAACGCCAGATCACATGGCTTGCGGCCTCGGCCTTCGTTCCGTTCGCCGGCTTTGTCGCGTCTCGGCGCATCCGGCAACACATCGAGGCCTTGCGTGAGGAATCGTCCACGAGATGAACGTCGCTGACTACTACGTCTGGCTGAAGGCCGCCCACGTCGCGTCTGCGCTGCTCTTCGTCGGTGGCGTGACGGTGACGTCGCTGACGCTTGCCTTGCTGTCGAAAGTGCCGCAGGCGCACGAACGGTTCGTCGCCGGCATCCGCCGCTACGATCGGTGGGTGACCGTTCCGGCAATCATCGGGGTCTGGACGTTCGGGACGGGCCTTGCCATATCGGGATCATGGTTCGGCCAGGGCTGGCTGAACGTCAAGCTCGGCTTCGTCGTGCTGCTATCGGCCTTGCACGGTGTCCAGAGCGGCCAGCTCCGGAAGATCGAAGCAGGTGCATCGCCCTCGATGCCAGGGACGCTGCCGGTCGTCATCCTCGCCGCGATCGTCATCGCGGTTCTTGCCGTCGCAAAGCCCTGAGAGCGTCGGTCCTCAGCCCTTGCTCATCGCCGCAATCGCGTCCGCGATCTCGATCGTGCGCCGGGCCATATCGGCGTGCAGGCGCTCCACCATGGCGCCGTCGAGGCGGATCGCACCGCGCGAGACGTTCTCCGGCAATTCGAATGCCGCGATGATCTTCCGGGCGCGGGCGACTTCCTCTTCGGGCGGGGTGAAGATGGCGTTACAGGCGTCGATCTGCGAAGGGTGAATCAACGTCTTGCCATCGAAGCCGAGATCGCGGCCCTGCGCGCATTCGGTGGCGAAACCGTCGGAGTTGGCGATGTCGCTGTAGGGACCGTCGAGGATCTCGAGACCGTGGGCACGCGTCGCCAGGATGCAATGGGTGATCATCGGGATCATCGCGGCGCGCCCCGGCTGCATTCGGATCCGCGTCTCGCGCGAGATGTCGTTCGGGCCGAACACGAAGCCCGACAAGCGCCGCGATGGATCGCGGCCCGCCGCGGCCAATTCCTCGGCATGCAGCACCGCGCGGGCGGTCTCGATCATCGCCCAGACTTTCACGGTCGGCGCGGCGCCGAGCTCGGCGAGCTTCCGGCCGATCGCGTCGAGATCTTCGACACTTGAAACTTTTGGAACCAGGATTCCGTCCGGCGAGGCCTTGGCGGCCATAGCGACGTCATCGGCCCACCAGGCCGAGTCGAGACCATTGGTCCGGATCAAAATCTCGCGCTTGCCAAAGCCCTTGGCCGCAATCGCGGCGGCGATGCCGTCGCGCGCCACCGCCTTGGCGTCAGGCGCGACGGAATCCTCGAGATCGAGGATCAGGCCGTCGGCGGCGAGATTGCGCGCCTTTTCCAGCGCGCGGGGGTTGGAGCCGGGCATGAACAGATGGCTGCGGCGCGGGCGGGTCATGCTGGCGTTCCTTCTTCGTCTGTCGTCCGACCTCAGCCGATAGCACCTGGCCTGCCTATTCGAAAGGCTTGTTCGCCCCTGCGGTCTATGATTAGGCATAGGCCATGATCACATTCCCAAAGTCCTTGCTGGAAGGCTACAACGCCTTCGCCACCAACCGGCTGCCGGCGGAACAGAGCCGCTACCGCGAGCTCTCGGTCAAGGGGCAATCACCGGAAGTGATGGTGATCGGCTGCTGCGACAGCCGCGTCTCGCCCGAGGCGATCTTCGATGTCGGTCCGGGCGAGCTGTTCGTCGTCCGCAACATCGCCAATCTGGTGCCGACCTATCAGCCCGACGCCAACGCCCATGGTGTCTCGGCCGCGCTGGAATATGCCGTGACGGTGCTGAAGGTGAAGCACATCGTCATCCTCGGCCACGCGCAATGCGGCGGCATCCGCGCCTTCGTCGACAAGATCGAGCCGCTGACGCCCGGCGACTTCATCGGCAAGTGGATGCAGATGTTCATCAAGCCCGGCGAGGTGGTCGAGCAGCGCGACCACGAGACCATGGCGCAGTTCGTCGAGCGCATCGAGAAGGCCGCAGTGTTCCGCAGCCTGGAAAACCTGATGACGTTCCCGTTCGTGCGCAAAGCGGTCGAGAGCGGCCAGATGCAGCTGCACGGCGCCTATTTCGGCGTCGCGGAGGGAACGCTGTTCGTGCTGGACAAGGCGACGAAGGAATTCAAGAGCGCGCGAAGCGTGGTGTAAGCCCGCTTTCGTAGGGTGCCGCGTCAAACGAGATCGTCGTCCCGGACAAGCGAAGCGCAGATCCGGGACCCATACGCCGCAGCAATCGTTTTACGATGACTCGGAGTTACGAGCTTCGCGCCAAACCACGTCCTGTGGTTATGGATCCCGGATCTGCGCGCGCCTATGGCGCGCTTGTCCGGGATGACAGGAGAGAATTCCTTACGCCGCCTTCTTCTTCGCGCTGATCAGCTTGCGGTTGATCAGGACTTCCGCAATCTGGATCGCGTTGAGGGCTGCGCCCTTGCGGAGGTTGTCGGACACGCACCACAGCGCGAGGCCGTTCTCCACCGTCGCGTCCTCGCGGATGCGGCTGATATAGGTGGCATCCTCGCCGGCCGCTTCATACGGCGTGGCGTAGCCGCCGGGCTCCTGCTTGTCGATGACGAGGCAGCCGGGCGCCTTGCGCAGGATCTCGCGCGCTTCGTCCGCGCTGATCGGATTCTCGAACTCGATGTTGACGGCCTCGGAGTGGCCGACGAAGACAGGCACACGCACGCAGGTCGCGGAGAGCTTGATCTTGGGATCAAGGATCTTCTTGGTCTCCGCCATCATCTTCCACTCTTCCTTGGTGTAGCCGTCCTCCATGAAGACGTCGATGTGGGGAATGACGTTGAAGGCGATGCGCTTGGGGAATTTCTTCGCGACCAGCTCGTCATTGGTGTAGACGGCCTTGGTCTGCGAGAACAATTCGTCCATCGCGTCCTTGCCGGCGCCCGACACCGATTGATAGGTCGAGACCACGACGCGCTTGATCGTCGCCTTGTCGTGCAAGGGCTTGAGCGCGACGACGAGCTGCGCGGTCGAGCAGTTCGGATTGGCGATGATGTTCTTCTTCTTGAAGCCTTCGGTCGCGGCGGCGTTCACCTCGGGCACGATCAGCGGCACGTCCGGATCCATGCGCCAGGCGGAGGAATTGTCGATCACGACCGCGCCGGCGGCGCCGATCTGCGGCGACCATTCCTTCGACACCGAGCCGCCCGCCGACATCAGGCAGATGTCGACGTCGGAGAAATCGTAATGCTCGAGCGCTTTGACCTTCAGGGTCCGGTTGCCATAGGAGACCTCGACGCCGACGCTGCGGCGCGACGCGAGGGCCACGACCTCGTCCGCGGGGAATTTGCGCTCATCGAGGATGTTGAGCATTTCCCGTCCGACATTGCCGGTCGCGCCGACGACTGCGACTTTGTAACCCATCGTTCACTCTCCGATGAAAAAGCCCGTTCCCGAAGCTGACGCTTAAACAGGAAGAGCAGCGCTTCTATGCGAGAACCGGCCCCAAGACAACGTTGGACCATGCCTGAAGACCGTGGATGCAGTCGCCTGAGGCCAGAACGGCCGTTAGCCCCACCCAGATCCACCTGGCGCTTGCAGCCTTCGCCGACGAGGTGGTCGGCACGCTGGCGCGCCTGATCGCCTATGTGGGGGCGCTCGCCCTGTTTGCCATCCTCGCCCTTGCGGCGCTGGATCAGCTGCCCGACTGGCGCGACGATGATGCCGCCGACAAGCCGGGCTGGAGCACGGCCGACCGCTCGCATCCGGCCTTCGCCGTCAGCCGGCTCGATTCGTCAGATAAAACAGCCTCTTACACCATCCTCAGGCATCCCGAAGGCGGCCGCAGGGACGTGCTGCGCTGGGCGGGCGAGGCAGGCAAGCCCTTGGCCGAGCTCGAGATCTACCGGGAAGGCGGCGAATTCGACGTGGCCCGTCCGGCGACGACGGACCTGGCCGTCCAGATGGGATTGGGCGCCGCCACGGCGCTCGAGCAGGCGGGCTTGATCGACACCAAGTTCGGGCCCGTCGCCCTGTTCCGGCCAGTCGGCGCGGCGGAGGGGATGCGGGCCTGCCTCGGCTATCTCAAACGCAGCGAGGAGCCCGCGCTGCAGATCTCCGGCTTCTCCTGCCAGGGCGACACAATGCCTGCCCGGCGCGCGGCGATCGCCTGCACGCTGAACCGGCTGACGCTGCTGGCCTCGGGCAACGAGCCGAAGCTGGCGGAATTGTTCGCCCATGCCGAGCTGAAACGCCGCGCCTGCGATAGCCAGGGATCGCCGGACTGGCTGCTGGGTGCCGCGAACGCGCAATTGCGCGGGCCGCTTTAGGTCATTGTTCGAGCGCGATCTTTGCTGCACACTTTTCCGGATCGCGCTCCGGGCCGCATCAAGCCCAAGTGGCTGGTATTGATGCAACTTTTGCCAGCACGCACGATTATTCCGAGCTGGTGTGACCCAATTGACCTAGTTGCGTCCGCCCCGGCCGGGCTAGTATGGGGTGAAATCGACTGGCGGCCTGCCGCCTGAAGGGGACGTGATGAGCTTGAAATTCTCTGCGGCGAACACATTGGCGATCTGGCTTGCGGCGGGCGCCGTCATTGCCATGTCGCTCGCGTCGCCGGCTTCGGCCGACACCAGGACCAAGCGCTATGACGAGCGCGGCCGGCCCTATTACGGCCCGAGCGGCCCCAACGCGGTCTACCAGCAGGGCCGCACCCGCATCTATGTGAGCAAGCGCTCCTGGCTCGACGGCGGCACCGAGGTCAATCCGGGCGACCGCAAGTTCAGCGACTACGCCTTCCCGCCGGCGGTGGGCTATCCGTCCTTTGCCCGCGAGAACCTCAACCGTCCGATCGACCGTCAGCCGCTTTCGCCGCCGGGCGATGTCGGCGGCTACCCGCAGGCCTTCCCGCTGTACTGAGCGGACATATCGACCGAATCAAAATGGCCGGGCTCGCGCCCGGCCATTTTTGTTTTCGCCTCCGCTCTACGCGTTGGCTGCCGGGTCGTAACGCCTGCAAAATTCGTCGATCGCCTCGGAACGGAAATCGCCGAGGCGCTCGAAGATGAGCTCGTCCGGCCAATCCCACCAAGCGATGCGGCGCAGGCTTGCCGCGACGGCATCGGCAAAGCGCTTGCGGATCGGGCGCGCGGGAACGCCGCCGACGATGGTGTAGGGCTCGACATCGCGGCTGACGACCGCGCCCGCGGCAATCACCGCGCCGTCGCCGACATTCACGCCGGGCAGCAGGATGGCGGCGTGGCCGATCCAGACGTCATTGCCGACGATCACGCGGTCGCCGCGGCGATCCGCGAAGAAGTCGCGGTCGCGCGCCGCGCCCGGCTCGTAATATTCCGGCACATAGGTGAAGCGATGTTGCGACGGACGGCCCATCGGATGGTTCGGCGCGCCGATCCGCACCGAGTTGGCTATCGCCGTAAACTTCCCGATTGCGGCGTCGGCAACCTCGCAATTCTCGCCGAGATAGGAATAGTCGCCGAGCGAGGCATATTCGATGCGGGTGTTGGCCAGGACCTCGCACCGGCGGCCGATCTGCGCCTCGCGCAGCCGCACCGTCTCATGGATGATGGTTTCCGCGATCTTGGGGCGGGGTGAGGCATCCATGAGGCGGGCTCCGATGACATCGTAGCCCGGGTGAGCGCAGCGATACCCGGGAGCACGGCAAGCGAGGTCCCGGATATCGCTTCGCTCATCCGGGCTACGAGACCGCTCAGGCGTGCAGCTTCTGCAATTCCTTCAAAATCGCTTCGCCCATCTGCGTGGTCGTGGCGGCAATGGTGCCTTCCGACTTGATGTCGGCGGTGCGCAGGCCGCTGGCGAGAACGGCGGCGATCGCGGCATCGACCTTGTCCGCAAGCGCGCCCATGTCGAAGGAGTAGCGCAGCGCCATACCGAAGGACGAGATCATCGCAATGGGATTGGCGAGGCCCTTGCCGGCGATATCGGGCGCCGAGCCGTGCACCGGCTCGTACAGCGCCTTGCGCTTCTTGCTCTTGACGTCGACCTCGCCGAGCGAGGCCGAGGGGAGCATGCCGAGCGATCCCGTCAGCATCGCCGCGATGTCGGAGAGCATGTCGCCGAACAGATTGTCGGTGACGATGACGTCGAACTGCTTCGGCCATTTCACCAGCATCATGCCGCCGGAATCGGCGAGCTGATGCTCGAGCGTGACGTCGGGATATTCGCGCTTGTGGACCTGGGTCATGACCTCGTTCCAGAGCACGCCCGACTTCATGACGTTGCGCTTCTCCATCGACGTCACCTTGTTCTTGCGCTTCTTGGCAAGCTCGAAGGCGACGCGGCCGATGCGCTCGATCTCATAGGTGTCGTAGACCTGGGTATCGATCGCGCGCTTCTGGCCGTTGCCGAGATCGGTGATGGTCTTGGGCTCGCCGAAATAGACGCCGCCGGTGAGCTCGCGCACGATGACGATGTCGAGGCCTTCGACCGCCTCGCGCTTCAGGCTCGAGGCGTCGGCCAGCGCCGGGTAGCACACGGCGGGACGCAGATTGGCGAACAAAGCGAGATCCTTGCGCAGGCGGAGCAGGCCGGCTTCCGGGCGCACCTCGTAGGGCACGGCGTCCCACTTGGGACCGCCGACCGCGCCGAAGATGATGGCGTCGGCAGCCAGCGCCTTGGCCATGTCGCCCTCGGAGATCGACACCTTGTGCGCGTCATAGGCGGAGCCGCCGACGAGGCCGGTGTCTGTCTCGAACTTGGCGATCCCGGCCGAATTGAGCCAGTCGATCAGCCGCTTCACCTCGCCCATCACCTCGGGGCCGATACCGTCGCCGGGAAGCAGCAGCAGTTTGTGGGTCGCCATGGTCGTGTCCTCAGTTTTTCTCTCGTCATTGCCGGGCTTGGCCCGGCAATCCAGCTTCCTTGAAGGATGGATGCCCGGGTCAAGCCCGGGCATGACCAGCGGGGATGAATTTCGGCGGGAGTGCTAGAGCGGCGTTGCGCGCTTGGCAAGACACCATTGCCGCGCTGCGGCTGTGCAAGGCCGGCGGGGCCTGCCACACTCCAGCTGCCGGAGAACCCCTTGCACGCTCCTGACCGCCCTCCGCCCGACGCACATCCCGCGCGGCTGATCCTGACCCTGTCGCTGGCGGCGACGGTCGGGCTCGGCATCGGCCGCTTTGCCTATGCGCTGGTGCTGCCCGACATGCGGGAGGACCTCGGCTGGTCCTACTCGGCGGCCGGTTTCATGAACACCATCAACGCCGTCGGCTATCTCGTGGGCGCGCTGGTGGCGTCCCGGCTGATCCAGCGTGTTGGTTGGGCGGCGGCGATCCGCCTGGGAACCCTGGCCTGCGTCGCCGCGCTCGCCACCTGCGCGCTATCGGGGAATTTCGTCGCGCTGAGCGTTGCCCGCCTTGTGCTGGGCCTCGGAGCCGCGGCCGGCTTCGTCGCCGGCGGCGCGCTGGCCGCGGCGATCGCGCAATCGTACCCGGAACGGGCCAATTTCCTGCTCAGCCTGTTCTATGCCGGACCCGGCATCGGCATTCTCTCGTCGGGTCTGATCGCACCGTTCACGCTGCAGCACTTCGGGCCAGGCTCGTGGTGGATGGTGTGGTGGGCGATGACGCTGCTGTCGGCCGCGATGACCGTGCCCCTGTTCCTGATTCGCATCGAGAGCCGCGCGCGCTTCTCCGAAGGCAGCCACGCCTCCTTCGCGATTCTTCCCGTGCTGATTTACCTGGCCGGCTATTTCCTGTTCGGCGCGGGCTACATCGCCTACATGACCTTCATGATCGCCTATGTGCGCGACGGCGGCGGCGGCGCCGCGGCACAGGCCGCGTTCTGGAGCCTGATCGGCCTCAGCGCGTTCGTTACGCCCTGGGTCTGGCGCCGCGTGCTCGCGCTCGACCGCGGTGGTCTCGCCACCGCCATCATCCTCGGCACCAACGCGCTGGGTGCGGCCCTGCCGATCCTCGGACATTCACCGGCATGGCTTGCGACCTCGGCGGTGGTGTTCGGCGTTGCCTTCTTCGCCGTGGTCGGCTCGACCACCGCCTTCGTGCGCTTCAACTATCCGCCGGAGGTGTGGCCGACCGCGATCGCGGCGATGACGATCTCGTTCGGCGTCGGCCAGACGCTCGGCCCGATCGTGGTCGGCGCGATCACGGATGCGCTGGGAAGCTTGAGCTACGCGCTGAATGTGTCGGCGGCATTGCTGGCGCTCGGAGCCGTGGCGGCGTTGTGCCAAAGGAAGGTGGGGCCGGCCAGATAGCCGATGTCGTCCCGGCGAAGGCCGGGATCCATAACCACAGGGCGTGGTTTGGCGAAGACTCGCAGTTCGGTACTTCCGTCTCGCGTCCTGGAAAGATCACGCGGTATGGGTCCCGGCCTTCGCCGGGACGACGGTCAGCTCCCGCTGAACGAATTGTACCCCTGGTCTTCCCAATAGCCGCCCTTGTAGTCGTTCGTGACTTCCATCGAGACCACGTACTTCGGGTTCTTGAAGCCGAGCTTGGTCGGGACGCGGATCTTCATCGGAAAACCGTAGGCGCGCGGCAAGATCTCGTTCGCGTATTTGAAGGTCATCTGGGTCTGCGGATGCAGCGCGCTGCGCATGTCCAGGGGCGAATTGTAGCCGTCCTTGTCGGCGCACTGGAACCAGACGTATTTCGCGCGCGTGTCGGCGCCGATCAGCTTGAGGAAATCGCGCATGGGCGTGCCGGTCCAGCTGCCGATCGCGCTCCAGCCCTCGACGCAGATGTGACGCGTGATCTGCGTCACCTGCGGCAGCTTGTAGAGCTCGTCCAGCGTCCACGACTTCTTGTTGTCGACGAGGCCGCGCACCTCGAGCTTCCAGCCGGCGCCATCGATGTCGGGCGCGTCGTCGAGATCGTAATAGGCGTTGAACGGGAACGGCTTGGTGATCGCACTCTCGGGGAAGGTCGGCGCCAGCGCATCGGGATTGAAGATGAAGGCCTGCACCGCGTCGTTGAATTTCGAGACTTTCGCCAGCATGGTCTCGGCCGAAGACGAGTCGACCACGTCGCAGCCCGTGAGCAGCGTCAGCGCGCCCAGGCTGGCGCCGCCCGCGATGAAGCGGCGGCGGGTGACGTCGGGCATGGACTTGAGGGAGTCCTTGATCAGCAGTCGCTTGTCGACGCCGGGGATGAGGAACGGACGCTTGGCCATGACAATTCTCCTAATCAGCGGCCAATGATCATCGCGCGCAGGCTCTTCGGCACCAGGAGCGCGAGCAGGACGTGAATGACGAGGAAGGCGCAGATCGCGGCCATGCAGAAGAAGTGCACATAGCGCGCGGCCGGATAGTCGCCGAACAGCATCACGAGGTAATAGAGCTGCACCGGCTTCCAGATCGCAAGGCCGGACAGCACGATCAGCACCCCGACCACGATGATGCCGGCATAGAGCAGGCGCTGCACGTAATTGTAGACGGTGAGATCGTCATGGCCGAGCTTGAAGGTCAGTGCCGCCCTGACGTCGTGAAGCACGCCGGACGCCGTGATCGGCAGCAGCTTCTTGCGGAAGCGGCCGGTGGCAAGACCGGTGATGAGATAGGCAAGGCCGTTGATCATCAGCAGCCACATCGCCGCAAAATGCCAGAGCAGGCCGCCGCCGAGCCATCCGCCGAGCGTGTACTCGCGCGGGAAGGTGAAGCCGAACAGCGGCGAGGCGTTGTAGATCTGCCAGCCCGACAGGATCATCAGGATCATGGCAAGCGCGTTGACCCAGTGCATGATCCGAACCCAGGCCGGCTGGATGACTTTGGCCGGGGTGGCCCTGACCTGATCGCCGGAGACTGTGAGGCTCGCCATGATGGTTCCGTCCTGAACGTCGTGTGATGCCAATTATACGCCGGTACGTCCGTTTTCGTTACGCCTCGCCGAGCATCGAATCGATGCCGGCGGGCTATGCCGGTCACAAAAAAGCGAGCCGGGTCCCCCCGGCTCGCCGTCTCAAAGCATCCGGTCTGGGGGATGAAACCGGAGGGCGCGGTGTTACGTCGCCGGCATCAGCACGGTATCGACCACATGGATGACGCCGTTGGACTGGTTGACGTTGGAAATCGTCACCATCGAGGTGCCGCCCTTGGCATCGACGATCCAGGTCTTGCCGTCCATCTTCTTCACCGTCAGCTCCTCGCCCTCGGCGGTCTTCATCTTCTTGCCGTCGGTGAGGTCGGAGGCCGCGAGCTTGCCGGGCACGACGTGATAGGTGAGGATCTTGGTCAGAGTCGCTTTATTCTCGGGCTTGACCAGATTGTCGACGGTACCGGCCGGCAGCTTGCCGAAGGCGGCGTTGGTCGGCGCGAACACCGTGAACGGGCCCTTGCTTTCCAGCGTCGGCACCAGGCCGGCCGCCTTCACCGCCGCGACCAGTGTGGTGTGGTCCTTCGAATTGACGGCGTTCTGGACGATGTTCTTGGACGGGAACATCGCGGCGCCGCCCACCATGACGGTCTTCTCCTCGGCGCTGGCAGGCGCGACGACGGTCGCGGTGATAGCCAGGGCGCTGAAGGCGGCGGCAGCGAGATAGGCAATACGCTTCGACATGGAGAATCTCCCGATTGAATTGAGACCGGCAACGGCCGGCGTTGAGTTGGGCAACAACGGCGCCTGCAACAGTGCGAAGTGATGAGCAGTGCCGTCGTTGGACCGAACTACGGGAGGGTTTGCGGGGCGGTTTCGGAGAAAAATTCTTTGTGATTCGTGAAACTATGAGGCGGCGCGTTCGTGTGGGAACGCGAGCGCGCGACACACTCCGCTGTCGTCCCGCAGAAGCGAAGCGCAGATCCGGGACGCATAGCCACAGAGAGAACGGGACGGCAACTCCGAGTCTTCGCCAAACTACACCCTGTGGTTATGGGTCCCGGGCTCGCGACTTCGTCGCGCCCCGGGACGACAAGGGGAGATTGCCGTGCGATCGTCGCACCTCAATCCCTGTTGTTCGGCGTCTGGATGAAGCCGCGATTATGCGTCGGGCTGATCAGCACCTCGTTGATGCAGACGCGCGGCGGCATGCTGGCGATGAAGGCGATGGTGCGGCCGAGATCTTCGGATTGCAGCATCCTGGCCTGCTCATCCTCGCTCGGCACCACCGGGCGCAGCTTCAGGATCGGCGTCGCCACCTCGCCCGGCATCAGGCAGCAGGCGCGCAGGCCGTTGACGCATTCGTCCATGTTGAAGGAATGGGTCAGCGCCAGCACCGCATGCTTGGTTGTCGTATAGGCCGGGCCCGGCATCTTCGAGACGTGGCGCCCGGCCCAGGACGAGACGTTGATGATGGACCCGTCCTGCTGCTTGCGCATCGTCGGCAGCACCGCGCGCATGCAATAGAGCACGCCGTTGAGATTGATCTGGACCAGCTGGTCCCAGCCCTCCAGTTCCATGTCCTTCCAGCTGCGCTTGGGGACATTGATGCCGGCATTGTTCACGAGCAGGTCGATCCGGCCGTGCTTCGCGACGATTTGATCGGCGGCTTTCTGGGCTTCGGCCGCGTTGGACACGTCCAGCGCGACGGCCTCGGCCGTGCCGCCCGTTTTGGTGATCTTCGCGACCACGGTCTCCAGGGCGTCCTTGCGGCGGCCGGACACCACCACCGTCCAGCCGTCGGCAGCCAAGGCTTCGGCACCGGCCTCCCCGATCCCGCTGCCACCACCCGTGACCCAGGCCACGCGTTTCCCGTTTCTTGTCATGCCAACTGTCTCCGTTGCTTCTGCGGGGCGGTTTTTGCTAATCCAGCCCTCGGTTTTGACCGGCCTTCGCCGGCGAGGAATGTTGCATGAACCAAGCTGCCAACGCCAACCTGTTTTCCCGCCTGTTCGACGGCCTGGACGATCCCAAACGCCTCGCGATCGAGACGCAGGACGGCGGCCGTATCAGCTATGGCGATCTGATCGCGCGGGCGGGGCAGATGGCCAATGTGCTGGTCGCACGCGGCGTGAAACCCGGCGACCGCGTCGCGGTGCAGGTCGAGAAATCCGTCGCCAACATCGTGCTCTATCTCGCCACGGTGCGGGCCGGCGCGGTCTATCTGCCGCTCAACACCGCCTATACGCTCAACGAGCTCGACTATTTTATCGGCGATGCCGAGCCGTCGCTGGTGGTCTGCGATCCCTCCAAGGCGGAAGGTCTCGCCCCGATCGCCGCAAAGGTGAAAGCCAGGGTCGAGACGCTCGGGCCCGACGGCAAGGGCTCGCTGACGGAGGCCGCCGACACGGCCAGCAGCGAATTCGCAACCGTCTTTCGCGCAAACGATGACCTCGCCGCGATCCTCTACACGTCGGGCACCACCGGCCGCTCCAAGGGCGCGATGCTGACGCACGACAATCTCGCCTCGAACTCGCTCTCGCTGGTCGATTACTGGCGCTTCACCGACAAGGACGTGCTGATCCACGCGCTGCCGATCTACCACACGCACGGCCTGTTCGTGGCGACCAACGTGACGCTGTTCGCGCGCGCCTCGATGATCTTCCTGCCGAAGCTCGATCCCGACCTGATCGTCAAGCTGATGGCGCGCGCCACCGTGTTGATGGGCGTGCCGACCTTCTATACCCGTCTGCTTCAGAACTCCGCGCTGTCGCGCGAGACCACAAAACACATGCGGCTGTTCATCTCCGGCTCGGCGCCGCTGCTCGCCGAAACGCATCGCGAATGGTCGGCGCGAACAGGGCACGCCGTGCTCGAGCGCTACGGCATGACCGAGACCAACATGAACACCTCGAACCCCTATGACGGCGAGCGCGTGCCCGGCGCGGTCGGCTTTCCCCTTCCCGGCGTCTCCGTGCGCGTCACCGATCCCGAAACGGGCAAGGAGCTGCCGCGCGAAGAGATCGGCATGATCGAGGTGAAGGGCCCGAACGTGTTCAGGGGCTATTGGCGCATGCCGGAGAAGACCAAGTCCGAATTTCGGCCCGACGGCTTCTTCATCACCGGCGATCTCGGCAAGATCGACGGCAAGGGCTATGTCCACATCCTCGGCCGCGGCAAGGACCTCGTGATCTCCGGCGGCTTCAACGTGTATCCCAAGGAAATCGAAAGCGAGATCGACGCGATGCCCGGCGTGGTCGAATCCGCCGTGATCGGCGTGCCGCATGCCGATTTCGGCGAGGGGGTCACGGCGGTGCTGGTCTGCAACAAGGGCGCCGAGGTCACTGAAGCTGCCGTGCTGAAAGCGCTCGATGGCCGGCTGGCAAAATTCAAGATGCCCAAGCGCGTCTTCGTCGTCGACGAACTGCCGCGCAACACCATGGGCAAGGTGCAGAAGAACGTGCTGCGCGATACCTACAAGGATATCTACGCGAAGAAATAGGCGGCGCTCTGGCCTCGTCATTGCGAGGAGCTCGCGACAAAGCTGCGTTGGCTCGCAATGACGGAGTTTGCGGCGGCTACAGCCCGCCCACCAGGCTCATCACAAACCGGCTGCCGACAATAAAGAGATAGCACCCGAACGCCATCTCCAGCGTCCGCTTCGACATCGCATGTGCCGCTTTCACACCCAGCGGCGCGGTGACGAGGCTCATCGGCATCACCAGCACGGCGCCGATCAGCGAGACATAGCCGAGCGCGAACGGGATCTGCAGCGCGGCGACGGCCGGATAGGTCGCCGCCGCCGGCCAGCCGGCATAGATGTAGCCGAGCGCGCCGGGGATCGAGATCAGCACAGCCAGCGCCGACGAGGTCGCGACCGCCTGGTGGATCGGGCGGCCGTAGAAGGTCATCAGCAGGTTCGAGAACAGCCCGCCGCCGATGCCCATCAGCGTCGACAGGATGCCGACGCAGAAGCCGTAGGCGCGCATCAACGGACCTTTCGGCAGATCCTCGCCGAACCTCCAGCCTTCGCGCGCGAAGATCAGGCGGGCGGCGGCCGAATAGGCGACGGCGACGAACACGATCTTGAACAGCCGCTCCGGCGCGTGGCGTGCGACCACGCTGCCGGCAGCGACGCCGATTACGATCGGCAGCCACCACGCGCGCAGGATCGTGATGTCGACGGCACCGCGCCTGTAATGTGCCTGGAACGAACGGATCGAGGTCGGAATGATCACCGCGAGCGAGGTGCCGACGCACAGCGGCATGCGCACCTCGAGCGGCACCCCGGCAATGCGGAAGCACTCGTAAAAGACAGGCACGAGGATCGCGCCGCCGCCAATGCCGAACACGCCGGCGAGGAATCCGGAGAGCGCGCCGGTTGCGATCAGCAACAACGCGAGCTCGAGAATCTCCTTGATATCAAGACCAGCGATCACCCCTGACCTGCCCCCGCGACTGACCGCAACTTCTCCGAGCCGTCGCTTCGGAGCGCCGCGGACGGAGCATTAGGCGATCTGATTCCCCCGGTCGACACGTCGGGCCTCGCGGCTGGGGTGGAATGCAAAGTGCGCATATCCAAATCGGGCCAAGCCGGATCGGAATGCGCCCCGGCGGCGTGCCCGGGACCGTGTCGGCCTCACGACTGGGCCGGTGCGACCTGTTTGGACGGCATGGTCCGTTTAGATGCGTTCCAATAGCAATTTCAATGCACCCGGCTCTCTTCATAAATAATGAATTTATATTCTTTTCTTTGTTGGCAGACCGAGCCTCTGGTATACCAAGCCTCTGATTGGCCTTGGTTCATCAACGCTCTAGAGCTGAACTGAGATTCGCATTTATGGCGATTTGGTGATTGCGCCCGCGAAATCGACTCCGTAAATAGAGCCGACCCTTCCGATCCCCGCGCGCCCCCTGCTGGGCCGCCATACAACATCAAAGCCCATGACCGCACGGATCGAACGACCACTTTCGCCACACATGCAAGTGTACCGCTGGACGCTGACGATGGCTCTGTCCATCGTCCATCGCGCCACCGGCATCGCCCTCTATGTCGGAACCCTGCTGCTGGTCTGGTGGCTGGTTGCCGCAGCCACCGGCCCCGCCGCCTACGCGCACGTCCAGGCCTTCACCGGCAGCATCATCGGACGGCTGATCGTGTTCGGCTACACCTGGGCCTTGATGCACCATATGCTCAGCGGCATCCGGCACTTCGTCTGGGATCTCGGCTATGGCTTCAAGGCCAATGAGCGCGAAGCGCTGACCTGGGGCGCCCTGATCGGCGGCATCGCGCTGACGGTGCTGATCTGGATCATCGCCTATGCGAACGGAGGCGGCCGATGAGCTCAGCCGATACGCCGAAGCGCAGCATGCGCACCCCGCTCGGCCGCGTCCGCAATCTCGGCGCCGCGCATTCCGGCACGTCCGATTTCTGGCGCCAGCGCATCACCGGCGTCGCCATGACGCTGCTGATGATCCCGGCGCTGGTGATCATCATGATGCTGCTCGGCCGCAACCAGGTCTACGTGGCGCAGACTCTGAGCTCCGTTCCCGTCGCGGTGATCCTGCTCCTCTTCATCTTCGCCTGCGCCTGGCACATGAAGATCGGCATGCAGGTGGTGATCGAGGACTACGTCCATAACGAGAAGCTGAAGCTCGTCTTGATCATGCTCAACAATTTCTTCTCGGTCGGCGTGGCGCTCGCCGCCACCTACGCGATCCTGAAACTGTCATCCGGAGTGTAACCCATGGCCACCACAACGAATGGCTCGGGCAACGGCGCTCCCGCCACCAACGGCAAAGCCTATCCGATCGAAGACCACACCTATGACGTCGTCGTCGTCGGCGCCGGCGGCGCGGGCCTGCGCGCCGTGGTCGGCTGCAGCGAAGCGGGCCTGCGCACCGCCTGCATCACCAAGGTGTTTCCGACCCGCTCGCACACGGTTGCGGCGCAGGGCGGCATCTCCGCCTCGCTCGGCAACATGCACAAGGACGATTGGCGCTGGCACATGTACGACACCGTGAAGGGGTCGGACTGGCTCGGCGACCAGGACGCGATCGAATACATGGTGCGCAACGCGCCCGACGCGGTCTATGAGCTGGAGCATTGGGGCGTGCCGTTCTCGCGCACCGAGGACGGCAAGATCTACCAGCGCCCGTTCGGCGGCATGACCACCGAGTTCGGCAAGAGCCAGGCGCAGCGCACCTGCGCCGCTGCCGACCGCACCGGCCACGCCATGCTGCACACGATGTACGGCCAGTCGCTGCGCCACGCGGCCGAGTTCTTCATCGAGTTCTTCGCCATCGACCTGATCATGGACGATCAGGGCACCTGCCGCGGCGTCATCGCGCTCAAGCTCGACGACGGCACGCTGCACCGCTTCCGCGCTCAGACCACGATCCTGGCGACCGGCGGCTACGGCCGCGCCTATGCCTCCTGCACCTCGGCGCACACCTGCACCGGCGACGGCGGCGGCATGGTGCTGCGCGCCGGCCTGCCGATGCAGGACATGGAGTTCGTGCAGTTCCACCCGACCGGCATCTACGGCTCGGGCTGCCTCGTCACCGAGGGCGCGCGCGGCGAGGGCGGCTATCTCGTCAACTCCGAGGGCGAGCGCTTCATGGAACGCTACGCGCCGTCCGCAAAGGATCTGGCCTCGCGTGACGTCGTCTCGCGCGCGATGACCATCGAGATCCGCGAAGGCCGCGGCGTCGGCAAGAAGAAAGACCACATCTTCCTGCATCTCGACCATCTCGATCCCGCGGTGCTCGCCGAGCGCCTGCCGGGCATCTCCGAATCCGCAAAAATCTTCGCCAATGTCGACGTGACGCGCGAGCCGATCCCGATCGTGCCGACCGTGCACTACAACATGGGCGGCATCCCCACGAACTATCACGGCGAGGTGCTGACCAAGAAGGACGGCGACGACAACGCCATCATCCCCGGCCTGATGGCGATCGGCGAAGCTGCCTGCGTCTCCGTGCACGGCGCCAACCGCCTCGGCTCCAACTCGCTGATCGACCTCGTGGTGTTCGGCCGCGCCGCGGCGCTCCGCCTCGCCGAGAAGCTCACGCCCAACGCCAAGCAGCCCGAGCTGCCGGCGAACTCGTCCGAGCTCGCGCTCGGCCGCCTCGACCATTACCGCTACGCCTCCGGCGGCACGCCGACCGCGAAGCTGCGCGAAGGCATGCAGCACGTGATGCAGAACAATTGCGCGGTGTTCCGCACCGGCGAGGTCCTGAGCGAAGGCCAGAACCTGATCCAGAAGGTCCACAGCGGCATCACCGACATCGCCGTGTCCGACCGTTCGCTGGTGTGGAATTCGGACCTCGTCGAGACGCTCGAATTCGACAATCTGATCTCGCAGGCGGTGGTAACGATGAACTCGGCCGCCAACCGCACCGAGAGCCGCGGCGCGCATGCCCGCGAGGACTTCTCCGAGCGCGACGACAAGAACTGGATGAAGCACACGCTGGCCTGGCTGGACGATTCCGGCAAGGTCAAGATCGAGTATCGCCCGGTTCACAACTACACCATGACCAACGACGTGCAGTACATCCCGCCGAAGGCGCGCGTGTATTGATCGAACAGCGAAGGCCTTATCGAAATGGTTGAATTCGCACTTCCGAAGAACTCCAAGATCTCAGGCGGCAAGACCTGGCCGAAGCCCGCGGGCGCGACCGAGCTCCGCGAGTTCAAGGTCTATCGCTGGAATCCGGACGACGGCAAGAATCCGAGCGTCGACACCTATTACGTCGACACCAATGATTGCGGTCCGATGGTGCTGGACGGCCTGATCTGGATCAAGAACCACATCGACCCGTCGCTGACCTTCCGCCGCTCCTGCCGCGAAGGCGTCTGCGGCTCCTGCGCGATGAACATCGACGGCCAGAACACGCTGGCCTGCACCCGCTCGATGCACGACGTGAAGGACGGCGCGGTGAAGATCAACCCGCTGCCGCACCAGCCGGTGGTGAAGGACCTCGTTCCCGACCTCACCAATTTCTACGCACAATACGCTTCCGTCGAGCCGTGGCTGAAGACGACCTCTCCGACGCCGCAGAAGGAATGGCGCCAGAGTCACGAGGACCGCGAGAAGCTCGACGGCCTCTACGAGTGCATCCTGTGCGCCTGCTGCTCGACCTCGTGCCCGAGCTATTGGTGGAACAGCGACCGCTATCTCGGCCCCGCCGCACTGCTGCAGGCCAACCGCTGGGTGTCCGATTCGCGCGACGAGGCGACCGGCGAGCGGCTCGACAATCTCGAGGACCCGTTCCGCCTCTATCGCTGCCACACCATCATGAACTGCGCCAAGGCCTGTCCGAAGGGCCTCAACCCCGCCGAGGCCATCGCCGAGCTCAAGCTCAAGATGGTCGAGCGGCAGATCTAGAGGCCATTCGTGCTGCGGTCCCCGGCCTGAACGGCCGGGGCATTCCACCCCCGCGGCCAGCCGCAGTGGAATTTGGCTCCACGAGGCCTCGCGCGTGAACCGGCGCAGTACAACCTCCGGTTCTCATCACAAGAGACTTCCTTCCGAGCGGGAAAGTCAGCTAAGCTCCGACCAGGGATCGGAGCCGTGCAGGGAGCGCAACGCAATTCGCTGAAACTGTTGCAGTGGATGATGGCTGCATCCCTGGCGCTGCCTGTTGCGCTGTTCGTCATCGCGTCCACCATCTCGTACAAATCGACAAAAGACACCGCCGACCGCGAGATCGAGCGCACGCTCGATGTCGCGCATGAGCATGCGCTCAAGGTGTTCGAGACCATCGACCGCAGCCTTGCCGAGCTCAACGAGGTGGTGCGCGGCCTTTCCGACGACACCATCCGCACGCGCGAGCCGGCGTTGCACCACCGCCTGAAGCGCCTGGCCGATTCGCTGCCGCAGCTCAAATCGGCTTGGATCTTCGACGCGGACGGAAAAGCGCTAGTCAACAGCCTCGCCTCGCCGCCGCCGGAGCTGGGCTTTGCGGACCGCGATTACTTCTATGCCCACATCGACCAGAGCATCGGCACTTTCATCGGCATGGCACTGACGCCGCGTCCCCCCTATCAGGGCGCCCGCTTCTTCAGCGTCAGCCGCCGGCGCGACTCCGACGACGGCAGCTTCATCGGCGTGATCCAGGCCTCCGTCCTGCCGGAATATTTCGAGAGCTTTTACGCCAGGATCGGTTCCGATCCCGGCAGCTTCTTCGCGATGGGCCGCGCCGATGGTGTGTTGCTCGCGAATTACCCACGGCGCGACCGCGACGTCCGGCTCGATCCGGGCGGACCTGTCGGCCAGAAGATCGCCGCAAGCCCCGAGCATGGCCTGATGACCATCGCCTGGCCGTCGGACGGGATCGAGCGGCGCATCGGCTACCGGCGCATCGCCCAGTATCCGATCTATGTCAGCGCCGGGCTCGAGAGCTCGGCGATCCGCGCACGCTGGTTTGCCACCATGGGCCAGCACCTGGTGTTCGGCGTCCCCGCCACGGCACTCCTGTTCCTGCTGCTCGCCTTCGCATTCCGCCGCACCCAGCATCTCCAGGCCGAAGCCGCCGCTCGGCGCGAAGCCGAGGACGCGCTCAAGCACAGCCAGCGCCTGGAGGCGCTCGGGCAGCTCACCGGCGGCGTCGCGCACGACTTCAACAATCTGCTGACCGTGATCCGCGCCTCGGTCGACCTTTTGAATCGCGCGCAACTGACGGAGGAGCGGCGGCAACGCTACATCACGGCCATTGCAGATTCGGTCGCGCGCGCCGCCAAGCTGACCTCCCAGCTGCTCGCCTTTGCGCGGCGCCAGACTCTGAAGCCCGAGGTGTTCGACGTCGGCCAGCGGGTGCAGTCGCTGCACGATATGCTGGCAACGCTACTCGGCCCCGCGATCGAAATCACGATGCGGCTGCCGGCGGAGCCCTGTCTCGTCGATGCCGATGCCGGCCAGTTCGAGACGGCGCTGATCAACATGGCAACCAACGCGCGCGACGCCATGCAGAGCAAGGGCAGGATCATCCTCGGGGTCGAGGCCGCGACGGCCATTCCGGACATGCCAGCCCCCGCGGGCCATCATGGTTTTTTCCGCGTCACTGTCACCGACACCGGCATCGGCATCCCGGCCGCGCGCCTCGGGCGCATCTTCGAGCCGTTCTTCACCACCAAGCAGGTCGGTCACGGCACCGGTCTCGGCCTGTCCCAGGTGTTCGGCTTCGCCCGGCAATCCGGCGGCGAAGTGACGGCGACGAGCGAGGTGGGGCAAGGCAGCACCTTCTCGCTCTACCTGCCGCGCGTGCCGCCGGACCTCTTACCGCAGCGGCAGGCGCCGAACACGGCGCCGGCCGTGGCCGGTAGCGGCATGTCGGTTCTGGTGGTCGAGGACAATATCGAGCTCGCCAATTTTGCCGCCGATGGCCTCACCGAGCTCGGCTACAGCATCACGCTGGTCGACAATGCGACCGATGCCCTCGCCGAGCTCGTTGTGGACGCGGATCGCTTTGACGTCGTGTTCTCGGACGTGGTGATGCCCGGGATGACCGGCCTCGATTTGGCAAAGGCGGTCCGCGAGCGCGGCATCGGCGTGCCGGTCGTGCTGACCACGGGCTACAGCCAGGCCCTGTCTCAGGACGGCGCGACCGGCCTCGATCTCGTGCAAAAGCCCTATTCGATAGAGGAACTGTCCCGGGTTCTGCACCGGGCCGCGCGGCTGCGGCGCGTCCGCGACGGCGCCGCCGAGTGATCCGGCGGTCGGAACCCGAGGGAACCGTTTGATTTCCCTTGCGTTGTCCGCTCATGCACAAGCCGGCCGCACAGCGCGAACAGGGCAAGACGCCGCCCATCGTCGAGATCAAGGACGAGAACGGCGATGACGTGGCACCGCCGCCGCCCGAGCTGGTCGAACCCGACCCCGAATTGTCACCGGAGGAAGCCGAGCAGATCCGCAAGGATTATCTGCTGACGCGCTTCTGGATCAGCGCCCGCGGCTTCTGGGGCCGCAAGGGCGATCGTCTGGCCTGGCCGTTCTCGATCGGCCTCGGCGGGCTGATCGTCCTGACCGTCGGCTTCCAGTACGGCATCAATGTCTGGAATCGCGCGATCTTCGACGCCATCGAGAAGCGCGATGCGGCGAGTGTCTTCCATCTCACGGCGGTATTCTTCCCGCTCGCGATCGGCAGCATCGTGCTCGCCGTGGCGCAGGTGTTCGCGCGCATGAGCATCCAGCGGCGCTGGCGCGCCTGGCTCACCAGCAGCGTGCTGACGCGCTGGCTCGCCAACGGGCGCTACTATCAGCTCAATCTCGTCGGCGGCGACCACAAGAATCCGGAATACCGGATCGCCGAGGATTTGCGCATCGCGACCGACTCGCCGGTCGATTTCCTCGCCGGCGTGACCTCCGCGCTGCTATCGGCCGTGACCTTCATCCTCGTGCTATGGACCATCGGCGGCGCGCTCACCGTCACGCTCGGCGGCTCGAGCATCACCATTCCCGGCTTCCTGGTGATCGCCGCGATTCTCTACGCCGCGATCGCCTCCAGCTCGATCCTGGTGATCGGCCGCCGCTTCGTGCAGGTATCCGAGGACAAGAACCAGACCGAGGCCGATTTCCGCTATACGCTGACGCGCGTGCGCGAGAATGGCGAGAGCATCGCGCTGCTCGGCGGCGAGGAGGAAGAGCGCGGCGGCATCGACCGCAATTTCACTGGCGTGCTCCGGCAATGGGCCCGCCTTGCCGGCCAGCACATGCGCACCACGCTGGTGTCGCAGGGCTCGAGCCTCGTTGCGCCCGTGGTCCCTCTTCTGCTGTGTGCGCCAAAATTCCTCGACGGCAGCATGACGCTGGGCCAGGTGATGCAGGCCGCTTCCGCCTTCACCATCGTGCAGAGCGCGTTCGGCTGGCTGGTCGACAATTATCCGCGGCTCGCGGACTGGAACGCCTGCGCGCGCCGCATCGCCTCCCTGATGATGTCGCTCGACGGTCTCGAACGCGCCGAACAGGGCGATGGCCTCGGCCGCATCAAGCGTGGCGAGACCAGCAACGAGGCCATGCTGGAGCTGAAGGATCTTTCGGTCACGCTCGACGACGGCACCGCCGTGGTCGGGGAGACCGAAGTGGTGATCGAGCCGGGCGAGCGGCTCCTGGTCGCCGGCGAATCCGGCACCGGCAAGAGCACGCTGGTGCGCGCCATCGCCGGGCTCTGGCCCTGGGGCGGCGGCAGCGTCAACTTCCATCCCGACCGGCGGCTGTTCATGCTGCCGCAGCGGCCTTACGTGCCCTCGGGGTCCCTGCGCCGCGCGGTCGCCTATCCCGGCGCGGCCGACCACTGGACCGTGGATGAAATCGGCGAATCGCTGCACAAGGTCGGGCTCGACCATCTCAAGGAGAAGATCGAGGAAGAGGGGCCATGGGACCAGACGCTGTCGGGCGGCGAGAAGCAGCGCCTCGCTTTCGCACGGCTGCTGCTGCATAACCCCGACATCGTCGTGCTCGACGAGGCTACCTCCGCGCTCGACGAGAAGAGCCAGGACAAGATGATGAAGATCATCACCGACGCGCTGCCCAAGGCGACCATCGTCAGCGTCGCGCACCGCGCCGAGCTGGAGGCCTTCCACAGCCGCAAGATCGTACTGGAGCGCCGCAAGGGCGGTGCCAAGCTCGTCAGCGACATCGACCTGGTCCCGCGCAAGGGCAGGCGCAAGCTGCTCGGCCGCTTCCTGCGCCAGCGCAAGGCTCCGAAGAAGGCGGCGTAGGTTTTCTCTCGTGCTCACACGAGCAAAATTTTCAGTCGTCGTCCCGGCGAAGGCCGGGACCCCTAACCACAAAATTGAGTTTTGCGAAGACCAGGAGTTACCAGCTTCGCCAAAACTTCTCCCTGGGGGTATGGGTCCCAGCCTTCGCCGGGACGACACCGAGATTGTGGCCCCGATCGAGCGTTGGAGTCCTCATCAAAACCGGCTATGCATGCGCCGCCTGCAACGAGGATCGCCTGCTTGCCGACCGACAATGCCCCTTCGTCCGCGCCATTCGGCGCGTTTGCGCCGAACGCGGCGCAGGCCGCGATCATCAGCCTCGCGACACGTTCGGGGCTGAAGCGCGGGGCGTTCCGGCCGTGGATGTCGCGGCTGGTCAATCTGCTGCGCGGCGGCCCGGTCGACGTGCAATATCAGGGCGCATCGTTCCGTCTCTATCACCAGGGCAGCGCGACCGAGCGCGGCGCGCTGTTCAATCCCGACTACAATCTCGACGAGCTCGACTTCCTGCGCCAGCACACACCGGCCGGCGGCGTGTTCGTCGATGTCGGCGCCAATGTCGGCACCTTTGCACTGGTGATGGCGCGGCAGGTCGGACCATCAGGCAAGGTCGTTGCGATCGAACCTCATCCGCTGACGTTTGCGCGGCTCGCGTTCAATCACGTCGCATCGAGGGCGACGCAGGTCCGCCTGATACAGGCTGCCGCCGGCGACAGCGACGGCGAGCTGATGATCGAGACCGGGGGCGGCAATCTCGGCGCCACCCACGTCGTCACCGGCCCCGCGAGCACCGATGCGATCAAGGTGCCGTCGCTGCGCCTGACGCGCATTCTCGACGAAGCCGGCGTCGGCCAGGTCGATTCGCTCAAGATCGACGTCGAGGGATTTGAGGACCGCGTGCTGATCGGCTTCTTCCGCGACGCGCCGCCATCGCTGTGGCCGCGCGCTGTCGTCATCGAGCACCTGTCACACAACGAATGGCAGCAGGATTGCATTGCCGACATGGTCGCGCGCGGTTACGTGATCGCGCGCAAGACGCGGAGCAACACGTTCCTGTCGCGCTGACAGGAGCGAACAACGGAGGTTGCAATGATCGACCATTTGGGTTTCTCCGTCTCCGACTATGAGCGCGCCAAAGCATTCTACACCAAGGCGCTGGAGCCGCTCGGTTACAGCCTGATCATGGAGGTGACGGCGGAGCAGACCGGGCACGCCGCGGCCGCGGGATTCGGCGTCAACGGCAAGCCGGACTTCTGGTTCGGCGCGGAGGGCGCCATGAACAAGCCGGTGCACGTCGCCATCGCAGCCAAGGACCGCGCCACCGTGGATGCATTCTACAAGGCGGCGATCGCAGCGGGTGGACGCGACAACGGCCCGCCCGGCATCCGCCCGCACTACCATGCGAATTATTACGGTGCGTTCGTGCTCGATCCTGATGGCCACAACATCGAGGCTGTCTGCCACGCACCGGAATAAGCCGCTTTCCGGACCACGCAAACCGGGAACATCGGCACGGCGTCATCGTTATTGTCCTCTGGACAAATGATCACGAAGGTGCCGATGCCGATCGAGCCGCCCGAGATTCCACCGGCGACACCGGGGACTCCGACCGAGCCACCGCCGGGGATTCCGCCGGGCAATCCACAGCCCGACATCACGCCGCCGATGCGCGAGCCCGGCGAAACACCGCGGCCAGATGAATTGCCCGGTCATACTCCCGAAGAGATTCCACCACGCGGACCGAACGGACCGCGCACGCCCAATCCCGCGACGGACGCACGTTCGCCGCGGCATCACACGTGAGGCGAGCGATCACATGTGAGGCGATTGCAACCTGCGTCTGAATGCGCAATGAACGTCACCAAAGTGAGGTGATTTGCGTGCAGAAATAAATCGGCCCGCGCCTGCTTGGCCCGCCACATTCCGGCCTAACGCATAGCTGTTCATCCCAACACTTCGTCAAAAGAACCTTCCGGGGAAGTTCACCACCATGACCAACCTTCGTTTCGTGCTGCTTGCAACGACGGCTCTCACTGCGATGCAGTTCGCAAGCTCCGCATCGCATGCGCAAAGTGCGCCGCCGCTCGTGGTTGCGCAGGCCCAGCCACAAGAGACGGGCCCTGACGGAAAACCGAAGCAGCCTCCGAAGGGACCGCCGGCAGCGGCGCCGCCTGCAGCCCCCGCCCGCCCGGCCGCACCGCCCCCCGCAGCTGCACCGCCTCGACCGCCCGCCGCGCCTCCGCCGGCTGCCGCACCGCCGCGCCCCGCAGCGCCTCCGCCTCCTCCTGCGGCTCGTCCGGCCCCGCCGCCGCCACCTCCGCCGCCTGCCGCGCCGAAACAGCCTTCGCCGCCGCCGGCCGCGGCGCCGCAGCAGCATGCTCCGACACCGCCCGCAGCACGCCCGGCTCCCACGCCACCGCCTCCCGCGGCGGCTCCGCAGCAGCACGCGCCCGCGGCTCGCCCGGCTCCGACGCCCCCACCGCCTCCCTCGGCGCGACCCGCGCCCACGGCGACGCCCCCTGCTCCGGCAGCGGCACCCGCGGCGCGTCCGGGCGCACCTGCGCCGGCAACCACACCCGCACCGACAACATCTCCCGCACCGACTGCGACCCCGGCCCCCGGCAGCACGCCCGCTGCACCGCCACCGGGCCGTCCGGGCGCACCGCCGCCCGGAGCCCGTCCCGGCACGCCTCCGGCTGCAGGATCGCCGACGCCGGCTCCCGGCGCCGCGCCGGCTCCGACGGCCACGCCGGCGCCCGGCGCCGCAACGCCGCCGCCCGGACGTCCCGGTGCAGCACCGGCCCCGGGCGTCGCCCCGACGGCGACCCCGGCCCCGGGCCAACAGGGTGCAACGCCTCCTGCGGGCGCACCCGCAGCCGGAGCTCCGGCCGCGCCGCCTCAGGCTGGCGCCCCGGCCCGGCCCCCGGCGCCTCCCGCCGGCGCCGCAGCGCCGACCGTCGTCCCTGGCACGCCGGCCGCAGCACCACCGCCGAACAGGGCGCAATACGCGCCGCCGACGGTTGCGCCGGCCTTCCGGGCCGCACCGACAGTCGCAGCACCGCTGCCGCCTCCGCCACGGCCGCAGCAGCGTGACCTGACGCCGCTCGCGATCGGCGCAGGCGTGGTGGCCGGCGCCGTGATCGGCGCGACCATCGCCGATATCCACGGCCAGCGGCGCGAGGTCGTCGAAGGCGGCCGCACCGTCTACACCGAGCCGGACCGCATCATCATCCGCGATCCGGGCGGGCAGGCCTATGTCCGCGGCAACGATCTCTATCGCTTCCGCTATGGCGCCCGCGACATCCGCACCGACACGGTCGGCGGCGAGACCCGCACCGTCGTGGTCCGCCCCGATGGCAGCGAGGTGATTACCGTGGTCGGCGCCGACGGTTCGCTGCTGCGCCGAATCCGCAGGGATCCGCGGGGACGAGAGATCGTGATCATCGACAACAGCTACCGCGACCCGCGCGCGGTCGGCGGCTTCTATGTCGACGTTCCGCCCCCGGTGGTCAGCATCCCCTATGATCGCTACATCGTCGACGCCCAGGAGGCATCGCCGCAGGTGATCTACGACACGATGCGGGCCCCGCCGGTGCAACGGATCGATCGGCGCTACTCGCTCGACGAGATCCGCTACAGCCCCAATGTTCGCATGCAGATGCCGAGCATCGACGTCAACACGATCAATTTCGAGACGGGATCGTGGACCATTCCGCCAGACCAGGCGGCGCGGCTGCAAGTGATCGCCGACGGCATCAACCAGGCGATCCAGGCCAACCCGCAGGAGGTGTTCCTGATCGAGGGCCACACCGATGCGGTCGGCAACGACGTCGACAATCTGTCACTGTCGGATCGCCGCGCGCAGGCCGCAGCCGAATTGCTGACCCAGCAGTTCAATGTGCCTGCGGAGAACCTGACGTCGCAGGGCTATGGCGAGCAGTACCTCAAGGAGCAGACGACGGGACCGAGCCTGATCAACCGGCGCGTCACCGTCCGCCGCATCACGCCGCTGCTCAACGGTGGCCAAGCCAGCGCGGCACCGCCTCCGCCGCGCCAGTGAGATCTGCGCACAAGAGAAATGGCCGGGAGCGATCCCGGCCATTTTTGTTTGGCCCGCGTGTCGCCGCTATTGCGCGGCGGCAAGCCCGAGCGCGTCGACCATGACGCGAAAGACCTCGGTATTGTCCATCGAGCCGCGCACACGCTCGCTGCCAGGACCGGTCGCCGTCAGGATGACGTCCTCGCCCGAATGCACGCTGGCGCCGATCATGGCCGACAGGTTGCCGGGGCGCAGCACCGCGCCCGGGACGTCCTTGTATTTGTCGTTGGCCTTGAAGGTCCCGTCATCGCCGGCCTTGACGGTCGGCTCATTGGGATTGTCGAGCTTCGGACGGAACGTCTCGTAGTGGTCCGGCAGACTGGCCGAGAAGATCGCGAGCCGGCGGCTCACATCGACGCGTGACGGATAGCCCTCCGCATCGGGCGCCGGATAGTTGGGAAATCCAGCCTGGTCGTAGACGCCGACGCGCTCGCGCAGCGGCACGTTGGGCACCGCGCCCATGTCGTCGTTCACGGTGCCGACGAGGCTGTTGGGATGATTGTGGTCCGCGAGCACGAGGATGAGCGTGTCGTCGCCACGCGCACGCGCCCATTCACGCGTCTGGCGCACCGCGTTGTCGAGCATGATCGTGTCGTAGACCGCCCGCTCCATGTCGAGGACGTGCGCGTATTTGTCGATCAGTCCGGACTCGACCATCAGGAAGAAGCCGGCCTCGTTCTTGGCGAGGACGTTCAGCGCTGCCTTCACCTGCTCGGTCAGGTCAGGCTGCTCGGGAAACTTCTTCACGCCGCCGCCTTTGAGGAATTTGCGGTCGAGCACGCCGTCCATGTTGCCGGTGGCGAACAGGCCGAGCAGCTTGCTGGTGTCCGGCTTTGCGGCAGAAGCGCTGAGCTCGCTCGCGGTGGTCGCGACCTGGTAGCCGGCGTCACGAAACTTCGCGATGTAGTCCGTTTCGTCCTTGCGCTTGGAGCCGGCGGCAGATTTCGGCAGGAAATTCGCGCTGCCACCGCCCATCAGCACATCCGGCTTGGCCGCGAACAACTGCTCGACGATCTCGTCATAGGCGGCGCGCCGACGGGTGTGCGCGACCATCGCCGCCGGCGTCGCGTCTTCGATCTCGGTATTGGTGACGACGCCGATCGCCATGCCGAGCCGCCGCCTGGCGAGGCTGGTGATGGTTTCGACCCTGGGATCGTCGAACGCGCTTGCGGTGCGGTCCGCATAGACACCCAGCGCGTTGACGGCGCTCTTGTGCCCGGTCGCATAGGCGCTGGCCGAGTTCGCGGAGTCCGTGATGATCGAGTCCGAGCCGGCGGTTGCCACCAGTGCCATTTGAGGCATGTCGTCGATCGCAAGCTTGCCGCGGCTCTTGCCCTCCGAGATCCCCTTGGACAGGATTCGGGCCGCGACGCGGTGCGCCGGCGACATGCCGTCACCGATGAACAGGATGACGTTCTTCGCCTTGCGCGGGCCCGTGTCGTAGACCGTCCATGTGACGCTGCGCTGGCGCGTGCCGTCGCTGACGTCCACGGCGACGCTGCCCGGCTTGGTCAGCGCGACGTCGCGCAGGATCAGGGCCGACTGCTCCTTGCCGTCCTCGCGGTCGATGAAGGTGCCCGAACGGCCGAACGCGGCGGCATAGTCCGCGCCGTTGACCGTCACCTTCAGCTTGGCGGGATCGACGGGCCCGGGAAACTCGACCTTGAAGTCGAACTGGGCCCCGGCGAGGATCTCTGCACGATCAATCGGATAGACCGTCTGTGCCGACAGTGACGATGTCCAACAGAGGGCGATGAGAGAGGCGACGGCCGGCCCCTTGACCATGTTCGATGCTCCGCGATGCCGATTCCGGACAGGAGCGGCAAACGTAGCGATCGAGAATGACACCGTCATTAAGTCACATATCGGCCGACCGGGTGGCAAAGGGCCTCACCCAAGCGCCCTGAACGCTTGTCGCTCTTCGCCATCACGCGCCTATCCCCGCACCGCCAAGCCGAAACGAGACCTGCAAGGACAGACAGCCGGGAGCGATGCCGGCCACCTCATCGTATCACGCAGTCAACGCTCCTGTCGGCAGGCACGCCTCGCAAACGGCGGCGACATGCCGATGATCGGTGCCGCAACAGCCACCGAGGATCCGCATGTCCGGGAATGCGCGCCTGAGCGAAAGGTAACGGCGGCCGAGATCGACGGGATCGCCGCTGTCGAGAGTCTCGGACTCGTCGAGCTCGGCATGGCTCTTGGTCGACGCATTGGCTCTGACACCATGAATGCGCTTGACCCATGCCTCGCCGGTCGCGAGCGCATTCTCGAAGTGGGTCGGATGCGCGCAGTTGATCAGGAAGTATTCGCAAGCCCGCTCCGTTGCATCGTCGACCGCTTCAATCGCTTCGCGCAGGGACTCTCCCCTGACGAGGCGACCGTCAGTCTCGACCGTGAAAGAGATCGCAACCGGAATTTCCTGCCGCCTGGCCGCACGCACCACACCGACGGCCTCGTTGATGCTGTTCAGCGTGAACGCGGTCACCATGTCGGCGCCTGCCTCGGAGAACGCCGATATCTGGGCGGAGTGGTAGGCTTCCGCCTCCGCCGCATCCATGTTGCCGGCCTTGTAGCCGTCGCCTCGCGGGCCGATTGCACCGTTGATCACGCAAGGCGCGCCTGAACTCTCCCATTCACCGCGCAATTCCTCCAGGAAACGGATGGAGCGCATGTTGATGGTCTTGAGCGCGGCCGCATCGTAGCCGAGCTTGGCGGCCCAATCGGGGTTGGCACGCCAGGTCGGGCTGTCGAGCACGAAGCCGAGCCCATGCTGCCGGGCGACGCGGAGATAGGCTTCGTAGTAGCGCTTCAGAGCCGCGCGGCCATCGGCGCGGTCGAGCAGCACGAATGCCGCGAAATGGGGCAGCTCCAGCCCTTCGTGAAAGATCAGGGTGGTTTCCAAGCCGCCGTCGGTCAGGAAAATGCCGCCGCGGTGCTGCGGCAGGCCGTGTCTGTATGTGGCCATTGATCACTCCATCATTTGCACGGGGCGCTCTCGTCGTTCGGTCGCGTCATGCCCGCCCTCGGTCTCGGACCATTGGTGCCGCATAATGTCGCGCTGCTCTAGAAGCCTGATGGTGCGGCTGAACTTCCACCCGCAAACAGATGACAAATCAGAGGCTTGCGCGGGGCCCTCGGATCGGACGTCTGCCGCACGCGGCGGATTCCGCACCGCTGGTACGGTTTTGGAGGGATCGATGGGAAAGGGCGAAGCGACGCGCGAACGCATTCTCGAGATCGCGGAAACGGCGGTGCTCGCAAAAGGCTTCGCCGCGACCTCGATCGACGAGGTCATCGCCGAGGCCGGACTCACCAGGAGCGGCTTCTTCTATCATTTCAGGGACAAGAACGCGCTGGCGCGGGAGATGCTGCGCCGGTATGTGGAAACGAACGATCGGCTGTTCGACGAAATCTTCCGGCGGGGACGCGAGCTTTCGGACGACCCGCTCCAGTCCTTCCTGATCTCCCTGAAATTGCTCGCCGAGATCATGGGCGATCTGCCAAACGGTCATCCCGGCTGCCTGATTGCCAGCATCTGCTATCAGGAGCGCTTGTTCGACCGGCAGGTTCGCGACCTGACCACGCAATCAGTCAGGAGCTGGAATGCGCATTTCCGCGCGATCCTCGACGGCATCGCCGCAGTCTATCCACCGCGCGAGGCGATTGAGCTCGACGATCTCGCCGAGATGGTCTCGTGCGTCGTCGACGGCGCGATCATCATGTCGAAAACGCTCAACGACCCGAAGCGGCTGGAGCGACAGATCCTGCTGTTCCGCAGCTGTGTGAAGCTGGTATTCGCCGCAGGGCCGGCAATGCCATCGACCAGCCCGTAGCACGATCGCGACAACAATCAGCCCTTGTCGCTTTCGAGCCTGAAGATCTGCGAGCCCTCCGTGCCCGACAACAGACCGGTCTTCGAGTAGAGACCGAGCTTGGTGCGCGTGTCGGCGATGTCGAGGTTGCGCATGGTGAGCTGGCCGATGCGGTCGGCCGGCGAGAACGCGGCGTCCTCGACCTTCTCCATGCTGAGCCGTTCCGGCGCGTAGGTGAGGTTGGGGCTCTCGGTGTTGAGGATCGAATAATCGTTGCCGCGGCGCAGCTCGAGCGTGACCTCGCCGGTGACGGCGCGCGCGACCCAGCGCTGCGCGGTCTCGCGCAGCATGAGGGCCTGCGAGTCGAACCAGCGACCCTGATAGAGCAGCCGGCCGAGACGCATGCCGCTGATGCGGTACTGCTCGATGGTATCCTCGTTGTGGATGCCGGTGACGAGACGCTCATAGGCGATGTGCAGGAGCGCCATGCCGGGCGCTTCGTAAATGCCGCGGCTCTTGGCCTCGATGATGCGGTTCTCGATCTGGTCGCTCATGCCGAGGCCGTGGCGGCCGCCGATCGCATTGGCTTCGAGGAACAGCGCGACGGGGTCAGGGAAGGTCTGGCCGTTGAGCGCAACCGGCTGGCCCTCCTCGAAACGCACCACGACCTTCTCGGCCTTCACAGTGCAGTCGTCGCGCCAGAACGGTACGCCCATGATCGGGTTGACGATCTTGATGCCGCTGTCGAGGCTTTCGAGATCCTTGGCCTCGTGCGTGGCGCCGAGCAGATTGCTGTCGGTCGAGTACGCCTTCTCGGCGCTCATCTTGTAGGCGAAGCCCTGCGCGGTCATGAACGCCGACATCTCGGCGCGGCCGCCGAGCTCGTCGATGAACTGCTGGTCGAGCCAGGGCTTGTAGATCTTCAGGCCGGGGTTGGTGAGCAGGCCGTAGCGGTAGAAGCGCTCGATGTCGTTGCCCTTGAAGGTCGAGCCGTCGCCCCAGATGTTGACGCCGTCTTCCTTCATCGCCGCGACCAGCATCGTGCCGGTGACGGCACGGCCGAGCGGGGTGGTGTTGAAATAGGTGATGCCGCCGGTCGAGATGTGGAAGGCGCCCGACTGGATCGCGGCGATACCCTCGTGGACAAGCTGCGTGCGGCAATCGACGAGCCGGGCCTTCTCGGCGCCGAACTCCTGCGCCTTGCGCGGGATCTCGTTGTAGTCGGCCTCGTCCGGCTGGCCGAGGTTGGCGGTGTAGGCGTAGCAGCGCGCGCCCTTCTGCTTCATCCAGAGCAGCGCCGCTGAGGTGTCGAGGCCGCCGGAAAAAGCGATGCCGACTTTCTCACCCTTGGGCAGGCTTTTCAGGATCGTGGTCATGGCGCTTCCAATCGGGTCTCAAGGGCTGACGTCTGGGCGGGTTTGACCGCGCGAATATCAAATTTCGCACGCCTCGGCACCCATTTAATGGCTCAAATCGACGGCGCGGGACCGGTCTTGCCGCCGAACAGGCGCTGGCGGAGGCGGTAGCCGGGCATGGCCAGGCGGGTCAGGGCCGCATCGACCGCCTCGTCCGAGAATCGCGTCCGCGGCCAGCGGTAAATCAGGGCATAGGCAAGCCAGATCACGACGAAACTGACGAGGCCGGCAATCGCGACATCGGTGAAGAAGTGTCCGCCGAAGGCCATGCGCAGGCCGCTGGTCAAGGCGCCGAACACCACGGCGCCGGCATAGGCGAGCGGCCGCCATGCCGGCGGGGCCAGCGCGGCGGGTGCCAGGGTCCAGAAGGCGGTCGCGCCCTCGCCCGAGAAGAATGAGCAGTTGCGCGCGCAGCCGCCCCGCGGATCCCACCACGGCACGAACTGCTGGTCGCCGGCAAACTGCGTCACCACCACCGGACGCGGACGTCCCCAATAGGTCTTGAAGGTCAGGTTGGTGAGAATGCCAGCCGACATGATGATCGTCACCAGCAGGAACACCATCGCGCGCCCCGACACCAGCAGCGGCCGGTCGGGCCGGATCAACTTGACCACGAGCGCGACGAGCGACGGCAACACGAACGCCCAGGCGATCCACATCGCCGCATCCCGCGCGAAGCTGGCCCAGCCGTTCAGCTTGAGCGGAAACGCCCTCGTCTCGGGGTCGAAGAACAGCGAGGCAAGCTTGAGATCGAGCTCGGGATAGAGGCCGAAGACGACGCCGATCACGAGCCACAGCGCCAGGGCGATGAAAAGTCCAGTCCGGTTCATGGCGCGCGGTTTAGCGGAGTGAGAAGGGGATGAAAACCCCGGAAACTGTCGCGGCGAGCGGCACAAGCGAGCGCGGATTGGCTGTAGCGCAATGCTTCAACGACGTCGTCCCGGCCCCCCCGCGCGCAGCTGCGCGCCAGGCCGGGAATGTGCCGGCGCGTTGTTTCACCGCGCATCCGGCCTCGAATTCGACGGCAGCGGCGGCGGCGGTCTCCGCGCGGGCGGCGGATCGCGCCAAGCACCGGCGTTGCGGCCGGCGATCAGCCAGTAGACGACGCCCGCGGCGATGCCCGCGCCGGTCATGATTTCCAGATGCCGCCGCACGATCCCCTCGAACTGGAACGTGTCGGGGTGAAAGGGAACGAGACCGAGATAGCAGGCGAGCCCGACGAGACCGCCGCCGACGGCATAAGCGAGCGCGCTGCGGATGTAGAGCGCTTCGGTGATCGCGACGATCACCGCTGCCGGCACCAGCGCAAAGCCGGAGACGAAGATGAAACCGAAACCGAGCAGGATGTCGATCGTGCCCTGGTCGACGGGACCGGCACCGAGATCGGCGAACTCCGGAAACAGCAATGCAACGACGACGATCATCCCGCCGACAAAGCAGGCGGCGAGGAAGCCGATGAAGATGACGACGAGGCGGCCGATCAGGGACATGAAGGGAAAGCCACCTTTGCCGTCATTGCGAGCGCATCGAAGCAATCCAGAAATGCGTCCGCGGAGACAGTCTGGATTGCTTCGTCGCTACGCTCCTCGCAATGACGAGGATGCGAGAGCGCGGGCATAACAAGCTAATCCGTCATCGCCATGGCGCGCAGCGCCTGGCGCTCGCGTGCGCTGAGCTTTTCGGTCTCCGACTTGAGCTGGCCGCAGGCGGCGAGGATGTCGCGGCCGCGCGGGGTACGCACCGGCGAGGAATAGCCGGCGTTGAAGATGTATTCGGAGAATTTTTCGATCTGGTCCCAGTCCGAGCATTCATAGGCCGTGCCGGGCCAGGGATTGAACGGAATCAGATTGATCTTGGCCGGAATGCCCTTGAGCATCTTCACGAGCAGCTTCGCATCGTCGAGCGAATCGTTGACGCCCTTGAGCATCACATATTCGAAGGTGATGCGCCGCGCATTGGACGCGCCGGGATAGTCGCGGCAGGCCTGCAGCAGCTCCTTGATCGGGTATTTGCGGTTGAGCGGCACCAGCTCGTTGCGCAGCTCGTCGCGCACGGCATGCAGCGAGATCGCGAGCATCACGCCGATCTCCTCGCCGGCGCGCACGATGTTCGGCACCACGCCCGAGGTCGACAGCGTGATGCGGCGGCGGGAGATGCCGATGCCCTCATTGTCGCCAACGATGAGCAGCGCATCGCGCACCGCGTCGAAATTGTAGAGCGGCTCGCCCATGCCCATCATCACGATGTTGGTGACGCGGCGCGTGCCGTCCTCGCGATCGGCCCAATCATTGAGGCGGTCACGTGCGACCATCACCTGTCCGACGATCTCGCCGGCGGTGAGGTTGCGCACCAGGCGCTGCGTGCCGGTGTGGCAGAAGGCGCAGTTCAGGGTGCAGCCGACCTGCGAGGAGACGCAGAGCGTGCCGCGGTCGGTCTCGGGGATGTAGACGCACTCGACTTCATGCGCGCGTTCGACATTGTCGCCGCTCGGCAGCCGCAGCAGCCATTTGCGGGTGCCGTCGCTGGAGATCTGCTCGGCCACGACCTCGGGCCGATCGACGGTGAAATGCTGCGCGAGCTCGGCGCGGATTCCTTTCGAGATCGAGGTCATGTCGTCGAAGCTCTGGGCGCCGCGGAAATAAAGCCAGTGCCACAGCTGCTGCACGCGCATCTTGCGCTGCGCCGGTGCCACGCCGATCTCGCCGAGGCGATCGGCAAGCTCGGCGCGCGACAGGCCGATCAGCGACGGCTTGGCCGGCGGCACATAGGTTTCGAGCGGAGTCTTCTCCACCAGGATTGCGTTGTGCGGCTCGGCAGTCGGTTGCATTGAATGGACCTGATCAGGTGGTCGTTCCGGGGCGATGCGGAGCATCGGACCCGGAACCTCGAGATTCCGGGTCTGGTCCTTCGGACCATCCCGGAATGACGGAGAAGCTTGGAACCGGCTCTATATAGCAACCGGGGCCGCCGATTGCGACCGTGATACCGCCTGCAGTCTTAACGCCTGCAGCCTCAACGCCTGCAGTCCTGGGCGATCTTGTCGAGTGCCTGGGCGAGGCCCTTCAGCGAGAAGGTATCGGTCGTCTCGGTGCCCTTGGCCGAGACGCCCTTGACCACGAGATCGGCGGATTTGCGCATGGCCTCGACCATCCGCTCCTCTTCGGCCGCATTCTTGATCCAGAGGCCGTCGCCCTGCGTGTACATCGCGAAGGAGGCGCCGCCGACCTCGACCGACGATTCCGAGCCCGGCTTCAGCGCATAGCCGATCATGACCGAGACTTCGTTGTTCACCTTCTCCGCCGGCCGGGTCGAGACGAAGGCATAGGCGGGATCGCGCGGCCGGTTCGGCGGGTTGGTCTTCGACGCCGACGGCTTGGCCAGCGCGAAGCAGACCTTCTTGCCGTTGGGTGTCGCCGAATAGGCGCCCCAGGTGCCGAACTGCCCGATCAGCGTCGGCTCTGCGCCGCCCGCAATCGCTGGGGGCGGCGTCGCAGGTTTACTCTCTGGCTTTGCGGCCGACTTGGCCGTCGTATTAGCCGCCGGCGCGGCCGGCTTCGGTGTCGCCGGAGCAGACTTGGGCGCCGGTTGCGCCGACTGCGCCCGCGCGGGGTCGGTGACCCCACCGGCCATGACGCCAGTCATCAAAGCTAAAATCAGCACCCGCCACATGCTGGAGTGGTTCCCTCAATATTGTGACTGGAAGATGGCCCGGCCGCGCTTTGTCCCCGGGCAGGGATAGCCGGAAAAGTCCAATTTGGGAAGGCAGTTAGCGCGATGACAACAGCTAGCTTTTGCTTCGCGCGGCGCGCTGCTCGGCCCATTGCGCCTCGCTCCAGCCGAGCAGGTCCTCGGCGCCGGAACTGCGCAGATGCGCGCCACCGTCGATCACCACCATCTCGCCATTGATGTAGCGGGCGCCATCCGAGACCAGGAAGCTGGCGAGGTCGGCTAGCTCGCCGTGCTCGCCCGTGCGCCCGAGCGGATTGCGCGCGGCCCAGCTGTCGTCACGGCCTTCGGGGCGGAGTTGCCCCGATGCGCCCGCGGTCGGGAACGGACCCGGCGCGATCGCAACGGTGCGGATGCCCTTCGGGCCCCATTCCACGGCGAGACTTTTGGTCATCGCCAGCACCGCCGACTTCGCCATCGCGGACGGCATTGTGAAGGCGCGGCCGGTGATGGTCGAGGTCGACAGGATCGAGAGCACGACGCCGTTGTGCTTGCCCTCGATCCAGCGCTTGCCGGCGGCGAGCGTGCAATGCATCGCGCCATGCAGCGTCGGCGCCAGGATCGCATCCGCGGCGCGGAGCGACAGGTGCTCGCTCTGCGCGATGAACGTTGCGGCGGCGTTGTTGACGAGAACGTCGAGCGGTGCCTCGCGCCAGATCGCGTCCATCATGCCATCGACGACAGCACCGTCGCGAATGTCGCAGGCGATGGTCGTGACCTTGCCGCCAGTCTCCTCGCGCATCTCACGCGCCGTTGCCTCGAGCCGATCGTGCTTGCGGCCGCAGATCACGAGCTCGGCGCCGAGTGCAAGGAAACGGCGCGCCATCGCAGCGCCAAGGCCCGACCCGCCACCGGTCACGAGGATGCGCTTGTTCTTGAGCAGGCCTGTTTCAAACATCGTTTGAATCCTCGCTGTTGCCGCTAGCGCAACGAAGCAATCCGGAGTCCGCGCCGCGGAAATAGTCTGGATTGCTTCGCTGCGCTCGCAATGACGTGAGGATAGGTCTGCGCATCGCTTTGGGCAAAGAATCCGGATTGTCGGGCCGCTCCAAATCCGGCAAAACCGGGCCAACTATAATTCCACTCGAAACGCCCCAAGGTGCTGCCATGAAAGCCATCCTCTGCTCGCAATATTGCCAGCCCGACGACCTCGTGCTGACTGAGGTGCCGGATCCGGTGGCGGGCCCGGGCGAAGCCGTGATCGCAATCAAGGCGGCGGCGCTGAACTTCTTCGACATCCTGATGATCCAGGGCAAGTACCAGATCAAGCCGCCCTTCCCGTTCTCGCCGGCCGCCGAAGTCGCCGGCGTGATCGAGAGCATCGGCGCTGGCGTGACCGATCTGAAAGTCGGCGATCGCGTGGTCGCATCCTGCGGCCACAACGGCGCGCGTGAGAAGATCGCGCTGCCGGCGGCTTCGATCGTGAAGATCCCCGACAATCTCGACTATGACCGCGCGGCCGGCATCATCATCATCTACGGCACCGCGCTGCATGCGCTGGAGGATCGCGCGAGCCCGAAGCCGGGCGAGACGCTCGCGGTGCTCGGCGCGGCCGGCGGCACCGGCCTTGCGGCCTGCGAGCTCGGCAAGCTGATGGGCTTGAAGGTGATCGCCTGCGCCTCGTCGGACGAGAAGCTCGAATTCGCCAAGGCGCATGGCGCCGAGCTGACGCTGAACTACGCCAAGGAAGATTTGAAGGAAGGCCTGCGCAAGCTCACCGGCGGCAAGGGCGTCGACATCATCTTCGATCCCGTGGGCGGCACCTATGCCGAGCAGGCGCTGCGCTCGATCGCCTGGGAGGGCCGCTTCCTCGTGATCGGCTTTGCCGCCGGCGACATTCCGAAAATGCCGCTGAATCTCGCGTTGCTGAAGGGCTGCGACATCCGCGGCGTGTTCTGGGGTGCCTGGACGCGGCAGAATCCGGAGAAGAACCGCGCCAATCTCGAGAAGCTCGTGAGATGGACCGCGGAAGGCAAGATCTCATCGCATGTCGACCGCACCTTCCCGCTGGCCCAGACCGCGGACGCATTGAAGGTGCTCGCCGGACGTCAGGCGATGGGCAAGGTGATCTTGCACCCGTGATCCGATCAGAAGCGTAGCGACGTCGTCGCGACGCTGCGCGCTACACGCTCAACTGTGGTCGCCCGGCTCGACCGGGCGACCACCCACTGCTCCAGACACAGCGCAACGCAAAGCCAAGCGGCTGCGGTGTGCGGGATGCGCGGTCAAGCGAGGGTAGGACAGCGGAATCGTCGCACCCGTTCCCCGGGCGGCCGCTTGGTAAGGCGTTCTCAACCATTCGCGGCAAGATTGCGGTGCATTCCTCGGCTTCGCCCCAATCAAACCCAAATATTTCCCAGTTCGCACAAATCGTCGTCGCTTTTTGGGCTGATTCAAACGGCGATTTATCGGTTCCAGTTGACAGGGAACTTTCTGGACAAAAGCAAGAAGACTGAAGCCGGGAGTGCCCCTGCGTTGCGTTAGTAATGGGGAGCATCACCATGGAGACGACGGCATACCGCCCGTCGAACGAGGCGAGCGCGTTCGACTTCAATCGAACCGCATCACATCCGCAGACCGCATCGTTTGTCCGTGCCCGCGCGGCACGGGCTGACCTTTCGCAGGACGATCCGGTTCCACTGTTCTTGTCCGATCCGCTCGGTGCGCCGGACCCAAGTGAATATGGGCCGATGGAGTTGCGCTCCAGAATTGTCCCGCGTGTGCTCGCCGGCGTTCTGGTGGCATCCACCCTGGCAGTGCTGGTTACCCTATTTCAGTCCGACTTTCGCGGCCTCCTCGCCGCCAATGCCGGTAACTGGGTAGGCTTCGCGGCGGACCAGGCCATGGCGTCGGTCAGAACGCCGGCCATACCGCAGACCCCGCTCAAGGATCCGGGCCGCGTGAGCGACACGAGGCTAGCGAGCGCCGACACGCAGGCTATCCCTGCACCGGCAACGCCGAGCCGTGAGGCGATCGCGACCGCCTATCAGACGGCGCTGCAAATCCAGACGCCCGTTCCCGTCGCGGCTCCGCCCGCGCCCGTTGCGGCACCGCCTGTGCCCGTCGCAGCGCCGGCCGCGCCGCCTCCGCCCGCCAAGACGCTCGACGCCGACACGCTGTCCGGGCTGATGACGCGCGCGAAGAGCCTGCTGGGCGTCGGCGATATCGCTGCGGCTCGCCTGCTGCTTGAACGCGCGGCCAATGCGCAGGATGCGACGGCTGCGTTCATGCTAGCGCAGAGCTATGACCCGGCGGTGCTGGGCACCAGCGACTCGCGGCGCATCTCCGCCGACGCGACCGCCGCGCGCGATTGGTACCAGAAAGCCGCGGCACTCGGATCGGCGGACGCGCGGCAGCGCCTCGGCCAGCTTCAGAACTAGAAACTCTTTGATTTAGAGGACATCATGCGTAACGCTTTGGGAATGGCGCTTGCCGCCATCATGACGATCTGTGCCTTCGCGGCACGTGCCGAGTCGCAGACCGAATACGATCCCGCCAAGGTTTCGGACAGCCTGAAGGCCATCTTCCAGTTCGGCTCGACCTCGACCAAGCAGGCGCTGAACTCCAACACGGTCACGCTGATCACCGGCACGATCGGCGGCACTTATGTGCAGTTCGGCGCCGACCTCGCCTCGGTGCTCGACGACGGCAACAAGATCCGCGTGCTGCCGATCGTCGGCCGCGGCTCGGTGCAGAGCGTCGCCGACATCCTGTTCCTGCAGGGTGTCGATCTCGGCATCGTGCGGGCCGACACGCTCGACTATCTCGAGCGCAAGGGGTTTGCCAAGGACATCAAGAAGCAGTTCACCTATGTGACCAAGCTCTACAATGAAGAGATGCAGGTGATCGCGCCGAAGTCGATCGCCACGCTCAAGGATCTGGAAGGCAAGACGGTGAGCGTCGACCTGCCCAATGGGGGCACCTTCGTCACCGCGCTCACCGTGTTCGAACGGCTCGGACTCAAGGCGAATTTCGTCTATGTCGAGCAGCGTATCGCAATGGAGAAGCTGAAGGCCGGCGCGATTGACGCCGTCATCGTGGTCGGCGGCAAGCCGTATAAGTCGGTCTCGACTTTCAACAATGACGGTCGCTTCCATCTCGCGAAGGTCGATTATGCAAAGCCGCTCCAGAGCGACTACCTGCCGGCAACGCTGACCGCCAAGGACTATCCGAACCTGATCAAGGAAGGCGAGAGCGTGGACACCATCGCAGTCCCCGCGGTGCTCGCGGCGTACAATTGGGCGCCCAACACCGAGCGCTATCGCAAGCTCTCGCTGTTCGTGGACGCGTTCTTCACGAAATTCCCCTCGCTTCAGAACCCGCCCTTCCATCCCAAGTGGAAGGAGGTCTCGCTCCCGGCGCCTCTGTCCGGCTGGAACCGATTGCCGGTGGCACAGCAATGGCTCGACAAACACGGTGTCGAGCCGGTGACGCAGAAGCGATTCGAGGCGTTCCTGAAGCAGAATCCTGCGGCCGCAAAGGTGTCCGACGCGGACAGGGAAATGCTGTTCAAGCAATTCAAGGCATGGGATGCGGAGAACGCACGGGCGCAGGCGGGGCCGGAGAAGAAGTAGCAGCCCACGCCCTCTCCTGGTCGTCCTGGCTTTCGCCAGGACGACAGAGGAGTGAGAGTGGCGCGGTCCTAGTCCACATTCCGCTCCGCCTCGTCCAGGCCGCGATTCAGCGCAGCGCGGGCGGCGTCGCGGTGCTCGTTCGTGATGTGGCCGGCAACCATGCGGATCGCGGTGGCGAGCACGGCGGCATCATCGACGAAACCGAGCATCGGCATCACGTCGGCAACGAAGTCGAACGGCAGGACGAAATAGGCGATCGCGCCGAGCAGCGAAGCCTGGACGTGGCGCGGCGTCTGGCGATCGAAGGCGCAATAGTAGGCGGCGAGCAGATCTTCCGCGAACGGCAATTGCGCGGCGACGCGCTTCAGCTTGCGCCAGAAGCGGCGGCGAACGCCCTCACGGTCTTCCGCGAGCCGATCGGCCGGCTCGAAACCGACGCTGTGCTCGGCAGCCATGTTCACGTAGTCCCCTTCAAGTACATCCCGTGCAGCCGGAGCAGCGAATCGCCGCAATCACCTGCTGATCACAAGATGGGGATGAGGCTGGGCACCGCAAGACGTCAGCAAGGCGTCAGCCGGCGATCGCGTTCATCGCCTTGGCCAGCTCGATGTCGCGCGCAGTGACGCCGCCGGCGTCATGGGTCGACAGCACCACCTCGACCGTCTTGTAGACGTTGCGCCATTCCGGATGGTGATCCATCTTCTCGGCGACCAGCGCCGCGCGGGTCATGAAGCCGAAGGCCTGGCTGAAATCCTTGAAGACAAAGGTCTTCCCGATGGCGTCGCGGCCGGACACCTCTCCCCAGCCCGGTAGTCCGCCCAGCGCCTGCTTGCGCGCCTCCGCCGTCAGCCGTTCTGCCATGATCGCCTCCGTCGTTCAGGGGAACTTTACCCTAACACCGTCCCGTGGCCCGGGTTCAAACGGGATTTGCCCCATCCGCTAACCATGACGGAGATGTAACCCTCTCCGACAAGAAATTTGCTACAATTGCCGGCGTAAGTCGCCGGCCAAGATGAAACTGAGCCTCAAGCGCCCGTTTGGGAGATCGATGACCGGGGGATTGGACCTGGCCGAAGCGCCCTCTCCGCCTTCGCCGCGCTCCGCGGCGCGGAAGACGGCACTCGTGTCTCTGGCGTTCGTGCTTGCCATCGTCGGTGCGCTCGCAGGCGGTTATTATTTCGCGATGCGGCCGGTGACGCTGAAGATCGCGGTCGGTCCCGCCAACAGCGATGACGTCAAGGTCGTGCAGGCGCTGACGCAGGGTTTCGCGCAGCACAAGAGCTATGTGCGGCTGCGCCCGATCCAGACCGACGGCGCGACCGCCAGCGCCAATGCACTCGCCGAGGGCAAGGTCGATCTTGCCATCGTGCGCGGCGACCTCGACGTGCCGAAGAACGCACAGGCGGTCGCGACCCTGCGCAAGAACGTGGTGGTGCTATGGACCGTAGCCGGCAAGGGCAAGAAGAAGGGCGCGAAGATCACCAAGATCGCGCAGCTCGCCGGCCATCGCATCGGCGTCGTCGGCCGGACCCAGGCCAACGTCAATCTGCTCAAGGTGATCCTCCAGCAATACGGCGTCGATCCCGCCAAGGTCGAGATCGTGCAATTCCCCGTCAATGAGGTCGCCGAGGCGATCAAGGCGCAGAAGGCCGACGTCTACCTCGCCGCCGGCCCGGTCAACAGCAAGATCACGGCCGACGCGATCGCGGCATCGGTCAGGGAGGGCGGTACGCCGACCTTCCTTGCCATCGATTCCGCGGACGCAATCGCGCAGAACCATCCGGCCTATGAATCCTCGGAGATTCCCGCAGGCACTTACGGCGGTTCACCCGATCGTCCGGACGACGAGGTCAAGACCATCAGCTTCTCGCACCACATCGTGGCGCGCAAAGGGGTGTCCGACACCATCATCGCGGCGTTCACGCGACAACTCTTCGCCGTGCGGCAGCAATTGGTGGCGGAATTCCCGCTGGCGGCGAAGATCGAGACGCCCGACACCGACAAGGATGCGGTGATCCCCGTGCATCCCGGCGCAGCCGCCTTCGTCGATGGCGAGGAGAAGACCTTCCTCGACAAATACAGCGATTACATCTGGTGGAGCCTGATGGCGCTCTCGGCCACGGGCTCGATCGGCGCCTGGTTCGCGGGCTATCTGAAGAAGGACGAACGCGACAACAACAACCATCAGCGCGAACGCCTGCTGGACATGATCGCGGCCGCACGCAAATGCGAGACGACCGAAGAGCTCGACCAGATGCAGACCGAGGCCGACGACATCCTGCGCGACACGCTGCGCTGCTTCGATCACGGCGCGATCGAGGAAGCCGCGCTCACCGCCTTCAACATCGCGCTCGACCAGTTCCACGCCGCCGTTGCCGACCGCAAGGCGGTGTTGTTCAGCCTGCCACCGAACCTGCAACGTGCGAGTGCGCAGTTCAGGGCCGCCGGCAACGCCTAACGGCTAGTGCGCGTAATTGCTGCGTCACATTGTCTCAATATAGGTTCACCGTCATTCCGGCGCGATGCGACAGCATCGAGCCCCGGTGCGCAATTGCGTACCTGAGAATCTCGAGATTCCGGGCCTGGTGCCAACGCACCATCCCGGAATGACGGCGCAAGTCGTGCGCCGACAGCAAGCAGCGAACCCGTCCATGAACATCAAATTCTCCCGCCGCCGTTTCCTCACCTCCAGCGCCGGCGTGCTTGGTGTGGTCGCGATGCCCTCACTCTCGCGCGCCGCGGATCGACCGGCGGTCACCCATGGCGTGCAATCGGGCGACGTCACCGCCGACGGCGGCGTGGTGTGGGCGCGCACCGACCGGCCGGCCCAGATGCAGGTCGAGGTGGCGACGACTGATACGTTCAGGAATGCCCGGGCGCTGCCGCCGATCGCGGCGCTGCCCGAGAACGACTTCACCGCGAAAATGCTGGTTGAAAATCTACCCGCCGGCCAGGATATCTTCTATCGCGTCCGCTTCCGCGATCTCGCGCACAGTGCGGTCGAGGGCAAAGCGGTGACCGGCCGCTTCCGCACCGCGCCAGCCGATCGCCGCGACGTCAGCTTCGTCTGGGGCGGTGACGTCGCCGGCCAAGGCTGGGGCATCAATCCCGATGACGGCGGCATGGTCACCTTCGCGGCGATGCGCAAGCATCGTCCGGACTTCTTCCTGCACTCCGGCGACACCATCTATGCCGACGGCCCGATCCAGGCCGAGGTGAAGCTTGCTGACGGCAGGATCTGGAAGAACCTCACCATCCCCGAAAAGGCCAAGGTCGCGGAGACGCTGGATGAGTATCGCGCCGCGCACAAATACAATCTGACCGACGACAATCTCCGCGCCTTCAATGCCGAAGTGCCGATTTTCGTGCAGTGGGACGACCACGAGGTGACCAACAATTGGTCGCTCTCCAAGGAGCTACCGGCGGCCTACAAGGAGCGCAACATCGCGCTGCTCGCTGCGCGCGGGGCCCGCGCCTTCCACGAGATGTATCCGATGCGCGAGAGCATCAGCGAGCCGGGCCGCGTCTATCGCCGGATCTCCTACGGCCCGCATCTCGACGTGTTCGTGCTCGACGAGCGCAGCTATCGCGGCGCGAACGGTCCGAACCTCGAAACGGAATACGGCCCGGCCAGCTACTTTCTCGGACCCGACCAGATCGCCTGGCTCAAGCGCGGCCTGCTCGACTCGCGCGCGACCTGGAAGGTGATCGCTTCCGACATGCCGCTCAGCCTGATCGTCCCGGACACGCCGAAGGGCGGCTCGGAGGCCTTCGCGCAAGGCGACGGCCCGGTGCGCGGCCGCGAGTTCGAGATCGCGGACATCCTCCGCTTCATCAAGACGGCGCCGGTCCGCAACACGGTGTGGCTGACCGCGGACGTGCACTACGCTGCCGCGCACTACTACGATCCGAACAGGGCGCAATTCCAGGATTTCGAGCCGTTCTGGGAGTTCGTCTCGGGCCCGCTGCACGCGGGCACGTTCGGTCCGAACACGCTCGACAACACGTTTGGGCCGGAGGTGCGCTTCGTCAAGGCACCGGGCAAGGACAGCCAGAACCTGCCGCCGTCTGCCGGCATGCAGTTCTTCGGCCACGTCAGGATCGACGGCGCCTCCGGCCAGATGACGGTGACGCTGCGCGACCGCGCCGACGTCGCGCTGTGGTCGACGACGCTGGATCCGAAATTTGTCTGAGCCTCAGGCGCCGTGCGTTCGCAGCACGGCTTCCAGCGCCTCGCTCGAGCACGGCTTTTGCAGCCGCGGCCGCGCCGCAAATTCGGGCGGAATCCCCGTCTCGGCGCCATAGCCGGTGACGAAGACGAACGGGATGTTCAGCGCGACCAGACGCTCGGCGATCGCAAAGCTCTTCTCGCGGATCAGCTCGACGTCAAGCAGTGCGAAATCGGGGGCGCGCTTCTCGATCGCGTCGAGCGCCTGCATCACCGACCCGGCGGTGCGCACGTGGCTCGCGCCAAAGGCGAGCAGACGGTCCTCGAAATCGATTGCAATGATCGGATCGTCCTCGACGACCAGGACGTCGGAAGGACAGGGTAAGCCATCGGAAGGAGCGGGTGCCATGATCGCGTCTGGAAGTGAGGGTTTTTCTGATCAGGACAGCCGCGTCACGATACCTGCGCCCAGCGCATCGAGGGGTTCCCGGAACGAAACCCACCACATCACAATTCTTGAGTCTGTCCACTTGTGCACACAGGAAACGGACGGAACTCGGTATTGTGGAAAGGAGGACGGGGGTTTCACGATGGATGCGCGTATCGCCAGTACAAACGAGGTCGACAGCCGGCCGGCCAACAATCTGTTGCGGCGCCTGAGCGCGGCAGACTACGCATTGCTTGGACCGCACGTCTCCGTCGAGGACTGCGCGGCGAGCCAGCTGCTCTACAATCCCGGCGACGACGTCCAGGTCGTCCATTTTCCTTGCGGCCCCTCGCTCGCGACTTTTCTCGTCCCCAACGAGGATGGCCGCGATGTGGAGACCATTCTGGTCGGCCGTGAAGGCGCCGTGGGCGGCATCGTCAGCGAGGGATTTCTGCCGGCCTATACCCGCATCTGCGTGAAGTTCGGCGGGCCGTTTGCACGCATCCACGTCGCCAAGCTGGAGGCGGCGAAGGCGCGCTCGCCGTCGCTGCGCAACATCTTCGCCCGCTATGCCGATTGCATGCTGGCGCAGATCTTCCAGTCGACCGCCTGCAACGCCATCCACTCGATCGAGCAACGCACGGCCAAATGGATTCTGGCCGCGATGGAGCGGACCGGCGACGAGCGCAGCGTGCCGCTGACTCACGAGCAGCTTGCAACGCTGCTCGGGGTCGGGCGAAGCTATGCGAGCCGCGTGCTGCAGTCTTTCAAGGCCGAAGGCGTGCTCGACACCAGACGAGGCTCGATCCTGGTTCGCAGCCGCGACGGCCTGCGGCTGCGCGCGTGCCTCTGCAATGACGCCGTGAAGACGCACTTCGAAGATGTGCTGCGGGGAGTCTATCCCACCGAGGAGCGGGAAGCCGGGTAGCGGCCGGGCTTGCAGGGGCCGACGGCGTCCTTCGCCGCCCCGCGCAGCTCTCCGAGCGCGCGGCCATAAAGGGGGCGGCACGGATAAGCCCGTCGATTTGCCTAACCCCCGGAGATTCCCGGACAAAATTCAGTCAACCAATGGCCAAAGAACACATTGTTTTTTGGCCGTTTTTGCATATATTGCGCCGCAACGCGCAGGGCGCCCGGTCCGATATGGCCGGGCTTCCCTTTTGGGCGGCGAGCGCCCGTTTCCAGTCTTCCAGCGTTGTTTCGAGAAGAGGTCCCGGTCCGACCGGCGAGATCGCGCTTAACCCATTGTTCGAACGCAAAGAAGCTCACTCATGAACCTCCGTAACGTCGCCATCATCGCCCACGTCGACCATGGCAAGACAACTCTGGTTGACAAGCTCCTGCAGCAATCCGGCACGTTCCGCGAGAACCAGAAGGTGACCGATCGCGCCATGGACTCCAACGATCTGGAGCGCGAGCGCGGCATCACCATCCTGGCCAAGGCGGCCTCGGTGCAGTGGAAGGACACCCGCGTCAACATCGTCGACACACCCGGCCACGCCGATTTCGGCGGTGAGGTCGAGCGCATCCTGAACATGGTGGATGGCGCCCTGGTGCTGGTGGACGCCGCCGAAGGCCCGCTGCCGCAGACCAAATTCGTGGTCTCCAAAGCACTCAAGGTCGGCCTGAAGCCGATCGTCGTCATCAACAAGGTCGACCGCCCCGACGCGCGCCCGACCGAGGTCATCAACGAGGTGTTCGATCTGTTCGCAGCGCTGGATGCCAGCGAAGAACAGCTCGACTTCCCGATCCTCTACGGGTCGGCCAAGCAGGGCTGGATGGCCGAGAGCCCGGAGGGTCCGAAGGACAAGGGCATGGAGCCGCTGTTCGACCTGATCCTGCGCCATGTCGCGCCGCCGAAGGTCGAAGAGGGCCCGTTCCGAATGATCGGGACCATCCTCGAGGCCAATCCCTACCTCGGCCGCATCATCACCGGCCGTATCTCCTCCGGCACGCTGAAGCCGAACCAGCAGGTCAAGGTGCTCAACGCCGAGGGCAAGCTGGTCGAGTCCGGACGCATCACCAAGATCCTGGCCTTCCGCGGCCTCGAGCGCACCCCGCTCGATGAAGCCGAAGCCGGCGACATCGTCGCGATCGCGGGTCTCACCAAGGGCACCGTCGCCGACACCTTCTGCGATCCGACCGTCGAGGTGCCGCTGCCGGCACAGCCGATCGATCCGCCGACCGTGTCGATGTCCTTCATCGTCAACAACTCCCCGCTCGCCGGCACCGAAGGCGACAAGGTGACGAGCCGCATGATCCGCGACCGTCTCTTGCGCGAAGCCGAGGGCAACGTCGCGCTGCGCGTGGTCGAAGCCGCCGACAAGGATGCGATGGAAGTGTCGGGCCGCGGCGAATTGCAGCTCGCGATCCTGATCGAGACCATGCGCCGCGAAGGCTTTGAGCTCTCGGTGTCGCGTCCGCGCGTCGTCTACCAGAAGGACGAGGCCACCGGCGGCGCCATGGAGCCGATCGAGGAAGTCGTGATCGACGTCGACGAGGAGCATTCCGGCGTCGTCGTGCAGAAGATGAGCGAGCGCAAGTCCGAGCTGATCGAGATGAAGCCCTCCGGCGGCAACCGTCAGCGCCTGGTGTTCTACGCGCCGACCCGCGGCCTGATCGGCTACCAGGGCGAGCTGCTCACCGACACCCGCGGCACCGCGATCATGAACCGCCTGTTCCACGGCTATGCGCCGTACAAGGGCGAGATCCAGGGCCGCCGCAACGGCGTGCTGATCTCCAATGACCAGGGCGAAGCGGTGGCCTACGCCATGTTCAAGCTGGAGGACCGCGGTCCGATGATGATCGAGCCGGGCTGGAAGGTCTACAAGGGCATGATCGTCGGCGAGCACACCCGCGACAACGATCTCGAGATCAACGTGCTCAAGGGCAAGCAGCTCACCAACATCCGCACGACGTCGAAGGACGAAGCCGTGCGCCTGACTCCGCCGATCCGCATGACGCTGGAGAAGGCGCTCGCCTATATCGAGGACGACGAGCTCGTCGAGGTCACCCCGAAGTCGATCCGCCTGCGCAAGAAGCATCTCGACCCGAACGAGCGCAAGCGCGCGGAAAAGGCCAAGGAAGCCGTGGCGTAAGCTACCTCCACACTCTCTGTCATTCCCCGCGAAGGCGGGGAATCCAGTACGCCGCGGCCTCTCGGCCCTGTAACAACTGCCTCTGGAATACTGGATCACCCGCCCCAGTGCGCAAGCGCGCACAAGGCGGGTGATGACAGCTCGTTTTGTGGTGGCTTCTCAGCGAACGTGCTAGAGCCCGCCCATGAACTCCCTTCCCTCCTCTGTGGACGTCGCGATCATCGGTGCCGGGGCCGCCGGCCTCGGCGCGGCGCATGCGCTGGCGGGTTCAGGCCTCGCGGTGATCGTGCTGGAGGGGCGCAACAGGATCGGCGGCCGCGCCTGGACCGTGCAGGCCTCACCTGAGGTCACCTTCGATGTCGGCTGCGGCTGGCTGCACTCGGCCGACAAGAACTCCTTCGTTCCAATCGCAAAGCAGCTCGGTTTCGAGCTCAACACGAACCTGCCGCCCTGGCGCGAGCGCGCCTTCGGCAACGCCTTTCCGCAAGCCGAGCGCGACGATTTCATGCGCGCGATGGAGGCGTTCTACGAGCGTCTCTGGCAGGCCGCGCAAAAGGGCAAGGATGAACCGGCTAGCCTCAGCCTCGAGCCCGGCAATCGCTGGAACCCGATGATCGACGCGGTCTCGACATACGTCAACGGCTGCGAATTGAAGGACATGTCGACGCTGGACTGGGACGCCTATGAGGACCGTGACCTCAACTGGCGCGTCCGGCGCGGCTATGGCGCGCTCATTGCTGCCTATGGCAGCCCTTGCGCGGTGGCACTGAACTGCAACGTCACTCTCATCGATCATTCCGGCAAGCGCCTGCGCATCGAGACATCGCAGGGCACGTTGACCGCCGACAAGGCGATCGTCACCGTCCCGACCAATCTGATCGCCGACGAGGCGATCCGCTTTTCACCGCCGTTGCCGGCCAAGGTCGATGCCGCGGCCGGCGTGCCGCTCGGCGTCGACGACAAGGTGACGCTCGCGCTGAGCGATGCCGAAGCTTTTCCGAAGGAAGGCAACCTGCGCGGCGCCACCATGCGCACGGACATGGGCACCTACCACATCCGCCCGTTCGGCCAGCCCTGCATCGAAGGCTTCTTCGGCGGCAGCTTTGCCCGTGCCTTGGAAGACGCCGGTGAAGGCGCCATCACCGCGCAAAGCATCGACGAGATCGCGGGCTTCCTCGGCAACGACATCCGCCGCAAGCTGAAGCCGCTGTACGAGTCGCGCTGGGCGCATGATCCGTTCGCGCGGGGATCGTATTCCCACGCGCTGCCGGGCCACGCAGGGGATCGCGCGGTGTTGGCCGCGCCGGTGGATGGGCGGCTGTTCTTTGCCGGGGAAGCGACATCGCCGACTTTCTTCACGACGGCGCATGGCGCGCGCGACAGCGGGGAGCGGGCGGCTAAGGAAGTGCTGGCGGCGATTGGGTAAGCTCTTACTACGAAGTCGACCCGGCGTAGGCCGGGACCCATACCGCGTGATTTCTCAATGAACCGTGGCGCTCGTACCGCGGTTGACCCTTCACTTCCAGTCTTCGCCAAACTGCACGCTGCGGCTATGGGTCCCGGCCTCCGCCGGGACGACACCGAGTTTGTGAGCGCTGCTGTTGGATCACTCGATCACCCGCGCCCGCAAATCGGCATCGGGCACGAAACACGCGTCGTACTTCCCGAAGATGCGATAGCGGTTGCGCGCGACGAGGCCGTATGCGGCATCACGCAGCGGCTTCGGCACGGCGAACAAGACGCGGACCCAGCCCCAACGGGGGAGTTGGGACAGCACCGTCAGCGCGGCGTCCGATTTCATGAAGACCACGCCGCCATGGACGACCGCATTGGTATCGGGATCATCCGGATCGATGCCAAATGTCCGCGCCAACCGCGTGCCATAATCCGACTGGATCGGCGTGAAACGAAACCGCCCCGTCTTATCGCGCTTGGCAACGAAGCGCACCCAGCGCGAACAGAAGATGCAGACGCCGTCGAACAGGATCACGTCATCTTCGGGCCACGTGCTCATTAGACTCTCTAATTTACGCGTTTTCTTCACGCGAACCGGAATCCACGTTGCTCGAAAACGCTATCGATTATCCAGTATCAGAAGCGCGACCAGCATCAGCACGATCGCCGGCCCGGTCTTCACGAGCGCGCCGAGCGGCTCGATCCAGAGATCGGGCGTGAGGATGGCTGCACCGACCATATAGCCGAGCGAAGCCAGGATCCCCGCGATCAGCCCAATCGCCGCGGTGCGGCGGAAGGCAATCAGCACGCCGATGCTCATATCCATCAGGCTGGTGCCGATGGTGATGGGATCGACCAGCGCAGACGGAAAATTGTGCGCGGTGAGAATACCGGCGGCGGCGCGGTACGAGACGAACAGCGCGATGAAGCCGGAGACGATCCAGAACGCCACCAGGCTCGCGACAATCAGCGCCTTGGCCATGAACAGCCGCGCGAACCATTTGTCCTGGATGGCGGCGGGATGACGCCCGATGGTCTCGGCCAATGACTTCGGCGCGATGCCTGTGGCGGCGATCCACGCCGAGGGATCGCCGCGCACGCCGCGGCGCAGCTCGGCAATCGCCGTGGAGCGCACCGGCGGCATCCAGCCGAGATGGCTGGCCAAATCACCGATTTTCGCACCGAGATCGAGCAGGACGGACGGCAGGGCGATGCGCCGCCAGCCATCCGTGCCGAATGCGATGCGAAACTGCTTGACCACGCCGGCCATGGTGATCGGCTCCGGGCGCATCAGGTCCCAGCTCACGGCTGTCACGGAGGCGTCGCCGACGTCACGTGCCGCGAGCCAGCCGATCGTGGCCGAAATATCCTCGGCTGCAACGAGCTGGAACGGTGCCGCCATCTCAGCAGCCGGAAGATCGATCGGAAGAGCGGCCAACGCCCGCAACATGGCGCTGCCGCCATAGGCCGATGGCGCAACCACGAAGCCGGGCCGCAGGATGGCGTACGGAATGCCGGAGGCCGCGATCAAACGTTCCGCCTCGCGCTTGGTCGTTGCGAAGGCGGTGCGATCGGCCTCCGCAGTTCCTGGGATCGAGATGTGCACCAGGCGGATTGCGCGGCCGCTGTCGCCGATCGCCTGAACGAGACGCGCAACGAAATCGCGATGCACGACATTGGTGTCGCTGCCGGGCCCGTCCTGGAGCACGCCGAGGCAGTTCACGACGACGTCGACGGCGTGCTCGCCGAACAGCCGCGTCAGCGCGGCCGCATCGAGGGCGAGGATCGGCAGCTCGAGGTCCAGCGCGCTCATCTGCTGCGCCGGCGACAGGCTGCGCGCCACGCCCACGACGCGAAAGCCACGCGCGCGCAAATCGTCGGTGACGAAACGGCCGATCAGGCCCGAGGCGCCGAACACCAGGATGGTTCGCTCACTCATCGCGCCCCTCAAAACGGTTTTGCAATCATCAGCCAGAGGATCAGCATCGTCGCACCAAACCCCGGGAAGCCGAATGCGAACCAGCGGCGGAACAGCACGAAGTAGCGCTCCGGGAGCGCGGCGCGCTTGACGGCGGCCTTGCGCGCGAGATCGCGCATCTCGATCTGCATGAAGACGACGGGGACCCAGAACAAGCCTGCGAGGGCATACAGCGCGAGCGATGCCAGCTGCCAGCGTTCGGTGATCGGCGTTGCCGAGAGCATCATCAGCAGGCCGCCGCTGACCGGTTGCAGGATCACGGCCGACAGCGTGAAGATCGCGTCCGCAATCACCACCACCGACGCCGTGCGCGCGATGAATTCTGCATCATTCGTGCGATGCGCCATCAGCATGAAGAAGGCGATGCCGCTTCCTGTGCCGAGGATGACGATGGCACCGAACACATGGAGAAACTTCACCAGAAAATACAGCGTCATGGCTTCTTGGTCGCCATTGGCTTCGGCGGGTTCAGCGCGCGCGCGAGATCGCTGCTCGCGGCTTCCACGCCGGCCTCGGTTTCGATCATCGAATGACCCTCGTCGCCGACCGCCGGCAGGGGACGAAACTCGACCTTGCCACCGGCGCCGCGAAACGCCTCGACCAACCTTTTTGAAAATGCCGGTGTGAAGTAGCTGTCATTGTTTGCAACGAGCCACGTGACGGGAATGCGCGCGGCCTTGCCAAATTCAGCGGCGGTGGCAAGCAGTGTATTCGGCGCACAGATCCTGTTCGGCTCGTCGTTGGCATGGCCGCCGCGCCCCGGTGCGAATGCAATGATCACGGAGACCGCCTTCGGATCGGCGTTGGCAAGCGCCAAAGCACCCCAACCGCCCGCGGAATGGCCAATCACGGTTGCGGCGTCCTTGCGGATGAAATCCTGCTTTCGCAGATAGTTCAGCGCCAGCGAGATTTGGTCGGCCGTTGCGCGGCCCGATCGCGCGTAATCCGCCTCGTCGCAGCCGCCCTGGTCTTCGACATAGCGGCCACCGGTCGCGCCGTGGCCGAGCCGCTCCGGCACCAGCACGGCAAAACCGCGCGCGACGAGATAGGCCGCGAGCGCGCGGTATTCCGGCTGCGGCATTTGCGCGCGACGCAGGCCATTCTGAGTCGAGGCGTGGGCGATGATCGCGAGGGGAAACGGGCCCGCGCCGGCAGGGCGAAACAGCAGGGCGTGCGCGGCGATTCCGGCATCCGGCGACGACACGTGCCACGCTTGCCGACGCAAGGGTTCGCCCTCCTCACCCGATGGGCCGAACGCAACCTGAGCGCATAGTGGTGACGCAGTCAGCAAAGACAGAAGCGCAGGGATGACGAAGAGCCGCATGAATTGCCAGGTGTGGCCGACACGAACAGCAAGGCCACACTACAGGAACGAATCAGTTCGGGCGGACTTTCTGCGCTGCCGTTGCCATTCATTCGGTGCCGCGCCGAGTTTTGCACCGATGCATGGCGAGCCGCTGCCATTCAGAGCGGCAGCTTGTCCTCTTTCGGCACAACATGGATAAAAACTGATGCAGAAAATCCACACGTTAACCGATAATTAACGATAGGTCTTGCCGCCGGCGCGGCGACTTGGTTTGATCGCGTCCATGAGCACAACCCTGATCGAGGTCCGGCCGGCCAAAGCTGCAGATGCAACTGCGGTGGCATCGACCCATGACGAAGCCTGGCGATCGGCCTATCAGGGCATCATTCCCGGCGGCGAGCTGGAAAAGCTGATCAATCGCCGTGGTCCGCAATGGTGGGACAGCGCGATCCGCAAGGGCAGCCGCGTCAGCGTGCTGGTGTTCGGCGACAAGATCGCGGGCTACGCCAATTACGGCCGCAACCGCGCGCGCAGCCTGCATTTCGACGGCGAGATCTACGAGCTTTATCTGCGCCCCGAATTCCAGGGCCTCGGCTTCGGCCGCCGCCTGTTTGCCGCCGCCCGCCGCGACCTGATGCAGAGCGGGCTGAAGAGCATGGTGGTGTGGGCGCTGTCGGACAATGATCCGGCCACCGAGTTCTATCGTGCACTCGGCGGCCGTATGGTGGCGCGCTCTTCCGAGCGGTTCGGGCCGAAATCGCTCGACAAGGTTGCCTTCGCCTGGACCAATTGAGCTGCTGAAACCCGAATCGGCAGCGTTTTCCATCCATCGATACCGCCCGCCTTTTGCGCCGGTGATCGCTGGATTCATTTTTTCACAAAAACGCGATGGATCAGCGGGCCAAGCCCGCGTATGACAGCGCCAAAATCGCTGCCGGGCGCGATTTATCCTCGGCAACAACGGAGCTTTGAATGCGTATCGATGCTATCTCGATCGGGAAGAACGTACCCCACGACGTCAACGTCGTCATCGAAGTCCCCGTGGGCGGCGAACCGATCAAATACGAGATGGACAAGGAGGCCGGCACGCTTGTCGTGGACCGCTTCCTGTACACGCCGATGCGTTACCCCGGAAACTATGGCTTCATCCCGCACACGCTGTCGGATGATGGCGACCCCTGCGACGTCCTGATCATCAACACCCGCGCCATCATCCCGGGTGCCGTCATGAGCGTGCGACCGGTCGGCGTGCTGTTCATGGAAGACGAAGCCGGCGGTGACGAAAAGATCTTGGCGGTACCCTCGTCCAAGCTGACGCAGCGCTACGACAAGGTGAAGTCGTACTCCGACCTGCCGGACATCACGCTGCAGCAGATCCAGCACTTCTTCGAGCACTACAAGGATCTCGAGAAGGGCAAATGGGTGAAGATCCTGCGCTGGGGCGGCCCGGAGGACGCGCAAAAACTGATCCTCGAAGGCATCGAGCGCGAGAAGAAGAAGAAGGGTTAGATGTCGTTCCGGGGCGCCTCGAAGAGGCGAACCCGGAACCTCGAGATTCCGGGTTCGATGCTGCGCATCGCCCCGGAATGACGAGCGGCTACACCGCAGGCTTCGGCAGCCCTGCGATTGCGCAGGCCGCGCGCAGCGTATTCACCAGGAGACACGCGACCGTCATCTGGCCGACGCCGCCCGGCACCGGCGTGATCGCGCCTGCAACCGCGAGCGCTTCCTGATAGGCGACATCGCCGACGAGCCGCGTCTTGCCGTCTTCCCTGGGAATGCGGTTGATGCCGACGTCGATCACGGTTGCACCCGGCTTCAGCCAGTCGCCGCGCACCATCTCCGGCTTACCGACCGCGGCATAGACGAGGTCGGCGCGCTTCACGAGGCCGGGCAGGTCGCGCGAGCGTGAATGCACGATGGTGACCGTGGCGTTCTCGTTCAGCAGCAATTGCACCAGCGGACGACCGACCAGGTTGGAGCGGCCGATGACGATGGCATTCATGCCTTCGAGCGAGGCGTGCACGCTTTTGGTCAGGATGATGCAGCCGAGCGGCGTGCAGGGCGACAGCGCCTCGAAACCGCCGGCGAGCCGGCCGGCATTGCTCGGATGCAGCCCATCGACGTCCTTGGCAGGATCGATGGCGTTGATGACGGCTTCGGTGTTGAGCCCCTTCGGCAGCGGCAACTGCACGAGAATGCCGTGCACGGCGGGATCGCGGTTGAGCTTTGCAACGAGCGCCAGCAGATCTGCCTGCGAGACGTCGGCCGGCAGCTTGTGCTCGAACGAGGCCATACCGGCCGCCTGGGTTTGGGTGTGCTTGGAGCGGACATAGACTTCGCTGGCGGGATCGTTGCCGACCAGCACCACGGCAAGGCCCGGCACGAGATTGTGCTCGCGCCTGACGCGGGCAACCTCATCCGCGACGCGGGCGCGGAGTTCCGCGGCAATGACTTTTCCATCGATGATTTTGGCGGTCATGTCAGTTCCCTCAGTCTGTCGATTTGGCTGATGCGAGTTGGCGCAGGGTTTCGCCAAGCCGCACCGGATCGCCGTCGACCGCGACCTGCTTCAGCCGTGAAGTGGCACCGGATAGCAGTTTTACGCTGGCCCTGGAGACGCCAAGCGATTTTGCCAACAGGACCAGAACGGCCTTGTTGGCCTCGCCGCCATCGGCAATGGCGCGCACCCGTACCTTGAGGACGCTGCGGCCGTCGGAGAGTTGCTCGATTCCGTCGACGTCGTCGCGGCCGCCGCGCGGCGTCACCCGCAGCGCGATGCTGATGCCCGCGGTTGAGTAACGCCAAGGTTCCTTGCGAGCTACTTTGGCAACCAAGGCGCTCCAGCCCGCTTAGATCACGTTCGGGTAGATGTAATACAGGATCACCCGCTCGATGAACATGATGAGCAGGATCAGGATGATCGGCGAGATGTCGAGGCCGCCGAGACTGGGCAGGAAATTGCGAATCGGCGCCAACAGGGGCTCGGTGATCCGGTACAGGAACTCCGCGACCGCCGAGACGAACTGGTTGCGGGTGTTCACCACGTTGAAGGCGATCAGCCAGGACAGGATCGCGGAGGCGATCAGCAGCCAGACGTAGAGATCGAGCACGATGATGACGATGTCGAGAACGGCACGCATGGCTTTTGAAGACTCTGGCTTTTGAAAACTCTGGCTGCGGTCGGGATTGACAGCTTGTGCTAGATATCGGTTCCCCCCGACCCAAACAAGGGAAGTCGGCGCCCGGGATGGCTAAAACCGGGTAACACGCGTCCTTGACTTGACCTTGGCGGGGACTTAAATGGCGCCCGGTTGTCGGCCGCATTCACCAGAGCGGCCAGCAAACGGGGCCATAGCTCAGCTGGGAGAGCGCGTCGTTCGCAATGACGAGGTCGGCGGTTCGATCCCGCCTGGCTCCACCAGCCTTCGCAGGCTACGCCTGCTTCGGCTCGGCAAGCCGCTTCGTAGCGAAGGCTGCCGCGCCATAGCCCGAAGGGCGACGGCGGGCTCCCTCCGAGTATCTCCCCCTACCTCCCCGTGAACCGCGGCGGCCGCTTCTCCATGAAGCTCGCCACGCCCTCCCGGAAATCGCTGCCGTTCAGCGCCACCATCATCTCCCTGTTAGCCTCGATCGTCGCCTCCGCCAGGGTCTGGAACGGCACCTCGTAGAGCTGCTGCTTGATCACGGCCATCGCGCTCGGCGAGACCATATCGGCGAGATCACGTGCATAGGCGTAGGTCTCCTTGCGGAGTTCTTCCGGCGAGCAGAGCCGGTTGACCAGCCCGATCCGCAGCGCCTCCTCGCTCGGCACGCGCCTGGCCGAGAGCAGCAGATCCATCGCATTGGCATGGCCGACGATGCGCGGCAGCATCCAGCTGATGCCATGCTCGGCGATCAGGCCGCGCCGCGCGAAGGCCGTGGTGAACACGGTGTTGTCAGCGGCAAAGCGCAGGTCGCAATAGAGCGCGTGGACCAGGCCGATGCCGGCGGTCGCGCCGTTGAGCATGGCGATGACAGGCTTCTTGATCGAAGGATAATAACCGTAGCGCGTCTGCCAATCCGGGCGACGGTTCATGTCGAAGGGCGGCAGACTGGAGGCGCGCCTGACATCGTTGGGATCGAGCCCTTTCAGCGCATCCATGTCGGCGCCGGCGCAGAAGGCGCGGCCCGCGCCGGTGAGCACGATGACGCGGACATTGTCGTCGGCGTTTGACGCTTCCATCGCGTGACGCACGTCGCGCTCCATGATCGGCGTCCATGCGTTCATGCGGTCCGGACGGTTGAGCGTGACGGTCGCGATCCTGTCGCTCACCTCGTAGAGAATGTGTTCGTAGGCCATGGCGCTCTCCCTCGTTTGCCGGCGCAATTTCGTATGCGCGCGTTGCGGACGAGCCTAGCATATCAGGGGATGAGGCAAGAGCTTGCGCGGAGGCGCGATCACTCGGCGGCTTGCGCCAGCACCGGCCGGCGCGTCAGCCAGCCATCGATGAAGTGATCGAGCCATGCGCGTTCCGCGACGTCGTAGACGGCACGATCCGCGAAATGATGATGCCGCTGCCGCGCACCGGGCGCGCTGAAGCCGTCATAGCCGCGCGTGGTCCAGCAATGCATCATCGCGTAGGTCACATCAGGGTGGAACTGCACACCGAAAGCATTGCCGGCGCGGAACGCCTGCACCGGAAAATCGTCGCCTTCCGCGAGCAGCTCGGCGCCAACCGCCAGCTCAAATCCCTCGCGGTGCCAATGATAGACCTGTGCCGGCCAGTGCGGACAGAGCGCGTGACCCGCAGCGGTTGGCCTGATCGGGTAATAGCCGATCTGGGTCAACGCCTCCGCATGCGGCGCAACGCGAGCGCCGAGCTGCTTCGCAAGCATCTGCGCGCCCAGGCAGATGCCGAGGAACGGCCGCTGCTCGCGGAGCGGAATTTCGATCCAGTCGATCTCGCGCCGGAGGTAATCGTCGGAATCGTTGGCGCTCATCGGACCGCCGAAGAATACGGCGCCGGCATGCCGATCAAGCGTCTCGGGCAGGGGATCGCCGAAGCGGGGACGGCGGATGTCGAGGCGATGGCCGAGTGCGCGCAGCGCGTTGCCGACCCGGCCGGGCGTCGAGGATTCCTGGTGCAGGACGATCAGAACCGGGAGCCGGGCTTCGGCGGCGGCCGCGCCCGGCGCCCTCCTTCGGAAGGGCACCAATTCTGCGCCACCAAACCTGTCCGTCCGGAACGACATGGTCTCTGCGAGTGCTATCGGTTCAGACCATCAGCATAGCTAAGCGATGGTTAACATCGTGTGAGTTCGCGCACACAAGTCCGATAAGCAAACCCCGGGCCACTACGGGCGCTGGTAATTTTTCTAATGCCTTCGCCTCTGGAACCGGCTGGTGGCGGCCAGGATGAAACCGCGCGGGAAAAAACGCAGTGCGAACGGCACAATCTTGATGCCCAGACCGGGCAGCACTGCCCGTTTGTTGGCCATCAAGCCGCGATACGCCTCCCGCGCAACTTCGGCGGCAGAGACGTTGAGTGCGGCCGTATCATGTTGCGATCCAACACCGGCGCGGGCCTGGAATTCGGTCGGCACCGGCCCCGGACAAAGTACGGTGACGCGGACGCCGCGCGAGGCGAGCTCCGCCCGCAACGCTTCGGTGAAGGAGATCACGTAGGCCTTGGACGCGTAGTAGACCGCCATGCCGGGGCCGGGCAGGAAGCCGGCGACCGATCCGACATTGAGAAGGCCGCCCTTGTTCTTGATGAGCTGATCGGCAAAGCGCAGCGAGAGATCCGTCAGGGCCCGGACGTTGACATCGACGATGCCGAGCTGCTCGGCGCGGTCGCGCGCGACCGCATCGCCGAACACGCCGAAGCCGGCATTGTTGACGAGATGATCGAGCTCGACACCTTCGGCGGCAAGGGCCGCCGCGATCGTCTCGCCGGCATCCGCTTGCTCGAGATCACAGACGATCACGATCGGCTTCCTGCCGCTCTTGGCGGCGAGCTCAATGGCGAGCGCCTCCAACCGGTCCGCCCGTCTCGCGGTCAATGCGAGGCGATGTCCGTTGGCGGCAAACACCCGCGCCAGCTCCAAGCCGATGCCCGCCGAGGCACCGGTAATCAGCGTCACCTGCTCAGTCACGATCGAAGTCTCTTGAATTCAAGTTTTTGCCCCTGCAATGGCGGAACGAGAGCATAGGCCGCGCGCGGCATGCAAGCCGCGCCGGCGACATGGCCGCTCGGGCACGACGACAGACCATCTCGAGAAACCGTTGATTTGCAGGCGAATTCGGCGCAGGCGACGAATAAATTAAAATTTCGTCATGTCTTCGCGCAGACCGCGATCGGCCGACACCGGAGCCGTCAGCCGCCGGCGGCACCGTCCTTCACCTGACTGCCGACATGTTCGGCAACCGCGTGCTTCAGCTCGATCCGGTCGCGCTGGGATATCCCGAGCAGGTCGGACGCGCGCCAGACGACGTTGTCCTCGAACTCGCTGACCTGCCCATCGGCATAGACCAGCTCCCACATCATCTGCACGATGCGCTTGCGGCCGTCCTCGTCGAGCGAGCGCATGATGACGCTGGTGAAATGATAGAGATCGACCGCCTCGCCCTCGACCTGGGTGGCGTCCGCGATCAGCCGGTCCGCGGTGCCCCGGTCGAGCCCGAAATGGCTTTCAATCAGGCCGTGCAGCTTGCGCTGCTCGGCCGCGCTCGGCTGGCCGTCCAGCGAGACCACGTGAACCAGCAGCGCAGTGGCCGCCAGCCGATAGTCGCTGTCGCCAAATGCGCGGTCGTGGTCTTGGGGAGCAACAATGTCGGCAATGAATTGGCGCAGGCCGTCGAGCATAGAATCCTACCGAGGTCAATGAAGCCGCGAGGGGCGGCCGCTACCAGCATCATATGAGCAGCAAACTCAACCGGCGCAATGTGCGGCAGTTCCGCGCGCTGCATTACGTTTCGGCAATATGACCGGACTGGTGCCGCCATGGCCGTGCCTGACGACCGTATTTGGGGTGATCATCTGCTCCCACATCGTCATTGCGAGGAGCCCTCGCGACGAAACAATCCAGAGTCTTTCCGTGGAAAGATTCTGGATTGTTTCGCTGCGCTCGCAATGACGGAGAATGCAGCAGCCACCACTGCCCTCACGGTATCTCGTACACCACCATCTTGTCGGCAATGCCGCGCAAGGCGGCCTGCTTCTGGATTGGCTTGATCGCACGCTGCTCGAGCACCTCGGCGACCGCGGGCGCATCGAGCACCGGACCAGTGATGTGGATCTCTTGCGCGGTCGACAAACTCTGCACGCGGGCGGCGATGTTGACGGTCTGGCCGAAATAATCCTGCCGCTCGTTCAGCATCACCGCGAGGCACGGACCTTCATGGATGCCGATCTTGACGATGAGATCGGCGGTGCCGCGCTGCTTGTTGAGCTCGTCCATCGCCGCGCGCATCCGCAGGCCGGCGGCGATGGCGTGCTCGGGACGGACGAAGGTCGCCATCACGGCATCGCCGATCGTCTTCACCACCGCGCCCTTCTCGGAGGAGATGATCTCGAGCAGCGCATGGAAATGCGCGCGCACGAGATCGAAGGCGGCGAGATCTCCGACGCGCTCGTAAAGCGCGGTCGAGCCCTTCAGATCGGTGAACAGGAAGGTCAGCGACGTGATCTGGAGACGCTGGTCGAGGCTGAGATTGTCCGCCTTGAAGACGTCGCGAAAGGTCTGGTTCGACAGCATCCGCTTGGCGGTAAGGAACGGCTTGCGCTTGCCGATCAGATGATGAAGCGCCTCGGCTGCGATGAACACCGACGGCAGCACACGCACGCCGGCCTGGTTTTCCAGCGACAGCCGCAGCGGACCCGGCCGCATCGTCGTGGTTCCCGTCGGGGCCTGCACCTTGTTGTACATGATGGCGAGCTGCTGGCGGTCCCTGGTCGGCTCGCCCTGGACGTCGATGAAATGCGCGGCGTGCGTCACCGGCTCGAAGATGATGACGAAGTCGCCCGGCAGCTGCAGCGACATGGTCGCTTTCTCGCCGGCCGGCAGCTCCATCGTATCCAGCGTCACCTCATTGGCGAGCGTTGCGAACGATTCCTTGTTGAAGTCGACGCCGGAGCTCCAGAACACCTGCTTGAAATATTCCCACACCGGAAGCGTATCGGGATCGTGCGACGCGATGCGCCGGACGCGCGGATTCACGGTGAAGGAAACCTCGACCTGGTCGTCGACCGAAGCCTTGTAGCCGCAAGCGCAGAGCGCGCAGTGATAATCGTCGGGCTTGAGTGCCTTCAACGTCGAGTGCGCGCCGAGCACGCCGCCGCAGCCCGGGCACAGCACGTTCCAGCCGAGATCGAACAGCCCGAGCCGCGCCGAATGCAGGAAGGCGGAGATCGCGTGTTCTTCGTCGACGCCATGCTGCCTGGAGAAATCAAGGACATTGACGCGATTGAGCTCGTGATCCTCGCCGTCTTCGATGAGGCGCGCAATCTCATCGACCACCTTTGCATCGGCGGTCTGTTTCAGAACGGACAACTGGGCCTGAATGTCGCTCATGGCGGAACTCTATCTCGGATGGATCACGCCAGCGACCAGGCAAGCGCCCGTCACCGACGCGTGATGCGGTACAAGGGTGAATGGTCCGGCTGGGTCGTGACGACGCCGAGCGGGATCACGGGACTGGTCGGATCGGCGAGCTCGACACGGAACGCGCCGATCAGCCGGGCCAACGCCAGCACAGATTCGGCCTGCGCGAACGGCGCACCGATGCAGACGCGTGGACCCGCGCCAAACGGCAGATAGGCGAACCGGTCGGGCGCCTCGTTCGACATGAAGCGCTTTGGAATGAACGCGTTCGGCTGATCCCACAGCTTCTCGTGCCGGTGCAGCAGCCAGGGCGCGATCATGATGATGTCGCCCTTGGCGATCTCGACGCCCGCTGCATTGTCCTTGTCGCGCGCGGCGCGCGCCACCAGGAAGGCCGGCGGATAGAGCCGCATCGTCTCTTCGATCACCGCGCGGGTGAATGTCTGGCGATCGATGTCGGCCATGCTGTCGAGATGCTCGCCGCGCGTCTCGGACGCCACCTCTTCCTGCGTTTCCGGATCGAGCGCGAGCAGATAGAGCGCCCAGAACAGCGCCGTCGCCGTGGTCTCGTGGCCGGCCAGAATCATGGTCGCGACCTCGTCGACGAGCTGCTCGTCGGAAAAGCCCTTGCCTGTTTCGGGATCGCGCGCTGCGTCCATGAGATCGAACAGGTCGCGCGGCGGCGCGCCTTCCTTTTTGCCCATCGCACGCCGCTCCGCGATCAGCATCGCGACGAATTCCGTCCAGCGCTTGCGGAAACGGGCGCGGGCAAAATCCATCGGGCTCGGCCAGGACACCGGCAGCAGCATGTCGAGGAAATAGGGGCGTCCCAGCCGGGCGGCATATTCCATGATGAAATTGCGCAAGGTCGCGCCATGCCGGTCCATGCCGAACGAGAACATCGTGCGCCCCGCGATCTCGAGCGTCATGCGCTGCATGACCTCGCGCAGGTCGATGTCTTCACCCGCGCGCGCATCCAGCTTTGCGATGGTCTCGTCGAGCACCGCCGTCATGTGCGGAACGAGATTCGCGGTGGCGCGCGGCGTGAAGGCCGGGGCGAGCGTGCGGCGCTGAAACGTCCAGGAATGGCCTTCGGCGATCAGGAGGCCGTCACCGAGCACGGGACGCAGCATGCGGATCCCGGCCGGCGTGCGCGTATAATTCTCGTAATTGCTGAGCAGGACGTGCCGGATCGCATCGGGCTGGTTCAGGATGAAGCTGTTGCGGAAGAAAAAACGACCCTGGATGACGTCTTCCTCGTAGGCGCGCTGCCCCCAGGTTGCGATCATGTTCCGGCGGATCACCGCAACCCGGGCAAGGAACGACATCTCGTCCGGGGCGCGCGGGGGAGCCGGAGGGATGATGGGCCGACGCACGCTGGCGATGTTCATGGCTCTCTCCCGCAGATGTGACGCAAGCAAACAGCTAGTAAGTCAGCTCGGCAATCGCAATCCTGTTTTCGGCGGCAGGCCAGCCGCGCGCCACAATCCGTTCTTCGCCGAACTGGGCCACGATGTTACGTCCGACCTCGCCCGCCGCAAGCCGCAATGTGGCTGCCGCATCCGTGGGCACCCCCGGCTTGACGTCGGCCGGCTCCTTGCCGTCGAGCAGCACCACGTCCCGCGGCAGGCCGAAATAGCCGCGCGGCCGCGACATGATCACCACAGCACCGGCGTCCTTGTCGGCCGGCCCGAGCGGACGCGCAGGCCTCAGATGCACGACCTCGGACGAGCGCGGGAAAGGCGAACGGTAGATGTGCGTCGTCGGCGCGCCCGGCGAAGCCAGGACGAATTCGAGCGACCAGGCGGAATCGACCTGCGCCGGTCCCCAGCGGCCGTCGGCACCGGTCTTCGAGCTGTGCAGCGCCTCGCCCTTGCGCTCGCCGGTATCAGGATCGACGCGGAAGATATCGACGGTTGCGCCGGCGACTGGACGGTTGGTCGACACGCCGCCCGGCGCGCCCGTGACCAAGCCGCTCAGCTTCACGCTGGCCTCCGGCACGATCGCGATGCGCGTGGGCTCACGGCCGGCGATGAACTTGTAGATCTCGCGGAAAGCGCGCGGATGAAACGCCACCTCGCGATGGTCAAGCGCGCCGAGCACGAGATTGGCGGCGCCCTTCAGCTCCGGCCCTTCATTCGTGACACCGGTCGGCGTGCCGGGCTTGCCGATGAAGCGGCCATCGGATTGCGCGTATTTGTCCAGACCGTCGCTGCGCAGCGTCAGGAAGGCAACGCCCGGCGTCACCTCGCTCTCGCCCTCGTTCAGGCTGCGCAGGAAGGTGCCGCGGCCGTTGAACTCGTTGTTCGGCTGGTCGTCGGTTGCGAACACGCCGTGATTGGGCGTGCCGCACAGGACAGCGTGGCTGACATCGCCGGCACCGCCGTTCTTGATGACGTTGCGGATGGCGTAGCCACCGCGGGAGCTGCCGACCAGTGCCACGCGGGACGCGCCGGTGCGGCGCTTCAATTCGGCGATGGCAGCGGCGAGCTCGCGGCGTTGGTCCTCGGTCGAGGACCGGTTCGCCTGCTCGACCTTGTCGTCGCTGCGGGCAAGCGGATCGGTGAAATTGATCGCCATCATGCGATCGCGCGCAATGCCGTTGGATTCCATCCGCCACAGGGTCGTCATCCAGAGCGCGTCGTAGTCGCCATTGCCATGGACGAACAGGATCGGGGGCACCTCGGTGCTTGGCGCGGCAGGTGCGGGCTGGGCGATCGCGCCGATTTGAAAGTTCGCAACCGCGAAAGGCAGGCTGCCCGCTCCTAGCAGGATCGTCCGTCGCGACAACGTCATATGTTCCTCCCCGGCAAGCCGCTCTTTGCACCGCTTATAGCGGCCTAACCACTGGACAGCGAAGGACTTTCGCAGGCATCACTGAACATGCCGGAATCGCCAGGACCACTTCTTACACCCGACATGGAAGGGGAGTATGACCGAGCAGACGAACCGTCAGACATTTACCGGCGAGGGCATCACCGCCCCCTTGCGGTACACGCTGTTCCGGCGCATCTGGCTCGCCAGCCTGCTCTCCAATCTCGGCCTCCTGATCCAGGGCGTGGGCGCGGCCTGGGCGATGACGCAGATGGCGGCCTCGGCCGACAAGGTGGCGCTGGTGCAGACCGCACTCATGCTGCCGATCATGCTGATCTCGATGCCCGCCGGCGCCATCGCCGACATGTATGACCGCCGCATCGTCACCCTGGTCTCGCTGATGATCGCGCTGGTCGGCGCGAGCGCGCTCACCGTGCTGGCCGGCTTCAACCTGATCTCCCCGGAATTGCTGCTCGTCTTCTGCTTCGTGGTGGGCAGCGGCAATGCGCTGTTCGGACCAGCCTGGCAGTCCTCGGTCAGCGAACAGGTGCCGCCCGAGGCCCTGGCGTCCGCGGTGGCGCTGAACGGCATCAGCTACAACATCGCACGCAGCTTCGGCCCCGCGGTCGGCGGCGTCATCGTCGCCTCGCTCGGCGCGGTCGCGGCGTTCGCCTGCAATGCGATCCTCTATCTGCCGCTGCTGGTGGTGCTGCTGCTCTGGCGCCGCAACACCGAACCCTCGCGCCTGCCGCGCGAGAAGCTCAACCGTGCCATGGTCTCGGGCTTCCGCTACATCACCAATTCGCCGCCGATCAAGATCGTGCTGCTGCGCACGCTGGTCATGGGCCTGATCGGCGGTGCCATCATGGCGCTGATGCCGCTGGTCGCGCGCGACCTCTTGCATGGCGGCGCGCAGACCTACGGCATCATGCTCGGCGCCTTCGGCATGGGCGCGGTCATCGGCGCGCTCAACATCCACGAATTACGCAAGCGCATGAGCGGCGAGGCCGCGATCCGCGCCTGCACCATTTCGATGGCTTTCGCGATGGCCGCACTCGCCGTGAGCACGGAGCCGGTGCTGTCGGCGACCGCGCTGGTGCTCGCCGGGGCAGTCTGGATGGCGGCAATCGCACTGTTCAACATCGGCGTGCAGCTCTCGGCGCCGCGCTGGGTCGCCGGGCGCTCGCTCGCGGCGTTCCAGGCCTCGATCTCCGGCGGCATCGCGGTCGGTGCCTGGGGCTGGGGCCATCTCACCGATCATGCCGGGGTCGAGATCGCGCTGCTGACGGCGGCCGGCCTGATGCTGATCTCGCCGCTGCTCGGCATCTGGCTGACGATGCCGCGCGTCGGCGCCCGCAACGAGGATGCCGAGGTGCTGGCCGATCCCGAGGTGAAGCTCTCGCTCACCGGCCGCAGCGGACCGCTGGTGGTCGAGATCGAATACCGGGTCGCCCAGGAGAACGCGCGCGCCTTCCACAACGTGATGCAGGACGTGCAGCTCTCGCGCCAGCGCAACGGCGCCTATGGCTGGTCGATCGCCCGCGACATCGCCGATCCCGAATTGTGGACCGAGCGCTATCACTGTCCGACCTGGCTCGACTATCTGCGCCAGCGCAACCGCTCGACCCAGTCCGAACGCGCGCTGCACCAGGAGGCGATCGCCTTCCACATCGGCCCAGAGCCGGTGCGGATCCGCCGCATGCTGGAGCGTCCATTCGGCTCGGTGCGCTGGAAGGAGGAGACGCCGGACCGCGCCAACAGCGAGGTGCTGCCGGTGGTCGCGACCGCGGCGGGGAGCAGCACGTAGGTCTTGTCTGATCGTAGCCCCGCATGAGCGAAGCGACATGCGGGGTCAAGCGTCCCGGATATCGCTGCGCTCATCCGGGCCACGACATCACTACTGACCGTGATCCGTCAGTACCTTGTCGCAGCCTTTGCTCAGCCGGCTGCGGTTCTGCTTGAGGCAGGCGAGCACGGCGCCATCGCCATTGTTCATCACGGGGCGGCAGAAACGCGAGACGTCGCGCGCGCAGGCATCATGGCCGGGCCGCTGTTGCGCGGATGCAGCCGATGCGCACAGCAGCAAAGGAATGATGAAAAGAAATCTGACCATCGCGAAATGCCTCTTACCCGAAAGAATGTGCGGGGCGAAGCTAGTGCGACGAACCCGGGGCCGCAACGGCTTTGTTGCTCGGCCTCATGTGCCGCGTGGCCTCGGCTTCGAGGCCGGGGCACGTCGCGAGGGGAGCTGAGCGACGCAACGGTCGCAGCGTTGCTTACTGCTGGCCCTGGGCGTCAGCGACCTTGCGCGACGCGCCCTTGGCGAGAGTCTTGTCCATCACGGCGCGGCAGCCGGCGCTCAGATCCGAACGATGCTTGATCATGCAGGCGGTGATCTTCGGGATGTTGGGGATTTCCGCCGAGCACAGGCGGAAGGCATCGCCGGTGCACATCTGCTGCGCCTCGGACGAGAAGGCAAAGCTCGACGTCGTCGAGACGATCGAGACGATCGCGGCAAAGCCGAAGGCCAGGCCGGTGTCGCGGATCCTGCTCGTCAGGGACTTAGCGGAAGAAGATTCGGCAGAAAAGGACTTGGTCATTTGAAGCTCCCATTGGCACCGCCGCTGGCGGGCCCGCTGTTGATGGGAACTACGATGCTCCAGCAAATCCGTTTCCACTGTGATGATGGTCACGGGAAGCACGGGCTTCGTGACCTCAGTCACTTTGGCGCACCTCGCTGAAATTCCTCCACAACCGCTGTCGTGTTGGTGTCACGTTAACTGTTCCTTCGCATTAATGGCTCGTCGCGCGGGAGATTCCGCCGGTTTGGTTGCGTAATTGGAAAGAATAGCGATGCGTAACGCGTTGGGCCTGATGCTGGCCAGTGTAGTTGCGGCGGTCGTGATTGCCGCCGGCGGTTGGTTTTATTATTCCTCACGCGCCGATCAGGGCGCCCCCAAGACAGTTGCCGCCCGTGCTGCCGATCCGTTGCCGGCACCGGCGAAGCTCAGCGCCAAGAACGACGTCGAAACCACCGCGGCGATCGCGGCCAAACCGGCGCCGGCTGCTCCTGCACCTGCGCCCGTCCCTGCCATGCCGGTGCAGCAGAAGCAGGTCTGCGCCAATCCGAACGCGCTCGGTGTCGCACGCGTGGTCGAGATCGACACCACGGGCGGTCCCGGCTTCGGCTTCGAGCACTTCAAGCAGTTCGACTTCCTCACCGACAAGGAGGTCGTGCTGACCTTCGACGACGGTCCGTGGCCGGTCAACACGCCCGCGGTGCTCAAGGCGCTCGCGGACGAATGCACCAAGGGCCTGTTCTTCTCGGTCGGCAAGCACGCGACCTATCATCCGGAGATCCTGAAACAGGTGCTGGCGCAGGGCCACACGGTCGGCACCCACACCTGGTCGCATGTCAACCTGAACAGCAAGAAGATGACGGAGCAGCAGGTCAAGGACGAGGTCGAGAAGGGTTTTAGCGCGGTGAGGTTCGCGCTCGGCACCAACCCGGCGCCGTTCTTCCGCTTCCCGCAGCTTCAGCACAATCCTGCGATGGTGGCCTATTTCGGCACCCGGAACGTCGCGATGTTCTCGACCGAGATCGACTCTTTCGACTTCAGGAAGGGCGCGACGCCGGAGAAGATCGTCGAAACCGTCATGACCAGGCTCGACAAGCTCGGCAAGGGCATCATCCTGATGCACGATTTCCAGAAGAATACGGGCTTGGCCATGCCGACGCTGCTCGCGCGGCTCAAGGCCGGCGGCTACAAGGTCGTCCAGATGAAGGCCAAGACGACCTTCCAGACGCTGCCGGAATATGACGAGGCGCTGCTGAAGGAGCTGAAGGTGCCGACCTCGAGCGCGCGTCCGATCGCAAGCGTGGTGCAGACCGTCTCTCAGTAAGCGCGACCACCATTTCAACATGCGCATGGCCGGGCTCTCGCCCGGCCATTTGTTTTGGTCGGACGGCTTACCAATAGATGCCGTGGCGGTGCAGCTCGCTGATGATGCGGCGCTCGGTCCAGCTGCGCGTGTGCTTCGGCTTGTTCGCCTTTGCCGTGACCTTGGTGGCAGGCTTGGTCGTCGCGACCGGCGCGGGAGTTGGCGGCGGCGCCGCCACCGCCGGAGCGGTCGCAGCAGCCGGTGCGGAGAGCGACACCGCCGGCGGACGATCGGAATATTTCGGAGCCTCTGTGGCCGGCGCGGATTCGCTCAGCTGGGTCGTCGCGCTGGTCACCGATGTCGGCGTGGTTTGCGGAGCAGTGGCCGGAGCGCCCGCGGCCGACAAGGTCAGGCTGCGGGAGCCGTCTGCCTGGGCTGATGCGGAGGCCAGGAGCATGGCGGCAACCAGAATGATCTTGCGCATGTGAAGTCTCCCCGTGTTGGCGTGACCGGGACATTACGGGAGACATGCCCATGATGAAGTGATCGGTGTCACACAAGCCGCCGCTCGATGTCGAACCCGCGGGCTGCGGTCAGCACGCGCGCCGACAGCAGGCAGATGCCCTTTTCCGCGTCCCATGCCCGAGATGAGCTCGTCGCCGACGCATGGACCAACACCAGCATCGCGGGCAAGGCGTCGAACGCACTGACCGGGACCTTCTCCTGACAGATTGGGTGATGGCAGATTGGGTGGTCGAGGCGCTGGTGCCGCAAGAGGGATTCGAACCCCCGACCCCGTCATTACGAATGACGTGCTCTACCGACTGAGCTATTGCGGCGAACCCTGCCGGAGCCCGGACGGTGCCGGCCCCGATACGCGCGCCCCTGATATCGGGCATGGCCCGAATTGGCAAGGACAAGCGGCGTTCGAAATACCCCTCACGCGCCCCAGCGGGACCAGAATCCGCGCCAACCGCCGGCCTGAGCCTTTGCATGGGCCTTTGGCGTGCCGATTTGCTCCGTAAATTCATCGCTTGGGCCCTCGTCATCGATTCCGGGATCATCCGGCGCGCGGACGATCGGGATCACGGGGATCGGGGCCGGTCCGGGCTTGCCGAGATCGGCACGGGTCCGGAACACCGGCGTTGCCGGTGGCGGCGGCGATTCGGCGGGCGCGGGATCAGTGCGCTCGGCGGGCGTGGCCGCCGGCTGTTCCGTGGCGATTTCCCTGTCAGCTTCCTGTGCAGCGTCCTTGGGAACTTCCTTGGCGGCTTGCTTCTCAGGTTCCTTCTCAGGTTCCTTGGCCTGAGGAGGCGAATTGTCCTGGGCAGCCGGCGCTGGGGCCGGGGCCGCGGCCGGCGGTTCCACCGGGGTCTGGCTCGGGGCCGCCGTCACCCGCTTCGGCGGTGGGGCCGCCAGCATGGCTTCCTCGAAGGCCGAGGACTCGATCATCGTGCCCTTGTCGGACGGCAGGCTCGCGACGGGCGTCTGCCACTGGAAGGCATCGAGGCGGCCGGTGACCGGGGAGACTGGACGCCAGCGGTCGCTGACATAGCCGTCCGCGGTCCAGGCCGGATCGAGGCGGGCGCGCACCGCGCGCAAGGTCCAGGCGCGGGCACGGCCGCCGTCGCCATGTTCGGTGCGCTCGAGCTCGGCCATCAGCAACGCGACGCGCTGCGTCGGATCCTTGAGGTAAGGCGCGAGCACCTCGCGCGCGCGGACGAACTCGGAGGCATCGATCGCGGCGCGTGCGATCGCGAGCTGGCCCTCGACGTGACCGGGCTTGTCGGCTGGCGTCTTGGCCGCAAGCGTTTCGATCCGCTGCAAGCGGTGCCACGCGGTATCGCCGAGCTTCACATGCGCATAGGCATCGGCGAGATCGGGATGCGGATTGGCGAGCCAGGCGGCCTCGACCAGCTTCATGGCGCGGCGCACCTGATGCGCCTCGCTTTCGAATTTCGCGGCGAGCACCGCGGCCGGCACCAGGGTCGGCGCGAGCTTGACCGCCTCCATCACGTTTTCGCGCGCGACGTCGCGATCAACGGTTTCCGATTCCAGCGCGCGCGCCGTGAGCAGCACCCCGCGCTGCCGGCGATAGGCCTGCTTGTCGACCAGGCCTGCGGACAGATTTGAATCGAGGATCGCGAGTGCGCCGCTCCAGTCGCCGCGCGCGCAGCGGAAACCGAGCACCGCATGCGAAGCCCAGGTCGAGGACGGCGACAGCTTGATGGCTTCCTCCGCGATCATCACGGCGCCGAACGCATCGTCGGCGCGCTGCGCCTCGATGAACAAGCCGCGCAGGCCGAGCAGACGCGTGTCCTCGCGCTCGGCCATGGCGCGGAAGACGCGCTGCGCCTCGTCGCGATTGCCTTCGAGCTGCGCCGACTGCGCGTGCAGCAGCAGCGCGAGCGGATCGTTCGCGGCATGCCGCCGCGCGGCATCCGCGTGACGGCGGGCGAGGGCAGTGTCGCCATGACCGATCGCGAGCAGGCCTTGGGTGATGGCGTGGCGGCCGCGTGCATGGCGCTTCTCGTGACGGCGGCGGCGCAAGCGCCCCGGCGTGCGCCAGACCATGGTCACGATGCTCCAGACCAGCACGGTCGCGGCGGCGAAGATGCCGAGCCCGAGCACGAATCCGGGAAACGTCGTCGTGGCGCGGAGACCGCCCCAGGTCAGAACCAATTCGCCGGGCTGGTCGGCAACCCAGGCGCCGCCGGCCGCAGCCAGCGCAATCAGAATGAGAAAGAGGACGATGCGAAGCATGACGTTCCCTATACGCGCCGATTGTTGCGCGAACCTTATTGAGCGGGCTTGACGGGATCAGATTTGGCTGGACCAGATTTGGCGAGATCGGCCATGGCATCGTCGGCGAATTTGCGGGATGCGGCGAGTGCGGCGTCGCGGGCATCGGCCTTGTCGAGCCAGGCTTGCGCCGCGGTGCGATCGGCCTCCGGCAGCAACTTCAGCTCGCGGCGTGCCTCGACGAAATCGTTGCGCAGTGCCGCCGCAGTGACGCGCGCCACGATGGCACCGCGATCATTGCCGACGCCGTCGGTACGCTCGATGCGGACGAGCTTTGACGCGCCGGCCTGGAGACGCTCGACGATACCGGTGCCGCCGGCCTGGGGTTCCGCCGGCGGCGACAGCTTCGGCACGATGTTGAGCAGCTCGCGGCTGAGCGCGACCGGCGTCGGGATGCCTGAGGACGCGAAGGTGTCGAGCGGCTTCAGCGTGTCGGGCTTGGCGGCCAGCGAGCGCGCCGCGGCCAATTGCTGTTGATAGGGATCGCCATGGCGAACGGCGACGTCGAGCAGCGCCGCCGCCACCACGTTGCGCAGCGGCTTGTCGTCCATCGCCTTGACGTCGGCGATCTTCTCACCCTGCTGCGCGAGCTCGGCCCGTTCGGTTCTGCTGGCACGTTCGATCTGCGCAATGCGCTCGTTGAGGGCGGCAAGATCGGGCGAGGCGGCGCCTGGCGCGGACTTCACGTCGTTCAGTCCGCTCACGGCCTTGTCGGATTGCGCGCGCAGATTGGCGACGTCGTTGCGCAGGCTGCCGAGGGATTTCTCCAGCGCGTCGATCCGCGCCACCATCGCCGGGTCGGCGACGGGCTTGCCGGCCCTGGCCTCGACTGCACTGACACGCCCGCTCAGCGCATCGACCGTCGCGCTCGTGACTTGCGGTGCGGCGGGCGGCGCCTGCACCGCAGGCCAGCCCAGCATCCAGCCGACCGCGATCACGATTGCCGCTGCGGCAGCGCCGGAGAGCGGGGCAACGACCCAGGGCGAGACCGGCGGCGACGTGGCAGCGGGCGCAATTGCGGCCTGCGCCTCCTCTCGCTCTGGCTCAGGGTCAGCCTGCTCGGGCTTGGCTTGCTCGGAGTTGGCCTGCTCGGAAGATGCCAGCTCGGTGTCGGCGTGCTCCGGCGCCGGTTGAGCCTCGGGCTCGCCCACCACCTCCTGCGGCTGGGTCGAGACTTTGGTCGCCTCGAGGTCGATGGTGGGCGGGGTGCGCTTGGCGCGACCGGTGTCGGGGGCCAATCCTGCGTCTTCCGGCTTGTCGTCGGCCATCGTGACGGTTCCTCACACTTCCATACCTTGCACAGATCCAAAGCGGATCCGATTGAGCCGGATTCGGCCTGACCTCTTACGCCAAACGGGTGCGCAAAGCACGCTCCAAGGTGTCGAATAGGGCATTTTCGTCCGGCGTTGCCGCCACCAGAACCTGCGATGCGCCGGCCTCGCGCAGCACGCCGGCGATCGTCTCGGACAGGCAGCATTGCGGTATCGCCAGCGCAGAAATTTCGACACCTTCGTCCCGTGCGGCGTCCAGGAACGCCCGAGCGCTGCGTCGGGAGTAGTGCAGCACCGCATCAATTCCATGAGCGGCAAAGCCATCACAGACCTCGCGCGGCAGCACCTTGACCGGCGCCATGCGATAGGTGGTCTGCGTCACCACGTTGAACCCTTCGGCGCCGAGCTCGCCGCCGAGATCGCGCGACAGGTCCGCACCCGCCAGGTAAAGCAGCGTGCTGGTTTTCTTCACCACCTTGTCGCGCGCACTCCGCACCACCTTGTCGCGCAACGCCGCGGCATCGCCACCGGCGGCGATGACGTCGGCAAAGCCGGCGTCGCGCGCCGCGGCAGCCGTGTGCTCGCCGACCGCAAACAGTGGCAATTTCAACAGACCAAGGTCCCGCAATTGCAGCGCGGCGCCGCGGATCGCGTTGGTCGAGGTGATGATGATGCCGTCATAGCTGGCCTCGCCCTCGTCATGAAAGACGACCGGCTCGAACTTGAGCACCGGCGCAAGCAACACCACGTGTCCCCGCGCGCGCAGATTGTCCGCCGTCGTCTCGTTGTCGGGATGCGGCCGTGTGACAAGAATGGACATCGCTTGGTTCCCGAACCAATTGGCGGTGGCGCCGACGAGGACGATCGCGCGTGACGATTGCGCAAGCCATCCCCGGAATGCTACCGGACGTACCAGAACTCTGCTTTCCGGATGAGCGCAAGGGCGCAAATTGGATAACAATTCGCCAATGCTGGTATTGGGCATCGAAACCACCTGCGACGAGACCGCCGCGGCCGTGATCGAGCGCGCGGGCGATGGCAGCGGAAAGATTCTGTCGAACATCGTGCGCTCGCAGGTGGAAGAGCACGCTCGCTTCGGCGGCGTGGTGCCCGAGATCGCGGCCCGCGCCCATGTCGATCTGCTCGACGGCATCGTCGACCGCGCGATGCGCGAGGCCGGAATCGGCTTTGACCAGCTTGGCGGTGTCGCGGCCGCCGCAGGCCCGGGACTTATCGGCGGCGTCATCGTCGGACTCACCACCGCCAAGGCGATCGCGATGGTGCACGACACGCCGCTGGTCGCAGTGAACCACCTGGAAGCGCATGCGCTGACGCCGCGTCTCACCGATGGGATCGAGTTTCCCTATTGCCTGTTCCTTGCCTCGGGCGGACACACCCAGATCGTTGCGGTCACCGGCGTCGGCCAGTATGTGCGGCTCGGCACCACCGTCGACGACGCCATTGGCGAAGCCTTCGACAAGGTCGCCAAGATGCTCGGCCTGCCCTATCCGGGCGGTCCGGAGGTCGAGCGCGCGGCGGCGAGCGGCGATGCTGCGCGCTTTGGCTTTCCACGTCCGATGCAGGGACGCCCCGATGCCAATTTCTCGCTGTCGGGGTTGAAGACCGCAGTGCGCACCGAAGCGAGCCGGCTGGGTGAGCTCACGCCGCACGACGTTAGCGACCTCTGCGCCAGCTTCCAGGCCGCCGTGCTGGATTCGACGGCGGATCGGCTGAGCATGGGCCTGAGACTTTTCCGCGAGCAGTTCGGCGCACCGCGTGCGCTCGTGGCCGCCGGCGGCGTGGCCGCCAATCAGGCCATCCGCGGCGCCCTGCACGACGTCGCGCAGCAGGCCGGGACCCAGCTGATCATGCCGCCGCCGGCACTCTGCACCGACAATGGCGCGATGATCGCCTGGGCCGGCGCCGAGCGCCTCGCGCTCGGCATGACCGACACGATGGACGCCCAGCCGCGTGCACGCTGGCTGCTCGATGCCAACGCGACGGCACCGGCGGGTTACGGCAAGACGCGGGCAGGATTCTAGCGATGACCGCGTTCCAATCCGTCGCGGTGATCGGGGCCGGCGCCTGGGGTACGGCGCTCGCGACCGTCGCGGCACGGGCGGGACGGCACGTGACACTGTGCGCACGGAATGCCGAGCATGCGGCGCGGATCGCCGCGACGCGCGACAATCCACGGCTGCCCGGCGTGCGGATCGCGCCGGAGATCATCGTGACCAGCGACCTGGCGCTCGCCGCGCGCGCCGACATGCTGCTGGTCGCGACGCCGGCGCAGCACCTGCGCGGCGCGGTCAACCTGCTGGCCTCGCACCTGGCGAAGCCGCTACCCGTCGTCGCCTGTGCCAAGGGCATCGAGCACGGCACCCACAAATTCATGACCGAGGTCATCATCGAAGCCGCGCCGCATGCGCTGCCGGCGATCCTGTCGGGTCCGAGCTTTGCCGACGACGTCGCGCGCGGCCTGCCGACCGCGGTCACGCTGGCAGCGAAGGAGGAAGCGCTGGCGAGCGGACTGGTGCAGGCGCTGGGATCGGCGACCTTCAGGCCGTATCACACGACGGACATCCGTGGCGTCGAGATCGGCGGCGCCGCCAAGAACGTGCTGGCGATTGCCGCTGGCATCGTGGTCGGCCGCAACCTCGGTGCCTCCGCACTCGCCGCGCTGACCACGCGCGGCTTCAGCGAGCTGGCACGGCTCGGCCGTGCCTGCGGCGCGCGCGCGGAAACGCTCTCGGGCCTCTCCGGCCTCGGCGACCTGCTCCTGAGCTGCTCGACCGCGCAATCGCGCAATTTCGCCCTCGGTATTGCGCTCGGTCGCGGCGAGGCGGCGCCGGCGGGCAAGCTTGCGGAGGGTGCATTCACTGCGCCGGTGCTAGTCGAGCTCGCGGCCGCGCGGAATGTCGACATGCCGGTCTCGCAAGCGGTAGCCGCCATCCTGGATGGCAGGCTGACGATTGACGCCGCGATCGAAGGACTGCTGACGCGGCCGTTCAAGGCCGAGGAATGACGCCTTCCCGTCATGCCCGCGCTTGTCGCGGGCATCCACGTCTTGATATTGAATGGGTTGCATGGACGTGGATGGCAGGGACAGGCCCGGTCATGACGAATGGATAGGGCGTGCGATGAACTACTGGCTGGTGAAATCCGAACCGTCGGTGTGGTCCTGGGACCAGCAGGTCGCGAAGGGCGCCAAGGGCGAGGCCTGGACCGGCGTGCGCAATTACACCGCGCGCCAGAATCTCGTCGCCATGAAGAAGGGCGACAAGGCGTTCTTCTATCATTCCAACGAGGGCAAGGAGATCGTCGGCATCGCCGAGATCATCAAGGAAGCCTATCCCGACCCGACCGACAAGACCGCAAAATTCGTCTGCGTCGACATCAAAGCCGACAAGCCCCTGAAGACGCCGGTGACGATGGCCGCGATCAAGGCCGAGACGAAGCTCGCAGACATGGCGCTGGTGAAATATTCGCGCCTGTCAGTGCAGCCGGTGACAGCGGAGGAGTGGAAGCTGGTCTGCAAGATGGGCGGGATGTAGGAGCTACGATATCCGAGCTTCCGTCTCCGGCAGTGCGAACACCTCGCAAGGCGCGGCGATGCCGCGCAGCGGATGCGAGCCGAGCGCGATGAGGGGCGTATCCGTCTCCGCGGCGAGCGCGCCCGACACGAGCACGGTCCGCCCCAACGGCTTGCATAACCCTTCGAGCCGGCTGGCGAGATTGACGGCGGGACCGATCGCCGTGAAATCGAGCCGGTTGGCTGCGCCGATATTGCCCCAGAGCATCTCGCCGAGATGAAGGGCGGCACCGAAGCCGAGCAGCGGCAACCCCTGGGCGCGCCGCTCGCGGTTGAGATACGCCATACCGGCTTCGGCCGCGCCCGCCGCGCGCAGAGCTGCGTCGCAGGCGCGGCGGGGTGATGCTTCGATCACGGGAAAGATCGCCAGCACACCGTCGCCGATGAACTTCAGCACCTCGCCGCCGAAGGCGTGAACGGCGCCGGCGATGCGATCGAACCAGGCATCGAGCGCCGCGATGACATCGGCCGGCGGATTGGTTTCAGACAGAAGCGTGAAGTTGCGCAAATCGGCGTAGAGCAGCGCCGCCTGAATGGTCTCGCCGAGATCGCGCCGCAAGGGTGCCGCGAGCACCCGCTCCGCACTGCGCTTGCCGAGATAGGCGTCCAGCGTCGCCCGCAACGTGGCGCGCCCGGCGAGCACCGCGAGCGGCGTTGCGGCAAAACGCGCCGCCTGGCGCAACTGCTCGATCTCGTCGGCCGCGAACGGACGCGGCCCGATCCAGCCGAGCAACGGCCCATCGGGCCGTCCGGCGATGTCCTCATGCACCACACCGCCCGCGATGTCGCGCAACCAACGACGGCCCGCATCGTTGGGCGGATCGGGCGCGAGGCCACCCGGCGCAAAGCCGAGCGCTTCGATCACCCGGCCGCTGTCGGCGCGCCACAACCAGGTCCGCTTCGCGATCAACGGATGCGGCACTTCCAGCGTCAGGGCGCCCGCCGCAAGCGGCACGCCGTCAGCCACCAGATGTGCGCCGAGTTCCGCAAGCAGGCGGTCCGCCCCAGAACTGTCCGAGGCGGCGTCGACAAGCCAGGCGAGCGTCGGGGAGAGCTGCATGACTCGATCATGACGAGAGCACGCTACCTTTGTCACGGGCAATCCTTGACGGGCCGCGCCGGCGCCGCCATGTCCGGGTGTCAGCCCAGGGATGATCGCCGATGACCGAACCGTTCATAGTGCGACGCGAGACCCAGATTGCCGCCCCGCGCGCGACTGTTTTCGCCTATCTGACCGACCCCGAGAAGATCTTGAGCTGGATGGGTTCCGAGGCGACCACGGAGCCGCATCCCGGCGGGCTTTATCTGCTCAAAGGCATCGGCCCGCGCGGCCGTGGCGCCCGCGGCGCCTTCCGCGAGGTCGTGCCGGTGCATCGTCTGGCCTACACGTTCGGCTGGGAGGGCGGCCAGGAGGTGCCGCCCGGCTCGAGCCTGATCGAGATCGACCTGATCGAGCACGACGGCGGCACGTTGCTGCGGATGACTCATAGCGGCCTGCCGACGGAAGAGCAGGCCGCTGCGCATGCCAAGGGCTGGGCGCATTATCTGGAACGGCTCACCACGGCAGCTGCGGGCGTCGACCCCGGTCCGGACCGGGGCGTTTCAGGATAGACGTTTCAGGATAGACTTGGCAGCGGAAGGATCTGGCAACGGCATGTCAAACCGCCGCGGTCGCCACCACTTGCGCCAGAAGCTGCTCGCGCCTCGCCTGCGAGCGCTGGCCTTTCATGGTCGCGGCGAAGCGTTCGAGGATGCCCTCCTCGAAGGCGGTGACGATGGTGTCGTGGACGTAGCTCCTGCGGCAGATCGCCGGCGTGTTGGAGAGCTTGTCTGCGGCGGCACGGATCGCGTCCAGCACCTGCTTCTTGCGGCCGCGCTGGCTGCTCGCCGGCGTGATCCGCGACAGCGATTCCACGACGACGGCGGACGCCATCAGCGTGCGGAAATCCTTCAGCGAGATCTTGATGCCGGCGATCTCGCGCAAGAACGCATTGACCTGCGTGGTGTTGACCGCGCGCACGATGCCGTAGGCGTCGCGATACTGGAACATGCGCTTGCCCGGGATGCTCTGCAGGATGCCGATGGCGCGCACCAGCTTGGCGGCGTCGCACTCTTTCCGCACGGCCTTGCCGCCCTTCGCCTTGAAGGTCAGCACGAAGCAATCGTCTTCCAGCGTGACGTTGGACTTGAGCAGCGTGGTGGCGCCGCGCGTGCCGTTGAGGCGGGCATAGGATTCGTTGCCGGGGCGGATCGCGGTGCGGGCGATCAGCTCGATGACGGCCGAGAGGGCGAATTCACGCGTCGGCTCGTCGCCCGACAGGAACGCCGAGACCTTGCGCCGGATCTTTGGCAGCGCGCCGACGAGCTTCTCCAGGCGATGCGCCTTGCGATGCTCGCGGACCTTCTCCCAATCGGCGTGGTAGCGGTACTGCAGCCGCCCCGCGGCATCGCGTCCCACGGCCTGCAGATGCGAGCTCGGATCGGCGGAATAGCGCACCTCGCGATAGGCCGGCGGCACCGCCATGGCGTGCAGCCGGCGGATGGTGCGGGCGTCGCGGATATGGGCGCCGTTGGGGCGAACGAAGGAATAGCCCTTGCCGCGCTTGATGCGCCGGATGGTCAGCTCGTTCTGGTCGCCGAGCCGCAGGCCGAGTTCCCTGGCAAGCGCCTCCACGGTCGCCGGCGCCGTGTCAAAGGTCTTTTTGGGGCTGGGGCGCCTGAAACCGGTCGGTTTCGGCCATTGTCCCAGGGCTTTGGCGAGGGCGACGGCTGCAGGATCGGCTGAAGCGGGCCGCATCGTCCCGAGATTCTGCTGATCCATCATAGTCTTATGCCTTAGCCCTGCCTGTTATCGGTCAATGCGATTGTTCTGATTTTTGTTCCAGGGGCCTCGTTGGACCCCGGGTTGGCCATTTAGGGTGTTCCGAACCGTATTGCGAGTCCCGAATCGGTGAAGAAAGGTTTCTAAATACCTTCACCGGATGCATGGCGCCCTGCGCCGGCCTATTCCGCAGAGTTCGGTAAAGGCCGCAAAGCCGGGCCGTCGGCCTGTTTCAGTTCTGCGACAGTCGCGCCGAGCGGCCTTGATCCCTCGCATGGCCGGCGGCTCACCGAAGGTCCAGCTTGTGCTCCTTGTCGGGTCCGGTTAGCCCGACGCATAATCGTTCAACGGTGAAGTCGGCTGGCCGGAAGCCTGTGCTCGGCTTGCCGTAGGTGGAGGGAAACATGTCCGAGAAGATCTACGACGTACCCGCAGATTGGGCGAAGCGCGCCTGGGTCGACCAGACCAAGTACAAGGACATGTACGCTCGCTCGATCTCGGACCCGAACGGTTTCTGGGCGGAGCAGGCCAAGCGCATCGACTGGATGCACGCGCCGACGAAGATCGAGAACGTCTCCTTTGCGCCCGGCAATATCTCGATCAAATGGTTCGAGGACGGCATCCTCAACGTCGCCTGGAACTGCATCGACCGGCATCTCTCCAAGCGCGCCAACCAGACCGCGATCATCTGGGAGGGCGACGATCCCTCGCAATCGAAGCACATCACCTACAAGGAGCTGCACGACGAGGTCTGCCGGATGGCCAACATCCTGCGCACCCGCAACGTCAAGAAGGGCGACCGAGTCACCATCTACCTGCCGATGATTCCGGAAGCGGCCTATGCGATGCTGGCCTGCGCGCGGATCGGCGCGATCCACTCGGTGGTGTTCGCGGGCTTCTCGCCCGACAGCCTCGCCCAGCGCATCAACGACTGCCAGTCCAAGGTGATCATCACCGCCGACGAAGGCCTGCGCGGCGGCAAGAAGGTGCCGCTGAAAGCCAATGTCGACGCGGCGCTCACCAAGGCCGACGGCGTCGACTGGGTCGTCGTGGTCAAGCGCACCGGCGGCACGGTCGAGATGAATCCCTCGCGCGACCTCTGGTATCACGACGCCGCCAAGATGGTGACGACCGAATGCCCCGTCGAGCACATGCACGCCGAGGATCCGCTGTTCATCCTCTACACTTCGGGCTCGACCGGCCAGCCCAAAGGCGTGCTGCACACCTCCGGCGGCTATCTCGTGTTCGCCTCGATGACGCATCAATACGTGTTCGACTATCACGACGGCGACATCTACTGGTGCACCGCCGACGTCGGCTGGGTCACCGGCCACAGCTACATCCTGTACGGACCGCTGGCGAACGGCGCGACCACGCTGATGTTCGAAGGCGTGCCGAATTACCCCGATAATTCCAGGTTCTGGAACGTCATCGACAAGCACAAGGTCAATATCTTCTACACCGCGCCGACTGCGATCCGCGCGCTGATGCAGTCGGGCGACGATCCCGTGAAGAAGACCTCGCGCGCCTCGCTCCGCCTGCTCGGCTCGGTCGGCGAGCCCATCAATCCGGAGGCCTGGGAGTGGTATCACCGCGTCGTCGGCGACGGCCGCTGCCCGATCGTCGATACCTGGTGGCAGACCGAGACCGGCGGCATCCTGATCACGCCGCTGCCGGGCGCGACCAAGCTCAAGCCGGGCTCGGCGACGCAGCCGTTCTTCGGCGTGGTGCCTGAGATCGTCGATGCCGACGGCAAGGTGCTGGACGGCGAAACGTCAGGCAATCTCTGCCTGACCCGTTCATGGCCGGGCCAGATGCGCACGGTCTATGGCGACCATGCCCGCTTCGAGCAGACCTATTTCTCGACCTACAAGGGCAAATACTTCACCGGCGACGGCTGCCGACGCGACGCCGACGGCTATTACTGGATCACCGGCCGTGTCGACGACGTCATCAACGTCTCCGGCCATCGCATGGGCACCGCAGAGGTCGAGAGCGCGCTGGTCGCCCATGAGAAGGTGTCGGAGGCCGCGGTGGTCGGCTTCCCGCATGACATCAAGGGCCAGGGCATCTACGCCTATGTCACCCTGATGGCCGGCGTGCAGCCGAGCGACGACCTGCGCAAGGAGCTCGTCACCTGGGTGCGCAAGGAGATCGGTCCGATCGCCTCGCCCGACCAGATCCAGTTCGCGCCGGGTCTGCCCAAGACCCGCTCAGGCAAGATCATGCGCCGCATCCTGCGCAAGATCGCCGAGGACGAGCCGGGCAGCCTGGGCGACACCTCGACCCTGGCCGATCCCGCCGTGGTCGACGACCTCGTCAAGAACCGGCAGAACAAGAAGCCGGCATAAGAAGGCCTCGTGCCCCGGACGCAGCGCAGCGCTTCTTCAGCGCTGCGCTGCAGAGCCGGGGCCCATGTAACGGCGGGATGCGTCGCTCTAGATCCCGGCTCTGCGTCGCACCGCCATAGCGCGTCGAAGACGCGCGTGAACGCGTTTATGGGCGCTGCGCCGCGTCCGGGACACGAGATCGTATTCCGCGTTATCGCTCCTCCTGAAACAACAGCCGTTCACATCCTCACGCGCTTGTCAGGGCGCGCCAGGTCCCGCCCGCATCTTTCCCGTCGAGTGTTGTTTTCAGATCATTTACTTTATTTCGAACTTTTCCTTTGTTCCGCCTGCTGGCGGACCCTTGGGGCCTCGCGTGGAAACCATCTGGTTAACGGGCGCGGTCAAGAATGTCTGGGTACGCAGCGATTGCCGGGTCTGCGTAGATTTTTGGACAATCCATTTAGGGCAAGGGGAAGCATCGATGTCGATGAGGATCGCGGTGGCGCTGGCTGCCACCATCGGGGCTGGGTTCTTGATGTCGACTGCCGCCGAGGCGCGGCCGGAACTGGTGGGTGCACACCTGGCCGATTATTCGCCGGGCACCATCGTCGTCAGGACCAGCGAGCGGCGGCTCTATCTGATCCTCGATAACGGCCATGCCGTGCGTTATCCGGTCGGCGTCGGCAAGTCCGGCAAGCAATGGGCCGGCACGACGAAGATCGACGGCAAATATCTCAACCCGGCATGGGCGCCGCCCGCCGAGGTGAAGCGCGACAAGCCGAACATTCCCGACATGATTCCGGGCGGCTCGCCGCGCAACCCGATGGGCGTTGCGGCCATGACGCTGGCTGGCGGCGAATATGCGATCCACGGCACCAACGTGCCGGGCTCGGTCGGCGGCTTCGTCTCCTATGGCTGCATCCGCATGCTCAACGACGACATCACCGATCTCTACGGCCGCGTCTCCGTGGGCACGACGGTGGTCGTGACGCGCTGATCGAAGAGATCGCGAAAGCCGCGTCCTGCGACGCGACTTTTCTGTCACCAGAAGCGCCAGCCGCGCGCGCACCAGCCGTCGCGATGGCCACCATTGTAGCTGCGCACGTAACCGCCCGCGAGCAGCGTGGCTGAGACGCTGGCGGTCCGCCGGGTTGCGACATCGGCGAGAACGCGCCCGTATTTGTCGGGCCCGAGATTGGAAATCGTCACATCGCCCTGGCCGAGCAGATTGTGCAGCGCCGCCGCCGCGGCCTCGGCCTTGTTCAGCTCATCCTGGCAGGATGCTTTCAGTTCAGGCGCATCGATGCCGCGCAGACGGACGCGCGCGACGAGATCGCGCCCGTCGCGCTGATGCATGCGCGCGAGAAAAGTGTCACCGTCGATGGTGCGGACGACCTCGACCGCTTGCCTGACATCAGGATTGCCGGACTGCTGCAGGATGATCGCGGCATCTCGCGATTGTTCGCTATCCATATGCGGAATGGGCCAGATCGTTCCGTGGCGAAAGCCGAGTACGACGGCCGTCACAACGCCGACCACGAACATCCACGGCAAGAGTCCGGAGAAGCGGCGGCCGAACGGCGAGCCGCTGTATGAAGGCCGGTATGGGTGGCCGGGATCGAAGCGGGACATACGCGCACGCTACGGCTGAGTCGGCCGAACCGGCAAGGTGGCTCAAGAAGAGCGCGGGTAAAGCGACGTCTCAAAAGTCCGAAGCAATGCCCTTGCGCTCCCAATCGCCGTAACGGGTTGGCTCCGGTCCCTTCGGTCCCTGTAGCTCCTTGGGCGTCACTTCAGCATGCGCGGCCGCGGACTGCCGGCGCGCTTCGGCTTCGGCCAGTGCGCGCTGGGCCGCTGGCGATAGCGGCTTGCGATCGGGAACGGAGGGCTTGTCACTCATCTCGGCGGTTCCTAGCGCAGGATCACGGGTCGCGCGACGTCCAATAACGCATTGCTGAAATGGTCATCGAGGGCTGCAAACACGAGAGGCCATTCTTACATTTGGCATATTCGCGTGCCAGAGATGAGCCGGTTAAGGCATGCGCCCATCGCGGCGGAACTGCCGCTCGCTCAGAACCTTGCTTCCGCATGCCATCTCAACGTTTCGCTCCTCCATCCGAAGTGCCAGGTCTTGCGGCGCGGCGGATCGCCGCCGACATCGTCGACGGTGTGCTGCACAAGCACCGCACGCTCGACGATCAACTCGACGGCGGCGGTGCCCATCCCGGATTGAAGACGCTGGCCGACCGAGACCGTGCGCTGATGCGCCGCCTAGTCGCCACCGTGCTGCGCCGGCTCGGCACGCTCGGCCATGTGCTGTCCCGCCTGCTCGACAAGGGCATTCCTTCCGACGCGCCGCGCGCGCAGAGCGCGCTTCTGATCGGCGCCGCGCAGATTCTCTGGATGGACGTGCCCGATCACGCCGCCGTCGATCTCTCCGTTCGCCTTGTGCAATCCGACCGGCGCGCCGCGCGCTATGCCGGCCTCGTCAATGCCGTGCTGCGCCGCTGCGCGCGCGAAGGCAAGGCCCTGGTCGAGGAAGTTGCCACGCAATCGCTTGACCTGCCGCCGTGGCTGCTCGCGCGCTGGAGCGCGCATTATGGCGAGGCGACCGCAAGAGACATGGCGCTCGCGCTCGGCCACGAACCGTCGCTCGACCTGACCGTGAAATCGGACGCCGCGCAATGGGCAAGCCGCCTGCATGGCGAGACGCTGCCGACCGGAACGGTGCGGATGCTGCTGCACGGCTCGGTGATCATGCTGCCGGGTTTCGCCGAGGGACAATGGTGGGTGCAGGACGCGGCCGCCGCGCTGCCCGCGCGGCTGTTCGGCGACATCAAGGGCAAGTCCATCGCCGATCTCTGTGCCGCCCCCGGCGGCAAGACTGCGCAGCTGGCGCTATCAGGCGCCCATGTCACGGCCATCGACCGCTCGCCCGCCCGGGTGGCGCGATTGCGCGAAAATCTGGGCAGGTTGTCGCTGCAAGCCGAGACTGTCGTCGCTGACGCCGTGGAATGGGCCGGCCCAGCCGAAGCCTTCGACGGTATCTTGATCGATGCGCCCTGTACCTCGACCGGCACGATCCGCCGTCATCCCGACGTGGCATGGCTCCGGCAGGAATCCGATATCGCCGCCCTCACCGCGCTCCAGCAGCGGCTGCTGAAAAAATCCGTATCGCTGCTCAAGCCGGGCGGGACGCTGGTCTACTGCACCTGTTCGCTGGAACCCGAAGAGGGCGAGCACGCCATTGCCGCGCTTCTGGCCGCAGAGCCCGCGCTTCGCCGCGTCCCGATCGAGGCGTCGGAGGTCGCGGGCCTCGACCAGATCCTCAACCCAGACGGCGATCTGCGCACCTTGCCCTGCCATCTGCCGAACGCCGATCCCAAGCTCGGCGGGCTCGACGGTTTCTACGCCGCCCGGCTCGTTAAATCCTGATTTTGCACCGGATTTTGCAAGCTCGACACTGATTCGCGCCGTTCAAGGTGGTGTCAGCCGTCCGATTTTGGGATTAATAAGGATTCGTCGCAATCCTCCTCTCCCCTTCAAGGCAAGGCGTGTCGGTCGCTCAACGCAGACGTATCTCGACGCTGGTGATGAACCGCTTCGCGCGGAACATGCTCGCGCGCGCGAGCGGCGGGTCCGTGGCGGTGTCGCGGGTCTGGCCCAGCCGCACCGACCGGCTGATCATCGCGCCGCATGACCTGCGCACCGCGGACGCGACCCGCGCCGCCGAGATCTATGCCGGCCGCTTCGTCTTTGCCGGCAAGATCGTCAATTGCCACGGCCGCTCGATCTTCGATCTCGAACCGCCGTCGGAGGATTGGGAGGTCGCGCTGCTCGGCTTCGGCTGGCTGCGGCACTTGCGCGCCGCCGACACTGCGCTGACGCGGGCGAATGCGCGTGCGCTGGTCGAGGATTGGATCTCGAACCCCGCCAACAAGCGCCGTCCGGTCGCGCGGCGCGCGGACGTGCTGTCACGGCGAGTGATCTCGCTGTTGTCGCAGGCGCCCTTGGTGCTCAACGACACCGACAACAAGTTCTATCGCCGTTACCTGCGCGCGCTGGCACGCGAGATCCGCTTCCTGCGCTACACCATGCTCGACATTCCCGACGGGGTGCCGAAGCTGCAGGTGCTGATCGCGCTGTGCTACGCGGCGCTATGCCTCGCCAACCAGGCGCGCCACATCCGCAGCACCTCGAAGAAGCTCTCGGACGAATTGCAGCGGCAGATCCTTCCCGACGGCGGACACATCTCCCGCAACCCCGGCGCCCTGATCGATCTGCTGATCGACCTGTTGCCGCTGCGGCAGACCTTTGCCGCGCGCAACATTGCGCCGCCGCCGGCGCTGCTGAACGCGATCGACCGCATGATGCCGATGCTGCGCTTCTTCCGCCACGGCGACGGCAATTTCGCGCTGTTCAACGGCATGAGCGCGACGCCGTCCGACCTGCTCGCGACGCTGCTCGCCTATGACGACACCCATGGCGCGCCGATGGCGAACATGCCGCATACCGGCTTCCAGCGCCTCGATGCCGGCCAGACCACGGTGATCATCGACACCGGCCCGCCACCGCCGGCGGGCATCAGCCACGACGCCCATGCCGGCTGCCTGTCGTTCGAGCTGTCCTCCGGCATCAGCCGCATCGTCACCAATTGCGGCATGCCGACCACCGGCCGCGACAATTGGCGGCCGTTCGCGCGCAGCACCGCGGCACATTCGACGCTGACCTATCACGACACGTCGTCATGCCAGTTCGTGGAGATGTCGGCGATGAAGCGCCTGTTGCACGGGGCGCCCGTCACCAGCGGCCCGGTCGAGGTCGAGAGTTATCGCGAGGTCGTGCAGAACGGCACGCTGCTGACGACCTCGCATGACGGGTACCTCTCGAAATTCGGCGCGATCCATCGCCGCGTGCTGATGATCGCCAATGACGGCGCGCGCATCGACGGCGAGGACACGCTGTCGCCGCCGCAGGGCGGGCGCTTCAAGGGCGCGGATGCCGATTTCGCGCTGCGCTTCCATCTGCATCCGGCGGTGAAGGCGAGCCGGCTGTCGGATGCCCGCGGCGTCATGCTGGTGCTGCCGAACCGCGACGTATGGACCTTCGAAGCCTTGGACGACAAGGTCGATCTCGAGGACAGCGTGTTTCTGGCCGGCAATGACGGGCCGCGCCGCACCGCTCAGATCGTGATCCGTCAGGATGCGCGGCAGGCACCCTCGATCCGCTGGAGTTTTGTGCGGTCCACCGCCTCGCCGACGGTCACCAATGCCCGAAGAAACGCGCGGCGGGAGCCGGAACTGCCGCTGTAGACGCGCGTCTGCCAGTCCTGTCCGGCGTTGTGAAACCGGCCGAAAGCTGCTATCGAGCACGCGCTCGCGCGACTGGCGACCTTGGATGGAGCACCATCGGGAAGCGCGACACATATCCGCCGCGCGCCTGGGCATAGACACTCCTTAAGACAGAGGATCTTGCTCATGACTGACCATCCACGCCGCGTCACCCGCGCCCTGCTCTCCGTTTCCGATAAGACCGGCCTGATCGAGTTCGCAAAGGCGCTGGCCGCGCATGATGTCGAGCTGGTCTCGACCGGCGGCACTGCGAAAGCGATCGCGGCCGCCGGCCTCAAGGTGAAGGACGTCTCCGACCTCACCGGCTTCCCCGAAATGATGGACGGCCGCGTCAAGACACTGCATCCCAAGGTGCATGGCGGCCTGCTCGCGATCCGAGACAATAAGGAGCATGCGGAAGCGATGAAGGCGCACGGCATCGCGCCGATCGACCTTCTCGTCGTCAACCTCTATCCGTTCGAGGCCACCGTCGACAAAGGCGCCGGCTTCGAGGACTGCATCGAGAACATCGACATCGGCGGCCCCGCGATGATCCGCGCCGCCGCCAAGAACCATGACGACGTCGCGGTCGTGGTCGAGGCCGAGGACTACAAGGCCGTGCTCGACGAGCTTGCCGGCAACAAGGGCGCGACCACGCTGAAGCTGCGCCGGCGCCTTGCCGCAAAGGCCTATGCCCGTACCGCGGCCTACGATGCTGCGATTTCGAACTGGTTCAACCGCCAGCTCGAGATCGACGCGCCCGACTTCCGTGCCTTCGGCGGCCGGCTGATCCAGTCGCTGCGTTACGGCGAGAATCCGCACCAGACCGCGGCATTCTACGCGACGCCCGACAAGCGTCCGGGCGTCTCGACCGCGCGGCAGCTGCAGGGCAAGGAGCTCTCGTACAACAACATCAACGACACCGATGCGGCCTATGAATGCATCGGCGAGTTCGACGCCGGGCGCACCGCGGCCTGCGTCATCGTCAAGCACGCCAACCCCTGCGGCGTCGCGGAGGGCCCGAACCTCGTCGACGCCTATCGCAAGGCGCTGGCCTGCGACTCCACCTCCGCCTTCGGCGGCATCATCGCGATGAACCTTCCGCTCGACGCCGACACCGCGCGCGAGATCACGAAGATCTTCACCGAGGTGATCATCGCACCCGACGCCACCGAGGAGGCCATCGCCATCATCGGAGGCAAGAAGAACCTTCGCCTGCTGCTCGCCGGCAGCCTGCCCGATCCGCGCGCCCCCGGACTCACGGCCAAGACGGTCGCCGGCGGCCTGCTGGTGCAGAGCCGCGACAATGCCGTGGTCGACGACATGACGTTCAAGGTCGTGACCAAGCGGGCGCCCACGGATGCGGAAATGCGTGACCTGAAGTTCGCGTTCCGTGTCGCAAAACACGTCAAGTCCAACACCATCATCTACGCCAGGGATCTCGCCACCGTCGGCATCGGCGCAGGCCAGATGAGCCGGGTGGATTCCGCCCGGATCGCGGCGCGCAAGGCGCAGGATGCGGCGGGTGAGCTCAAGCTCGCCGAGCCGCTGACCAAGGGCTCGGTGGTGGCCTCGGATGCGTTCTTCCCCTTTGCCGACGGCATGCTCGCCTGCATCGAGGCCGGCGCCACCGCCGTGGTGCAGCCCGGCGGCTCGATGCGCGACGACGAGGTGATCAAGGCCGCCGACGAGCACGGCATTGCCATGGTGTTCACGGGAACGCGGCATTTCAGGCACTGATCTCGCCGTCATTCCGGGGCGCGCCCCTTGGCGCGAACCCGGAATCCATTTCTCCACATGACACGCTGCACGATAGATTCCGGGCTCGCGCTTCGCGCGCCCCGGGATGACGGCGAATTGCGGCTAGTCCCGCACCCGCATCAACAGCCCCAATCCTGCGACGAAGAACACCACCAGCACGGCCATGCCGGCCTTCTGGCTGGCCGTTGCCGCGGTGATCATGCCGATCAGGAGCGGGCCGATGAAGGACGTCACCTTCCCGGTCAAGGCGAACAGGCCGAAATACTGCGCGATGCGATCCTTTGGCGCGAGGCGGATCAGCAGCGTGCGAGACGCGGCCTGCAACGGGCCACCGGCTGCGCCGATCAGGCAGCCCAGCACCAGATAGGCGCGCTCCGCAGCGCTGGAGAACAAGCCCGCACCCGACTGCGGGGGCGCGACCTTGACGAACAGCACGCTATCCTTGTCGACCAGCAGGATCGCCGCCACCGACAGCAGCAGGATCAGCAGGCTGCCGGCGATCACGCGCCGCGGTCCGAGACGATCGTCGAGCTTGCCGCCGAGCCAGGCGCCGAACGCGCCGGCGATCGCCAGCATGATGCCGAACGTGCCGATCTGGATCGTGTGCCAGCCGAACGTGCCGGCGGCATAGATGCCGCCGAAGGCGAACAGCGACACGAGGCCGTCGGTGTAGATCATATTGGCGAGCAGGAACGCCGCGAGCGACTTCTGCTGCGGCAATCCCTTGATCGATTGCTTCAGCTCCGCCAGCCCTTCACGCAACGCCTCGCGCACCGGGCGCTTCGCCGGATAGTCCGGCGTGAACAGGAACATCGGCATCACGAAGATGATGAACCACAGCCCGGTCAACGGCCCCGCGGCGCGGTCGCCCTGACGCGTGACAGGATCGAGCCCGAAGAGCGGCGTGAAGCCGAGCAGCGTGCGGCCGGTCTCGGGATTGGCGGCAAGCAAGCCGAGCACGATGGTCAGGCTGACGATGCCGCCGATGTAGCCCGTCGCCCAACCGGTGCCGGAGAGACGGCCGATCCGCTCCGGCGGCACCAGGGTCGGCATCATCGCGTTGTTGAAGAGCGTGGCGAATTCCGCACCGACGCTGGCGAGCGCGACGGCGGTGAGCACCAGCGGAATGATGGCATGATCGCCGGGCTTGCCGATCCAGAGCGTGCAGGACGCCAGCACCAGCACCACGCCGAAACCTGCAATCCACGGTTTCCTGCGGCCCGAAGCATCTGCGATGGCCCCGAGCACCGGCGACAACAACGCGATCGCAAGGCCGGCGGCCGCCATCGCAAAGCCCCACAAGGATTGGCCGGTGGCGGGATTTGGCGCGATGGCGGTCGCGAAATAGGGCGCGAACACGAAGGTCGTGATCAGCGTGAAATAAGGCTGCGCGGCCCAATCGAAGAAGATCCAGCTGACGACGGCGGCGCGCGGCGGATAGGTCCGCGACGCGCTGGCCATGCGCGCATCCGGGGCGATCGTCGTCATCTCGCAGTCCTCATCACGAACAGTTTTGCCTCTCTCAGGGCAAACCGTATAGCATTGCCGTGACGGGTGTGAACTGGCCCAAGGGACCCTCCCAAGAGACCATCCAAAGAGACTGGCCCAAGAGACTGGCCCAAGGGTTTGGTCCAAGGGACTGGTCCAAGAGCACGACGGAAATTTTGATGATGTCGTCATATTCGACGCGGCGGACCTTCCTGGCCGTCATCGCCACGCTGGTGCTCGGCTTCGTGCCCGCGACGGCCCAGGATGCGCGGCGGGGCTATGTCCCGCCCGCGCGCGACGCGGTGCGTGCCGTCGCCGCCGAGCACGGCATGGTGGTGGCCCAGGAGAGGATCTCCGCGCAGGTCGGTGCCGACATTCTGCGGCGCGGCGGCAATGCGGTCGATGCCGCGGTCGCCACCGGCTTTGCGATGGCCGTGACCTATCCGCGCGCCGGCAATATCGGCGGCGGCGGCTTCATGGTGATCCATTCCGCCGACCGCAATGAAGACATCACGATCGACTATCGCGAGACCGCGCCGGCTGCGACCACGCCGCAAATTTTCCTCGGCCCCGATGGCAAGCCTGACGTGACGAAGTCGCGGGATTCCGCGCTCGGCATCGGCGTCCCTGGCACCGTCGCTGGTCTTGCCCTCGCATTGGAGAAATACGGCTCGGGCCGGTTCACGCTGGCGCAACTGCTCGAACCCGCAATCGCGCTCGCGCGCGACGGTTTCGTCGTCAGCGACGACATGGCCGACACGCTGCCGGGCTGGCACCGCCGGTTGGCGCGCTGGCCTTCCTCGGCCAAGATCTTCTCGCGCCCTGACGGCTCGCCGCTCGGTGAAGGCGACAGGCTGGTGCAAGGCGATCTCGCCGCAACGCTGTCGGTCGTCGCCGCAGAGGGGCCGCGCGGCTTCTATGAGGGACCGGTTGCGGAAAAGCTCGCCAAGGCCGTCGGCGAGGCCGGGGGCATCATGACGCCGGCCGACCTCAAGTCCTATCAGGCGGTGATCCGTGCGCCGGTGCGCGGCACCTATCGCGGCTACGACGTCGTGTCGATGCCGTTGCCCTCGTCCGGCGGCGTGGTGCTGGTGGAGACGCTCAACATCCTCGAAGGCTTTCAGCTCGCCGATCTCAAGCAGGGATCGCCGGCGTCGCTGCATCTCCTGATCGAGGCCATGAAGCGCGCTTATGCGGATCGTGCGCGCTATCTCGGCGATCCCGCCTTCGTCAATGCACCGATCGAGACGCTGACCGCGAAGGACTATGCCGCCAAGCTGCGCGCGGGCATCTCCACCGAGCGCGCCACGCCGTCGAAGGAGCTCGTTGCTGCCGCCACCTCGCCGCGCGAGGGCAGCAACACCACCCATTTCTCCGTCGTCGACGGTCGCGGCAACGCCGTCAGCAACACCTATACGCTGAATTTCAGCTATGGCGTCGGCCTCGTCGCGGACGGCACCGGCGTGCTGCTCAACAACGAGCTCGACGACTTCACGGCGGCGGTCGGCGCGTCCAATGCCTACGGCCTCGTCGGCTTCGAGGCCAATCTGCCCGGACCTGGAAAACGTCCGCTGTCCTCGATGTCGCCCACCATCGTGCTGAAGGACGGCAAACCGGTGCTGGTGACGGGCTCGCCCGGCGGCAGCCGCATCATTTCGACCGTTCTCCAGGTCATCGTGAACGTCCTCGACTACAAGATGGACGTCGCGGCCGCGGTTGCGACGCCGCGGCTGCATCATCAGTGGCTGCCGGACGAGGTGCGCGTCGAGAGCGGTTTTCCCAGCGACGTTCTGGCCGAGCTGAAGGCGATGGGTCACCTCATCGTCGAGCCGATGGGGCAGACATCGGCCAATTCGATTCTCGTGACGGCGACTGGGCCGCTCGGTGCCTCCGATCCGCGCACGCGCGGCGCCGAGGCGGCGGGGCAGTAACCACGTCATTTGCATGGCACGGGAGCGTGGGCCCGCTAGCTCTCGCTGCCACGCGTGCTACCAAGGCGCAGCTTTCCAAGAACCGCCCAGGAAACTCGCATGACGACAACCGATCCGAACCAGCGCATCGAACGCGCCGAGATCGAGGACACCAGCCTTCTCGCGTTCTACCGCGACATGAACACGCCGGAGCGCCGGACGTTCTGGGCCTGCGCAGCCGGGTGGGCGCTCGACGGCATGGATTTCATGATCTACCCGCTGGTGATCGGCACCATCATCGCGCTGTGGAAGGTCGATGCCGCCTCGGCCGGTCTCGCTGGCACAGTGACCCTGCTGGCGTCGGCGATCGGCGGCTGGCTCGGCGGCTATCTCTCCGACCATATCGGACGGGTCAGGACGCTGCAGATCACCATCATCTGGTTCTCGTTCTTCTCGCTGGTCTGCGCAGTCGTGCAGAATTTCGACCAGCTGCTGATTGCGCGCGCCTTGCTCGGCCTCGGCTTCGGCGGCGAATGGGCCGCCGGCGCCGTACTGATGGGCGAAGCGATCCGGCCGCAATATCGCGGCCGCGCCGTCGGGTCGGTGCAGTCGGGCTGGGCCGTCGGCTGGGGCCTCGCGGTGCTGTCGCAGGCGATCCTGTTCTCGGCCTTGCCTGCGGAGACGGCGTGGCGATGGATGTTCGTGATCGGCGCCTTGCCGGCGCTGCTCGTGTTCTACATCCGCCGCTCGGTCACCGAGCCCGAGATCTCCGCCCAGGCCCGCGCCAGGCAGGCCGCGAGCGGCGATCGTCCGGCGCTCTGGGAGATTTTCTCCGGCCCGATCCTCAAGACCACGATCCTGGCATCGCTGATGGCGACGGGCTGCCAGGGCGGCTATTACGCCGTCACCTTCTGGGTGCCGCAGTTCCTGACCAAGGAGCGGCACCTGTCGATCGTCGGCTCGACGGGCTATCTCTCGACGCTGATCATCGGCTCCTTCATCGGATATCTCACCGGCGCCTGGCTCGCCGACCGGATCGGACGGCGCAATCTGTTCTTGATCTTCTCGATCGGGGCCATGGCGGTGGTGCTGCTCTACACCCAGCTGCCGCTGACCAACGAGATCCTGTGGGTGCTCGGCTTCCCGCTCGGCTTCTTCGCCTCGGGCTACTTCTCGGGGATCGGCGCCTTCCTGACCGAGCTCTATCCGACGCGGCTGCGCGGCTCCGGCCAGGGCTTCTGCTACAATTTCGGCCGCGGCATCGGGGCGCTGTTTCCGTTCCTGGTCGGCGCGCTCTCGGCAACGACGTCGCTGTCGAACGCCATCGCGATCTTCGCGGTGGTCGCCTATGCGCTGTTCTTCATCGCCGCATTCGCGCTGCCTGAGACGCGCGGACGCGTGCTGCACGCGGATTGATGTTCGACTGTCATCCCGGGGCGATGCGAAGCATCGAACTACGGTGCGCAATTTCGCACCTGAGGATCTCGAGATTCCGGGTTCACGCTTCGCGTGCCCCGGAATGACGGTACACTACCTTCCAACCTGATACGGCCCGCCCTTTTCCAGCGCGCGCGCATAGGCCGGCCGCGCATGAATGCGCTCCAGGAACGCCATCGCCTTCGGATGGCCCTGCTCCAGCCCGCCACGCGCCTGCGCGGCTTCCAGCGGAAAGCTCATCTGGATGTCGGCGGCCGTGAACTCGTTGCCGGCGAACCACTCGCTCTTGCCGAGCTCACCTTCCCAATAATCCATGTGCTGCTTGAGCTGCGGATTGACCAGCGCGGTGAGCGCCTGGTTGCAGACCTTGCGCACCAGCGGCCGCAACAGTGCGGGCGCGCGCTTCGGCATCAGCGTGAACAACAGCTTCAACAGCAGCGGCTGCATCGCCGAGCCTTCCGCGTAATGCAGCCAATATGTGTAGCGCAGCCGCTCCGGCGTATTCGGCGGCGGGATCAGCCGGCCGTTGCCATAGGTCGCGATGAGATATTCGATGATCGCGCCCGACTCGGCGATGATGTTGCCGTTGTCGGTGATGACAGGCGACTTGCCGAGCGGATGAATGGCGCGCAGCTCCTTCGGCGCGCGCATGTCCGGCTGGCGCTGATAGCCCACGATCTCGTAGGGCACGCCCAACTCCTCGAGCAGCCACAGCACGCGCTGCGAGCGGGAGTTGTTGAGGTGATGAACAGTCAGCATCGCGCAGGTCCCCAGCTTGGCTTGGTCGTTTGCCGCGTTGGTGCCAGCCCGGGACCGCAATGTCGAGCCATCCGGACGGATATTTTCACCCGGGTATATTGACGCTGGCAATTTACCCGGGTATTAAACTGCCAACGCGATCAATACGGCAATGATTCCAATGCAGAAGTTTTTCACCGCCTTCCAGGGGCAGCGTCGCCTGGTATCCGGGCCGGCAGGAGAGGTCGCGCTGGTCGTGAAGCGGATCGCGTCCCGGCCGGACGAGCCCATCATCATCTTCGAGGACTCAACGGGCCGGTCGATCGACTTCGATCTACGCGGCGGCGATCGCGAGGTGCTGGCGCGGCTGGCGAAGCTTGTCCCGCTGCCGGTCGAGGAGACCGCACCACCGAACGAGCCGCGCGGCCGCGGCCGGCCGAAGCTCGGCGTGGTCGCACGCGAGGTGACCTTGCTGCCGCGGCATTGGGAGTGGCTCAACGCACAAGCCGGCGGCGCCTCGGTCGCGCTGCGCAAGCTCGTCGACGAAGCCAGACGCGCCAGCGGCGACAAGGACCGCGAGCGGCAGGCGCGCGATGCGGCCTATCACTTCATGTCGACCATGGCCGGCAATCTGCCGCAGTTCGAGGAAGCCTCGCGCGCGCTGTTCGCAGACGACCGGCGCCGCTTCACCGGACTGATCGCCGACTGGCCAACCGACATCCGCGACCACATCGTCAAGCTCGCCTATAGCGACCGCGCCTAGGCGCGCCTTCCACAACCCCATCGACGGCCGAGCCGCGCATTGCGCGGCAACGGCTTCGCACGCCCTGATGAAAGGCAAGTCCATGTCCGCCACACCACGTCTCTGGACGACATTCCTCCGCTTCCTCGCTCCGCTGATGCTAGGCAACGCGCTGCAATCGCTGTTCGGCACCGTCAGCAACGTCTATCTCGGCCAGATGATCGGCATCGACGCGCTGGCCGCGGTCTCGGCCTTCTTTCCGGTGATGTTCTTCCTGTTCGCTTTCGTCATGGGCCTGAGCACCGGCGCCACGGTGCTGATCGGTCAGGCCTTTGGCGCAGGCGAACATGACAGGATCAAGCTCGTCGTCGGCACGACGCTGGCGATAGGCCTGCTGTTCTCGATTGCGATTGCACTGATCGGTGGCATCTTCAGCCGCCAACTGATGATGGCGCTCGCAACGCCCGCGGACATTCTCGAGCAGGCCAGCGCCTATGCACGCATCATGCTGCTGACGATGCCGCTCGGCTTTGTCTTCCTCCTGATGACGGCGATGATCCGCGGCGTCGGCGACACCGTGACACCGCTGCTCGCACTGGCGCTGTCGACCGCGATCGGCCTGATCCTGACGCCGGTGCTGATCCGCGGCGCTTTCGGGTTGCCCGCGTCCGGCATCACCAGCCCGGCATGGGCTGCTGCGATCGCCAACACGCTGACGCTGATCGTGCTGGCCGTCTACCTGCTGCGGAAGCAGCACACCCTGGCGCCGGATGCGGCCCTGCTGCATCATCTGCGTCTCAAGGGCGCCGTGCTCGGAAAAATCCTCGGCATCGGGCTGCCCAGCGCAATCGGCATGGTGGTAATGGCGATCGCCGAGCTGGTGCTGCTCGGGCTCGTCAACCGCTTCGGCTCGAGCGCCACGGCTGCGTACGGCGCCGTCAATCAGGTGATGGGCTACACCCAGTTCACGGCGATGTCGATTTCGATCGCGGTCTCGATCCTCGGCGCGCAGGCGATCGGCGGGGGCGACCGAGCGCGGCTCGACGGCATCGTTCGCGCCGGCATTGCGTTCAATCTCGTCCTGACCGGCGGGCTGGTGGCGCTGATCTATCTCGCGCCGCGCGCCGTGCTCGGCATCTTCATCACCGACGGCGCCGTGCTCGATCTGGCGAAGGAACTGCTGTACATCGCCTTGTGGAGCTCGGTGCCGTTCGGCCTCGCCACGGTGTTCTCCGGCGCCATGCGTGCCGCCGGCGTCGCCTTGACGCCGATGCTGCTGTCGATCTTCGCCATCGTCGCGATCGAGCTGCCGGCGGCGGTGATCCTCAGCCGCACGATCGGCCTCGAGGGCGTTTGGGCCGCCTATCCGATCGTGTTCTGCGCCATGTTCGTTTTGCAGATGGGCTATTACCTCCTGGTGTGGCGCAAGCAAGCAATCGAGCGCCTGATCTGACGATCAGAGTATTATGATCATCATTAAACGGTGGACCTGCGACGTGCGCTGCGCCACAATGGACGAAAGCGCCGCAAGGGAGAACGAACTTGACCCGCTCAGCCCCGCAATTCCTGTTCGATTTCGGTAGCCCGAATGCCTATCTCAGCCATCTCGCGATCCCGGCGGTCGAACAGCGCATCGGCGTCAAGTTCGAGTATGTCCCGATCCTGCTCGGCGGCATCTTCAAATCGACCAACAACAAGTCTCCGGCCGAGACGCTGGCCGGCATCAAGAACAAGCGCGAATTCCAGCAGGTCGAGACCGAGCGCTTCATCAAGCGTTTCAAGGTCGAGCCCTATGTCTGGAATCCGCACTTCCCCGTCAACACGCTGAACCTGATGCGCACGGCGATCGCGGCGCAGCTCGAAGGCGTGTTCGAAAAATACGTCGAAGCGGCCTTCCACCACATGTGGCGCGAGCCGAAGAAGATGGACGATCCCGAGACCGCGGCAAAGGCGCTGGCCTCCTCCAGCCTCGATGCGCAAAAACTGTTCGCCCGCGCGCAGGAGCCGGAAGTGAAAGGCAAGCTGATCAAGAACACCGAGGACGCGGTGGCGCGCGGCGCGTTCGGCTCGCCGACCTTCTTCGTCGGTGACGAGATGTTCTTCGGCAAGGAACAACTGCGCGAGGTCGAGGAGATGGTGCTGGAGAAGTGACTTCGGATCGTGGATAGAACGAGCTATCCTCTCCGCCGTCGTCCAGGCGAAGGCCAGGCAGCATGATCACCGAAGGTCATGGTGTGACGAGATCGGGCTCCAACTTGTCCGGCAACCGGCATTCGGGGTAATGGGTCCCGGCTTTCGCCAGGACGACAGTAAGAAACAACAACAAGGAAGATCCCATGCGTATCCTCGTGGTCGGCGCCGGCGCCATCGGCGGCTATTTTGGTGGCAGGCTGTTGCAGGCCGGCCGCGACGTGACCTTCCTGGTCCGGCCGCGCCGCGCCAGCGAGCTCGCGAGCGCCGGTCTCGTCATCAAGAGCCCGAATGGCGACGTGACGCTGAAGAATCCGCCGACCGTGCAGTCCGACACGCTGAAGGACAAGTTCGACGTCGTGCTCTTGAGCTGCAAGGCGTTCGATCTCGACGATGCCATCACGTCGTTCGCGGCCGCCGTCGGGCCGAACACCGCGATCATCCCGATGCTGAACGGCATGAAGCATCTCGACACGCTGGATGCCAGATTCGGCAAGGAGCGCGTGCTCGGCGGGCTTTGCGCGATCGCCGCGACCTTGAACGAGAAGCGCGAGGTGGTGCAGCTCCAGCCGATGCAGTCGATCAATTACGGCGAGCGCGACGGCAAGCTGTCGGATCGCGTGAAGGCCATCGACGAAGCCTTCAAGAGCGGCATCAATGGCGCCACCGCCAGCCAGAACATCATGCAGGACATGTGGGAGAAATGGGTATTCCTCTCCTCGCTCGCCGCGAGCACCAGCCTGATGCGAACCTCCGTCGGCAACATCCTCGCCGCGCCCGGCGGCCGGGATTTCCTGCTCGGCATGCTGGACGAGACCAGTGCGATCGCCACCGCGTCGGGCTATCCGCCGGGCGGCCCGTTCTTCGAGCGGGTGAAGGGCAATTTGACCGCCGAAGGTTCGCCGATGACGGCGTCGATGTTCCGCGACATCAAGGCGGGCCTGCCGGTCGAAGCCGATCATGTCATCGGCGATCTCATTTCGCGCGCAGATGCGGCCAAGGTGCCGGTGCCGAAGCTGCGCATCGCGTATACGCATCTGAAGGCGTATGAGAAGCAGCGGGCAGGGTAGCTCCAAACTCCGCTGTCGTCCCGGGGCGCGCGTAGCGCGAACCCGGGACCCATAACCACAAGGAGTGGTTATGGCGCGAGACCGCAGCGACGAGTCTTCGCCAAATTCTTCCCTGTGGCTATGGGTCCCGGGCTCGCGACTTCGTCGCGGCCCGGGACGACGAGCTCTGTCTGCCGCCGCGCTATTTCAAATGCGCGAGGTAGTGCGAGACGGCGGTGATTTCCTCCTCGCTCATGTGATAGGCGACATCGGCCATCGCGGCGACGCCGCCGCCGACGCGCTGGCCGGCCTTGTAGTCGCGCAGCGACTTGACCAGATATTCCTCGCGCTGACCCGCTAGCCGCGCAACCGCCTTGGTGCCGGCATAGCTGTCCGTGTGGCACGAGGCGCAGCGGCGGCCGGCGGCGACCTGCGCGCCTTTCTTCGATAGATCCGGGTCGTCATCCTCCGAACCCTTCGGCGGCGTCAACGAGGCGAAATAGGCGCCGAAACTGCGGATGTCCTCGTTGGTGATCTCCTCGACGATCGGCTGCATCTGATCGTTCTTGCGCGAGCCGGCACGGAAGAACACGAGCTGCCACTGGATGAATTGGTCGGGCTGGCCGGCCAGCGAGGGGATGTTCTCCGTCTGCGAAATGCCGTTCTCGCCGTGACAGCCGGAGCAGACGGCCGCCTTCTCCTTGATCGCGGCATTGTCGGCGGCGCTCGCGGGGACGAATGCGAGCGCGGCGAGCGATAGCACGCCGATTGCGTACGATGAAAACTGACGGCGCATGTGGGTGATTCCGATTGATCGAGCTCGTCATTCCAGGGCGTGCGAAGCACGCGGCCGGAGTCCATAACCAGCAGTCGGGTCATGGGTTCCGGACCAGCGCCAGCGTACAATCCGGAACGACAGCGGAGATGTTGAGATGGAAAAGGCTGCGGCCGTCACCCGATCGCAGCCTCTCCGTGACGTCGCGCTACTTCTTGCTGTAGCTGATGCGATAGATCGCGCCCGCCCAATCGTCGGCGACGAGGATCGAGCCGTCCTTGGCAAGAAGGATGTCGTTGGGACGGCCGAGATAGCCTTGGTCGCCCTCGATCCAGCCGGAGGCGAACACCTCCCGCTTGGGATTCTTGCCGTCGGGCCCGACGATCACGCGCACGATGCGCGCGCCCTGATACTTGTGGCGATTCCAGGAGCCGTGCTCGGCGATCAGGATGTTGTTCTTGTACTCGGCGGGGAATTGGTCGCCGGTGTAGAACTTCATGCCGAGCGGGGCGACGTGCGCGCCGAGATTCAGCACCGGCGGCGTGAACTCGGAGCACTTGTGGCCCATGGCGAACTTGTCGTCCGGCAGATTGCCCTGATGACAATAGGGATAGCCGAAATGCTCGCCGATCCGGTTGATCATGTTCAGCTTGTCCGAGGGCAGATCGTCGCTGATCCAGTCGCGGGCATTCTCGGTGAACCAGAGCTTGCCGGTGCGCGGATCGACGTCGCCGCCGACCGAGTTGCGGACGCCGAGCGCCCAGATCTCGGCGTTGCCGGTCTTGGGATCGACGCGCCGGATCTGCGACACGCTGGTCGGCGGGATGCCGATGTTGAAGGGCGGTCCGAACGGCAGGAAGAACCAGCCTTCCTTGTCGACCGCGATGTATTTCCAGCCATGCGCGGCATAGGACGGCATGTCGTCATAGACGACCTTGCCGTCGCCGAGCTTGTCCAGATTGGCTTCGGCGTTGTCGTAGCGGATCAGCTTGTCGACGGCGATGACGTAGAGCGCGCCGTCCCTGAAGGCGAGACCGGTGGGCATGTTGAGGCCCTTGAGGACGGTCTTGACCTCCTTCTTTCCGTTGTTGTCCTTGATGGCATAGACGTTGCCGAGGCCGAACGAGCCGACGAACAGCGTGCCCTTGTCACCCCAGGCCATCTGCCGCGCGGCCAGCACGCCCGAGGCATAGACCTCGATCTTGAAGCCTGCCGGCAGCTTGATCTTCTTGACGATGTTGGCGAGCTCGGCGTCGGAGGCGCCGGTCGGCGGGCCCGAGGGCGGCGCGAGGCCCTTCTGCGCCTCGGTCTCGTCGCCGAGGAACCAGTCGTCCGGCGGATGGGTCCAGAACTCCTTGGTGCCGGATTCGTATTTCTTCAGTGCCCGGTTCTTGTCCTGCTGCTGCGCATTGCCGGCGCTGGTCCCTGCGAGAAGGGCCACGGCCGCAAGCGCCAACAGGGATCGATGGAACATCGATGTCATCGCGTCACTCCCCTAAGGCAGCCGTCAGGGCTGCACTCTATTTTGTTTTGCTAGTCGAGAGGCGAAGTTGAACGTCCGTCGGGACGACGGACGCAAAAATGTTAGCACATCTGCGCACCGTGAGAAGCGCACCGCGTCCACCGCGATTGCGCTCAATAAAAATTGAGACGGAATGTCAACGGCCGCACGCCGTGACGACGACGCTCTCGCTGCAGCGCGGAATCAAGTTCGCGCGTGGATCACTTTGGGCGGCACGAGCGGACATGCAAAAAATGCGAGAACAACCCCATGCACAGTAGAACGGCTCAGGCCGGCATGCGCCCGGCGGGACCGGCGAGGCATTTGAAGCGCCGAGCAAAATGGCCATGACGGCGCTTACGGGGCGACGGGGTAGGGCCCGACGTCGAACACCGTGTCATGATAGCCTTTCGATCCGACCTCGTGTGCCAGCGGGCTGCGGAAATCGCGGCCGGCTTGCAGGCAGCGCAGCACATGCGCGAAGTCGAATTCCGGCCGCCAGCCCAGCTCGCGCCGTGCCCGCGCATTGACATAGACACGGTCGATCGCGGGGAAGAGCTGCCAAGTGCGCGCCGCATAGAGCTGCGTACAATCCGGATAGAGCTCGCGCACGACACCGGCGGCATTGCGGGCGAGGCCTGCGAGATGGCGTTGCTCGAACGGGCTCGTGGCCGAGACGATGTAGCGGGCAAACCCGATCCCGGGCGCGCGCTCGGCGGCGAGCAGATGGGCGCTCACCGCGTCCGCGATATCCAGCCGGCGATAGAGCAGCTCGTTGGCCTGCGCGTTGTCCAGTGTGTAAGCGGACCGCATCGCCGGATCGTCGTCATCCTCGGGAAAGAAGCGCGAGGTTCTCAAGACCAGGACGGGCAGTCCGCGCTCGCGAAAGAACAGCTCGCAGAGAGTCTCGGCCATCAGCTTGGTCGTGCCGTAGACGTTCTTCGGCACCGGGGGCAGATCCTCGGTGACCCACACGGCCGCCTGTCCCGCCTCGGGGCGGAGCTGCGCGCCGAACGCGCTGGTGGTGCTGGTGAAGACGAAGCTCTTCACGCCGGCGGCCGCGGCCGCCTCGAGCAAATTGAGCGTGCCGGTGACATTGGTGTCGACGAAATCCCGCTTGGTATGGGTCGCCACATGCGGCTTGTGCAGCGTCGCGGTGTGGATGACGGCGGAGATGCCGTCCATCTGGCGCCGCACGAAGCCGGGATCGACGATGGAGCCGACGGCGTCGGTGAAGGCAGACGGCTTCAGATCGACCCCGCGCACGGGCGAACGACGCCCATGCAGGGTGCGGAGGATGGCCTCACCGAGATGGCCGGCGCTGCCGGTGACCAGGATTGTCATTGCGGACCCAAGACAGCAGACCCAAGCCAGCCGCCAGCGGCGTGGAAAACCACGGCCCGACCCGGTTTGGCTGGATGCTCTGGGGAAAAATTGGAGCGGGCGAAGGGGCTCGAACCCTCGACCCCGACCTTGGCAAGGTCGTGCTCTACCACTGAGCTACACCCGCATCCTGTGTCGGTCGCGTGACGCGCCGGCAACGGCTGTCGTATGCCAAAAGCGGGAGGGGAATGCAACAGCTACCGGCGGCATCAATTCGCATTCGCAGCCCCCATATCAACCCCGGATGCGGCGAAATCGCCCGAAATGACCCCGGAACCGACGAATCGGCCATGATGGATTGAAATTCGGCCCATTCGGCCCAATTTAGGAGCCGACGACCGAGCACATGCTATCTGCGACGTGCTAAAGAGCCGCCATTCCAGACATGACGAGGGGATCCCGTGACGATCATCGACCAGGGTAACGGAGCAGCGGGCCCGGCCGCCGCCGATCTGATCAAGGACACCACCACCCAGTCCTTCATGAAGGACGTCATCGAGGAATCGAAGCGCCAGCCGGTGCTCATCGACTTCTGGGCGGAGTGGTGCGGCCCCTGCAAGCAGCTCACCCCGATCCTCGAAAAGGCGGTCAAGGCGGCCAAGGGCAAGGTCAAGCTGGTCAAGATGAACATCGACCAGCACCCGGCGATCCCGGGCCAGATGGGCATCCAGTCGATTCCGGCCGTCATCGCCTTCGTCAACGGCCAGCCGGCCGACGGCTTCATGGGCGCGGTGCCCGAGAGCCAGCTCAACGCCTTCATCGAAAAGCTGACCAAGGGCGTGACCGCGCCGGGCGAGCCCAATATCGCCGAGATCCTGCAGGAGGCCGAGGCCGTGCTCGCCGAGGGCGATCCGGCCGCCGCCGCGCAGATCTATGCCGAGGTACTCCAGCACGATTCGACCAACATCGCGGCGCTGGCGGGCCTTGCAAAATGCTATGCCGTCTCCGGCGCGATGGAGCAGGCCAAGCAGACGCTCGCCATGGTGCCGGAATCCAAGCGCAACGATCCCGCTGTGAAAGCCGTGCAGACCGCGATCGACCTCGCCGAGCAGGCGGAAGCACTGGGGCCGGTGGCCGAGCTGGAACAGAAAGTCGCCGCAAACCCGCTCGATCATCAGGCCCGATTCGACCTCGCCACCGCGCTCAACGCGCAAGGCAACCGCGCCGCCGCCACCGAACAGCTGCTCGAGATCGTCAAGCGCGACCGCAAATGGAACGACGACGGCGCCCGCAAGCAGCTGGTCCAGTTCTTCGAGGCCTGGGGCGGCACGGATGATGCAACCGTCGAGGGACGCAAGCGCTTGTCGACGATCCTGTTTTCGTAAAGGCGTGCTGGCAACGCCAGGGGGACCGGGCAGATGCCGATCAATATCGAATATCGCGGCCCCGCCGACCTGCCGGAGATCATTCCGGTGTTTCCGCTGCCGGGAGCGCTGCTGCTGCCCCGCGGGCAGATGCCGCTCAACATCTTCGAGCCGCGTTACCTTTCGATGGTCGACGATTCCCTCCGCGACGGCCATCGCCTGATCGGCATGATCCAGCCCGATGTCGCGCATTCGCCGAAGAATTCCGACAAGCCGGCGCTGTTTCGCGTCGGCTGCGTCGGCCGCATCACCCAGCTCGCCGAGTCCGGCGACGGCCGCTACATCCTCGAGCTCACCGGCGTCTCGCGCTTCAAGGTGGTCGAGGAGCTCGAGGTGCTCACCGCTTACCGGCAGTGCAAGGTGGATTTCTTCACCTTCGTCGACGATTTCACCGCGCGCATGGGCGAGGACGAGGTCGATCGCGAAGCGCTGCTCGTGGTGCTGGCGGATTTTTTGAAAGCCAACAATCTCAAGGTCGACTGGGAAGGCGTCGAGAGCGCGCCCAACGAGGCGCTGGTCAACGCGCTGGCGATGATGTCGCCCTATGGCCCCGCCGAGAAGCAGGCCATGCTGGAGGCGCCTGACTTGAAGACCCGTGCCGAGATCCTGATCGCGGTCACCGAGATGGACCTCGCCAAGAAACGCACCAGCGGCGACCCGCCGCTGCAGTGACGGCCCGGCTGCTCAAGCAGCGCAGACGACTGCTCCGGCACCCCGCCGCAGCATCCTGTCGATGTCGGATGCAGGCATCGGCCGGCTGAAATAGTAACCCTGGGTCTCGACGCAGCCCTCTTCACGGAGGATGTCCAGCTGCTCCTTCGTTTCGACGCCTTCGGCGGTCGTGGTCTTGCCGAGGCTGACCGCGAAACGAACCACCGATTGCGCGAGATGGCGCGCCTCTGCTCCCGCGCCGGATAGCTCGTTGACGAAACTTCGGTCGATCTTGATCTTGTCGAACGGGAATCTCTGCAGAAAGCTCAGCGAGGAATAGCCCGTGCCGAAATCGTCCAGGGCGATACGCACACCAAGCTCGCGCAGCTCACCGAGTGCTGCGAAAACAGCTTCGCTATCATGCATGATCACCGTCTCGGTCACCTCGAGCTCGAGCCTGTGCGCCGCAACCCCCGAACTCGCGAGCGCGCCGATGACGACCGGAACGAGCTCCTTGCTCCTGAATTGAGCGGGAGACAGGTTGATCGCGATCCTGACATGCGCAGGCCATTTGGCGGCTTCTGCGCAGGCCGTCCTCAAGACCCATTCTCCGATCGGCACGATCAGGCCGGTCTCCTCCGCAAGCGGGATGAACTCGTCCGGCATCACCAGACCTTGTTGCGGGTGATGCCAGCGCAGCAGGGCCTCGAACCCCTCGGTCTTGCCCGTCGCGGCGCCGACGAACGGTTGGTAGTGGAGCTCGAACTGACGGCCGGCAAGCGCATCCCGCATGTCGCGCTCGAGGTTGCGGCGCGCATGCATGAACTCGTCCAGCTCCGGCTCGAAGAAACGGAATGCACCGCGCCCACCGCTCTTGGCCGAGTAGAGGGCGAGATCGGCGCTCTTCATGATCACGTCGGAATCATTGCCATCGCGCGGCGCGATGGCAATGCCGATGCTGGTGCCGACGGTGACCCGGTGATCGCCGAGGTCGAAGGGCTCGCAAAGCGCCTTTCTGATGCTCTCGGCAAGGGCGGCGGCCTCCACGGCCGGGCTGGTCACGTAATCGATCACCGCGAACTCGTCGCCGCCCAGCCGGGCGATCAACGCGGTTTCCGTGGTGCATTCGCGCAGCCGGGCAGCGACGGCGCGCAGCAGCGAATCCCCCGCCGGATGTCCAAGCGTGTCGTTGACTTCCTTGAAGCGATCGAGGTCGAGCATGAGCACGGCGAGATCGACGCCGCCGTTGCGCGTCACGGCGATGGCATGCTCCATCCGCTCCCTGAGCAGGACGCGATTTGGCAGATCGGTCAGCGCATCGTGCTGCGCCATATGAACGATCTTCGCCTCGGAGCGGCGTTGTTCGGTGACATCGAGATGCGTGGCGACCCATCCGCCGCCGGCCATCGGCTGTCGTGTCACGCAGATCAGTCGACCATCCGCAAACTCGTCAATTCTGCTGGAGACGGCATCGAACGGCAACGCGGCGAGTTTCGAGCTGAACCGCGCGGCAGCGCTCTCGCTCGAATCGCCCTTGAGGATTCCCGTCGTGATACGATGCCTGATGATGTCGGCATGCGATGTTCCCGTCCTCAGCAATTCCGGCGGCAGCTGATAGAGCCGGGCATAGCGCTCGTTGCAGACGACGAGCCGCTTCTCGGCATCAAACATGCAAAGACCCTCGACCATGTTGTTGATCGCGGTGTCCAGCCTGAACTTCTGTTCCTGCAATTCTCTTTGCGAACCTTCGAGCTGCTGCCGGGCGGTCGAAAGCTGGCTGATGATCTCCTCGAATTTGCTGGTTCGGGTTGCCAGGCGGCGGTCGGCCATGACGCCGATCAGGCTCATCCCAAGGATGGATAGCGCCACGCCAGCGATGGCAAGAGCCAGGTAAGCCGGCGAGAGCGACATCGTATCGGTCGGATGCGTCGGATCTGGAACGATCTGCACGGCGCCCATGGCCGTGAAGTGATGCGACACGATAGCAAGCGTCAGCAGAACGGCCGCCGTCAGGGTGCCCCAGTAATCCTGGTACTTGATCGCGACGGCGAGGGCGGCATAGCCGAGGCACATGCCGAGCATGACCGAGACGATCACGAGGTCCAGCGACCATGCGACGCGGCCCGGCACTTCGAGTGCCCACATTCCGAGATAATGCATGCTGGCAATGCCGCCGCCGATGATGACGCCGCCTGCGCCCGCGCGCCACCGGCCGCAATCGCCGACCGCAACGACGAAGCCCCCCGACGTCAGAAGCATTGCGGTGGCAAGCGAAAGCGCGGTCAGCGCGATACCGTAGCCGGTCGTAACGCCGGGCTCGTAGGCCAGCATGGCGACGAAATGCGTCGCCCAGATTCCATATCCGATGGCGGCACCGGCAATCGCGATCCAGATCGAGCGTGTCCTTGCGCGCGCCGCGATCGCGCGATGGAAGATGCTGACCGCGACAATGCTCGCGACGAAGCAGACCAGGCCGGCGAGCAGCACGAGTCGCCAATCGTGCTCGACAGTAAGGCAGGAAAAAACGCGGAACATGCAATAACGCTCCATCGTCAATGTGGTCGATCGTGGACGGGCCAAGCGTTCTTCGCATTAATTTCGTACAACGCCTGATTGCATGCTTACCGGCGCGTTAACGCCGCTCGCGCAATTCAATGTCGGGAACGTTTGCGGTTGAGGTCGCACCGGTGGGGCAAGCAATGTCTGCCGCGAACAGCAACGACTAGGGGCGATTGCGAATGTGCTTGCGGCCGCTGAACATCGCGCGGATCAAATTCTCACGCTGCAGGATCCCCATCAGCAGGACGCCGAGCACGTGCAGCACGACCAGGATGATGACGGCATCCGACGAATAATGGTGGGTGTCTTCGACCCACCAGACCCCGAAGAAGGTGACGGTCACCGACATCGCGCCCGTGATCGTGGAGACGATCAGCGAGGACAGCAGCGCCACCAGCATCACGGTGCCGGCGGGGTTGAGCCCGATATAGCGGCCGGTGATGCCGCGGCGCAGATTCCAGAGATAATATGGTGCGGCGCGCAGTCTGACGCCGACCATGCGGAAACGCGAATAGCGGCTTCCCATGAAGCCCCAGATCAGGCGGAAGGCGAGAAGGCCGATGACCGTATAGCCGACGATACGGTGAAGTCCGTCATAGGCGGGCGGTGTGAACCAGGCGATCAGAACCGAGATCGCGAGAAGCCAGTGCCAGAGGCGCAGCGGGAGATCCCAGACCGCGACCGTCCGCGAAACCGTACGATTCGCGGGGCTCCCGTCGGACGCCCCGCGCGTTTGTCGCACCGCTTGTTCCATCAAGCCCGTTTCGCCCTGGGGCTCACTTGCCGCAGTTTACGCGCCGCAGTTTTACTTGGCGATCGTGTGCTTCAGGCTGAGATCTTCGGGGCTGTAGAACAACTCGTAGAGCTTGCCTTCCTTGACGCCGTAGACCTCGTAGCAGGAGCCTTCGATCTTGGAACGCCGCACCTCATAACCGGCCGCCTTGGCCTTGGCTTCGGCCTCGCTGGCCGGCTTCCACGACGCCTTGTCGAGCTTGGTGCAGTTCTTGAAACCGTCGGCCATGGCCGCTGATCCCATGCCAATCCCGACCGTCAGTGCAATGGCAACAACTCGAATGACCTTCACGAACGTCTCCTCCTCTGTCGTGCGCGCTGTGTGCTCAGCGCGAAGCGCAGCCGAAGGAAGCAAAGGCGGTGATGAAGTCAATCCGCTTCGGGGATGACCGATTTTAGATTCATTCTAAGATCGTGAAGAGATCAGCGCTCTTCGGATGCACCGGCTCAGGAGCGCCACTGCGGCCTTACGCCTCACGGTTGGAAGATGGCCCATCGGCCTCGCCGGTTGCCCCTAGGCTGCACTTCGCGCCTCCGGATATCGGCGCCGCAGCCAATCAGCCCAGGTCAGATCTCCCCGTACTCCCTCGCTGACGACAAAGCCCATGCCGCGTGCCTTCGCCTCCGAAAGATCGATCGGCAGGATTGTTCGGTGCAGTCCTCTTGCATTCTGATATTCGCGGGCAAGGGCGGCGAGATCGAGAGTTTCGGGGCCGCCGATCTCCGCGCGTTCACCGCGCTGCCCGTCGAACGCGCAATTCATGATGTGGTCGGCGACATCAGAGGTATCGACGGGATTGAACCGCGTCGTCGGCACCGGCCACACTGGAAGCCAACCGAGACCCGAAAGCAGCTTGTCGAGCAGATAATAGAACGGCATCGCGCGAACGACGGACCAGGGCAGTGCGGATGCGCGTACCAGCCTTTCGCCGGCGAGCTTGACCCGCGCGTAGGGCAATGTTGCTTCGTCGAGACCAACGATCGAGATGTGCAGGAAGTGCCGTACCCCGGCCTCCCCACTGAGCGACAGCAGTCGCGCCGTGCCTTCGACATCGACCGCGGAAGGCGACCTGAAGAAGTCGATCGGGCGGATACCTCCACGCCGCGCGATCGGCGAATAGGTCGCTGCATTGATAACCAAGTCGACGTCACGCAGCGCTTCCCGCAGTCCGGTACCTGTGGCGAGATCACCGATTGCCCATTCAACGTCGGTCCGAGCGCCGGACGATCGCGCAAACACCCGGACGCGATGCCCGGCTCGCGACAGGCGATCGACGATGTCCCGGCCGAGATGACCTGTGCCTCCGGTAACGAGTGTCAGAGCCATGCTTCAACTCCCGGCGATCCTGCGCGGCGGCGCGCCGGTGGGAACGAGCACGGTCTCGCCGGTCGCGACCAGCGTCAGATCGTCCTTCTCATCGACCGCAAAGAGCTCGGCGCGGGCGAACACCTGCCTGCGCCCGGCGCGGAGGGTCGTTCCCTTGGCGACGAAGGAACGCCCAATGGCCGGCTTCAGGCAGTTCATCGAAAAATGCGACGCGGTGACCGCGCCCACGAGCGTCGCTGCAGCGAAGCCACAGGCAGTATCGAGCAGGGCCGCGATCAGGCCGGCGTGAAGATGTCCGGAATATTGGGTCAAGTCGTTGCGCCAGTTCATGCGGATGGTCACCCCGCCGCCGCCGGCCGCGACGACTTCGATGCCTGCAAAGCGATTGAACGCCGCGGATTCGTTGACCGAGTAGAGTGCTTGCAGGTCGAATCCGGGCGGCTCGCTCATGCGTGGCTCCATCGCGGCGTGCGGTCCTCGAGGTTGCTTCTGACTGCCTCGATATGATTGGGCGTACCAAGCAGCGCGGCCTGTTCAGCGGTCTCCGCGGCAAGACCGGTCGCCGCGCCGGAAGCCGCGGACAGATTCAGCAAGCGCTTGGCTGCACGGATGGCATCGGGACTACGGCCCGCAATTTCGCGCGCGGTCGCAAGCGCGGCAGCCACCGGATCATCGGCAAGCCGTGTGGCGAAGCCGTAGGCAAGCGCTTCCTCGGCCGAAAAGACGCGCCCGGTATAGGTCAGCTCACGCACGGCGTCCGCGCGGGCGAGGTGGCGCATCAGCTGCGTGCCGCACATGTCGGGCACGAGGCCCCATTTGGCCTCGATGATCGCAAGCTTTGTCCCGGGCGCGAGATAGCGCAGGTCAGCCCCCAGCGCGAGCTGGAAGCCGCCGCCGAAGGCAACGCCGTGGACCGCGGCGATCACCGGCATCGGCAGCTCGCGCCAGAGCCAGACGAGGCGCTGGGCATAATTGGCAATGCCGTGGGTCCGGCGCGTCAGGTCGATCGAAGGGATCAGCGGCTCGCCATTCGCGGTGGCGAGAAGGCGGTCCAGGTCGAGGCCCGCGCAGAACGCGCGCCCTTCGCCCGATAGGACCACAGCGCGGACGTCCCTGCGCGCATCAAGCTTCGTGCCGGCATCGATGATCGCCTCGAACATCGCGGGGTCGAGCGCATTCATCTTGTCCGGACGATTGAGCCGGACATGAGCCACACCTTCCTCGACGGTCAGCGATACGCGATTTTCCATGACAGCGCTCCGATAGAATGGGTGGCTCGTCGTTGCGACACTCAGTAGCCGGCGACCGTCATCACGACGACGGCACTCAGCGCCATCCAGCCGAAGTGGCGGCCGCGCGTGGCCCATGCGTTGGCGAAGGCGGAGAAGCCGAACACACAGGCCATGGTGACGACGATCCAGTGGCGTGCCGGCTCCGATCCCATCCAGGGCACCCCGATCAGGAGCACACCCCCGCCGATCCAGGCCACGGTCGATGCCTGCCAGACCAGGCGGATCAGGGTACGGAGCCGTTCCGGCTCGATGCGAGCGCGCGCGAAAACCTTGGTCTCGCCGAGAATGCCATGGATGAGGGCCACGGCGATGGTCAGGACGCCGGCACACTGGAGCAAGAGATCGCGCATCGCCAAATTCCCTGAACTCTGTCCATACATCTATGTATGGTGAGATAGGCGCTGGCTCGCCGCCTGTCAATACACTAGTGTATGGTCGAATTTGGGGAACCGAACATGACCGAACAGCTATCCGCCGAGGACTGGATCAAGGAGGGCCTGAAGGCGCTCGCCAGAAGCGGCTTCACGGCGTTGAAGGCCGATCCGCTCGCCAAGGCCATGGGCGTGTCGCGCGGAAGCTTCTATTGGCATTTTGCCGATCTCGGCGCCTTCCACGCGGCCTTGCTGAAGCGCTGGCGCGAGATCGCAGCCGAGCGGATCATCGCCGATGTCGAGGCCGAGCGGGGCGATCCGCTGCAGTCGCTGCTGCGCCGGACCTTCAGTGCAAAGCTCGACCTCGAGCGAGCCGTGCGCAACTGGGCCGCGTTCGAGCCGGCGGCGCAAGCCGCGGTGCGCGCGATCGATCGCCGAAGACTCGATTATATCGAGGACATGCTCGGCCGGCGCGGCCTTGCGCCGGCCGCTTCGCAGGCGCGTGCGCAGATCCTGTACTGGACTTTCCTCGGCTTTGCGCTTTCGGGAACGGCGCTGCCCACGGCGCGGTTGGAGACACTGCTCGACGAGATCTCGTCCATGGTTTCGGCCCCCGCCGGATAGCGACACCGCCGGGACATCTGTGCTACAGGCCTTGGCGACTGCCGGAGAGTTGAGAATGAACACGCCCACTGAACGCCCCGAAGCCAGCGTCGATCCCAAATTGCTGGAGATTCTGGTCTGCCCGCTGACCAAGGGCCCGCTGGAGTTCGATGCTGCAAAGCAGGAGCTGATCTCGCGCAGTGCCAAGCTCGCTTATCCCATCCGCGACGGCATCCCGATCATGCTGCCGGAAGAGGCCCGGAAGATCGATTGAGGATAGGCGTCGTTGCGCGATGACGGCGCAACACATTCGCTGTCGTCCCGGCGAAAGCCGGGACCCATAACCACAGAGAGTGGTTATCGGGCGAGCCGGTAACTCCGAGTCATCGCTAAACGATTGCTGCGGCGTATCGGTCCCGGCTTTCGCCGGGACGACGACGGAGCTTGTAGCGTCAGCGAGAGCTACAACGCCTCGCCCTTCAGCAAGCGCGGCACTTCACCGGTCAAACCGGCGGCCTGGCGGATGAAGAGGTTCTTCAGCGGCGGAGCGCGGTCGACGAGACCGAGGCCGATATCGCGCACCGTGCGCAGCAGCGTCGACTCATTGGAAAACAGGAAGTTCAGCGAGTTGGTGGCAACGCCCATGGCCATGGTGTCGAACCGGCGCCAGCGCTGATAGCGTTCGAGCACGTCGGCGCCGCCGAGATCCATGCCGAGCCGCGCGGCATCGACGACGACCTCGGCCAATGCCGCGACATCCTTCAGTCCCATGTTGAGGCCCTGGCCGGCGATGGGGTGGATGACATGGGCGGAATCGCCGACCAGCGCGAGACGCTCGGCGATGAACGAGCGCGCGACGAAATAGGACAGCGGAAACGCGCGCGGCTTGTCGAGCGCCTTGATCTCGCCGAGATGCAGACCGAAGCGCTGTTCGAGCTCGCCGTGAAACTCGTCTTCGCTCAGCGCGATGATGCGCGCCGCCTCGCTGCGGCGCTCGGTCCACACCAGCGAAGAGCGCTTGCCCGAGAGCGGCAGGATCGCGAAGGGGCCCGCAGGCAGGAAGTGTTCCTCGGCGCGGCCCTGGTGATCGCGCTCGTGACCGACGGTGACGACGATGCCGGACTGATCGTATTCCCAGCCATGGGTGGCAATGCCGGCGCGCTCACGCAGCCTGGAGCGGGCGCCATCGGCAGCGACCAGCAGGCTCGCCGCGATCACGCTGCCGTCGCCAAGCGTCACATCGATGCCTTCGGGACGGGCGTCGTAAGACGATACGGTGGTGGCGCGAAGATCGATGCCCGCGGCCTCCGCGCGCGCCACCAGCGCATCGATCAGGCGGCGGTTCTCGACCATATGCGCGAAGGGCTCGCCCGGGGCGACATCGCCGGCAAAATTCAGGAACACCGGGCGGGTGGCGTCCTCCAGCCTGGAATCGGTGACGACCATGTCGAGGATCGGCTGGACCTCGCCCCTGACGTCGTCCCAGGCGCCGATGGCCTCGAACAGACGGCGGCAAGCGGCCACGATCGCAGTGGCGCGCGGGTCGCGGCTTGGACGCGTGGCGAGCGCGGGATCGGCGACGACGACGGGAATCTCCGGGCCGAGCCCCTGGCGCAGCGCCAGCGCCAGCGCCAGCCCCGCAAACGCGCCGCCGCCAATGACAATGCTACCCTGTACCGACATACCCGACTTTCCCGGTCAATTCCTGGTCTTGCTAGCAGACTTGAGGTGGGCGAAACAGTGCGGTGAAACGAGGGCGGAACGGCCCGACTGTGTCATGCCGGAAGGTTAACCGGGATGACGGCGAGAAAGTTCATTCCATGTCCAAAAGCCTGATCGACCTCATTTCGATCCTCGACCTCGAGCAGCTCGAGGTGAACCTGTTCCGCGGCAACAGCCCGAAGACGAGCTGGCAGCGGGTCTTTGGCGGCCAGGTGATCGGGCAGGCGATGGTGGCCGCCTGCCGCACCGTCGAGGGACGGCTGCCGCATTCGCTGCATTGCTATTTCGTCCTGCCGGGCGACCCGCAGATCCCGATCATCTACCAGGTCGAGCGCCTGCGCGACGGCAAGAGCTATTCCACGCGCCGCGTCACCGCGATCCAGCACGGCAATGCGATCTTCTCGATCATGGTGTCGTTCCACGCCGAGGAAGAAAGCGCGTTCGACCACCAGGACAAGATGCCCGACGTGCCGCCGCCGGAAAAGCTGACGGCGGAGGAGGTGGCGAAGCAGCCGATGTTCAAGGAGATGCCGGACTTCATCCGCCGCTATTACGAATCCGACCGTCCGATCGAGCTGCGTCCGGTCGAGCTTGGCCGTTATTTCGGTCAGAAGATCGACGACGGCCGCATTCACGTCTGGATCAAGACCGCGGCGACGCTGCCGGACGATCCGGCGCTGCACATGTGCGCGCTCGCCTACGCGTCGGACTTCTCGCTGCTGGACGCAATCATGGCGCGCTATGGCCGCACGCTGTTCGACAAGCGCATGATGCCGGCAAGCCTCGACCATGCGATGTGGTTTCACCGCCCGTTCCGCGCCGACGAATGGCTACTCTACGCGCAGGATTCGCCGAGCGCGCGTGGCGGCCGCGGCCTGACCCGCGGCTCGATCTTCAAGCCGGACGGCACCCTGGTCGCATCGGTCGCGCAGGAAGGCTCCGTGCGCGAGCGGAAGTCCTGATGGCGCCAGGCGCGATCCGTCGCGCCTGGCGCCATTCGGGTCAGGCTCCGACGGAGCCTCGCGGCACGAGCTCGGTTTGCGAGGCGAACCAGTTCATGATCCAGCGATACACCCACGGGATCGGGATGATGAGGCTGCACAGGATTGCAGCCACGATGCCACGCCAGAGGATGTCGAGACCGCTGCCCTTGAAGACGATCTCGCGCCGCGTGCCTTCGACGCTGCGGCAGAACCAGCGCATCTGCGCCGCGGCGACCCAGGCCCAACCGATGATAGTGATGATCGAGATCGCGAACAGCAGGCTCCAGCCGATATAGGCCCAGATCGAGCCCGTGAAGCTCAAGCCCAGCGGCTGATCGTTGGAGGCGAGGTTCGCGACCATCCATTTGATCAGGAGCCAGTAGAGAACGATCTGCACGATGAACAGCAGATTGCTCAGGATCTCGCTGCCGATGAAAGCGAGTGCGATGGCAAGAGCGATGAAGCCGAAATACCACGCCACGATCGTCATCGCATTGCCGGTGAAGCTGAGGTTCGGCCGTCCGGGGACCTTCACGCAGGACACGATCCATCTCGTGTACCAGACGAACGCCCACGGCGCCGGAATGACGAAGATCATTCCGATCAGCAAGACGATGCTGCGCCAGGTGAACTCGAGGATGCCGAAATCGACCGAAAGCGATCCGCCGCTGCCAGCCGCAGCGTAGCCGCCAGCACCGCCATAACCACTTCCGCCCATCATCGGCGGGCCGCCCGCCGGAACCATCGGCGGCGCGCCGCCGCCAATCAGGCCGGGAATTTCCGCGGCCTTCTGCCAGCCGGCCATGCCCTCGGTCCAGACCAGAGTGTCCGGGCGCACGATGCCTTGGGCGACGAGATCGCGAAATTGCCCGTCCGGAAAGGGCCCCTGCTGCTTGCCCTCGGATGCGTAGAACCAACTCGCCATATAGCGTCCCCCTCAACATACTTATGTACCGGCCGGGATATCTGGGTTCACCGCATCCATGCCAAAAATGCATTGTGAATGATGAGCGGCTGCCCTGTACAGAGGCGGCCGTTCACACGGCCAAACGTTTTTCCGCTTCAACCTGCAAGTTTTTTGTGCCATTTGCCCGGAATGATGCCAGATTGACGCTGCGCCGGGGACATACGGCGCGGCGCATCCCGGGGAATAGGCCTGACCATGAAACTCGTCGTCGCGATCATCAAACCCTTCAAGCTCGATGAGGTCCGCCAGGCCCTGACGGCGATCGGCGTCCACGGCATGACCGTGACCGAGGTCAAGGGCTATGGCCGGCAGAAGGGCCACACCGAGATCTATCGCGGCGCCGAATACGTCGTGAACTTCCTGCCGAAGCTGCGCATCGAGATCGCGGTCGCCTCCGACGTCGCCGACAAGGCGGTCAGCGTGATTACCGCGACCGCGCGCACCGGCCAGATCGGTGACGGCAAGATCTTCGTCACGCCGATCGACCACGCGCTGCGCATCCGCACCGGCGAAACCGACAGCGACGCGCTCTAACAGACCGAGTCTTCGTCGATCGCACCGGGCAACGACGCAACAGCGTGCGACGTAATTTCTATGCTGGGGGAAATGACATGGCGGGATATTTGCGCCGCGCAGCTGCCATGGCTGCGCCGATCGGGTTTGCGTCGGTGATGGCATCGCCCGCGCACGCGGCAGGCTCCGACATCAGCTCCGCCGACACCGCCTGGATGATCGCCGCCACCGCGCTGGTGCTGATGATGACGATCCCGGGGCTTGCGCTATTCTACTCCGGCATGGTGCGGAAGAAGAACGTGCTCGCGACCATGGCGCAGAGCCTCGCCGCGGTGGCGCTGATCTCGATCCTCTGGGTCGCGTTCGGCTATTCGCTGTGCTTCGTCGGCGACGGCCCGTGGATCGGCACGCTCGACCGCTGGTTCCTCGCGGGCATGACCATGGACAGCGTCAACCCGGCGGCCAAGACGATCCCGGAAGCGCTCTTCATGCTGTATCAGATGACGTTTGCGATCATCACGGTGGCGCTGGTCGCGGGCGCGGTCGCCGATCGCATGCGATTCTCCGCCTATCTCCTGTTCTCCGTCGCCTGGTTCATCTTCGTCTACATTCCGCTGGCGCATTGGGTGTGGGGCGGCGGTTTCCTCGCCAGCATGGGCGTCCTGGATTTCGCCGGCGGTCTCGTGGTCCATCTGTCGGCCGGCACGGCCGGCCTCGTCGCGGCGAAGGTGATGGGACCCCGCCACGGCTACGGCAGCGAAAATCTCTCGCCGTTCGATCTCTCGCTCGCGGTGATCGGCACCGGCCTGTTGTGGGTCGGCTGGTTCGGCTTCAACGGCGGCTCGGCGGGCGCCGCCAATTCGCGTGCGGTGATGGCGATCATCGCGACGCATCTTGCCGCCTGCGCCGGCGCGCTGACCTGGGCCGCGATCGAATGGTCGACCCGGCGCAGGCCCTCGGTGCTCGGCATGATCTCCGGCGCGGTCGCGGGCCTCGGCACCATCACGCCGGCCTCCGGATTTGTGGCGCCCTGGCACGGCATCGTCATCGGCATCATCGCCGGTGCGGTTTGCTACTGGGCCTGCACCTGGCTCAAGCACCGGTTCAAATATGACGATTCGCTCGACGTGTTCGGCGTCCACGGCATCGGCGGGCTGACCGGCACCCTGCTCGCCGGCGTGTTCGCCACCAGCGCGATCGGCGGCACCGCCGGCCTGTTCGAAAACCACCCGCAGCAGCTGCTGATCCAGCTCTACGGGATCGCCGTCACCTTCGTCTGGTCGGCAGGCGTAAGCTTCGTCCTGCTCAAGCTGGTCGGCCTGTTCGTCCCGTTGCGCGTATCCCGTGAGCACGAGCTCGAAGGGCTGGATATCTCGCAGCACGGCGAAGCGCTTCAGTAGGGGCTTGCACAATACATAAGCGCATGCTTATGTGTTGCCATGCTCGAAGCCGACATCTTCAAGGCACTTGCCGACCCGACGCGCCGCAAGGTCTTTGAGAAGCTCGCTGGCGGCAGCCTGAACGCCAGCGCCTTGCGCGACGGATTGGAGATCAGCCAGCCGGCGATGTCGCAGCATCTCGCGGTGCTGCGCGCGGCTGGTCTCGTGCGCGAACAGCGGCAGGGCCGCTTTGTGAATTACGAAGTCGATCCCGACGGAATCGTCGCGATCGGGGCATGGCTTGCGCGCTACCGCGCCTATTGGCCGAAGCGCATGGACGCACTCGCAGACCTCTTGAAGGACATGGATCAATGAGCGACGCCGCGAAGCCCGATCGTTCCGACACGAAGCTGGTGCTCGAATTCGATTTCGATGCACCGCCGACAAAAGTCTGGCGCGCCGTGACCATTCCTGAATTGCGCGAGCGTTGGCTGCCAGATTGCGACCTTGCGGGCGCCGAGCCGGAATCATCGATTGCGGGCGAAGAGGTGCGGTACCGGCTTCGCGATTCCGAACCGCCATTTCGCGAGAGCCTCGTCATCTTCCGGATCGAACCGAACGAAGCAGGCGGCACGCGCTTTCGCATCATCCAGCAAGCCTGCGACGAGCGGACGAGGCTGCCGCAGGCGGCCAACTCCAATTGCTGCCTGATGCGCGCGGCGGCCTAACAGAAACAAACTTCTATCACCTGCAGACATGGAGGTCGCCGATGCGCGACATGCTTCAGCTCGTCCCTATGGTCGTCGAACAATCCGCGCGCGGCGAACGATCCTTCGACATCTATTCGCGGCTTCTGCGCGAGCGCATCATCTTCCTCAACGGTGAGGTCAACGACGCGATGTCGGGCCTCGTCTGCGCGCAACTGCTGTTCCTCGAGGCGGAGAATCCGAACAGGCCGATCAATCTCTACATCAATTCCTACGGCGGCGTGGTCACCAGCGGGCTCGCCATGTACGACACCATGCAGTTCATCAAGGCGCCGGTGCATACGCTGTGCATGGGCACCGCGCGCTCCATGGGCTCGTTCCTGCTGATGGCCGGCGAGCCCGGTCATCGCGCCGCCCTGCCCAATGCGAGCCTTCACGTGCATCAGCCGCTCGGCGGCTTTCAGGGCCAGGCGTCCGACATCCTGATCCACGCCAATGAAATGCAGGAAACCAAGCGACGCATCACCCGTCTCTATGCGCAACATTGCGGACGCACCGAGACGGAGGTGGAGCGGACCCTGGACCGCGACCACTTCATGACCGCGCAGCAAGGGGTCGAATGGGGGCTGGTCGACCGGGTGTTTATACAGCGCGGCGCGGCCTAATTGGTGTCTCAGCAGATACTGTCCGGCAAGCCTCGTTCCGCTCAGGCTGGCCGGCCGGTTGCGCGCATCCCGTGAGCACAAGCGAAGGGGGCGATATTTCGCAGCACGGCGAAGCCTCGACACCCTAATTAGATACCTCTCGACTGCCCGACACGTGAGCAACATTGTGTCGGCAGCCTGTCATGCCCACTTCTTGGGCATACGTGATCACGTATTGAGCGCGACCTATTAGCGCACTGCACCTCGACACCCGTCAAACGCAAAAACACCCGTTTTCATAGTCCGTTAGGCAACGCGCCTGATCTGGCACGGCATTTGATTCTAAGGGTCCCGGCTGTGCCCGCGTAGTGAACTTCTCCCTCGTGGCGAACCAGTCGAGAACGCCCGGCCATGTCCGGACCGGGCCCAAGCGGGGATAGGACCCATGAAAATTGTTATGGCGATCATTAAGCCATTCAAGCTGGAAGAAGTCCGTGACGCCCTGACCGCCATCGGCGTTCATGGTCTCACGGTGACGGAAGTCAAGGGATATGGCCGCCAGAAGGGCCATACGGAAATCTACCGCGGCGCCGAATATGCCGTGAGCTTCCTGCCCAAGATCAAGATCGAGGTCGCTGTCGCCTCCGACCAGGTCGACAAGACCATCGACGCCATCACGTCTGCCGCGAAGACCGGACAGATCGGCGACGGCAAGATCTTCGTCATCAACCTCGACCATGCCGTGCGCATCCGCACCGGCGAGGCCGACGCCGCGGCCCTTTGATTTCGCGCTCAACCTTTATCCAATCAGGAGTGAATACAATGACGTTTAAGCGTCCCTATGGCGCGGGACTGGCGGCTCTCGCAGTCGGCCTGTTCGCTGCGACCGCAGCCTGTGCCGAGCCGACGGTCAACAAGGGAGACAACGCCTGGATGCTGACATCGACAGTGCTGGTGCTGTTGATGACGATCCCCGGCCTCGCGCTGTTCTACGGCGGTCTCGTCCGTTCCAAGAACATGCTCTCCGTATTGATGCAGGTGTTCTACACCGTCTGCGTCGTCACCGTGATCTGGGCCGTATACGGCTACAGCCTGACCTTTACCGGCGGTTCCGACTTCATCGGCGGCTTCTCCAAGGCCTTCATGATGGGTGTGACCACCGATACGAAGGCCGCGACCTTCTCGGTCGACGCCAACATCTCGGAGCTGATCTATGTCTGCTTCCAGATGACCTTCGCCGCGATCACGCCCGCCCTCATCGTCGGCGCGTTCGCCGAGCGCATGAAGTTCGCGGCAATCGCGCTGTTCGTCCCGCTCTGGGTGACGCTGATCTATTTCCCGATCGCGCACATGGTCTGGTACTGGCAGGGTCCGGACCTGATCCAGGATGCGGCCAAGGCGCTCGCGGCGGCCACTGACGCGGCGGCGAAGACTGCGGCACAGGCCAAGCTCGACGAGCTCAACGCCGATGCCGGCTGGATCTTCAAGAAGGGCGCGATCGACTTCGCAGGCGGCACCGTGGTGCACATCAACGCCGGCATCGCCGGTCTGGTCGGTGCCCTCTTGATCGGCAAGCGCGTCGGCTACGGCAAGGAGCTGATGGCTCCGCACTCGCTGACCATGTCGATGATCGGCGCCTCGCTGCTCTGGGTCGGCTGGTTCGGCTTCAACGCCGGCTCCAACCTGGAGGCCAACGGCGGCGCTGCGCTCGCGATGACCAACTCCTTCGTCGCCACCGCAGCCGCGGCGCTGTCGTGGATGTTCGCAGAGTGGATCATCAAGGGCCATCCGTCGGTGCTCGGCGTCATCTCCGGCGCGGTCGCGGGCCTCGTGGCCGTCACGCCTGCCGCCGGCTTCTCCGGCGTGATGGGCGCGATCGTCCTCGGTCTCGTGGTCGGCGTGGTCTGCCTGTTCTTCTGCACCGTCGTGAAGAACGCGCTCGGCTACGATGACTCGCTCGACGTGTTCGGCGTGCACTGCGTCGGCGGCATCGTCGGCGCGATCGGGACCGGCATCCTCGTCAACCCGGCTTTGGGGGGCGTGGGCGTCATGGACTACAGCGCGATCCCGCCGAAGGTCGCCGACTACGACTTCGCGGCACAGATGACGTCCCAGTTCTGGGGTGTCGCCACCACGCTGGTGTGGTCGGGCATCGGTTCGGCGATCCTCTACAAGGTCGTCGACGTGATCGTTGGTCTGCGCACCAATGTCGAGAGCGAGCGTGAAGGCCTCGACATCACCGAGCACACCGAGCGGGCCTACAACATGTAAGTCTCCTCCCGGTCGCGATCTCCTCCGGAGGAGCGACCAGACCTACGGTTCGGGCACATACCCGGCAATGCCCTGACCGTTGAGGGGCTCCAGCGCAAGCTGGAGCCCCTTTCTTTTGTGGTTCCCCTTAAAGGGCAGGGGCGAGCCGCCCGCATCCCGTTGTTATCCGGTCCCATTATTCCCGCTCTGGACGGGCCGGCCGGCCGATGGTTAATCGCGTCTTAACCTCGCCCTATCTATGGTGAACTGAACCGCTTCCCGCCGGCGCCTTGGTGCGACCGGCTGTTCCAAGAGTGCTGGCGTCCAGAATGGTCATGACCGCTTCATCCCGTGCGCCGCAGGCCAGTGGAAGCTCCGACACCGCGCGCTCGCCCTTCGTCCGGCTGAACGAGCTGCTGGCCCCGCATCAGCCCGGCAAGCCCTTGATTTCGCTCGCAGTCGGCGAGCCGCAGCATCCCGTGCCCGACTTCGTCGGCCCGGTGCTGGCCAAGCACATCGCCGATTTCGGCCGCTATCCCGCGAACAAGGGCACCGACCCGTTCCGCACGGCGGCGGGCGCCTGGCTGGCATCGCGCTTCAAGCTGCCGCGACCGCTCGACCCCGAGAACGAGATTCTCGTCCTCAATGGCAGCCGCGAGGGGCTGTTCCTTGCCGCGATCGCGGCCGCGCGCTATGTCGGCCCGCGTCCGGGCAAGCCCGCGATCCTGATGCCGAACCCGTTCTATCCGGTCTATGGCGCCGGCGCGCTCGCCGCGGCCTGCGAGCCGGTTTATCTGCCGACCACCGTCGAGAACGGTTTTCTGCCCGATCTCGACGCCATCGACGAAGCGACGCTGGCGCGCACCGTCGCGTTCTACCTGGCCTCACCGGCCAATCCGCAAGGGTCGGTCGCGAGGCCGGACTATTTCAGGCGGTTGAAGCAGCTGGCTGACCGCTACGGCTTCGTGATCCTGAGCGACGAGTGCTATTCCGAGATCTACACCCGTGAGGCGCCGGGCAGCGCGCTCGAATGCGCCGGCCCCGACTTCACCCGCGTCGTCGCGTTCCAGTCGCTGTCGAAGCGCTCCAACCTGCCGGGCCTGCGCGTCGGCTTTGCTGCAGGCGACAAGACTTTCATCGGCATGTTCCTCGAGCTGCGCAACATCGCTGCGCCCCAGGTGCCGGTGCCGCTCCAGCATGTCGCGACCGTTGCCTATGGCGACGAAGCGCATGTCGAGGAGAACCGCAAGCTCTACCGCATCAAGTTCGATCTTGCCGACCAGATCATCGGCAATCGTTACGGCTATCGCCGGCCCGACGCCGGCTTCTGCGTCTGGCTCAACACGTCCGCGATCGGCGACGACGTGTCGGTGACGCTCAAACTCTTCAAGGAAGCAGGCGTGCGCGTCGTGCCGGGCAGCTATCTGGCACGGCTCCAGCCCGACGGCTTCAATCCCGGCGCGGGCTACATTCGCCTCGCGCTGGTGCAGGATAGCGAGACCACGGCGCAGGCGCTGCACCGTCTGGTCGAAACTCTGGGTTAGGCGGGGCCCATGAGCATGTCGGCGATCGAACGTGTCATTCCACTGGTCGGCCATCTGCCGCCCTCGATCCGAGAGGGGCTGGCGCGCCGTATGCGCGAGCTCGCCGGCCTCGGCTTGATCGCGCTGTCGGGCATCGCCTCGGCGGCGCTGATGACCTGGTCGGTGCAGGATCCCAGCCTCAGCCACGCAACCTCGCGGCCGATCCGCAACATCCTCGGCTATGCCGGCGCGATCGGCGCCGACCTCGCGATGCAGATCCTCGGGCTCGGCGCGATCATGCTGGTCCTGACCGTCGCGGTCTGGGGCTGGCGCATGATGACGCATCGCCCGTTCGACCGCGAAGCGCTGCGGCTCGGCTCCTGGATTCTCTGCACGGTGATCGCGGCGGGCTTCGTCAGCTGCTTTCAACATGGCGGCGCCTGGCCGCTGCCGACCGGCCTCGGCGGCGTGGTCGGCGATGCCCTGGTGCGCGCGCCCGCCGTCATCTTCGGGCCTGCCGGCACGATCTATCGCATCGTGCTGGGCACCATCCTGTTCGCCGCGATGGCCGCGACCTTCCTGATCGCCTGCGGCCTCGGCGCGCGCGAGCACGACGAAGAGCTCGCGGCAATCGAGGATGACGACAAGCCGCTCGACGAAGAGGAGGGGAGCGACCGCGGTTCGGTATCGCTGGGCTGGCTGTTCCATGCGCTGATGAGCACGAAGGCACGGCTGAGCTGGCTGCTTGGCGCCGCTTACCGCTCGCTGGTCTCGAGCGGACCGAAGACCAAGGGCGCCGCATTCAGCCGCCAGGAGCCGAATCTCGGCGGGGGCCGCGCCGCGCCCTCGATCTCGCCGCAGTCCGAAGACGAGCATGACGAGGACGAGGACGAGCACGAGGAGGAAGAGGCCGAGGAGGAGGAAGAGGAGGAGCCGGCCGCGCGCGCTCCGCGCAAGAAGGCTGCACCGAAGGCCACTTCCAAGAAATCCTCCGACAGGTTCGAGCTTCCGTCCGTCTCCGTGCTGGCCGCGCCCAAGGCCGGCGATCGCCAGCCGCTCAGCAAGGCCGAGCTGGAAGCCAATTCGCGCTCGCTCGAAGGCGTGCTCCAGGATTTCGGCGTGCGTGGCGAGATCGTGAAGGCCAATCCGGGTCCCGTGGTCACGCTGTACGAGCTGGAGCCAGCGCCGGGCATCAAATCGTCGCGCGTGATCGGCCTCGCCGACGATATCGCCCGCTCGATGAGCGCGCTGTCGGCGCGCGTCGCGGTCGTGCCCGGCCGCAACGCCATCGGCATCGAACTGCCGAATGCGCATCGCGAAAAGGTCTATTTGCGCGAATTGCTGATCGCAAAGGAAGCGACCGACACGGTTGCAAAGCTGCCGCTCTGCCTCGGCAAGACCATCGGCGGCGACCCCGTCATCATCGACCTTGCGCGCACGCCGCACATGCTGATCGCAGGCACCACCGGCTCGGGTAAGTCGGTCGCCATCAACACCATGATCCTGAGCCTGGTCTACCGGCTGCGCCCGGACCAGTGCCGGCTGATCATGGTCGATCCGAAGATGCTCGAGCTCTCCGTCTATGACGGCATTCCCCATCTGCTCACGCCCGTCGTGACCGATCCGAAGAAGGCGGTGGTCGCGCTGAAATGGGCCGTGCGCGAGATGGAAGAGCGCTACAAGAACATGGCCAAGCTCGGTGTGCGCAACATCGACGGCTACAACACGCGCCTGCTCGAGCTGAAAGCCAAGGGCGAAGAGCCGACGCGCACGGTGCATACCGGCTTCGACAAGGAGACCGGCAAGGCGATCTACGAGGAAGAGAAGCTCTCGCTCGACCCGCTGCCCTACATCGTGATCATCGTCGACGAAATGGCCGACCTGATGATGGTCGCCGGCAAGGACATCGAAGGCGCGGTGCAGCGCCTCGCGCAAATGGCACGCGCCGCCGGTCTGCACGTGATCCTGGCGACGCAGCGTCCGTCGGTCGACGTCATCACCGGCACCATCAAGGCGAACTTCCCGACCCGCATCGCCTTCCAGGTGACGTCCAAGATCGACAGCCGCACCATCCTCGGCGAGATGGGCGCCGAGCAGCTGCTCGGCCAGGGCGACATGCTCTACATGGCGGGCGGCGGCCGCATCAGCCGCGTGCACGGGCCCTTTGCCTCCGACGAGGAGGTCGAGAAGGTGGTGCGTCACCTCAAGACGCAGGGCCAGCCGGAATATCTCGAGGCGGTCACGGCCGAAGAGCCCACCGAGGACGAGGACGGCGCGGTGTTCGACGCCAGCGGCATGGGCGCGGATGGCGGCGGCGATCTCTTCCAGCAGGCCGTTGCGATCGTCAAACGCGACCGCAAAGCCTCGACCAGCTACATCCAGCGCCGCCTGCAGATCGGCTACAACCGCGCCGCATCGCTGATGGAGCGCATGGAACTTGAGGGCATCGTCGGACCGGCCAACCACGCCGGCAAGCGCGAGATTCTGGTCGAGGAAGAAGACAGCCATATGTGAGGCGAGGAGCCTCAAAACATCATTTCACGCGAAATCGTTATCTGCTTTTGCCCGAAATCACGCTAAAAAGGCGCCCAGCCATACAGGACGACGCGTTGATCAGACATCCGGACATTCGATTCGCTGCCACCATCGCCGCGCGAAGCGCGCGCATGGCCGGCGTGCTTCTCGTCACCGCCGCGATGGTGACCGCTGCGTCGTTCGCACAGACCGTCCCCGTGCCGAAGCCGGCGCCAAAGGGCCGCGATAGCGGCTCGTCCGGCGGTCCGGCCGTGACAGGCGCAACGCAGGCGCCGCCGAACCCGGTGATTCCGGATCCGCGCCGCAACGTACCGAGCAGCATCTTCCAGACTTTCGACGCCAACCAGAAGGCGCAGGCCGCGAAGGTCAGCGCCTATCTGTCGTCGCTGTCGACGCTGGTCGGGAATTTCGTCCAGGTCGGCCCCGACGGCAGCAAGACGCAGGGCGATTTCTACATCCAGAAGCCCGGCAAGGTGCGCTTCGAATATGACGCGCCAAGCCCGATCGACATTGTTGCCGACGGATCGTCCGTCGTGGTGCGCGATCGCAAGCTGGCCACGCAGGACGTCTATCCGTTGTCGCAGACACCGCTGCGCTACCTGCTCTCCGACCGCATCGATTTGATGAAAGACACCAACGTCGTCAACGTCACGGCCGACGATCTCTTCATCAGCGTCACCATCGAGGAGAAGCAGGCGCTGGTCGGCACCAGCCGGCTGCTGCTGATGATCGGCGCCAAGGACGGCCAGCTCAAGCAGTGGACCGTCACCGACCCGCAGGGCTACGACACCACGATCGCGGTCTACAATCTGGACTCGAGCAAGAAGCTCGATCCCGGCATGTTCAAGATCGATTTCACCAATTACGGCCCGTCGCCGGGTTGAGCGCTCTGCTGCCGTAGGGTGGGCAAAGGCGCGCGTGCGCCGTGCCCACCATCTCTCCTCCTCGCGGCAGGCATGGTGGGCACGCTTCGCTTTGCCCACCCTACGAGAGCTCGCTGTGGACAAGCATTTTCCCCGCGCTAATCCATGCTAAGACGCATTCCCCATGCGTTTTTCCCTGACAACCTGGAACGTCAATTCGGTGCGGCTGCGCATCGATCTGGTCGCGAAATTTCTCAAGAGCACGCGGCCCGACGTGCTGTGTCTCCAGGAGACCAAGTGCATCGACGACGCCTTTCCGCTGAAGCGCTTCAAGCGGCTCGGCTATGAGCACGTCGCGCTGAACGGGCAGAAGGGCTATCACGGCGTCGCCATCGTCTCGAAGATTCCGTTCGAGTCGAAGGACATAAGAACCTTCTGCGACAAGGTGGATTCGCGTCATATCTCGGTGTCGTTCGGCGAGAAGGCGCAGATCGCAAAGCCGCTGGTGGTGCACAATTTCTATGTTCCCGCCGGCGGTGACATTCCCGATCCGGCGCTGAACGAGAAGTTCGACCACAAGCTCCGCTTCCTCGACGAGATGAAGGCGTGCGAGCCGCTGCATCCACGCGGCGAGGATCGTCACATCCTGGTCGGCGATCTCAACGTCGCGCCGCACGAGAACGACGTGTGGTCGCACAAGCAGCTGCTGAAGGTGGTCTCGCACACGCCTGTCGAGACCGAAAAGCTGAAGGCGGCGCTGGCGGCCGGCGAATGGGTCGACGTCGCGCGCGAGCGCATTCCGATGTCGGAGAAGGTCTATACGTGGTGGAGCTACCGCTCCGCCGACTGGACCGTCGGTGATCGCGGCCGCAGGCTCGACCACATCTGGGTCTCGCGTGCGCTGAAGGACGCGGTGCAGGATTTCAGGATTCTTCGCGACGCGCGGAGCTGGGAGCGGCCGTCGGACCATGTGCCCGTGACAGTGACGCTGGAGGTGTGATCGTCGCCGTGGCGAAAGCCAGGGCGACGTCAGTTCGTCAACTTCGCACCCGCCATCAAAATATCGCTGGCGAGCTGGCTGGAGCGAACCGCGAATTCGTCGCGGAGGCGCACCGCGGCGGCGGGGTCGCTTTCGAGCACGCGCTGAAACAGGCTGCGCGCGACGCGGATGACGGAGGCGTGCTCCAGCGCAACGGCGCTCGACGGCCGCTTCATCGGCACCACCAGCGCAAGCTCGCCGATCAAGGCGCCGGGACCGGCGATCATCTCGGCACCGGCGCCGTCGTCGACGCGAAAGGCGCCGCGCTGGACAACGAAGCCGGCGTCGGCATCGTCGCCGAGATTGAACAGGATGTCGCCGCGGACGAAGTTGCGCTGCTCGGAGCCGATCGCCAGCATGCGCAACGAGGCGTCTCCCAACAGGCGCAATGTCGGGACACGCTCGAGAAGCGCTACATCATCGTCGATTGACATTCAGGTCCGAGGTTCGAGGGCGCGCAATCTAAAACGATTCGCACGCCCCTGAAGCGTATCACGGCACCAGCTTGTATCCACCGGCTTCCGTGACCAGGATTTCCGGGTTGGCTGCGTCCTTCTCGATCTTCTGGCGAAGGCGGTAGATGTGGGTTTCCAGCGTGTGGGTGGTGACGCCGGAATTATATCCCCAGACCTCCTGCAGCAGAGTCTCGCGCGAGACCGGCATCTGGCCGGCCCGGTAGAGGAAACGGAGGATGGCGGTCTCCTTCTCGGTGAGGCGGACCTTGCGCGCGTTCGCCGCGGTCAGCATCTTCGAGCCCGGGCGGAAGGAGTAGGGGCCGACCGAGAACACCGCGTCCTCGCTGGCCTCGTGCTGGCGCAGCTGGGCGCGGATGCGGGCGAGCAGCACGGCGAAGCGGAATGGCTTTGCCACATAGTCGTTGGCGCCGGATTCCAGCCCCAGAATCGTGTCGGAATCGGTGTCGTGGCCGGTCAGCATGATGATCGGGGCCTTGAAGCCGCCCTTGCGCAAGGAGCGGACCACTTCGCGGCCATCGGTGTCGGGCAGGCCGACATCCATCAGAACGAGATCGGGGGCATTGGCCTTTGCGGCGCTCGCGCCCTTGGCGCCGGTATCGACGGCGGAGGCCTCAAATTCTTCGTGCAGCGATAATTGCTCCACCAACGTGTCACGCAGATCGGTATCGTCATCCACGATCAGGATCTTGCGGGCATTGGCCATAGGGGATCATCCTTTTGGGTCCGGCTCGGCGCGCATCCATGCCGCACCCAGCCGCGAGGGGAAGTTTAGGGGTCGCCGTTATTATTGTTGTTCGTGTTGAAGTAGTGGGCTGTTACCGATTCACAAGCCAGAAGCACTCTAACCCAGAATAGCAGGGCGATTTGATGAATGTCCTGTAATGAATTCGACATCGCACGTTCACATGAAAAACAAAGCTGCGTCAGGTAGTTACACCATGAATCGGAGTGCCGGGCCGCTGTCCGCGATCCGTGTTAAGCCTGCTGCCGGTAATCCGCGCCGGGGCTGGCTGACGGCCGGCCCGCTGACGATACCGGTGGCCCTGGGGCGGGGCGGCATTCTCGCCAACAAGCGCGAGGGCGACGGCGGCACCCCGCGGGGCAGCTTCCGTCCCCGGCGCCTGTGGTGGCGGGGCGATCGGCACAGCCGCCCGCAGACATTCCTGCCGGCCCGGATCATCACCGGCGAGGACGCCTGGTGCGAGGACCCCAGGGACCGCCATTACAACCAGGGCATCCGGCTCGCAGCGGAGCAGGGCGGTGACCGGCTCAAGCGGGCCGACCATCTCTACGATTTCATCATCGAGATCGACCACAACACGCGGCCGCGGATCGCCGGGCGCGGCAGTGCGGTGTTCCTGCATCTGGCCCGCGACAATTTCGGCCCGACCGCGGGCTGCGTCTCCATGACCAAATCTGCGATGCTGCAATTGCTGCGACGATTGGGACCAAGAACAAGAATCATCATCGGGTGAGGACACATGCTCGACAAGGATCAGATTGCCGCCGCTTCGCAAGTCCTGGTGAAGCACTGGCGCGACGGCACCAAGCTCGAGACGCTGGACGCGCGGTTGCGGCCGCAGAGCCGCACCGAGGGCTACGCGGTCCAGGCCGCGCTCGAGACGACGTCGCCTGGTAAGTTGTTCGGCTGGAAGATCGCGGCGACGAGCGAGGCGGGGCAGAAGCACATTAATGCCGGGGGACCGCTGGCCGGCCGCATCATGAGCGACACCGTGATCGCCGATGGCGGCAGCGCGTCGATGAAAGGCAATGAGATGCGCGTCGGCGAGCCGGAATTCGCCTTCCGCATGGGGCGCGACCTGCCGCCGCGCGCGGCGCCATATACCATCGACGAGGTGCTCGCAGCCGTCGCGACCCTGCATCCCGCGATCGAGATCCCCGACTCGCGCTTTGCCGATTTCGCCAGCGCCGGCGAGGCGCAGCTGATCGCCGACAATGCCTGTGCCCATCTGTTCGTGCTGGGCGCGGCGACGACCGCCGATTGGCGCGCGCTGGATCTCGTCGAGCAGCGGCCGCAGATCACGCTGCGCGGCGAGCGCTATGTCGGTCACGGCAGGAACGTGCTCGGCGATCCCCGCGCTGCACTCGCCTGGCTTGCCAACGAGCTCCGCGGCCTTGGACTGACTTTAAGGGCAGGGGAGGTGGTGACGACAGGCACATGCCATCCGCCGCTGCCGATCCAGGCCGGCGATCATTTCGCCGCGGATTTCGGCGTGCTGGGGAAGGTATCGCTGGGGTTTGTGTAGGCGGGACCCACTCCGCCGTCATTGCGAGGAGCCCTTGCGACGAAGCAATCCAGAATCCCTCTGCGGAAACACACTGGATTGCTTCGCTTCGCTCGCAATGACGAAATCGATGGCTGTTGCAGGCGCGTTCCTCGCTAAAGGCTCTCACCTGTGGCCGAAGATCGCGCTGCCCACGCGCACATGGGTGGCGCCCAACATGATCGCGGTGGCGAAATCCGCGCTCATGCCCATCGAGAGATGCTTCAATCCATTGCGCGCGGCGATCTTGGCAGTGAGTGCAAAATGCGCCGCAGGCGGCTCGTCCACCGGCGGGATGCACATCAAGCCGGAGATGGTCAGCCCATAGGTGTCGCGGCAGCTCGCGAGGAAGGCATCGGCCTCGCCGGGCGCAACTCCGGCCTTCTGCGGCTCCTCGCCGGTGTTGATCTGGACGAAGAGCTGCGGGTGCTTGTTCTGGGATTCGATTTCCTTGGCTAACGCCTGGCAAATGCTCGGACGGTCCACCGAATGGATCGCATCGAACAGCGCGACCGCCTCTTTGGCCTTGTTGGATTGCAGCGGCCCGATCAGGTGCAGCGCGACATCGGCGTAAACAGACGTTAACGCAGGCCACTTGCCTTTGGCCTCCTGCACCCGATTCTCGCCGAATACGCGCTGTCCAGCCTCGATCACGGGCGTAATCGCATCCGCAGCGAACGTCTTGGACACCGCGATCAGCGTCACGGAGGAGCGATCGCGCCGCGCATCCTTGCAGGCCCGTGCAATCTCGGCCTCGACGGCAGCAAGTGCGTTTGGTGAATGGCCGGTTACCGGCACGGGATTGGCGTCTGTCATGGCATCGATCGGCTGTGGTCGTGACCGGGGTAAGTCCAATTTTACCGAGTTCAAGAAAGAGTTTTTGAACCCTTCGCTTTACCTTGGCTCATGGGGTGGGTAGCGAAGATGGCAAACGTCAGTCTCAACCGCAAACGGGCGAAACTCAAGCAAGTTCTCGGAATTCGGGCGCGGCTCGCTTTGCTCGCGGTGATTCTGGTGACGCCGTTGATGCTCGAGCGCATCCGCTCCCTGGAAGACACGCGCGTGCGGCAGATCGCGCAGGCCGCGGCTGAATTCACCACCATCGCGCGGCACAGCGCCGATGCGCAGCGCGAGGTGATCTCGTCGGTCGAGACCATCTTGAAATCGGAGGCGTTCATCCGGGCGTCCGTCGGCGGCATCACCAAGAGCTGCGACGTGCTGCGCGCCAGCCTGCCGTCGAGCCTGCCCTGGATCCGCACGCTTTTGATCGCCGGTCAGGACGGACGCATCCAGTGCGCCACCAACAACATGTATGTCGGCCTCGATCTCAGCGACCGGCCCTACTTCCTGCAGGCCCAGCAAACCGGCCGCTTCGTGCTGAGCGACTTCATCCTGTCCCGGCCCGCATCGACGCCGACCGTCATGGCGGTTTATCCGGTGTCTGCCTTCAGCGGCGTCCCCGATGCCGTCGTGCTCGCCACCGTCAACCTCGACTGGATGTCGAAGGTCATGAGCAATCTCGGCGGCCGCGCCGGCATCACCGCCGTATTGGTCGACAGTGCCGGCACCGTGCTGGCCGCGCCTGCCGACCAGCGCAGCACGGTCGGCCGCCCCCTCGACAACATGCCGCTGATGTCGGCGATCGCCGATCGCGCCTTGCGGTCGGACCAGGACGAAGGCTCGCTGTCCTTTCTTGCGGCCGACGGCTCGCGCCGCGCAGTCAGCTACATCCGCATCGCCGGCACCAACGCCCGCCTGATCGCCAGCATCGACGAGGACAAGGTGTCCGCCGCGGTCAACCGCGACATCCGCACCGCCTATCTCCAGCTCGCTTTCGTCGTCGTGTTCGTCCTGCTCGGCGCGCTGATCGCCGCCGAGAAGCTGGTGATCAAGCCGATCGAGATGCTTGCCGACATGGCCAAGCGTCTCGGCGAAGGCGATCTGTCGGCCCGGGCGGCGCGCAGCCGCCTGCCCGCCGAGTTCGTGCCGCTGGCCCGCGCGTTCAATGCGATGGCCGCGCAGCTGAGCCAGCGCGAGCGCGAGCTGGTCGCGAGCAACGACCGCCTCACGGTGATGGCCTCCATCGACATGCTGTCCGGCCTCGCCAACCGCCGTGGCTTCCAGAGCCGTCTCGATTTCGAATGGATGCGCGCGCAGCAATATGGCAGCGAGCTCGCGCTGCTGATGATCGACGTCGACCACTTCAAGCTCTTCAACGACACCTATGGCCATCTCGAGGGCGATTCCTGCCTGACCAGGCTTGGCGAATCGCTGTCCGGCATTGCTGCCGACACGATGGGCTTCGCGGCGCGCTATGGCGGCGAGGAATTCTGCCTGCTGCTGCCGAACACCGACGTCAACCGCGCCGTCGAGATCGGCGAGCAGGTGCGCGCGGCCGTGCTGAAGCTGTGCCTGCCGCACATCACCTCGAACCACATGATCGTCACGGTCTCGATCGGCGTCGCCGCCACCAAGCCCAACGAGAGCTTGCGGCCGGGCGATCTGATCGAAGCCGCCGACGCAGCGCTCTACGCCGCCAAACACCGCGGCCGCAACAACGTCGTCGAGCACGGCGTGCAGGCGATCGAGACCGGCACGGCCGAGATCATGCTGGCGGCGGGCTGAGCCAGCAGGGTAATTCGCTACCCCGCCGCTCCCGCGCGATCGAGCTCGATCTCCGTCACCACGCGATTACGGCCGCCGCCCTTGGCGAGATAAAGCGCGCGGTCGCAGCGCTCGATGAGATCGGTGATCGCTTCACCCGGCCGGTACTGCGCCACGCCGATCGACACGCTGATATTGGGCAGGGTCTCGCCGGTCGAGCGGCGGGTGATCCTTGCGTCGGTGATCGCGCGCCTGATGTGCTCGGCGAGCTCGGCGCAAGTGGCGAGGTCGGCATCCGGCAGCACCGCAATCAGCTCCTCGCCGCCATAGCGGGCCGGCAGATCCTGCGCGCGGACCCTTTCGCGCAACACTTTTGCCATCAACCGCAGGACCTGATCGCCGACGCCGTGGCCGAAATTGTCGTTGAAGGACTTGAAGTGGTCGATGTCGAGCATCAGCACGCTCAGCGGCTCGCCCCATTCCGCGGTCGCCTGCGCCTTGCGCAGGAATTCGTCGAGCGCCCGCCGGTTTGCAAGGCCCGTCAGCGTATCGGTCCGGGCACGCTCCTCGGACTTGGACAGCGAAGCGCGGATCACGTCGAGCTCGCGGGTCTTTTCCGCAAAGCCCGCCTCGAGCCGTGTCGTCCTCGTGGCGGCCCGGGCCAGCTCGTTCATGAGCTGGGCGACCAGCACCTTCGGATCGACACCGGCCTTGCCCTGGTCGGCGACTTCGCTGATCGCCTGCATCTGGGAACGGTTGTCGGCAATCGCGGTCGTCAGAAACTCGCTTGCCGCCCCCATCAGGGCATTCAGCCGCTCGGAGGTGTCGACAACGAGCGCACTGACCTGGGGCGCGACGTAGGTCTCGAACAGATCCCGATTGGTTCGGCCGTCGAACGGACGATTGTGGTCGATCAGGAGATCGATCGCGTTGCGCAGATCGTCATGGCCACCTGCGAAATATTGGTACCAGACGGCGAAATTGGCCGGGCTTGGCGCAATCCGCTGCTCGGCCATGGCCTGCATCGCTCGTCCGGCGATGGACGCGGCATAGTCGTAATCGGGATCGTCGCAGCTGGAATTCATAGTCGTGTTGCGGCCTTGTCGGGCCGGCAAATTGGCATCGACCCCTTAATCCCACCCCAACGCCGACCTCGGTAGTTATGCGGAGACGTCCGGGAGGTTCCCGGATAGCGGCAACCCATTGACCCCTTACGGACTTCTATGGCCTAGTCCGCCGTCTTTAGCCGGCCGAACCACGAAAAACCAAACGATTCCATGACCTCCGAACGCTACAACGCCCGCGACGCCGAACCGCGCTGGCAACGCCTCTGGGACGAACAGGCGATCTTCGTCTCCCGCAACGACGATGCGCGGCCGAAATACTACGTCCTCGAGATGTTCCCCTATCCCTCCGGGCGCATCCATATCGGCCATGTCCGCAATTACACGCTCGGCGACGTGCTAGCTCGCTTCATGCGCGCCAAGGGGTTCAACGTGCTGCACCCGATGGGCTGGGACGCGTTCGGCCTGCCGGCCGAGAACGCCGCCATCGAGCGCAAGGTCGCGCCGAAGGCCTGGACCTACGACAACATCGCCGCGATGAAGAAGCAGCTCCGCTCGATCGGGCTGTCGCTGGACTGGTCGCGGGAGATCGCGACCTGCGATCCCTCCTATTACAAGCACCAGCAGAAGATGTTTCTGGACTTCTTGCGCGAAGGCCTCGCCGAGCGCGAGAAGCGCAAGGTGAACTGGGACCCCGTCGACATGACCGTGCTCGCCAACGAGCAGGTGATCGACGGCCGCGGCTGGCGTTCCGGCGCCGTCGTCGAGCAGCGCGAGATGAACCAGTGGGTCTTCAAGATCACGAAGTACTCGCAGGAGCTGCTGAGCGCGCTGGATGGGCTCGACCGCTGGCCCGACAAGGTGCGGCTGATGCAGCGCAACTGGATCGGGCGCTCCGAAGGCCTGTTGATCCGCTTCGCGCTGGATGCAGCGACGACGCCCGCCAGCGAGAGCGAGCTGACGATCTTCACGACGCGCCCGGACACGCTGTTCGGCGCGAAGTTCATGGCGATCTCGGCGGATCACCCGCTGGCGCAAGCCGCGGCCGCCAAGAATCCCGAACTCGCGGCGTTCATCGGCGAGATCAAGAAGATCGGCACCGCGCAGGAGGTCATCGACACCGCGGAGAAGCAGGGCTTTGACACCGGCATCCGCGCGGTGCACCCGTTCGATCCCTCCTGGAAGCTGCCGGTCTATGTCGCCAATTTTGTGCTGATGGAATACGGCACCGGCGCGATCTTCGGCTGCCCGGCGCACGACCAGCGCGACCTCGACTTCGTCAACAAGTACAATCTGGGCAACACGCCGGTGGTCTGCCCCGAAGGGCAGGATCCGAAGAGCTTCGTCATTACCGACACCGCCTATGACGGTGACGGCCGCATGATCAATTCACGCTTCCTCGACGGCATGACCATCGATGCGGCGAAAGAAGAGGTCGCCAAACGGCTGGAAAGCGAGCTGCGCGGCAACGCGCCGGTCGGCGAGCGTCAGGTCAATTTCCGCCTGCGTGACTGGGGTATCTCGCGCCAGCGCTATTGGGGCTGCCCGATTCCCGTCATCCATTGCCCGAAATGCGACGTGGTGCCGGTGCCGGATGCCGATCTGCCTGTGAAGCTGCCCGACGATGCGACCTTCGACAGACCGGGCAACGCGCTCGATCACCACCCGACCTGGAAGCACGTCACCTGCCCACAATGCGGCGGCAAGGCTCAGCGCGAAACCGACACCATGGACACCTTCGTGGATTCGTCCTGGTACTTTGCCCGCTTCACCGATCCCTGGAACGAGGCGGCGCCGACGACGCCGGATGTGGCCAACCGGATGCTGCCGGTCGACCAATATATCGGCGGCGTCGAGCACGCGATCCTGCATCTGCTCTACAGCCGCTTCTTCACCCGTGCGATGAAGGCGACGGGGCACATTGCGTTGGACGAACCGTTTGCCGGCATGTTCACGCAGGGCATGGTGGTGCACGAGACCTACCAGAAGGCCGACGGCACCTATGTGCAGCCGGCGGAGGTGAAGGTCGAGGTCGGCGCCAACGGTCGCCGCGCCACGCTGCTGGCGTCAGGCGAAGACATCCAGATCGGCCCGATCGAGAAGATGTCGAAGTCCAAGAAGAACACGGTCGATCCTGATGACATCATCGAGACCTACGGCGCCGACGTCGCCCGCTGGTTCATGCTGTCGGACTCCCCGCCCGACCGCGACGTGATCTGGAGCGACGAACGCGTCCAGGGCGCGTCGCGCTTCGTGCAGCGGCTGTGGCGGCTGGTGAACGACACCGTGGAGCTCGGCAAGGCCGCGCCGGCCGCCCGGCCGGCTTCGTTCGGGCCGGATGCGAGCGCCCTGCGCAAGGCCGCCCATGGCGCCCTGGACAAGGTCACGACCGGGATCGAGCGGCTGCACTTCAACGTCTGCCTCGCCCATATCCGCGAATTCGCCAATGCCCTGTCCGAGGTGCTCCAGCGCCCCGGCCAGCCAGCTCCAGACTTGGCCTGGGCGATCCGGGAAGCCGGCCAGATTCTGGTCCAGCTGTTCTCCCCGATGATGCCGCATCTGGCCGAGGAGTGCTGGCAGGCTTTGGGCCAGAGCGGGCTGGTTTCGGAGGCCAATTGGCCCCAAATCGAACGCGATTTGCTGGTTGAAGACAGCGTGACCCTGGTGGTCCAGGTCAACGGCAAGAAGCGGGGTGAGGTCAGAGTTGCAACAGTGGCCCAGAATCCGGAAATCGAGGCTGCCGTTTTGGCCCTCGATGCGGTAAAGCTGGCCCTGGATGGCAAGCCCGTCCGCAAGGTGATCATCGTCCCCAAGAGGATCGTGAATGTTGTCGGCTAGGTTCCGCATTGCAGCCCGCTTGCTGGCGGTCGCCGCCTTGGCGGCGCTGACAGCCGGCTGCTTCCAGCCGATGTATGCCGAGCGTGGCGACGGCACCCCCGGCCTGCGCGAAAAGCTGATGGGAGTCGAGCTCCCGCCGATCAACAAGCCCAACGCCTCGCGCGAGGCCCGCATCGGCGTCGAGGTCCGCAATGCCCTCGCCTTCAAGCTCTATGGCACCGCGACCGGGATGCCGCCGACGCACCGCCTGGACATCCGCTTTACCTCCAGCCGCTCATCCCTGATCGTCGACCCCAACACGGGTCTGCCCAGCACCGAGAATTACGGCATCGACTGCCAGTACAATCTGGTCGAGGTCGTCAGCGGCAAGTCGGTGATGACCGGCACCACGTTCTCGCGCGTGTCCTATGACATGCCCGGCTCCTACCAGCGTTTCTCCCGCAACCGCGCGCTGCGCGATGCAGAGGATCGGGCTGCCAACGAGATCGCCGACAACATCAATACCCGGCTCGCCTCGTTCTTCACCGCGGGCACATAAGTCGCCCCTGTTATTCCGGGGCGCCGGCAGGGCGAACCCGGACTCTCGATCCTCAATCTCTGGATTCCGGACCCGCGCTCCGCGCCCGGAATGACGTCTTCGAGGCGAAATGGTCGCGCTGCGCGGAAAAGAGATCGACGCCTTTCTCGTCCGGCCCGATGCGGGCCGCCCGATCATCCTGCTCTACGGTCCCGACGCGGGCCTCGTGCGCGAGCGCGCCGACGCGCTGATCGCCTCCGCCGTCGACGATCCCAACGATCCGTTCTCGCTGGTGAAGCTCGACGGCGACGAGCTTTCCGCCGAGCCGTCGCGCCTCGTCGACGAAGCCATGACGGTGCCGCTGTTCGGCGGCCGCCGCGCCATCCGCATCCGCGCCGGCTCGCGCAGCTTTGCCAGCGGCGTCGACACGCTGGCCGAGATGGCCGTGAAGGATTGCCGCATCGTGATCGAGGCCGGCGAGCTGCGCCCGGAATCGCCGCTGCGCAAGGCCTGCGAGAAAGCCAGGACCGCCGTTGCGATCGGCTGCTATCCCGACACCGAGCGCGACCTTGCCAGGCTCATGGAGGACGAGCTCCGCATCGCGAATCTGCGCATTGCGCAAGACGCGCGCGCGGCGCTGATGTCATTCCTCGGCGGCGACCGCCAGGCCTCCCGCAACGAGCTGCGCAAGCTCACCCTCTACGCGCATGGCAAAGGCGAGATCACGCTGGATGACGTGATGGCCGTGGTTGCCGACGCCTCCGAGCTGAAGCTCGATCCCATCGTCGACGGTGCCTTCGCCGGCCGGCCCGACATCGTCGAGACCGAATTCGCCAAGGCCATGATCGCCGGCACCTATCCCGGCGTGATCATCTCGGCGGCGCAGCGCCAGGCCGCGTGGCTGCACAAATCCGCCCTCGCGATCGCCGACGGCACGCCGGCCTCGGCGGTGCTCGACGGCGGCTATCCGCGCCTGCATTTTTCACGAAAGCCGGCGGTCGAGACCGCGCTGCGTAATTTCAGTCCGGCCCGGCTCGCCGCCATCATCGAGCAGCTCGCGACCGCCGCACTCGACACCCGCAAGCAAGCCGCCCTCGCCCCGGCCATCGCCCAGCGCACGCTGATGGCCATTGCCGCAAACGCAAAGCGGCGGGGCTAGCCCTCTCCCCGTCATTGCGAGCGCAGCTCTCTCAACGCGTCATTGCGCGGAGCCCTCGCGACGGAGCATTCCCGAATCCCGCCGCCGAAAGATTCTGGATTGCTTCGTTACGCCCGCAATGGCGGGGTTGGCACAGACGCGCACCACCCGGTGTCGTCCTGGCGAAAGCCAGGACCCATTACCCCAGGGAGCGGTTTGGCGAAGATTCGTAACCCGGTACTGCGACCGGCTGGATCGATACATCACGCGGTATGGGTCCTGGCTTTCGCCAGGACGACACCGAAGACTACAGTCCGCCCTTCGCCAGCCGCTTCATGACCTCGTCGAGCTGATCGAGGTTGCGGTAGTTGATCTGCACGGAGCCGCCGGGATCACGGTGATTGACGGTCACCTTGAGACCGAGCGCGTCGCTCACACGCTTTTCCAGATCGATGGTGTCGGGATCCTTTTCCTTGCCCCCGGTGCTGCGCGCCTTTTGCGGCTTGCGCTCCGGCACGCCCTCTTCGTGCGCGAGCGCCTCGGCCTGGCGGACGTTGAGGCCTTCCTCGACGATGCGCTTGGCGGCGGCGAGCGGATCGGGCACGCCGATCAGCGCGCGGGCGTGGCCAGCCGTCAGCTCACCGGTCGCGATGAAGGCCTGCACCTCGGCCGGCAGCTTCGTCAGCCGCATCATGTTGGCGACGTGGCTGCGGCTCTTGCCGACGACTTTTGCAATGTCGTCCTGGCTGCGTTTGAATTCGTTGGCGAGCGCGTGATAGCCCTGCGCCTCTTCCATCGGGTTGAGGTCTTCACGCTGCACGTTCTCGACGATCGCGAACTCCAGCGCATCGCTGTCGCTGATGTCGACCGGCACGATCGGCACTTCGTGCAGGCCGGCCATTTGCGAGGCACGCCAGCGCCGCTCGCCGGCGATGATCTCGTAGCGGTCCTGCGCGCCCTTCACCGGACGCACGACGATCGGCTGGATCACGCCATGCTGCTTGATGGACTCGGAGAGCTCCTTGAGCTCAGTGTCCGAAAACGTGCGGCGTGGATTGCGCGGATTGGCCTTGATGAATTCGATCGGCACCTTGCGCTGCGCGCGCGGACGATCGACGTGCTGAGCCTCGCCGCCGACATCACCGATCAGACTCGCAAGACCCCGGCCCAGTCGCGAACGCGCTTCGTCGGCCATCGCCAGCTCCCTTGGATTCACGGTATAGCACTCCAGAACTGAATTTCGAACGTAGGGTGGACCAGCCCCGCAGATGCGCGAAGCGCACCTGCTCGGCGTAACCCACCTCCTCTGCTTTCGCGGAGATGGACAGTGGTGGGTTACGCCTTCGGCCAACCCACCCTGCGGCATCGTCAATGCGTCGTGCGCAGCTCGCGCTCACGCTGGATCACTTCGGTGGCCAACCGCAAATAGGCTTCGCTGCCGACGCATTTGAGATCGTAGACCAGCACCGGCTTGCCGTAGGACGGCGCTTCGGAGATGCGCACGTTGCGCGGGATCATGGTCTTGTAGACCTTCTCGCCCATGAACTGACGGACGTCGGCGACGACCTGGTTGGAGAGGTTGTTGCGCGAGTCGAACATGGTCAGCACGATGCCGTGGATCGACAGGTTCGGATTGAGCGTCGAGCGCACCTGCTCCACCGTCTGCAGCAATTGCGACAGACCTTCGAGCGCGAAGAACTCGCATTGCAGCGGCACCAGGATCGCGTCCGACGCGGCCATCGCATTCACCGTGAGCAGGTTCAGCGAGGGCGGGCAGTCGATCAGCACATAGGTGTAGTCGGCGTCCGGCGAGACATTGTTGTTGAGGGCGCCGATGGCATCGCGCAGCTTGAAGGCACGGCCGGGCGTGGTGCCGAGCTCGAGCTCGAGGCCGGAGAGATCCATGGTGGAGGGCGCGATGTGCAGCCGCGGCACCGCGGTCGAAACCACCGCTTCACGCAGCGGGGCTTCACCAATCAGGACGTCATAGGTCGAGCAGGACCGGTTGCGGCGGTCGATGCCGAGGCCGGTCGAGGCGTTGCCTTGCGGATCGAGATCGACGACCAGGACGCGCTCGCCGATCGCCGCGAGTGCCGTTCCCAAATTGATCGCTGTGGTTGTCTTTCCCACACCGCCCTTCTGGTTCGCCAGCGCCAGGATACGCGGGTGGCCATGCGGGACCTCGTTGGTCTCTTGGTTGGCCTCTTGGGCGGTCTGTTCTTGCTGCGGCTCGTCAATGACACTCATCGCCAATTCCCCACTCAGGCCCTTAACGCCTCATCCGCGCCGTTCGACGGTCGTCAGTTCCACGATCCAGCCGTCCCCGGTACGGCTGCGATGGAGCTGAGGCTTAATATTCCAATATTTAGCGGCTTCGGTCAATTCAGCCTCTACATCTTGACCCTTGAGAAATAACGCCTTTGCGCCCTGGCGCATCAGCGGCTCCGCAAAGCCGATGAGTTGATGTAGCGGAGCCAACGCACGCGCGGTGACGCAATCGACGGAGCCGGTGATTCTATCCACATTATCCCCGATCTCAGCGAGATGTACGACTCCCGGAGACGCGGTGATGCGGATCGCTTCGCGCAGGAACGCGGCCTTTTTGGCGATTCGCTCGACGAGATGGACACGGACGTCCGGCGTCCCGGCCATGGCGCAGGCCAGGACGACGCCGGGGAAGCCGCCACCGCTGCCGAGGTCGGCCCAGCGCTTGGCCGATGGTGCGAGATCGACGAGCTGAAGCGAGTCGGCGATGTGGCGCGTCCAGAGCTGCGGCAGGGTCGACGGCGCGACAAGATTGGTCTTGGCCTGCCACTCCCGGACCAGCGCGATGTAGCGATCGAGCCGGTCCTGGGTTTCACGTGAAATCGGAGCGAGCTTCAGAGCGGCATCCTTGTCCGCGGCGATGATGGTATCCAGCGCCTGATCGTTGGCGCTGGCCTTGTCAATCCTCGGTTTGATCGGCGCCGGCTCGGATCGCCGGGCGGCGCCCTCACCCCCCGCGTTTTTCCCTGATGAAGATCTGCCGCCGCCCGGCCCGCGCTGTTTCACGTGAAACGCCTATGCGATGGCCTTCGAGGTCTTTCGTGCCTCGCGCCGCAGATAGGCGGCGAGAATACCGAGCGCCGCCGGCGTCATACCGTCGATCCGGCCGGCTTGGCCGACCGTGAATGGCCGTGCCTTCTCCAACTTGGCCCGCACCTCGTTGGAGAGACCCGGGACCAGCCGGTAGTCGACCTCCGACAGCACCATCCCCTCATCCCGCCTGAAAGCTTCGACATCGGCGCTCTGGCGCTCCAGATAGACATCGTACTTGGCATCGATCTCGAGATGGGTGGCGATGACGGGATTGATCGCGGACAGCTCCGGCCAGATCGTGCGAACCTGGCCCCAGCCAATGTCCGGATAGGCCATCAGCTCGAAAGCGGACCGGCGCTGACCATCGCGGTTCAGGGACAGTCCGTGCTTGATCGCCTCGTTCGGCGTGATCGTCAGTGACTTCGAGAGTGCCCGGGCTGCGTTCAGGGCCTCCATCTTGGCGCGATGGTGCTGCGTCCGGGCACTGCCGACACACCCGAGGGCAATCCCCTTCTCGGTCAGGCGTTGGTCCGCATTGTCGGCCCGCAGCGTCAACCGATACTCGGCCCGGGAGGTGAACATCCGGTAGGGCTCGCTGATCCCGCGGGTGACGAGATCGTCGATCATCACACCGAGATAGCCATCCGCACGGTCGAACACCGTCAGCGCGGCGCCGCTGGCGGAGAGCGCGGCGTTCAGGCCGGCCACGATGCCCTGGCCGGCCGCTTCCTCATAGCCCGTCGTGCCATTGATCTGCCCGGCCAGGAACAGGCCACGCAGACGCTTGGTCTGGAGCGTCGGATCGAGCTCGCGGGGATCGATGTGATCGTACTCGATGGCATAGCCCGGACGGACCATCTTGACCCGCCCGAGACCCGGAATGCTGGCGAGGATCGCGAGCTGAACCTCCTCCGGCAGCGAGGTCGAGATGCCGTTGGGATAGACCGTCGTATCGTCGAGCCCTTCGGGCTCCAGGAAGATCTGATGCCCGTCGCGGTCGCCGAAGCGAACGATCTTGTCCTCGATCGAGGGGCAATAGCGTGGTCCGGAGCTCTTGATCTGGCCGGAGTACATCGGGGAGCGATGGACATTGGCCCGGATCACCTCGTGGGTCGCCGCGGTGGTTCGGGCGATGCCGCACTGGATCTGCGGGGTCGTGATCCGCTCGGTCATCACCGAGAACGGCTCCGGCGGCTCATCTCCGGGCTGCATCTCGACTGCGGACCAGTCGATCGTGCTGCCGTCGAGACGCGGCGGCGTGCCGGTCTTCAGACGTCCCAGGGTAAAACCGGCACGCTCAAAGGAGCTGGAAAGGCCCATCGCAGGCGCCTCGCCGACCCGGCCGGCAGGCCAGTTCTGCTCACCGAGATGGATCAGACCGCGCAGGAAGGTGCCGGTGGTGACGACAATGGCCCCGGCCCGAAGCTGCCGGCCATCGGCCAGGCGCAGTCCGATCACCCGACCCTCAACCACGATCAGCTCGTCGGCCTCGCCTTCGACGACGGAGAGACCTTCGGTCTCCCGGATCGCGCTCTGCATCGCTGCCGCATAGAGCTTCCGGTCGGCCTGGGCCCGGGGACCACGGACGGCGGGGCCCTTGCGACGATTGAGGACGCGAAACTGGATGCCGCCGGCATCGCCAACCCGGCCCATCAGGCCATCAAGCGCATCGACTTCGCGGACCAGATGGCCCTTGCCGAGGCCACCGATGGCGGGATTGCAGGACATCGCGCCGACCGTGGAGAAGCGGTGCGTCACCAGCGCGGTCGCGGCACCCATCCGGGCAGCGGCGGCCGCAGCCTCACAGCCGGCGTGACCGCCGCCAATCACGATGACGTCGAAGCTCTCTCGCTCTGTTCGCATGGGCGGACTTCTAGCTCAGAGGCGTGAAGGCCGGAAGTGGAAACTGGGTGAGACAGTTGTTTCACGTGAAACGGGGTGGCTGAGAGGAGTCAAAGTGATTGTCGCGAAAACAACCCCATGCACAGTAGACGTCGCCGTGAACTGCCTGATGTTTTCACGTGGGACGAAATGGGTCTCGTCGGTGAGCGACGGGCCAGCGCGGCATGGGAAGTAAGCCGGGCAAGTCGGTTGGGCTTGGGGATTGCAGGCCGACCTGTGGCCACATCCGCCATTGCGAGTGAAAGTGAAGCAATCCAGAATGCGACCGTGGAGACAGCCTGGACTGCTTCGCCGCAAGAGCTCCTCGCAATGACGAATTCAGGCGCGGGCCGCGCTCAATACCCGCCACCGCTCCTCGCGGCGACCTCACATGGACCTCATAGATCTTGGCTGGGGTCGATCCCACGTTTCACGTGAGACAGGCTGGAATCCCATCTCGCGTGTACGCGGGAATGGCATTCCCCGCGTTTCACGTGAAACACAAAGAATGGAACAAAGGCTAGTTCTACAATGAAGAACTAGCCCTACTTTCCGATGCAGAACTTCTGGAAAATGGCTCCCAGGACGTCCTCGACGTCGACCCGGCCAAGCAATCGGCCCAAGGCATAAACGGCCGCGCGGAGCTCTTCAGCGGCGAGCTCTTCGCCCTCTTCTACAAGCTCCAAGCTCCGGCGCAAACTGTCTGAGGCCTGGCGCAGCAGGTCGCGTTGGCGCGCCCGGGTTACCAATGCACCCTCGCCGGTTCCAAAAAAGTCGGAGGCGAATCTCACGAGGGCATCCACCAGGCCGGGAACGCCGTCGCCTCGGCTCGCCGATATCCCGAACTCGCCGCGCGACCCGGCCTCCCCGATGCCGCCGAGATCGATCTTGTTGCGGACGATCCAGACCGGGCCGCCAGAGCGGTCGCCGTCATTGCGGGATTTCCGCAGCGACCGCATCGCCTCGGCATCGACGACCCGCGTCCCCTCGACCAGCCACAGCACGAGATCTGCGTCTTCGGCTCGCGCACGTGCCCGGCGCACGCCTTCCTGCTCGACTGGATCATCGGTCTCGCGGATGCCGGCGGTGTCGATCACCGTGACGGGATAGCCGTCGAGATCGAGCTGCACCTCGATCACGTCGCGCGTGGTTCCGGCATGCGGCGAGACAATCGCAACCTCGCGGCGCGCGAGTTGATTCATCAGCGTCGACTTGCCGACATTCGGCTCGCCGGCGATCGCAACCACGAGCCCGTCGCGCAAGCGTTCAGCTTGTCCCTGTGCCGCAAGGACTTTTACAATTTCGTCGTGCAGAGCTCTGATGGCTTTCACCGCCGGCGCCATCAGCTCCGCCGGCACATCGCCCTCATCGGAAAAATCGATGCCGGCCTCGATCAGTGCGGACGCCTCGATGATGCGCTCGCGCCAGTCGCGGGCGCGGTTGCCGAGCAGGCCCTGCAGTTGGCGCAGCGCCTGGCGGCGCTGGCGATCGGTATCGGCATGAATGAGATCGTCGAGGCCCTCGGCCTCGGTGAGGTCGAGCTTGCCGTTCTCGAACGCACGCCGCGTGAACTCGCCGGGCTCGGCCGCCCGTATATTCGGAATAACGGAAATTGCGGCGATGAGCGCCGCGAGCACCGCGCGTCCGCCATGGACGTGGAACTCGGCGACATCCTCGCCGGTCGCACTGCCCGGCCCCGGAAACCAGAGCACCACTGCATCGTCGATCGGCTGACCCGCGGCGTCGCGGAGCAACCGCCGGCTGGCCTGTCGCGGCCTTGGAAGGGTGCCGACCAACGTCGTCAGCGCCAGGCCGGCCCCGGACCCGGAGACGCGCACCACGGCAATCGCACTCGGCAGGCGACCGGACGACAGCGCAAAGATGGTCTGATCTCGCGGGTGCATGACCTATTTGTCTGGCTGCCGGGGAAAAGGCAAACCCCGCATTTCGAGCATCGCGCGAACCATTTGCTGCACCAAATTCCGCAGCAAAAACTATTGCTGCATTGCGGTAAGCTTACACCATTTTGCTGCAAACCTTGTGCGTTGCAAGCCGCACCCTATGCCAAAGAGTCAATCTTTATTATTCAATATCAATAGCTTAACCTAGGGTCCGAAATACAGCGACAGGCACCATTCATCCTGCACGCCCGTCGCAGCAATGCCGCACAAAAGAAAAGGGCGCCCAAAGGCGCCCTCCAATCGCATGCTGTACCGCACTCAGGTGTTCATCGAGTCGAAGAACTCCGAATTGCTCTTGGTCGAGCGCAGCTTGTCGAGCAGGAAGTCGATCGCGTCCATCGTCCCCATCGGATTGAGGATGCGGCGGAGCACGTACATCTTCTTGAGCACCTGGGGATCGGTGATGAGCTCCTCCTTGCGGGTGCCGGAGCGCGAGATGTCGATCGCCGGGAAGGTGCGCTTGTCCGAAACCTTGCGGTCCAGGATCAGTTCCGAGTTACCGGTGCCCTTGAACTCTTCGAAGATGACTTCGTCCATGCGGCTGCCGGTATCGACCAGCGCGGTCGCGATGATGGTCAGCGAGCCGCCCTCCTCGATGTTGCGGGCGGCACCGAAGAAGCGCTTCGGACGCTGCAGCGCGTTGGCATCGACACCGCCGGTCAGCACCTTGCCGGATGACGGCACCACCGTGTTGTAGGCGCGGCCAAGTCGCGTGATCGAATCGAGCAGGATGACGACGTCGCGGCCATGCTCGACCAGGCGCTTTGCCTTTTCGATCACCATCTCGGCGACCTGGACGTGGCGCACGGCCGGCTCGTCGAAGGTCGAGGACACGACTTCGCCCTTCACCGAGCGCTGCATGTCCGTGACTTCTTCCGGACGCTCGTCGATCAGCAGCACGATCAGATAGCATTCGGGGTGATTGTGCGTGATCGAATGCGCGATGTTCTGCATCAGCACGGTTTTACCGGTGCGCGGCGGCGCGACGATCAGCGCGCGCTGGCCCTTGCCAATCGGCGCGACGATGTCGATCACGCGTGCAGAAAGGTCTTTCCGCGTCGGATCGTCGATTTCCATGCGGAAGCGCTGATTCGGAAACAACGGCGTGAGGTTGTCGAAATTGACCTTGTGCTTGGCCTTTTCCGGGTCCTCGAAATTGAGCGTGTTGACCTTCAGCAGCGCGAAATAGCGCTCGCCCTCTTTCGGGCTGCGGATATGGCCTTCGATGGTGTCGCCGGTGCGCAGGCCAAAACGGCGGATCTGCGAGGGCGAAACGTAGATGTCGTCCGGGCCCGGGAGATAATTCGCATCGGGCGAGCGGAGGAAGCCGAAACCGTCGGAGAGCACCTCGACGACGCCTTCGCCGACGATATCGGTCTCGGCGAGCGCCAGCTGCTTGAGGATGGCGAACAGCAGCTCCTGCTTGCGCATGGTGCTGGCATTCTCGACCCCGTTCTCTTCCGCGAACGAGACCAGCTCGGCCGGGGTTTTCGACTTAAGGTCCTGAAGTTTAATTTCCCGCATTGGGGTGGTCCTGTGGGGTAACCTTGGAAGGGGGCGCGAGGAGGCTCTGAAATGCGGACGTGAGAAGGTAAGGTCCGCAGGTCTGGCAAGGAGAGTGCCGGTGAGGCTTCAAACCTGATGCGGTGTCCGGCCTCTGGAAAGCTCAGACACAACCACATCCGCCTGCGTTGGGTGGGATAGGGATAATATAGAAAATCGCTTTCCACTCCGCAAGCCGAAGCGCTGAGCGGATGGTCGCAAGCGCTGCCTAGAACGGCTTCACGATCACCATGATGACGATGAAAATCATCAGAACGGTCGGTACCTCGTTGATAATTCGATAGAATTTCTGGCTTCGCGGGCGCCGGTCGGCAGCGAAATCCTTCAGCCAACGGGAAAAAAAGCCGTGGACCGCAGACATGGCCAAGACCAGTGCCAGTTTTACGTGCAGCCAGCCGAACGTGAACCAGTGGCCGGACCAGGCCAGATAAAGCCCGGCGAGCCAGGTGACCATCATAGCGGGGTTGATGATCGCCTTGAGCAGCCGGCGTTCCATCACCTTGAAGGTTTCGGACTGCTTCGAGCCGATCTCCGCCTCGGAATGATAGACGAACAGCCGGGGCAGATAGAGCATGCCGGCCATCCAGGCGATGACCGCGATCACATGCAGCGCCTTGATCCAGAGATAGACGTCTTCGAACATTTTCTGCGCCCGGATTTCTGTCCAGCCTGGGATGCTGGGGATAGTAAGAACTCGTTAAGCTCTTACCCTGCACACATATCCGTCCGTAGCGCCTTCCTCAAATCTAGAATCTTAGATTCTTAAGGTTTGAGTCTTTGTGACCGTGGATTGGACTCACGCAATTCCATCCGCGGGTTTGCGCGCGCTTGTTCACATCCCTCAACATATTTAGGGCAGCTCGGGCGACTTCCGATAAGTCGGCCAGCTTCAAAGGCTTGCGCGTTTCTGTCGGCAGCTTATCAAGGGGGTTGTCCGCACAATCCCAGTTTCGTTTCGGCTGGGCGCCGGACTTGTTCTCGACGGCAGTGATGTGAAGAAAATCGGCCGTTGTCCCGCCCCTGGTGTCGCACATCCCTTTCCGAGGGGTTAAGCTCCACAGAAATCCACAAACCGCCCCAACGAAATCCAAAGGGTTTTTGTGCCGACCTCGAACAATTATTTCCATCTGCACCTCGTGTCCGACTCCACCGGTGAGACGCTGATCACCGTGGCGCGGGCGGTCGCGGCCCAATACGCCAACGTGACCCCGGTCGAGCATGTCTATCCGCTGGTCCGCAGCCAGAAGCAGCTCGATCGCGTGCTCGACGAGATCGAGGAGGCGCCGGGAATCGTGCTGTTCACGCTGCTGGAGAAGGATCTGGTCTTTCGGCTCGAGAACAAGTGCAAGGAGATCAACGTTCCGAGCCTGTCGATCATCGGCCCGGTCATGCAGTTGTTCGAAGCCTATCTTGGCGCGGCGACCACCGGCCGGGTCGGCGCCCAGCACGTCCTCAACGCGGAATATTTCAAGCGCATCGACGCGCTGAACTACACGATGATCCACGACGACGGCCAGCATGTCGAAGGTCTCGACGATGCCGACGTGGTGCTGGTCGGCGTGTCCCGGACCTCGAAGACGCCGACGTCGATCTATCTCGCCAATCGCGGCATCCGCACCGCCAACGTGCCGCTGGTCCCAGGCATTCCGGTGCCCTCGCAACTGGAGACGCTGACGCGGCCGCTGGTCGTCAGCCTGCATGCGACGCCGGAGCGCCTGATCCAGATCCGTCAGAATCGCCTGTTGTCCATGGGCGCCGAATCCGGCAGCGACAGCTACACCGACAAGCAGTCGGTCACCGAGGAAGTCGCGTTCGCACGCAAGCTGAGCGCCAAGCACGATTGGCCGTTGCTGGACGTCACGCGGCGTTCGATCGAGGAAACCGCGGCGGCGATCATGAAGCTGTACACCGATCGCCAGCGCAACCGGCCTTCCGGGTAAGTGTCGGCGATGGGTCTGTGGCTCGGCAAATCTCCGTTGATCCTGGCCTCGCAGAGCAGCGCGCGGAAGATGCTGCTGGCGAATGCCGGCCTCGAATTCAAGGCAGTCACGGCTGATATCGACGAGCGCGGCATCCAGGCCGCCTCGAAGCTTTCGAACCCGCGCGAGATCGGCCTGCTGCTGGCGCGCGAAAAGGCCAGAGCCGTCTCGGCACGTTATCCCGGCAGCTACGTGATCGGTGCCGATCAGACGCTGGCCCTGGGCGAGCGCCTCTTCAACAAGCCGGCAGGCCGTGCGCAGGCGATGGCACAATTGCGTGATCTTGCGGGCAGCAGCCACGAGCTGAATTCCGCGGTCGCCATGGCGCGTGACGGCAAGATCGTCTTCGAGCATGTTTCGATCGCCCGCATGACCATGCGGCAGATGACAGAGACGGAGCTGTCAGCCTATCTCGATGCGGCCGGCGACGCGGTCACGACCAGCGTCGGCGCCTATCAGCTCGAAGGCCTCGGCATTCATCTGTTCGAGCGCATCGAAGGCGACCATTTCACCATTCTCGGCCTGCCGCTGCTGCCGCTGCTTGCGTTCCTGCGCCGCGAGCGGCTAGTTGCGGTGTGAACGACAGACATGGCTGGGCGCTGATGCGGATTCTCGGACTGACGGGCTCGATCGGGATGGGCAAATCCACCACCGCGAAATTGTTCGTGGAGGCCGGTGTTCCCGTCTACGACGCCGATGCCTCCGTCCATCAATTGTATGAGGGTGAAGCGGCGCCGGCGATCGAGGCTGCGTTTCCCGGCACGACCGCGAATGGCAAGGTCGACCGGGCAAAACTGTCTGCACGCGTGGTGCATGATCCCGCCGCGATCAAGCAGCTCGAGCAGATCGTCCATCCGATGCTGGGTGCGTCCCGGCAAAAATTCTTCGCCGATGCGGAAGCGGCCAAGGCGCCGGTCGTGGTGCTGGACATTCCGCTGCTGTTCGAGACCGGCGGCGAGAAGCGGGTCGATGCGGTGGTCGTGGTCTCGACCTCGCCGGAACTCCAGCGTGAACGAGTGCTGGCGCGGGGGACGATGGACGAGGCAAAGCTCGACGCCATCATCGCCAAGCAGATGCCCGACGCTGAAAAGCGCAAGCGCGCCGATTTCGTGGTGGATACCTCACACGGTCTCGAGCCGGTGCGGGCGCAAATCGCGCACATCCTGGCCGAGGTCGTTAAGATGCCGCAACGGCGAGCCTGATTCGCCGCATCACACGGCACTCAATCATGCGTGAAATCGTTCTCGATACCGAAACCACCGGCCTTGATCCGCTCCGCGGTGATCGTCTGGTCGAGATCGGCTGCGTCGAGATCTTCAACCGCATGCCGACGGGACAGACGTACCACGTCTACATCAATCCCGAGAGGGACATGCCGGCGGAAGCCTTTGCGGTGCACGGGCTGTCAGCCGAATTCCTGTCGACCAAGTCGCTGTTCCACGAGGTGGTCGATGCGTTTCTGGAGTTCATCGGCGACGCGCCGCTGGTGATCCACAACGCCTCGTTCGACATCAGCTTCATCAATGCCGAGCTCGACCGGATCAAGCGCGCGGCGATCCCGCGCGAGAGGCTGGTCGATACGCTGCTGCTGGCCCGGCGCAAGCACCCGGGCGTCTCGAACCGGCTCGACGATCTCTGCTCGCGCTATTCGATCGACAATTCTCACCGCACCAAGCACGGCGCGTTGCTCGACGCCGAGCTTCTGGCCGAGGTTTATGTCGATCTGGTCGGGGCGCGGCAGTCGCAGCTGCTGCTGGCCTCGGAAGCCGAAGAGATCCGGGTCAATGCGGCCGGCGAAGCACCGCGGCGGCAGCGCATGATACCGCTCGCGCCGCGGGTTTCCGATGCCGAGCGCGAGGCCCACCGGGCCTTCATCGCAACGCTCGGCGACAAGGCGATCTGGAACGAGTACCTGCCCGCTCCAGCCGCCCTTGCGGCCGGTCAGGCCTGACCGGCTTGGCCCTGAGCGGCCATTTGCCGCTCCATGTTCTGACGATACAGACCGACGAAGTCGACCGGGTCCAGCATCAGCGGCGGGAACCCGCCGTCACGCACGGCGGTCGCGATGATTTCGCGGGCGAACGGGAACAGCAGACGCGGGCACTCGATCATGACCAGCGGATGCAGGTTCTCCTGCGGCACATTGGCGATCCGGAACACGCCGGCATAGGCGAGCTCGAACGAGAACATCAGCTTTCCCGCGGCCTCGGCCTTGCCCTCGACCGACAACGTCACCTCGAACTCCTGTTCGCTGAGGTTGTTGGCGCTGACATTGATCTGGATGTTGATCTGGGGCGGCTGGTTCTGCTGCTGGAGCGAGCTCGGCGCGTTCGGATTTTCGAACGAGAGGTCCTTGGTATATTGCGCCAGCACGTTGAGCTGGGGAGCCTGGGCCGCCTCGGGAGGGGTGCCGTTACCGTTGGTCATGAAAGTCTCTCCTTACCCGATTTGGGCTGAATTTCGCGGCGGTTGGCTAACATAGGGCCGCCTCATTCCACAAGGACGAACGGCTCCGGAAAGCAGATCCGGACCGCGCCTGCAACTGTGACGTTTAACCCTGCCTTTTGCCGAAATCGCGCCTTAAACGATTGAAGCTGCGCGATTTCCGGGCAGGATCGGGTTTCCCCTCAAGCATAAAACGCGCTACACTCGGCGCTGTGCCAAAAGGCGCCATTGGCCGGGCGGGATTTCGTGCCTACATCCCACGGACGCGCGGACCTAACATGGTGATGTAGACTTGCCGTTCCCGTATGGAACGGTCTACTGGCCGGATCGATTTTCCCGGCGACGACCTCGAAGCGAAGACCCAAAGCAAAGACCAGAAAGCGAATACGACGTGGACATCTACACTATCATCTTCCTGGCGCTGGCGGTCTTTATCTTTCTGCGGCTGCGCAGCGTGCTGGGGCAGCGCACCGGAAACGAACGGCCGCCGTTCGACCGCAACGCGCTCCAGGGTGCCCAGGACAAGAACGTCGTGACCATGCCGGGCAAGGTGATCGACCAGGCCCCGCTGGCGCCGACGGCCGAGCCGACCCCGCCTGCCGACCGCTGGAAGGGGCTGACCGAGCCTGGCACCCCGCTCGCACAGGGTCTGGACGCCATCGTCGAGAAGGATTCCACCTTCGACCCGCGCCATTTCATCTCGGGTGCCCGCGGTGCTTACGAGATGATCGTGCTGGCCTTTGCCAATGGCGACCGCCGCGCGCTGCGCGACCTGTTGTCGACAGAGGTCTATGAGAGCTTCGACGCTGCGATCAAGGAGCGCGAGAAGAACGAGCAGAAGACCGAGACGCGTTTCGTCTCGATCGACAAGGCGGAGCTCGTCGGCGCGGAGATGCGCGACCGCACCGCCCAGCTCACGATCCGCTTCGTCTCGCAGATGATCTCGGCCACCCGCGACAAGGCCGGCAATATCGTCGATGGCAGTGCCGACACGGTCGCCGACATCACGGACGTCTGGACCTTCGCCCGCGACACTTCCTCTCGCGATCCGAACTGGAAGCTGGTTGGCACCGGAAGCGCGAATTAAGACTTTCCTGAAGACCAGCGCGACGGCGCTTTGCGCAGGTGTCGTTGCGCTGTCGTCGTTTTCGCTCGGTGCCGAGGCGGCGCGGCGCCACTATCGCAGCCACCACCACCATCTCCCGCATCTGCCCGCCGCCCCGCCGCGGGCCCTGCCCTATCCGCAGCTCCCCCTGCCGTTCGAGATTTCCGGCGCGCAATATCTGCCGCTGGCCTGGGCGGACGTGAAGGGCTGGAGCGACGACAATCACCTCGCCGCCTACAAGACGTTCCGTGCCAGTTGCCGGACGATCAACGCGCAGACCGGCGCATCGGAGCCGAAGGCCCTGGCCGGCTCGTTGAACGAGCCTTGCCGGACCGCCAGATCGCTCGAGCTTGCCGACGACGCCAAGGCCAAGACCTTCTTCGAGGACAATTTCGCGCCGCTTCGCATCTCGCGCCTCGGCGAGCCCGACGGCTTCGTCACCGGTTATTACGAGCCGGTGCTGGAGGGATCGCGTACCCAGACCGACGTCTACGACGTTCCCGTCTATCGCCGCCCGTCCAACCTGTTCGTACGCGGTTACAAGCAAGACTCGGTCAGCCTGCCCAACAAGGGCCCGGTCTATCGCAAGATCGGCCGCCGCAAGCTGGTGCCCTATTACGATCGCGGCGAGATCGAGGACGGCAAGATCGCCGGCCGCGGGCTGGAGATCGCCTGGCTGAAGGATCCGACCGATCTCCTGTTCGCGCAGATCCAGGGCTCGGCGCGGATCAAGTTCGAGGACGGCAGCTCGGTTCGGCTCAACTATGACGCCTATAACGGCTATCCCTACACCGCCGTCGGTCGCATCCTGATCGAGCGCGGCATCATCCCGAGGGAGGAGATGTCGATGCAGAAGATCAGGGAGTGGATGGCGCAGAACCCTGACGGCGCCAAGGAGCTGCGCCGCGCGAACCGCGCCTACATCTTCTTCCGCGAGGTCAATCTGTCCGACAAGGACGAGGCGGTGGGCGCGCAGGGCATTCCGCTGACGGCCGGCCGCTCGATCGCGGTCGACAAGTCGCTGCACGTCTACGGTACGCCGTTCTTCATCGAGGGTGAGCTGCCGATCGAGTCCGAACGGGCCAAGACGCCGTTCCGCCGGCTGATGATCGCGCAGGACACCGGCTCGGCTATCATCGGCCCTGCGCGCGCCGATCTCTTTTTCGGCGCGGGCCAGGAGGCCGGCCGTGTCTCGGGGCGGTTGCGTCACCCCATGCACTTCGTGATGCTGGTGCCGAAGAGCATCGATCCCAGCCCACGCGCCGCCAGGCTGCCGGTGCCCGACCCGCGGCCGTCGGAGAAGATCGCAAAGCTGTTTCCGCAAACCGATCCCGCCAAGGATTCCAGCAAGGATCCGAAGAACGCGGCGGCCGCAGTGAAGCCGGATGAGACGAGCAAGGCTGGCGCGGCTTCGCCTGCCGTGCCACAAGCCAAGGATGCCGCCATTGCGGTGGCGAGCCCGGTGCCGCTGCCGGAGCCGCGTCCGAACATCAAGCCCGACCGCGAACAGCGCAAGCGCGTGAATCGTCGATCCGACCAGCAATGAAGCGATCGTCCCGTCCGCCCGTGCTGGAGCCTCGCCCCTCGCCGCGCCGCCGTGCGCTGAGCGAGGAGGAGCGTGCACTGTGGGATTCGGTTGCAAAACAGCTCAAGCCGCTCAGGAAACATCGCGTGGCCAAGGGTGTGACCAAGGCGGCGCCTGCGCCGCGCAGCGAGCCTTCGCCCGTTGTACCGGCGGTGAGATCCGGACCACCACCGCGCCCGATTGCTGCCGCGCCGATTCCGCGCGTTGCAAAGCCGTCCGTGCCGCCTCTGGCGCCGCTCGGCAAGCGCGAGCGCGCAAAGCTGTCGCGCGGGCGCAGCGAGATCGAGGCGCGGCTCGACCTGCACGGCATGACCCAGATGCGCGCCCATCGCGCGCTGACCGGATTCCTGCACCGCGCCCATCATGACGGTCTGACCTTCGTGCTTGTCATCACCGGCAAGGGACGCAGCGGCGGCGAAAGCGGCGTGCTGCGCCGCCAGGTGCCGGAATGGCTGAGCCTGCCGGAATTCCGCGCCTTCGTCGTCGGCTTCGAGGAAGCCGCTATCGGCCATGGCGGCGAGGGTGCGCTGTATGTGCGGATCCGCCGGGCGAGATTCTAGAAGGGCCGGATGATTCCGACGCGCGGGATCAGCGTGATGATCAGGCCGAAGATATTCGTCGTCCGATCCTCGGACCGAATTGCCGGCGTTTTCCGCGCGGCCGGCAGCATCTTCACCGCATGCAGGATCAGGAACATGCAGACCGCCCAGTTCGAGATCCAGCGCGAATAGTCGAACACCATCGCGAACATCACGAGATAGGCGAGGCTGATGCCGATCAGCGCCGCGATCACGAGGCGGCGATGCGCTTCGCTCGCGAGCCCGCCGATCAGGCTCGCGAGATGGCGCCACAATGGCGTATGCAGCCAGATCAGCAGTGCGAAGACCGGCACGCCGAGGATGTTGTGCGGCAGCCGGCCCCAGGTGTCGGCAACCTCCTTCGCCAGCGGCTGGTACCAGATGTAGCTGAATTGCAGCAGGTCGGTGCGCGCAGGATCGGTCATCCGGGTCTTCAGATACGCAACGAAATCCGCCTCCGGGACCGGCATCGTCCCGAGGAACTGTGCCGCGAAGAACAATGCGGCGACGATGGCGAGAGCGGCGACACCGAACGCAACGTTGGTGCGATTGCAGCCGAAAGCTAGGTAGTACCTGATCACGACGATGGTGATGATCGTCGGCACATACATCAGGAGATGGATGTGATGGATCAGCACGAGAACGACCGAGAACGACGCGGCCGTCGCCACGAACAGCAGCGAGCCCGCCGGCAGCAGCAGCAGCACGATCGCCAGCGCACAGCCATAGATGTCGAAATGGCCGAGCGTGTGCATGAAGTTCTTCAGGAAGAACGGCGAGCCCGCGGTCAAGACGAACAGCGGCAGTGTCGTCGCGGTGAAGCCGAACGTCCTCTGGAACAGCTTTGCATAGAGCCCGAGCGTCACGAGCCACGTCGCCCCGCCGAGCGCGAACACCAGCCAGACCGGCACCTTGTCGGTGAACAGCGCGACGATCGCTCCGATCAGCGCCCGCTTGATGAAGCCGAAATGGTAGTCGACGAGGAGGTGGATATAGGGGACGTAGGGCGGCAGCTGGATCTTGTGGACGAAGACGCCGACGATGATCACGGCGTTGATCGCGAGCAGCAGCCGCCAGGGGTTTTGCAGGATGCTAGCGCGCACGTAGCACCCGCCGCGCGTCAAACTCCGCCGTCGTCCCGGCGAAAGCCGGGACCCATAACCACGAGTGTCTGTTTTGAGGCAACGTTGGAGCCGCTATCTTTTTACGATGACCGTCACGGAGTATGGGTCCCGGCCCCCCGTGCGCAATTGCGCACTAGGCCGGGACGACGGCGGAATAGATAGCGCGAGCCTAGCGAATTACAAAATGAACCGGCTCAGATCCGCGTTCTTGGCCAAATCGCCGACGTGCTTCTGCACGAAATCCGCGTCGACCTTGACGGTCTCGCCGTTGCGGTCGGGGGCGGTGAAGGAGATCTCGTCCAGCACCCGCTCCATCACGGTCTGCAGCCGCCGGGCGCCGATGTTCTCGACGGTGGAGTTGACAGCCACCGCGACGTCGGCCAGCGCATCGATGGCGCTGTCGGTGATGTCGAGCGTCACGCCCTCGGTCTGCATCAGCGCGACATATTGCTTGATCAGCGAAGCCTCGGGCTCGGTCAGGATGCGGCGCATGTCGTCGCGGGTCAGCGCCTGCAGCTCGACGCGGATCGGCAGGCGGCCCTGCAATTCCGGCAGGAGGTCGGACGGCTTGGCGACGTGAAAGGCGCCGGACGCGATGAACAGGATGTGATCGGTCTTCACCGCGCCGTGCTTGGTCGAGACCGAGGTGCCCTCGATCAGCGGCAACAGATCGCGCTGCACGCCCTCGCGGGAGACGTCACCGCCGACGCGGCCGTCGCGGGCACAGATCTTGTCGATCTCGTCCAGGAACACGATGCCGTTGTTCTCGACCGCGCTGATCGCCTCCATCGTGAGCTGCTCGGTGTCGAGCAGCTTGTCGGACTCCTCGTTGACGAGGATCTCGTGCGAGCCCTCCACCGTCAGCCGCCGCGTCTTGCTGCGGCCCCCCAACTTGCCGAAGATGTCGCCGATCGAGATCGCGCCCATCTGCGCGCCCGGCATGCCCGGGATTTCGAACATCGGCATGCCGCCGCCGGAGGACTGCGTCTCGATCTCGATTTCCTTGTCGTTGAGCTCGCCGGCGCGCAGCTTCTTGCGGAAAGATTCCCGCGTCGCCGACGAGGCATTGGCGCCGACCAGCGCATCGAGCACGCGCTCTTCGGCGGCGAGCTGCGCCCGCGCCTGCACGTCCTTGCGCTTGCGCTCGCGCACCTGGGCGATCGCGACCTCGACGAGATCGCGCACGATCTGCTCGACGTCGCGCCCGACATAGCCGACCTCGGTGAACTTGGTCGCCTCCACCTTCAGAAACGGCGCATTCGCCAGCTTGGCCAGCCGCCGCGCGATCTCGGTCTTGCCGACACCGGTCGGGCCGATCATCAGGATGTTCTTCGGCAGCACCTCCTCGCGCAAGGAGCCGGTGAGCTGCTGACGACGCCAGCGGTTGCGCAGCGCGATCGAGACGGCGCGCTTGGCATCGGCCTGGCCGACGATGAAACGGTCGAGTTCGGAAACGATTTCGCGGGGGGAGAAGTCTGTCATGTCTGTTTAGCTAGGGCGGGAGGCGGCCAAGGACAAGCTGCATTTTGCGTCAGATGATGGGCGGGCCCGATTGCCATTGCTTCACGGCCTCGATCGGATGGATCAACATCAGGATATTGAGTGTCAGATTGTCGCGAATGTGGAGCGCCAGCATGATCTCGAAGGCGAGCCCGAGGAGGACGGTCGCGGTGACGGGCAGCATCCGTGCGGCTAGGAACCCCAGGATCATGGCGAGGTTGTCGGAGACCGAATTGACGATGCTGTCACCGTAATAGTCCAGCGAGATCGTGCCGGCGCGGTAGCGTTCGATGATGAACGGCGAATTCTCGACGATCTCCCAGGCGCCTTCGATCAGCATGGCGATGATCAGCCGCGCCGGCCACGACAAAGACAGCAGGGGCCATCGCGCGAACAGCAGCCAGGTCAGGCCGTAGAACAGGAAGCCGTGCAGGACGTGCGAGAAGGTGTACCAGTCCGCGATGTGCTGGGAATTCTCCGAGCTGTTCACGACCCCGTGCCACAGCTTGATCGTGCCGCAGGTGCAGATCGGCACGCGTCCCATCGCAAGCAGGATCGCGGCCTGCAGTGCCAGCAGCAACAGCGCGATGCCGGCCCAGGCGAGCGGCGGAAATGCGGTCTTGACGGCGGGAGTCGCGGCAAGCGTCATGGGGCTCGGATCATCAGGAGTGCGGGACCATCGGGCGTAACGATCTCGTGTTGCGGCACGAATCCAGCTTTCTCATAGGCACGAATGGCGCGCGGATTGGCGGGACTCGGATCGATCACGATGCGGGGCACGCCGCGGGCAAAGAGCCGGGCGATGAAGGCACGGATGAAAGCCGAGCCGTGGCCGCATCCGAGCATGTCGGCCTCGCCGATGAACTGATCGAGGCCGCGGGTGCCCACGGGCTGCGGGCCGAAGCTGACATGCCAATCGCCGATCTGATAGCACTGCAGATAGGCGAAAGACCGGCCGTCGAGGCTGACGATGAACTGCGCCAGGTCAGGATGGTCGAGGTCGCCGCCGACGAATTCGAGCGTCTCCGGATCATGCCACCATTCAGCAACATGCGGCGCGTCCAGCCAGCGCCGGATCATCGGCATGTCAGCCGTCATCATCGGGCGGAAGGTATAGGCGGGCGCCATGGCCTATCCCGTCGCCAGGCTCTCGATCGTCAAATTCCGGTTGGTGTAGACGCAGATGTCGGCGGCGATGTCGAGGGAGCGGCGGACGATGGTCTCGGCATCCTTGTCGGTGTCGAGCAGGGCCCGGGCCGCCGCCAGCGCGTAATTGCCGCCGGAGCCGATCGCCATCACGCCGGCCTCGGGCTCGAGCACGTCGCCGGTGCCCGTCAGCACCAGGGAGACGTCCTTGTCGGCCACGATCATCATCGCCTCCAGCCGCCGCAGATAACGGTCGGTGCGCCAGTCCTTGGCGAGCTCGACCGCGGCCCGGGTCAGCTGCCCCGGATATTGCTCCAGCTTGGATTCCAGGCGCTCGAACAGCGTGAAGGCGTCGGCGGTGGCGCCGGCAAAGCCGCCGATCACGTCGCCCTTGCCGAGCTTGCGCACCTTCTTGGCGTTGGCCTTGATCACGGTCTGGCCGATCGAGACCTGGCCGTCGCCGCCGACGACCACCTTGCCGCCCTTGCGGACCGTCAAAATCGTGGTGCCGTGCCAACCCGGCGAGCTGTTCTGGGAATCCTGCATGAATGACCCTCGTTGTCCGGCCTGATTTAGGCGGTTAAGGCGAAGGGTACAACGGGCCGCTCCGGGCCTAATTTCGCTCACCATAGGCAGAAGTAGAGGCCCCGCCTGTCGTTCCCGCAGTAGCGAAGGCGTCATTTGGCTGTTAAAAGACCGGCGTTTTCGGCCCCGGATGAGGATGAAAGCCAGTTTTGATGCGCACCGCGACGATCAAGCGCAAGACCAAGGAAACCGACATCGAGGTCACCGTGAACCTCGATGGCACCGGCGTGGCCAATATCGCGACCGGCATCGGCTTTTTCGACCATATGCTCGATCTCCTCGCCCGCCATTCCCGCATCGACCTCACGGTCAAGGCGGTGGGCGACCTGCACATTGATCATCACCACACCACCGAAGACACCGGCATCGCGCTCGGCCAGGCGGTCAAGCAGGCGCTCGGCAACATGGCGGGCATCACCCGCTATGCCGGCGTGCACATGCCCATGGACGAGACGCTGTCGCGCGTGGTCATCGACATCTCAGGCCGCCCGTTCCTGGTGTTCAAGGCCGAGTTTCCCCGCGACAAGATCGGCGAGTTCGACACCGAGCTGGTACGCGAGTGGTTCCAGGCCTTCGCCATCAATGCCGGCGTGACTCTCCACGTCGAGACCCTATATGGCGATAACAGCCACCATATCGCCGAGTCCTGCTTCAAGGGTCTGGCGCGGGCGCTGCGCACCGCCGTCGCGATCGATCCGAAGGCTGCGGGCGAGATCCCGTCCACCAAGGGCTCGCTCGGCGGCTGACATCTCTCCCCGGCGGCACGCGCCGCTTGCGGTATCACTGAATTTAGAGAACGGGGCATCACCATGCCTGTCTACACGGTTCATGCTCCCTCTCCTGCCGGAGCCGATCTGCGCGCGACCGATGGGTTCGTCTTCGTGCGCGACGGCTTCCATTTCTGGGCCATGATCTTCGGCCCGTTCTGGCTGCTGTGGAACCGGCTGTGGCTGGCGCTGATCGGCTGGGCGATCTTCGTGGCCGCCTTCAATGCGGGGCTGTCCAGCCTGGGGGTTGGACGCAGCTCGATCTTTTTCGCCAACGTCGTCATCGCGCTGCTGATGGGCCTCGAGGCTTCCAGCCTGCGCCGCTGGACCTTGTCGCGCGGCAGGTGGCGGCAGCTCGACGTCGTGATTGCCGACAAGGAGGACGCGGCCGAGCACCGCTTCTTCGAGCGCTGGAGCCAGAAGCAGCGCGGCATCGTCAACGATCAATGGGCCGTCGATCGCGGCGGGCCGCCGCCGACCCGCAGCGCGCCGGGTCAGCAATTCTCGAACCCGCCGCCGATTCCGGCCGGCGGGATCATCGGATTGTTTCCAGAACCGGGAGGGTCAAGATGAGCGTCGCCATCATCGATTACGGTTCCGGCAATCTGCATTCCGCCGCGAAAGCATTCGAGCGCGCCGCGCGCAGCCTGGAGACGCCGCAAAAGATCTTCGTCACCAGCGATCCGGACCAGGCCTATGGCGCCGACCGTCTGGTGCTGCCGGGCGTCGGCGCCTTCGCCGATTGCCGGCGCGGGCTTGACGCCGTCAACGGCATGGTCGAGGCGATCACCGAAGCGGTGCGCGTGAAGGCGCGGCCGTTCTTCGGCATCTGCGTCGGCATGCAGCTGATGGCGAGCCGCGGCAAGGAGCACGTCACGACGGATGGCCTGAACTGGATCGGCGGCGACGTCGAGAAGATCACGCCGCGCGACGAGAGTCTGAAGATCCCGCACATGGGCTGGAACACGCTCGACCTGTTGCAGGAGCATCCGGTGCTGAACAAGCTGCCGCTCGGCCCCAAGGGCCAGCACGCTTATTTCGTGCACTCCTACCACCTCAACGCCGCCAACGAGGCGGACGTGCTGGCGCGCGCCGATTACGGCGGACCTGTCACCGCGATCGTCGGCAAGGACACCGCGATCGGCACGCAATTCCACCCCGAGAAGAGCCAGCGCTTCGGGCTGGCCCTGATCTCGAACTTTTTGCGATGGAAACCGTGATCCTCTTCCCCGCCATCGACCTCAAGAACGGCCAGTGCGTGCGCCTCGAGCAAGGCGACATGGCGCGCGCGACGGTTTTCAATCTCAATCCCGCCGCGCAAGCGCAGAGCTTCGTCGAGCAGGGCTTTGAGTATCTCCACGTCGTCGACCTCGACGGCGCCTTTGCCGGCAAGCCGGTGAATGCGCAGGCGGTCGAGGCGATGCTGAAGACGATCAGGATTCCGGTGCAGCTCGGCGGCGGCATTCGCGATCTCGCCACGGTCGAAGCCTGGCTCGACAAGGGTATCACCCGCGTCATCATCGGCACAGCCGCGGTGCGCGATCCCGAGCTGGTGAAGAGCGCCGCCAGGAAATTCCCCGGCCGTGTCGCGGTTGGGCTCGATGCGCGCGACGGCAAGGTTGCGGTGGAAGGCTGGGCCGAGACCTCGCAGGTCACGGTGCTGGAGATCGCGCAGCGCTTCGAGGATGCCGGCGTCGCCGCCATCATCTTCACCGACATCGCCCGCGACGGCCTGCTCAAGGGCCTGAACCTGGACGCGACCATTACGCTCGCCGACGCCATCTCGATTCCCGTGATCGCCTCCGGCGGCCTCGCCTCGATCGAAGATGTGAAAGCCATGCTGACGCCGCGTGCGAAAAAGCTTGCCGGCGCCATTGCCGGCCGCGCGCTTTATGACGGCCGGCTCGATCCCGCGGCCGCCCTCACCCTGATCCGCAACGCACGCGCGCCTGGGAGCTGACACATGTTCAAGGTGCGCGTGATCCCCTGCCTCGACGTCAAGGACGGAAGGGTCGTCAAGGGCGTTAACTTCGTCGATCTGCGCGATGCCGGCGATCCCGTCGAGGCCGCGGTCGCCTATGATGCCGCGGGTGCCGACGAGCTCACCTTCCTCGACATCACCGCGACCCATGAGAACCGCGGCATCATGCTGGACGTGGTCCGGCGCACGGCGGAGGCCTGCTTCATGCCGGTCACCGTCGGCGGCGGCGTGCGCGAGGTCAACGACATCAAGACGCTGCTACGCGCCGGCGCCGACAAGGTCTCGATCAACAGCGCCGCAGTGTCGCGGCGCGAGTTCGTCAAGGAAGCTGCCGAGAAGTTCGGCGAGCAGTGCGTGGTGGTGGCGATCGACGCCAAGCGCGTCAAGCGCCCCGGCGGCGACCGCTGGGAGATCTTCACCCATGGCGGTCGCAACTCGACCGGCATCGACGCGATCGAATATGCCCAGGAAGTGGTCTCGCTCGGCGCCGGCGAAATCCTGCTCACCTCGATGGACCGCGACGGCACCAGGCAGGGCTTCGACATCCCGCTGACCCGAGCGATCGCCGACAGCGTGGCCGTTCCGGTGATCGCCTCGGGCGGCGTCGGCAATCTCGATCATCTCGTCGACGGTATCCGCGACGGGCACGCCACGGCGGTGCTGGCCGCCTCGATCTTCCATTTCGGGGAATTCACCATCCGCGAAGCCAAGGAGCACATGGCCCGGCGCGGGCTGCCGATGCGCCTGGATGCCTGACGACTCCCGTTCATAAAAATGCTACACAAACCGGCAGGAAATGGCCTCCAGGGCCGGGTGTGTTTCTGAGTGTTTCCGATGCCGCGTTTCACCATCCACGATCTCGCCGAGACCATCGACGCCCGAGCTGCGTCCGGCGGCGAGGCCTCCTATACCCGCAAGCTTCTGGACAAGGGCGCCGAGCATTGCGCCAAGAAGTTCGGCGAAGAAGCAGTCGAAACCGTAATCGCAGCAGTCGAAAACGATCGCGCGCATCTGATCGCTGAAAGCGCCGACCTGCTCTATCACTTCCTTGTGCTGCTCAAGTCTCGCGGCGTAAAGCTGGAGGAGGTCGAGGCCGTGCTGGACAAGCGGACGTCGATGTCAGGGTTGGAAGAAAAGGCGTCGCGCAAGAGCGGCAGCTAGCCGAGGTGGAGAGTTCGCGTCATGGATATCCGCGCACCCGAGCAGCAGTATAATCCGTACCGCGTCTATTCGCGCGGAGAGTGGTCGCGGCTGCGCGACGACACGCCGATGACGCTGGAGCCGGGCGAGTTCGACCGGCTGCGCTCGCTGCACGATCGCCTCGACCTGCAGGAGGTCGAGGACATCTACCTGCCGCTGTCGCGCCTGCTGTCGATCTATGTCGACGCCATGCAGCGCCTGTATTACGCCGAGCGCCAGTTCCTCAACATCCGCGACCGCAAGGTGCCCTACATCATCGGCGTCGCCGGCTCGGTCGCCGTCGGAAAATCCACCACGGCGCGCGTGCTGCAGGCGCTGCTGGCGCGCTGGTCGCCGCGGCCCAAGGTCGAGCTGATCACGACCGACGGATTTCTCTATCCCAACGCGGTGCTCGAGCGGCAGGGCATCATGCAGAAGAAGGGTTTTCCGGAGAGCTACGACCTGCCGCTGCTGCTCAGCTTCCTCTCCGACATCAAGTCCGGCCGCCGCAATGTGCGCGCCCCGGTCTATTCGCATCTGACCTACGACATCGTGCCGGGCCAGTGGGCCGAGGTCGATCAGCCCGACATCCTGATCGTCGAAGGCGTCAACGTGCTGCAAACCGGCAAGCTGCCGCGTGACGGCAAGGCGGTGCCCGTGGTTTCCGACTTCTTCGACTTCTCGGTCTATATCGATGCCGACGAAGCGGCGCTGCGGCAATGGTACATCAAGCGCTTCCTGGCGCTGCGCGACACCGCCTTCACCAATCCAAAATCCTATTTCAACCGCTACGCGCTGCTGTCCGACGACGAAGCCACCGCCACCGCGATCGCGATCTGGGAACGGACCAACCTCGCCAATCTCGAGGACAACATTTTGCCCACCCGCCCCCGCGCGACGCTGATCCTGAAGAAGGGCGCCGACCACACGGTGGAGAGCGTGGCGCTCAGGCGGCTGTAATTGCGCCGTGACCGTGGCGTCGGCTGGTTCGAGCCATAAGTATCTTTTGTTGCAGACCAACGATGGGTATTCCGCTATTCCTGGGAAAAAGCGGGAATAGGCACCATGGTTGATCGTCTCAGAAGCGCGGCGGAGCAGCTTGAAGCGCCGACCTGCCCGGATTGCCACATCGAGATGAAGTGGTTCCGCTCGGAGTTGCTCGCGGACGCGCCGACCCCGATCATCGCGCACCTCTTCGTGTGCCCGCACTGCAAGCGCGCGGCCAAGGCAGATACCATCTTCAGGGGCACTCAAACGCCGCCCGACAAGCTCTCTGCGCCGCGCTTCATCGCCCATGCCGCATAGGAGGTCATTTCGGGACCCCCTGTCGCGCTTTTGAGCCGATGAAAATCTGCCACGCGGTCAGAAACATCGCGGCCACGAGCGGGCCGATGACGAAGCCGTTCGCTCCAAAGGTCGCGAGCCCGCCCAGGGTGGCAAGCAGCACGACATAGCTCGGCATTTGAATCGATTGGCCGACCAGGATCGGGCGGAGAAAATTGTCCGCCAGACCGATCACGAAAGTCCCGAAAGCGAGCAGGATGAGTCCCTTCGTGACTGAACCTGCTACAAGCAGGTAGAGCGCGACCGGAACCCAAACCAGAGCCGAGCCAAGCACGGGCAGGAGCGAGAGCAGCGCCATGAGGGCGCCCGCCAGCAGCGGTGCGGTCAGGCCAAGCAGCCAGAAGATCAGTCCGCCAAGCGCTCCCTGAATCAGGGCAACGAGAACGATCCCCTTGATCGTCCCGCGCACCGCGAGGGTGAACGCATGGAGAATTTCGGCAGTGTGACTCGGATTCAGCGGGAGAGCGTCGCGGATCCGTGCGTTGAGCGCGTCACCGTCGCGCAGAAGAAAGAACAGCAGGTACAACATCACGAACAAGCTTGCGACGAACTCCAGCGTCACCTGACCGATGTTGAGCGCATGCCCGGCCAGCTGCTGGCCGGCCGGGACGACCAGATTCGACAGGCGTTCCTTCACATACGAAAAATCGATGGCAGCCAGGCGATCCAACAAGGAAGTTGCCCAGTCGGGCAACGCTGATTTCAGCTGCTGCAGCGGATGCGCGAAACTGATCTCTCCGCTCTGGACGCGTTGGTACAGTTCCCCGCCCTGATCGATCAGCGAGGCGATGACGATCGCCACGGGGATCAGGACCATGACGACCACGACGATCACGGTGAACAAGGCTGCAAGATTGTGCTTGTCGGGGAAAGCCTCCAGCGCACGCCGATAGAGTGGTGCAAAGATGATCGCCAGCAGCGTGGCCCACAACAACGCTCCGGAGAACGGCCAAAGCACCCACCCGAACGCAAGCGAGATCACGGCGAGCAGGATGAGGAATGAGCGGTCTTCCGAGGTTCTCACGTGTTCGCCAGCCTTTCAGTCACCAGTCGCAGACGTCGATATCACAGGATCGTGGCGCAGCGGCAAGTCACGCCGGACCATACGCTCGTGAACCGGCCCTCAGGTTGTTTCGTCAGTTTGTTTTGCCGATCAGAATCGAGCACTCAGTGCCGGATGGCCCGCCGGTCATTTGCCGGCTCTCACGCTCCAGTCGGCGAACTTGATGCGCCCTGTAAAGGTGGCGGGGCCCGAGCTGCCGGCCTTGTAGACGAAAGCCTCGCCTTCCTGCACGTCGCCGGCCTCCTTGCCGAAGGCATCGGCGATGTTGGTTTTGTGGGTCACCAGGAAGGTGTTGGTACCGGCCTTAGGCGGCGCATCGACGAGCTGCCGCACGGCCTGGCCCGCCTTTGCATTGGCACCCGTCGGGTTTGCCATTCCCGACGCACTGGCGTTGCTGCTGTCCGTCAGCGCATCGACCGGCTTGACCTCGCGTCCCGAGATCAGCTTGCCGGTCTCGATCGCGCGGTTCAGGCGGCTGGTGTAGATATCGCCGATCGGGATCGCGAAGTCCTTGAGCGCCGTCCCGATCTGGCGCGCCATGTCCCTGCCTTTCTCGCTGAGCTGGCGCTGGGCGCTCATGTCGTCGAACCTGAAGGGGTAGACATCCTTCTGGCTGTCGTCGGTTGCGGTGTGCCGGAAGATCAGCACGTAGCCGCCCTGCTTGAGCGATGGGATGAGTTCCGCCGTATCGGCGGTGGCGTGTCCGGAAATTGCTGCGAGCGAAACAACGAGTGCGAGGCGGCAAAGCACGTTCATGCGCAAAGTCCTTCGCTGCAAAACGCCCCCCTTGCATGGTGACGCGCAACGCGGCCGATTTCAATTATCGATAGGGTCCAGAGTTCCCTTGCAACGCTGGAATCACACCGCCAGGTGCCGGGATGTGACCAGCCCGGCGAACGCCTCGTCCAGCTTCTCCCGGTCGAGCGGCTTGATCAGGAAGCCGTTCATCCCTGCCTCGAAGCAGGCGTAGCGGTCTTCGACCAGCGTATTGGCGGTGAGCGCCAGGATCGGCGTGCGCTGGCGGCCCACGGCTGCCTCATGGGCGCGGATGCGTTTCGCCGTCTCGATGCCGTCGAGCTGCGGCATCTGGATGTCCATCAGCACGAGGTCATAGGGGGTGCCGGCCGTTGCAGCGGCAAGCCAGGATTCCAGCGCGGCCTCGCCGTGAATTGCGATGACGACGCGGTGGCCGAGTTTCGTCAGCAACGAGCGCATCAAGAGCGCATTGATCTCGTTGTCTTCGGCGACCAGGATCGACAAACCCTTTGTCGGCGCCGCCTTCGCCCTGGATTCAGCCGGCGGTTCCGGCGCGAGATCGGGCGAGGCGACCTCCGGCGTCAGCGAAAGGCGTGCGGCGAGCGAGGCCGCGCGTAGCGGCTTCATCAGAAAGCCGCTGAAGGCCGACGAAAATGTCTCGTGTCGCGAGCCCGACGTCAGCAGCACCAGGCGCTGCATCGCATGCGTCCGCGCAGCTTCGCCGAGATGATCGGCAACGGAAGGACCGATCGCGCGATCGATCAGCACCGCGTGCCACGAGCGTTCCGGCAGCAGCGCTTCGGCGACCGCGGCATCCGCAGCCATGCAGGTTTGGCCGCCCCAGCGCTCCAGGCGCCGCGCGATCAGGGAGGCCTCGATGCCGTCGGCGACGAGGAGAATCGACTTGCCAGCGAGATCGGGACTGGGGAATGCGGTCTGCCCCCTGCCGGCCTGTGACGGGGCAAGCGGCACCGCGACCTCGAAGGTCGAGCCTTTGCCCGGCTCGCTCTCGAGTGTGATCCGTCCGCCCATGCGCTTGACGATGCGCTCGCTGATGGACAGGCCGAGCCCGGTGCCGCCATAGGTACGGGCGACGCGCTCGTCCGCCTGCTCGAATTCCTGGAAGATGCGCGACCGCGCTTCGGGCGCGATGCCGATGCCGGTGTCGCGGACCAGGAAGCTGATCTCGTTCGGCCAGATCCCGGGCTCGACGATCAGCGCCACGCCGCCGCTCGCGGTGAACTTGATGGCGTTGCCGGCAAGATTGAGCAACACCTGGCGCAGCCGCGCGGCATCGCCCACCACCTCGAGCGGCAGGCGTTCGTCGATATAGGATGCGATCTCGAGGTCCTTGGCCTGCGCGCGCGGCGCCAGAAGCTCGGTGATTTCCTCGACCAGCGTTGACAGGGCGAAGGGGCGCTGCTCGAGATCGAGCTTGCCGGCTTCGATCTTGGAATAATCGAGCAGCTCCTCGATCAGCGCCATCAGCGCCTCGCCCGAGGTCTTCACTGCCCTGGCATAGGTCGTCTGCTCCGGCGTCAGATTGGTGTCGAGCAGGAGGCCGCCCATGCCGATGATGCCGTTGAGGGGCGTGCGTATTTCGTGCGAGGCCATCGCCAGGAAACGCGATTTGGCGCGGTTGGCGGCATCGGCCTGGTCGCGCGCCTCGGACAGGGCGCGTTCGGTCTCGGTGCGGTCGGTGACGTCGCGCCCGACGCTCTGCAGTTCGGCGGGCTGCCCGGCATCGCGGCGGACATAGCCCTCGCGCCAGGCGATCCAGCGCGCGCCGAGCTCTGTTGCGATTCTCTGGTCGTGAATGCGTGTGCCGTTGCTCTCGCGCGCGCTGTCGCCCTGCTCCAGCACGTCGAAATCGAAGCGTGTGCCGACCAGCGCGCTGCGCGTCTGTCCGGCCAGTGCGCAATAGGCGTCGTTGGCAAAAGTGATGCGGCCGTTGGTGTCGCGCAGCACGATCAGGTCGCCCTGCTGCTCGAACAGGCTGCGGGCGCGCTCTTCGGCTTCCTTGAGCTCCCAGTTCCGGTCGATCAGCGCCTCGTTGTGGGCGGCGAGGGTCCGCAGCCGTTTGTTGACGAAGCGCAGCCGCATGCTCAGCGTGGCAAGGCCGAGGCAGGCGAGGGCGAACAGGAAGCTCGCGCCGATCGCAAACGCATTCGGATCGTAGCCCGAATTCTCCGAGCGGCTGCCGGAGACGAAACCATAGGCGGCGCCGAACGTCGCCGTGAAGATCATGAAGGAGCGGAGCGCGAAGGCGATCCGCGGATGCTGTCGCCTGAAGCGGCGCATGCGCACCTTGATCCGGAACGTCCGACCCATCACCACCGACCCCGACTCTTGTCCGAAACCCCGCGTTCGCCCTGTGCGACGATGTCGCCTCGACCTTGCGAACAGCTTGAGGCTCTGGCGCCGCCTCCAGACAGGGTTGACGAAGTGTTAACGTCTCAGAGCGAGGCGGCTTGGAAGTGGCTACGGCCACCGCGGGCGCCGACGATCAGCGCAGCCGCCTCGCGCTGCGAGAACGTCTTCGAGCGCACATAGATGCGGTAATCAGCCGGCCCTTCGGTGGAGAGGTAGATCACCTCGCCGCCGTCGACGGGCTGCGCGGCGATCGAGATCAGGCGTGTCGACGGACCGGCCTGGCAGGTGTCCGAGTCCGAACCGAGACCGTCGTCCACCACGGCGAAGTCCGCAACGTCCGCATTGTCGGTGACCTGGACCCGCACCGTCGCCTGCGCGGGATCGTCGGTGAAGGCGACGTGCACGCCGGCGGTCCAGAACAGGGAGGTGAGCTCGACCGAGGTGTCGCCGAGGGCGATGCAGGGATGCGAGACCGATCCGATCTCGGCGCGGGCGAACACAGCTGCCGCCAACAGGGGAACAACGGAGGCCAGGATCTTGAGACGCAACATGACACTCTACTCGCCGGGCCCTGTACGGGAACTGATGGGCCTTATGGTTTGCAGAGCGTAAAGGAAACTCGTTACCGCCGGGTTGATGCGCGGAATGATCAGGCCATCTGCCGTACATCCTCCGCGAGTGCGCGGTAGGACAGCGCCTCGGCGAGGTGGAGCCGGCCGATCCTGTCGGCGTTGTCGAGATCGGCGAGCGTGCGCGCCACCCGCAGCACGCGGTGATAGCCGCGCGCCGACAGCCGCATGGTCTCGGCGGCATCGCGCAGCAGCTTGGCGCCTTGCACATCCGGCTTGGCGATCTCTTCCAGCACCGAGGCCGGCGCCTCGGCATTGGTGCGGACCTTGGGCAGGCCGGCAGCGGCATAGCGCGCAAGCTGGATGTCGCGGGCCGCCGCCACGCGCGCCGCGACCTCGGCCGAGCCTTCCGCCGGCGGCGGCAGGATCAGGTCGGCCGCGGTCACCGCCGGCACCTCGATGCGCAAATCGATGCGGTCCATCAGGGGACCGGAGATGCGCGCCTGGTAGTCGGACGTGCAGCGGTCGATGCGGCCGCGCTTGCAGGCATAGCCGGGCTCGAAGGCGTTGCCGCAGCGGCAGGGATTCATCGCCGCGACCAGCATGAAGCGGGCAGGGTAGGTGACGCGGTGATTGGCGCGCGACACCGCGACCTCGCCGTTCTCCAGCGGCTGGCGCAGCGAATCCAGCACGCGCGGATCGAACTCCGGCAATTCGTCGAGGAACAGCACGCCCTGATGCGCCAGCGAGATCTCGCCGGGCCTTGCCCGCATGCCGCCGCCGGTGAGCGCGGCCATGCTGGCGGAGTGATGCGGCGAGCGGAACGGGCGCCGCGCCGTCAGTGCGCCGCCCTCGATCTCGCCGGCGACCGACGCGATCATGGAGACCTCGAGCAGCTCGCTCGGCGACAGCGGCGGCAGGATCGAGGGCAGGCGCGCCGCCAGCATCGACTTACCGGCGCCGGGTGCGCCGATCATCAACAGATGATGCCCGCCGGCGGCCGCGATTTCCAGCGCCCGCTTGGCGCTCTCCTGGCCCTTGATGTCGCGCAGATCGAGGGACGATGCCGCGGCCTCGTGCACCTTCGGCGAGGGCCGCGACAGCACCTGCGTGCCCTTGAAATGGTTGGCGATCTGGATCAGCGAGTGAGCTGCAATGATCTGGATGTCGGGGCTTGCCCAAGCCGCTTCCGACCCGCAGGCGGCGGGGCAGATCAGGCCTTCCTCGCGCGCATTGGCGCCGATCGCGGCAGGCAGAACGCCTGCGACCGGCGCGATCGAGCCGTCGAGGCCAAGCTCGCCGAGCACGGTGAAGCCGGTCAGCGCATCCGGCGGAATCGCGCCGATGGCCGCCATCAGCCCGAGCGCGATGGGAAGGTCGTAATGACTGCCCTCCTTGGGCAGGTCGGCCGGCGCCAGATTGACGATGATCCGCCGCGCCGGCAGCGCCAGCCCCGAGGCGATCAGGGCCGAGCGGACCCGCTCGCGCGCCTCCGACACTGCCTTGTCCGGCAGGCCGACGATGGCGAAGGCCGGCAGGCCCGGGGCGACCTGCACCTGCACGTCGACCGCGCGGGCCTCGATCCCCTCAAAGGCGACGGTAGAAACCCGCTGAACCATGCCCGAACCAGCCCTGCCCTTTGCTCAATCGAGGGTAGCAGGCGGCGCCTCGCTCCGCAAGAACAATACAGGAACATAGTCGGGAGCGGCGCAAGCCCTAACGGATCGTAAACGTGAAGCGGACACTACGCCTCGAATGCGAGCGGCTCTCCTCAGCACATTCCAACGAATGTCCGCTACTCCTACGCTTGCGGGATGGGCCGTGGTCTAACGGGTGAAGAGTTCAAATGCTTGCAAATCGCCGGAGAAGCGAACGCCGGGTGTGCAGCCGGCTTGCCAAGATTCATTTCGGTGCGGGCTCGCTGCCGCGGGATTGCACGATCACGGACATCTCCGATGGTGGCGTGAAAGTGGTGGCGGAATTTTTGGAAGTGCCGCCGCAATTCACCATCATCTTCGCGCCCGATTATTCCCGCCAATGCCGCCTGCGCTGGCGCATCGGCTGCGAGTTCGGCGCCGAGTTCACCGACTAAGCCGTCAAAGGCTACCCTCTTTAACCCGGTTTTAGCGTTAATCGGTAAGCATCCCTGATCAGTCGCCGAGTGATCAGAGTATGCCCAAGCGTTCGTCTCCCGCCTTTCCTCCGGCGAAATTCCTGCTTCCCGCGTTCATGGTGCTCATCCTCGGCGGTTGCCAGACCAATGGCATCGAGGATGTGACCGGCGCGCTCGGCGTCAGGTCTGAAACCGCCGCCAAGGCCGAAGCCAGGTCGGACATGGACGCGCTTCGCGAGCGCTACCGCGCCAAGCCCGGCGAGCCCGCAATTGCGCTCGCTTATGGCAAGGCGCTGCGCGAGACCGGCCAGCGCGCGCAGGCTGTCGCGGTGCTGGAGCAGGCCGTGCTCGGCCATCCCAGCAACAAGGCGCTGCTCGCCGGCTATGGCCGCGCGCTCGCCGACAACGGCAATTTCCAGCAGGCCTTCGACGTCCTCGGCCGCGCGCATTCGCCCGAGGATCCGGACTGGCGCATCCTGTCGGCGCAAGGCGCGGCGCTCGATCAGCTCGGCCGCAACGAGGAGGCGCAGCAATATTATGCGAGCGCCCTGAAGATCGTGCCCGACGAGCCACAGGTCCTGTCCAATCTCGGCCTGTCCTACATGCTCCAGAACAATCTGCCGCGGGCCGAGCAGGTGCTCGGCCGCGCCCATCAGCGCAATCAGAACGATGTGCGGATCCGTGCCAATCTCGCGCTCGTGCTGGGATTGCAAGGCCGCGAGGCTGAGGCTGAAATCCTCGTGAAGGCCGACCTGCCGCCGGATGAGGCTGCGGCAAAGGTCGCGGCGCTGCGGCAGCTGCTGGCGAAGAAGCAGCAGCGGGCGGACAAATAGCCGCGCCTACGACGCCTTGCGATGCGGCGCGGAGCTGCGGCCCGACTTGCCCTTCAGCTTCTTCAGGAGCGGTCCGAGCAGCGAGCGCTTCGGCTTCTTCACCTCGCCGCGGCCGGCGAGCCGGTTCGCCATGGTCTGGAACAGCTCGGTGGTGCGGTGGCTCTTGGAGACCTCCGCGATCATCTGGCCGTTGTTGGCGGCGGTGGAGAACAGCTTCGAATCGAACGGGATCACCGCCAGCGGCTGGCTCTCCATGGTCTTGGCGAAGGCCTTGACCTCGATCTCCGCGCGCTTGTGCATGCCGACCTGGTTGAGGCAGTACAGCGGCGGCCGGTCGTTCGGGCGCGCCGCCTTGAGCACGCTCAGCATGTTCTTGGTGTTGCGCAAATTGGCGAGATCAGGCTCGGCCACGATCACGATGTCGTCGGCATTGACCAGCGCGCGGCGCGTCCAGCCCGACCATTGGTGGGGAACGTCGAGCACGATGCAGGGCGTGGTCATGCGCAAGGTGTCGAACACCGCGTCGAAAGCTTCGGCACCGAAATCGTAGACGCGGTCGAGCGTCGCGGGCGCGGCCAGCAGGCTGAGGCGCTCGGTGCATTTGGCAAGCAGGCGCTCCAGCAGCGCCGTGTCCGGCCGGTCCTGCGACAGCACCGCATTGGCGATGCCCTGCACCGGGTCCTGATTGTAGTCGAGGCTCGCGGTGCCGAAGGCGAGGTCGAGATCGATCACGACGGAATCGAGCGCGAGGTCGCGGGCGATGGTCCAGGCCACGTTGTGCGCGACGGTGGACGCGCCGACGCCGCCCTTGGCGCCGACCACGGCGATGACGCGGCCGGTGATGATGGCCTCGGACGCCGAGAACAGGCTGCAGATCGAGCGGACCACGTCGAGCGTCTCGACCGGTCCGACCACGTAATCGTTGACGCCGCGGCGGACCAGCTCGCGATAGGGCGCGGTGTCGTTGGGATTGCCGATCACGACGACGCGGGTGCCGGGGTCGCAGACGCCGGCGAGGTCGTCGAGCCCCTCCAGGATGTCACGGGTGCCGTCGGATTCGATCACGATCACGTTCGGCGTCGGCATCGTTTCGTAGACTTCGATCGCCGCAGCGAGGCCGCCGTCCCTGGCGGTGAGATGCGCCTTGGCAAGCCGGCGATCCTGCCCCGCCGCGGTCACCGCGGCGAGCGTCTGCTCGGTTTCGCAAAAGGCCTGCACCGAGATACGCGGGACCGGCGCAATGTGCTCGTCGGGGTGCCGCGGATCGTCCGCCTCTTCGTCGTGGATGCCAGTCATTTGCCGGTTTCGCTGAGTTTGGCCTTGTCGGCCTCGGGATAGGAGGTCGCTGTCGTCGAGCCCTTGCGATAGCGGTCGAAGGCGATGTTGCGTCGTGCGGTATAGGCGGGTGTCTCGCCGCGCGGCTGCTCGAGGTCGGCGGGGTTGTCGATCATCGCCGCGAGATTGCGCTGGCTGGCGCAGCCGAGATTGAAGTACGGCCGGTTCTCGCTGTAGTCGGGGTTGAGGATGTTCGGACCAACGTCTTCCGGCCACAGCCCGCAGGGGCCGGCCACGGCGCTGATCTTGGAATAGCTCAGCCGGATCGTCGGCAGCAGGCCGGGATCCTCGGGGCGATAGGGATGCTGGACGATGGCGCGCGACGGCACGCCGCCGGCCGCGAGCACGGAGCGGATTTCCCGATAGGTCGCCGCAGCGGCGCGCGAATTCGCGGTGTCGACGGGGACGTCGACGACGACGGAGCCGGTGCCTTCACGCACCCAGTCCCGGGCGATGCCCGCGACGTCGGCGCCCTGCTCGGCCGAAAGGCCCCCGCGTGACTTGCCGACGAAGATGACGATCGAGCGCTTGCCCTCCTGCACCGCGATCGGATGGCGCTGGCGATAATCGGTCGGCACCGTCTGGGTGACGATCTCACCGGAGGTGTTGCAGGCGCCCAGCATGACGGAGAGCCCCGTCAGTGTCAGCGCGATCTTCAAGTTGCGACGTCGATCGCCCATCGTCTTCGTCATCGCTTCATCCCCCTTGCCCCAAATCCCGCGCCGTTCCCCAAGTCCAGTTCAGACGTCCTGTGTCGGAAGCCCCGTTTCCGGGACCACCGTTCGTCTCAATCGATGATGAAGCCGAAATCGCCGGGCGTGCCGTTGATCGGATCGACCCGGCGCGTGAGGCCATAGAGGCGGTTCATGCGGCCGAGCAGCGCCGTCTGCGCGTCGGAGGCCGGCGCGAAGCCGTCGTCCGGGCGCGACAATTCCTTCTGGGCGACCGCACGCACCACATAGGGCGTCACGATCACCATCAGCTCGGTCTCGTTGTTGACGAAGTCGCGGCTGCGGAACAACGCGCCGATGATCGGCACCTGGTCGACGCCGGGCAGGCCGTTGATGGCCTGCTTGGTCTGCTGCTGGATCAGGCCGGCCATTGCCATCGAGCCGCCGGAGGGAATCTCCAGGGTGGTCTCGGCGCGGCGGGTCTGGATCGAAGGAATGGTGATCGAGTTGCTCGAGGTCGAGGACACCGCCTGCGTCAGGGTGATCGAGTTCGTATTCGACAACTCCGAGACCTCGGTCATCACGCGAAGGCTGATGCGGCCTTCGCTGAGCACGACCGGGGTGAAGTTGAGGGAGATGCCGAACTTCTTGTAGGTGACCTGGGTGGTACAGACGTGGGTGACGGGATCGCAGGAATATCCTGCGGGAATCGGGAATTCGCCGCCGGCGATGAAGGTCGCGGATTCGCCGGAGATCGCGGTCAGGCTCGGTTCGGCGAGCGTGCGCATGACGCCGGCGCTTTCCATCGCGCGCATCGTGGCGCTCACGGTGGCGACGCCCTTGGCGAGACCGGCAACGCCGAGCCCGTTGCTGCCGACGATCGGCCCGCCCGAGACCGCGAACGGATTGGAATTGTTGAAATTGACGACTGCGGTGCCGGCGTTCAGGCTGGCGCTGAGATCGACGCCCAGCTGCTTGACGATGTCGCGGCGCACTTCGCCGACGACGACCTTGAGCATCACCTGGTCGCGGCCACGCACGACGATGTTGTTGACGACCTTGTCGGAGCCGCCGACGAGCTTGGCGGCGACGTCGCCTGCCTGCTGCGCCTCCACCGGGCTCGACACCGAGCCGGTCAGCATCACGCTGTCGCCGACGCCTTCGATCTGCACGCCCGGCAGCGACTGGCGCAGCGCCGTGCGCATGCCGTTGAGGTCGCGCTTCACCGCGATGTCGTAGGAGGCGACCTGCTGGCCGTCGGCGGAGAAGAACACGACGTTGGTCTGGCCGACCTGACCGCCGATGATATAGGCGCGCTGGGATGAGCGGATCACCGCGTTGGCGATCTTGGGATCGGCCACCAGCACGTCCTTGACCTCGCGTGGCAGGTCAACGACCACGGACTTGCCGATGCCGAGTGACAGGAAGCGTGTCCGCGCCGGCGCGGTCGTCGCGACCGGCGACACGCCGAGATCGGACGCCTGCATCGGAGCCTGGTCGCCGACCGGCGCATCCGCGGCGCTGACCTCGTTGGGGGCTGCGAGCAGCCCCAGCATCAGCATTGTCCCCGCCAGGACCGAGCGCGCGCGCTTCCCCCGAATGCGCAGGCCCGTCCGATCACCCCCGTCTTTCATGCTATCCCCATCATCACTTCTGTGACGTCTGTTGCCGCGCCTGTACCCCGTAGCGGATCACGTTGACGCCGTCGGAACGCTTGGCCGCCTGTTCCTCGACCGGGCTCTCCACGGCCTTGGCATCGGCGATGCTCCGCAGCGCGAGCTGGAGCGTGCCGCCCTGTCGCGCCGCCGACAGCGTGGCGACCTGGTCGGGCTTGAGCTCGAGCGTGACGGTCTTGCCGATCACGGCGGTCTGGCCGTCCTTCTCCTTCGGCGCCTGGTCGATCGCGAGCACGCGGATGTTGGTCAGGATGACCTCGGACAGGATGAGGTCGTTGCCTGCGGTCGCGCCGTTGGCGTCGGGATTCTTCAGGCGTCGGGTCAGCACGATGTCGACGCGGTCGTTCGGCAGGATGAAGCCGCCGGCGCCGGTCTCGGCTGAAATTTCGGTGGAGACGGCCCGCATGCCGGAGGGCAGGATCGCGGCCATGAAGCCGGAGCCTTCGGCCCGGACCAGCTTCTGCTCGCGGATCGGCTCGCCCTGCATCAAGGGCACGCGCGCGATCGAGCCGGCGATCTGGATTTGCGCCTCGGGCCTGCTGTCACGGCGGATGAAGGCGTTGCTCGCAGTCGCCGCCGGCCAGGTCTGCCATTGCAGGTCCTCGGGCTTGACGGCCTGGCCGAGCCCGATGTCGTTCTTCGCGATCAGGACCTCGACCGTCGGCAGCTTCTCGGCGACAGGGAGAACCGGAGCGGGCGCATTCTGATAACCGCTCGCCAGATAGGCAGCGACGCCGCCGGCGCCCAGTGCGATGACGAGAACGACAATGCGTGCGGTATTCATACGCTTCTACTCTTACGCGGGGCACTCGGACCGCACCTGGCGGGTTCCCCGTGTCGATGAGTAGGGAGTAAAAGTGTAAGGGGTGTTGCGAGACTGAATGTGATGGCCGGTCACGCCGCGGGTTTTCGGCGGATGGTGAACGCGGCGTTATTGGGTCGGCCAGCGGCCCCGTAGTTTCACGCAAGCCAGCTCGTTCGTTCGCACGACGCGCGCGGCGTCATGGTGAATGGATGGTTAGTGGTGTGGGCGCTGGAGGGGTGGCCTGCTCATGAGATGGAAGCAACGCGCGACACTGAAGGTGTCGCCCCGGCCTTCGCCGGGACGACGTTGGAGGGAGATCACGAACGCCACAGCGCAATCGCCATAGCCCCTACTTCTTCCGCTTCGCTTCGATCGTGTCCCAGATCTTCGCCGCAACGTCCGGGCCGCCGAGCCGGGCGATGGCGCGGATGCCGGTCGGCGAGGTGACGTTGATCTCGGTGAGGTTGCCGTTGATGACGTCGATGCCGACGAACAGCAGGCCGCGTTCGCGCAGCGCCGGCCCGACGGTGGCGCAGATCTCGCGCTCGCGCGGGGTGAGCTCGGTCTCCTGCGCGGCGCCGCCGCGCACCATGTTGGAGCGAAGGTCGTCCGCGGCCGGCACGCGGTTCACCGCGCCGGCAAACTCGCCGTTGACGAGGATGATGCGCTTGTCGCCATGCTTCACCTCGGGGATGAATTGCTGGATCACCCAGGGCTCCTTGAAGGTGACCGAGAACATGTCGAACAGCGAGCCGAAATTCATGTCCTGCGGCATCACGCGGAACACCGCGGCGCCGCCATGGCCGTGCAGCGGCTTCATCACCACCGCGCCGTGCTTGTCGCGAAAGGCGTTGATCTCGTCGAGGTCGCGCGAGATCAGGGTCGGCGGCATCAGCTGCGGAAAGTTCATCACGAAGAGCTTTTCGGGCGCGTTGCGCACCGAGGCCGGATCGTTGACGACCAGCGTCTTCGGATGAATTCGCTCCAGGAAATGCGTCGAGGTGATATAGGCGAGGTCGAACGGCGGGTCCTGGCGGAGCAGCACGACGTCGAAGCCGTTGAGCGCCTCGCGCCTGGGCTCGCCGAGGGTGAAATGGTCGCCGGGCTCGTCGCGCACGGTGAGGAGCTGAACCGGCGCGACGATCTCGTCACCGACCATCGAGAGCTTGTCGGGCGTGTAATAGGACAGGCCGTGGCCGCGCTTCTGCGCCTCCAGGAGCAGCGCAAAGGTGGAATCGCCCTTGATGTTGATGCGGGCGATGGGATCCATCTGGACGGCGACGTTCAGTTTCATGGTCTGCCTTTCAGGTCGAGGCGTCGAATGCCGCCAACACATGGCGCGGAAGTGACCGCGGCGCAATCAGCATGGCGTCGAATCGCAGTTCGAATTCGGCATGCTCGGGATGCGCCACGAGCCAGCCTTGCGCGGCGTTGATGATGCGTTGCTGCTGGCGCGGCGTCACGGCAAAGGCGGCGTCATCGAGGCTCGCGCGCGCCTTGACCTCGACGAAGGCGATCAGATTGCGGCGGCGCGCCACGATGTCGATCTCGCCATGGGGCGTGCGATAACGCTTGGCGAGAATGCGATAGCCCTTGGCCATGAGATAGGCGGCGGCGCGGCTCTCGGCCGAGAGGCCGGTACGGAACGCGGCGACGCGCTCGGGCGAGGCGATTTTCGGTTCCGCCGGGACCTCAGTCTTCGCCATCGCCGCCCCGCAGGTCCTTTGCAAGCTCGAGCGCCCGGGCATAGACCTCGCGGCGCGGCCGGCCCGACAGCGCGACCGCGTGCGCCACGGCATCCTTGACGCTGTGCGCGGCGAGCTGCTCGCGCAGCAGGCCGTCCAGCGCATCCGATGTCAGCAGCTCGGCGTCCGCAGCGGGTGGGGCGATCACCAGCACGAACTCGCCGCGGGTCTCCAGCGCATCAGCGTCGCGCGCCAGGTCGCTCAGTGGTGCACGCGAAATCTCCTCGTGCAGCTTCGTCAGCTCGCGGCAGATCGCGGCTTCGCGCGTCCCCATGATCTCGGCGAGCTCGGCCAGCGTGTTCTGCACGCGGTTGCCGGATTCGAACATCACCAGCGTCGCGTCGATGCGGGCGAGCTCGGCAAGGCGCGATTTTCGCGCGGCGGATTTGGCCGGCAGGAAACCCTCGAAGAAGAAGCGGTCGGTCGGCAGCGCCGCGACCGACAGTGCGGCGAGCACGGAGGATGGGCCGGGCAGCGCATAGACCGCGTAGCCGGCCGCGCAGACCTCGCGCACCAGCTTGAAGCCGGGATCGGAGATCAGCGGGGTGCCGGCATCCGAGACCAGGGCGATCGAACCTCCGGCCGCAAGTGCTTCCAGGATTTTCGGGCGCGCGGCTTCCGCGTTGTGCTCGTGATATTGCTTGAGCTGCGCGGCAATGGCGTAGCGCTCGGTCAGGCGGCGGGTGATGCGGGTGTCCTCGCAGGCGATGACATCGACGCCCGCCAGCGTCTGGAGCGCGCGGACCGTGATGTCGCCGAGGTTGCCGATTGGGGTCGCGACCAGATGGAGGCCCGGCGCCGCCTTCGGCGCTGCGAGGCGATGGGCGTCGATGGAGAAACCGCGCGGGGCGGCATCTTGGGCTTCAGGCGTATTTATCGAGGCCGGCTTTGCGCGCATAATGAAGTCAACTTAGGCACGAACGGCAGGGCTGGGAACCGGCCCCTGGAAAAAGATCGTGCCGAGGCGAGGGGCGCGGTAAGGACTGAGGGGGACTGGAATGTGATCCGGCAGGCATCACATTCCCCAGGGAATGAAGCACCAGCGTCATATTCACGACGGAAACGCCGCCTTGATGCTGGATGATGGACGGGTGGACAGCTAGCCGGAACTCTAAGGCGCGGCCGCGTTAAGCGATCGTTATCCTTTTGTTTTAGTTAACTATTTGCCGACAATATGCCTGAATCCGCGGCTTGTGTCGCGGAATGAGTGTTGTGACCGGCTGGCGATCGCTGGTCAGAAGAGAAGCTGCATGGTGGGCCCGCGCGATTTGAAGTCTCCCGTCCAGGGAACCCTGATGTCAGGAGCGACCCGGCGGAGTGCGCTTGGCCTGCTGCTCGGAACGCCCCTGCTGTCGGCCTGCGCCGGCGTGCAGCAAAGTCTCAGCCAGTTCTCAAACCCTTTCTCCAGTTCTTCCGCGCCGCCGGCCCAGCCGGCCGGCCCGCCGCAGCAGGGCACCACCGCGGGCACCGGTGGGGTGAAGGTCGCGGTGATCCTGCCGCTCTCGGCCGCCGGCAATGCCGGACTTGCGGCGCAATCCATGCGCAACGCCGCCGAGATGGCGCTGGCCGAGTTCCAGAATCCGAACATCCAGCTGCTGATCAAGGACGACAATGGCAGCCCGCAAGGCGCGCAGGCGGGCGCGCAGCAGGCGGTCGACGAGGGTGCCGAGATCATCCTGGGACCATTGTTCGCGCAGTCGGTGCCGGCGGTGGCGCAGGTCGCGCGCACGCGCGGCATCTCGGTGATCGCGTTCTCGACCGATTCCAGCATCGCCGGACGCGGCGTTTATCTGCTCTCGTTCCTGCCGGAGTCCGACGTCAACCGCATCGTCGAATATTCCGCCAGCATCGGAAAGCGCTCCGTCGCCGTGCTCGTGCCCGACAATGCCTATGGCAATGTCGTCGAAGCCGCCGTGAAGGCCGCTGTGCCACGGCGTGGCGGGCGCATCGTTGCGTTCGAAAAATACGGCGCCGATCGCGCCACCCCGGCGCGGACCGTGGCACAGCTGCTCGGCAGCGCGGATGCGCTGTTCATTGCCGATGACGGCGATGCCGTGGTGTCGGTGGCGGATGCGATGACGGCGGCGGGCGCGAATTTGCGCAATATCCAGATGCTCGGCACCGGGCTGTGGGACAGCCCGCGCGTCTATGCCAGCGCCGCGCTGCAAGGCGGCCTCTATGCCGCGCCGGACCCGGCTGGCTTTCGCGCGTTCTCCGGCCGCTATCGCACCAAATACGGTGCCGAGCCGATCCGCACCGCGACGCTCGCTTATGACGCCGTCGCCCTTGTCGCCGCACTGGCGCGCACGCAAGGCACCACGCGCTTCTCGCCCGACGTGCTCACCAATCCCTCCGGCTTTGCCGGCATCGACGGCCTGTTCCGCTTCCGGCCCGATGGCACCAATGAGCGTGGGCTTGCCGTGATGAAGGTGACGCAAGGTGGCGGCGTGGCGGTCGCGGGCTCGCCGAAGAGCTTTGGGGCCTGATCGCTTCGTAGATGGGGAGAGAGCTTACGCCGCGAGGTCCGCCACCACCGCATCCAGCACCGGAAAACCGCTGCTCGTCACGCGCAGGCGGCCCGTTGCATCCACGGTGATCGCGCCTTCCTCGCGCAGAAGCGAGATGCGCTTGGGATCGAGCGGGCGGCCCGAAAGCGCCTTGTAGCGCTCGGGGTCGATGCCTTCGGCGAGACGCAGCCCCATCAGCAGGAATTCGTCGGCGCGTTCCTCGCTGTTGAGGAGCTCGTCGGTGACGACGCCATGACCGTTTGTCTCGACCCGCATCAGCCAGGCTTCGGGACGCTTCTCGGTGGCGGTCGCGTGCCTGACGCCGTCGATGTCGAGGCGGCCATGCGCGCCGGGGCCGATGCCGGCATATTCCTCGCCGCGCCAATAGACCAGATTGTGCCGGCACTCGGCGCCGCGCCGCGCGTGGTTGGAGATCTCGTAGGCGGGCAAGCCGAGCCTGTCGCAGGTCTCCTGCGTGACGTCGTAGAGGGCGCGCGCGACGGCCTCGTCCGGCGTCTTCAATTTGCCGGCCTGGTGCAGGCCGAAGAACGGCGTGCCTTCCTCGATCGTCAATTGATAGAGCGACAGATGCTCGGCCGCTTCATCGATCGCGAGACGCAGCTCATCGGCCCACATCGCCGGCGTCTGGTCGGGACGGGCGTAGATCAGGTCGAACGAATAGCGGTCGAACGAGCGGCGCGCGATGGCGACGGCATCGAGCGCTTCGCGCGCATTGTGCAGACGGCCCAGCGCCTTCAGCGAGGCGTCGTCGAGCGCCTGCACGCCGAGCGAGACGCGGTTGACGCCGGCGGCGCGATAGCCGGCAAAGCGGGTGGCCTCGACGCTGGTCGGGTTCGCCTCCAGCGTCACTTCGGCGTCCTTCGCCACCGTCCAGTGCTTGCCGATCGCATCGAGCACGGCGCCGACGGTTGCGGGCTGCATCAGCGACGGCGTGCCGCCACCGAGGAAGATCGAGGTGACCTCGCGACCCGGCGCGCGCTCGGCGGTCGCGGCGATCTCGCGTGCAAAAGCCGAAGCGAACCGCGCCTCGTCGATCGCGGCGTGGCGGACATGGCTGTTGAAGTCGCAATAGGGGCACTTCGACAGGCAGAACGGCCAGTGCACGTAGACGCCGAAGGCTTCCTTAGCGCGGCTCAAGGCAGATCTCCGCCAGTTTCACGAAGGCGCGGGCACGGTGCGACAGGCCAAGGCCGAGCGGCGGCAGGCCGTGCTTCTCGATGCTGGTCATCTCGCCGAAGGTGCGGTCGTGGCCGTCGGGCAAAAACATCGGATCGTAGCCGAAGCCGGCGGTGCCGCGCGGCGGCCAGACCAGCGTGCCGTCGACGCGCGCCTCGACCTCTTCGAGATGATCGTCGGGCCAGGCAACGCAGAGCGCCGAGACGAAGTGGGCTTTGCGCTTGTCGGGCGTGGTGGCGCCGCGCTCCTGCAACAGGCGCTCGATACGCGTCATCGCGGCGTTGAAGTCCTTCGACGGACTGGCCCAGCGCGCGCTGTAGATGCCGGGCGCGCCGTCGAGCGCGTCGACCACGATGCCGGAATCATCGGCGAAGGCGGGGAGCTTGGTCGCCTGCGCCGCCGCGATCGCCTTGATCGCGGCATTGCTGCGGAAATCGTTGCCGGTCTCTTCGGGCTCAGCTAGGCCGAGCTCGCCGGCCGACACCGCCGCGATGCCGTACGGCGCAAGCAGCTCCCGCATCTCGGCGAGCTTGCCGGGATTGTGGGTCGCGATGACGAGCTTGTCCGTGATTCGGCGGTGCATGGCCTATTGACTACGCTACAGCCAGTTTCTGCAAGTCCACGAGGCGCGCGACGCCCTTGCGCGCCAGCGTCATCAGCGCCAGGAACTCGTCCTGCGTGAACGGCTCGCGTTCCGCGGTGCCCTGCACCTCGATGATGCGGCCGTCGCCGGTCATGACGAAATTGGCGTCGGTCTCGGCTTCCGAATCCTCGGCGTAGTCGAGGTCGAGCACGGGCGCGCCGTTGTAGATGCCGCAGGAGATCGCGGCGACGTTGTCGCGCAGCACGTTGGCCTTGACCATGTTGCGCGCCTTCATCCAGGTGATGCAATCGGCCAGCGCGACCCAGGCACCGGTGATCGAGGCCGTGCGGGTGCCGCCGTCGGCCTGGAGCACGTCGCAATCGACCGTGATCTGGCGCTCGCCGAGCGCTTCGAGGTCGACGATGGTGCGGAGCGAGCGGCCGATCAGGCGCTGGATCTCGACGGTACGGCCGCTTTGCTTGCCGGCGGAGGCCTCGCGGCGGGTCCGTTCCGAGGTCGCGCGCGGCAGCATGCCGTATTCGGCGGTGACCCAGCCGCGGCCCTGACCCTTCAGCCACGGCGGCAGGCGGTCTTCCAGCGTCGCGGTGACCAGCACGTGGGTGTCGCCGAATTTCACGAGGCAGGAGCCCTCCGCATATTTGACCACGCCACGCTCCAGCGTCACGGGGCGCAATTCGTCGGGCGCACGGCGGCTTGGCCGCATGGGAAATCCTCCAAAACTCGCAGGTGTAGGGCTGTTCGCGGTGCTTGTAGGTGGGGTGAGGGTGGGCGGCAAGGTTTTTTCACCCCTGATGTCGAGCCCGCAAACGCCACGCTTGTCAGAAGCGCCCAGGATGGACAAATTATGAGTATCTGAGAGGAGTTACCGTCTGTGGCCCATCACGATCCGATCCATCTGATCGCGCCGCGCGCAGGCCTTGCCCAGCTCAACGAGCGTTCCCGCGACATCTTTCGTCAAATTGTCGAAAGCTATCTTGCGACCGGTGAGCCCGTGGGCTCGCGCAATATCTCGCGCCTGATCGCCATGCCGCTGTCGCCGGCCTCGGTCCGCAACGTCATGGCCGATCTGGAACAGCTCGGCCTGATCTATGCGCCCCATACCTCCGCCGGCCGGCTGCCGACGGAACTCGGGCTGCGCTTCTTCGTCGACGCCCTGATGCAGGTCGGCGACCTCAACGAAGCCGAGCGTGCCGCGATCCAGAGCCAGCTATCGTCCGTCGGCCAGGCGCAATCGGTCGAGGCGGCGCTGGATCAGGCTCTGACGCGGCTGTCGGGCCTGACCCGCGCTGCCGCCGTCGTGCTGACGCCGAAATCCAATGCGCGGCTGAAGCACATCGAGTTCGTGCGCCTGGAACCCGAAAAGGCGCTGGTGATCCTGGTCGGCGAGGATGGCCAGGTCGAAAACCGCGTGCTGACGCTGCCGCCCGGAGTTCCCTCCTCGGCGATCACCGAGGCCGGCAATTTCCTCAATGCGCGCATCCGCGGCCGCACGCTGGCCGAGGCGCGGCTCGAGCTCGAGACCGCACTCGGGGAAGCCCGAGCCGAGCTCGATCAGCTGACCCAAAAGGTGATCTCGGCGGGCATCGCGAGCTGGTCCGGCGGCGAGAACGAGGACCGCCAGCTCATCGTCCGCGGTCACGCCAATTTGCTGGAGGATCTGCACGCGCTGGAGGATCTGGAGCGCGTTCGCCTGTTGTTCGACGATCTCGAGACCAAGCGCGGCGTCATCGACCTGCTCGGCCGGGCAGAGACCGCCGAAGGCGTGCGCATCTTCATCGGCAGCGAAAACAAGCTGTTTTCCCTGTCGGGCTCCTCCACCATCATCTCGCCCTATCGGGATGCCGCCGGCCACATCGTCGGTGTTTTGGGGGTGATCGGGCCGACGCGGCTGAATTATGCCCGCGTGATTCCGACGGTGGACTACGCCGCCCGCATCGTCAGCCGCCTTCTGGGGGGCTGACCGGCGTTTCCGCCGATCACGGGCGCTTGATTTTCGCACGCTTAGGCACGATATCCGGGCCAACAATCCCTGGAAACGAGTTCGAGATTAGAGCCGATGACCGATCGAGACCGGCAACCCGAAGACACGACCGCGCCGACGCCCGAGCCCGTGGTGTCAAAGCCCTACATCATGCCCGACGATCCCGAGCCGGGCTCGGTCGAAACGTTGCAGAAGGAAGCCGCCGAGGCGCGCGACCGCATGCTGCGGACGCTGGCCGAGATGGAGAATTTGCGCAAGCGCACCGCCAAGGAAGTCGCCGACTCCAAGCTCTACGGCGTCACCGGCTTTGCCCGTGACGTGCTCGACATCGCCGACAACCTTCAGCGCGCGCTCGATGCCGTTCCGGCCGAGGCGCGTGCGGCGGCCGATCCCGGCCTGATCGCGCTGATCGAGGGCGTCGAGCTCACCGAGCGTTCGCTGCTCAACGCGCTGGAAAAGCATGGCGTGAAGAAGTTCGATCCCCAGGGCCAGAAGTTCGATCCGAACTTCCAGCAGGCGATGTTCGAAGTGCCCGATGCGTCGGTGCCGTCGGGCACCGTGGTGCAGGTCGTGCAGGCCGGCTACACCATCGGCGAGCGCGTGCTGCGTCCCGCGCTGGTCGGTGTCGCCAAGGGTGGTGCGAAGGCCGCGCCGGCGGCCAACAACAATGAGTCGAGCGGCGCGCCGAACTGAGTTTTGGCGTCATTCCGGGGCGGCTCGCAGAGCCGAACCCGGAATCTCGAGGTTCTCAGGTGCGCAATTGCGCACCGTAGTTCGATGCTACGTGCTCGCCGCGATATCCGCGGACTGAATCCGCTTCACGCCGGCCTTGGCCATGTCGGCCCAGGCCTTTGCCAGCGAGCCCTGCGTGTCGATGCCGCGGCAAGCGTCTTCCACCACATAGGCCTCGAAGCCCGCCTTGCGCGCGTCGAGCGCGGTCCACGCGACGCAGAAGTCCGTCGCCAGCCCTGCGACGAAGACGCGCTTGATCTTGCGGCCCTTCAGATAGCCGGCAAGGCCCGTCGAGGTCTTGCCGTCGGCTTCGAGGAAGGCCGAGTAGCTGTCGACGTTCTTGTGAAAGCCCTTGCGGATGATCAGCTCGGCATGCGGGATCGCAAGGTCCTTCGACAGCGCGGCACCATCGGTGCCCTGCACGCAATGGTCCGGCCACAGCACCTGCTTGCCGTAGGGCAGATCGACGGTCTCGAACGGTTTCTTGCCCGCGTGGACCGACGCAAACGAAACGTGGCCGGGCGTGTGCCAGTCCTGCGTCAGCACCACGTGGGCGAACGCCTTTGAAATCTTGTTGATGACGGGCACCACCTGCTCGCCTTCCTTCACCGCGAGGCTGCCGCCCGGCAGGAAGCAATTCTGCACATCGATCACGAGCAGCGCGGACGCTTCGTCCGGCTTGATCGATGCGGCTGCAAGGAGTGCCGTTGGCGCCAGCGTCGCGAGCGCCGTCGTGCCGAGCATTGCCAGGACTTGTCGTCGATCCAGCATCGTTCGCCTCCCTTGGGGATGATCCAACAGAGGGGAAAGCCTAGTTCCGCTCGGATACGAACAGAAGCCCGAAAATGCGGGCGGCTTTGGTAAGTGGTTGGGCTCTCCAAGCAACTCGTCGTCCCGGCGTAGGCCGGGACCCATACGCCGCAGCAACAATTCTGCGAAAACTCGGAGTTACTAGCTCGTCCTACAACCGCTCGATGTGGTTATGGGTCCCGGCCTCCGCCGGGACGACACCGAGGTTGTTGGACGACCTTCGGCTACCCCTTCGGCTGAATGCCGTCGCGCACGGCGCGGAAGCGGGTGAAGGCGGGCAGCCATTGCTCGCGCGGGGCGCTGGCGATGATGCGCAGCGAGGCGCCGCCGCTCGAGAAGCGGATCCATTGCACCACGGTCACCGGGACCTTGTCCTTGCCGCTGACGCCGTCGATCCGGGTCTCGAAACCCTGCTGGCCGTTGATGCGGATCGGCTCGGACATGGTGACGCGCGACTCGCGCACGCCAGGAATCTGGAGTGCGGCCTCCTGGGCAAAGCGGGCGCGGTCGTCGGCCTGCTGCGGGGTGGCGCCGATCAGGCCGAGGATCATGAACGGCTTCTGCTCGTAACCCGTGCTCTCGTCGCCGTCGGCGAGGATGATGCTCGAGCCCGGCGCCAGCGTGCGGATGTCCTTGAACTCGGCGAGATCGGTGATCTTGAACGGCATCAGCGCGATCTGCTCTTCGGCCGAGACCTGCTTGCGGGTCACGGTGCTCGCAAACATCTGCCGTACCGCTTCGTCGGTGTAGATCTTGACCGCGTTTTCCGGGATCTGGACCGCGACATAGCCGGAGAAGCCGGCCCCCGGCACGATCATCGAATAGCGCCGCACCGGGGTGTCGCCGGCCTTGCCGCTTTCGGTGGTGAAATAGGCAAGGCCCGCAGGCGTCTCGATCTTGTCCTGCTTCACGCCGTTCACGCCCGCCGGATTGGAGTTGAAGGCGCTCACGACCTCGCCATAGGCCGCCGGCGGCAGCTCCGTGATCAGCACCTTGACGCTGCCATCCTCGCTCTCGAAGCCCGGAAAGGCCTTTGCCGTGTTGAGGCCGACCAGCGGCACCATGCCGAGGCGGAGGCCGGGCGGGTAAACGGCATCGGCGGCAACGGCCGGAAGTGCGGAGGCCGCGGAGGCGACGAGGAGAGCGAGCGCGGCGAGGGTGCGGATCAGCTTCATGGGCACTCTGATTGGTTCACATTGAGGCCGTTCGATGGTCGGCAACCGGGCCGCTTTGTCGCGCGCAGCAGCTGCCCGGCTGGCCCGCCTTTTAGCGGGTTTGGCCCGGGCGTAACAGGGTGGGGCCGGTCGCGGTGGCGGGGCTTGCCGAGGCCTGAACCCGTTAATAATTCCTCACCCGCAAGGCCGGTTGAGCCCGGATATGATCGTCCAAAACCCAATGTTTTCACGGCAGAAACCTGGCTTCGGTCCTTGCGGCCCCCTCCCCCCCTCCTATATGAGCCTCAATCATCGCAATATCGCGGATGTTTGATCTTAGGGGGTTTCGGTTTGGGTGCCTTCTGGGCCCAGCCAACCTGCCGCAAAAAGAAGGATATCAGGACCATGGGAAAGGTCATTGGGATCGACCTCGGCACCACGAATTCGTGCGTCGCCGTGATGGATGGCAAGAACGCCAAAGTCATCGAGAATTCCGAAGGCATGCGCACGACGCCTTCGATCGTCGCCGTCACGGATGACGGTGAACGCCTCGTCGGCCAGCCGGCGAAGCGCCAGGCCGTCACCAATCCCGAGCGCACCTTCTTCGCAGTGAAGCGCCTCATCGGCCGCCGCTACGACGACCCGATGGTCGAGAAGGACAAGAAGCTCGTTCCCTACAAGATCGTGAAGGCTTCCAACGGCGATGCCTGGGTCGAGGCCGACGGCCAGACCTACTCGCCCTCGCAGGTTTCGGCGTTCATCTTGCAGAAGATGAAGGAGACCGCGGAAGCCCATCTCGGCCAGAAGGTCGACCAGGCCGTCATCACCGTTCCCGCCTACTTCAACGACGCCCAGCGTCAGGCGACCAAGGACGCCGGCAAGATCGCGGGCCTCGAAGTGCTGCGCATCATCAACGAGCCGACCGCGGCCGCGCTCGCCTATGGCCTCGACAAGACCAAGACCGGCACCATCGCGGTGTACGACCTCGGCGGCGGCACCTTCGATATCTCCATTCTCGAAATCGGCGACGGCGTGTTCGAGGTGAAGTCGACCAACGGCGATACCTTCCTCGGCGGCGAAGATTTCGACATGCGCCTCGTTGGCTATCTCGCCGACGAATTCCAGAAGGAGCAGGGCATCAACCTGCGCAACGACAAGCTCGCGTTGCAGCGCCTGAAGGAAGCCGCTGAAAAGGCCAAGATCGAGCTGTCGTCGACGACGCAGACCGAGATCAACCTGCCCTTCATCACCGCGGACCAGACCGGCCCGAAGCATCTGACGATGAAGCTCACCCGCGCCAAGTTCGAGGCGCTGGTCGACGACCTCGTCCAGAAGACCGTCGAGCCCTGCCGCAAGGCGCTGAAGGATGCCGGCGTCACCGCCGGCGAGATCGGCGAAGTCGTGCTGGTCGGCGGCATGTCGCGCATGCCGAAGGTCCAGGAAGTCGTCAAGCAGCTGTTCGGCAAGGAGCCGCACAAGGGTGTCAACCCGGACGAAGTCGTGGCGATCGGTGCCGCGATCCAGGCCGGCGTGCTCCAGGGCGACGTCAAGGACGTGCTGCTGCTCGACGTGACCCCGCTGTCGCTGGGCATCGAGACGCTGGGCGGCGTGTTCACCCGCATCATCGACCGCAACACCACGATCCCGACCAAGAAGAGCCAGGTGTTCTCGACGGCTGAGGACAATCAGAATGCCGTCACCATCCGCGTCTTCCAGGGCGAGCGTGAAATGGCGGCCGACAACAAGATGCTCGGTCAGTTCGACCTGATGGGCATTCCGCCGGCCCCGCGCGGCATGCCGCAAATCGAGGTGACCTTCGACATCGACGCCAACGGCATCGTCAACGTCTCGGCCAAGGACAAGGCCACCGGCAAGGAGCAGCAGATCCGCATCCAGGCCTCCGGCGGTCTGTCGGAAGCCGACATCGAGAAGATGGTCAAGGACGCCGAGGCCAATGCCGAGGCGGACAAGAAGCGCCGCGAGGCCGTCACCGCCAAGAACGAGGCGGACGGGCTGGTGCATTCGACCGAGAAGGCCCTTGCCGAGCACGGCTCGAAGGTCGCCGAGAGCGAGCGCCGCGCCATCGAGGATGCCGTCAGCGACCTCAAGGAAGCGCTGAAGGGCGACGATGCCGAGGCGATCAAGGCCAAGACCCAGACGCTGGCCCAGGCCTCGATGAAGCTCGGCGAGGCCATGTACAAGCAGCAGGCCGAGGCCGACGCCAAGAAGGATGCGGCCAAGGACGACGTCGTCGACGCGGAATTCACCGAAGTCGACGACGACAAGAACAACAAGAAGTCCGCTTGACCCCAAGAGGGTGACGATGCGGACGGCTTGGACCCCACACGCACCAAAGGCCTCCTCCCTCGCGGGGGAGGCCGTCGTGTCGGGAGGCGCGGGACAGATGCCCGTTACGATCGATCAATTCCCAGCCGTTATGCGGAACGCCGCCGTGCCCTCTTCCGCCGCGCGGCGGAAGGATTATGTCGTCGCGCAGCGGCATCGTTTCGCCCCGACTTGATTCGCGATTGGATAGACCGAGCTCATCATGTCCACGTCCACGAAGCGCTGCTACTACGAGACCCTCGAAGTCGAACGCGACGCCGACGAAGGCAAGCTGAAGGCATCGTTCCGCAAGCTGGCGATGAAATTCCATCCCGATCGCAACCCCGGGGACGACACCAGCGAAGTCAAATTCAAGGAGATCAACGAGGCCTACGAGGTCCTGAAGGATAGGGACAAGCGCGCCGCCTATGACCGCTACGGTCATGCCGCTTTCGAGCAGGGCGGCGGTGGCGCCGGCTTCGGCGCGGGCTTCGCCTCCTCATTTTCCGACATTTTCGAAGATCTGTTCGGCATGGCCGGACAACGCGGCCGCGGCGGCCGCGAGCGCGGCGCCGACCTGCGCTACAACATGGAGATCACGCTCGAGGAAGCCTTCGGCGGCAAGACCGCGCAGATCGAGATTCCGGTCTCTGTCACCTGCGAGGCTTGCTCGGGCATCGGCGCCAAGGCCGGGACCAAGCCGAAGACCTGCTCGACCTGCGGCGGCGCCGGCCGCGTGCGGCAGTCGCAGGGCTTCTTTACGCTCGAGCGCACCTGTCCCGGCTGCCAGGGTCGCGGGCAGATGATCGAGGATGCCTGCCCGTCCTGCTCGGGCCAGGGCCGGGTTACCCGCGAACGCACGCTGTCGGTCAACATTCCGCAAGGCGTCGAGGACGGCACCAGGATCAGGCTCGCCGGCGAGGGCGAGGCCGGTGTCCGCGGCGGCCCGCCCGGCGACCTCTACATCTTCCTGTCGCTGGCGCAGCACCAGTTCTTCCAGCGCGACGGTGCTGATCTGCATTGCCGCGTGCCGATCTCGATGGTGACGGCCGCCCTCGGCGGCGAGTTCGAGGTGCCGACCATCGAGAAGACCAAGACCAAGGTGAAGGTGCCGGCCGGAACCCAGTCGGGCCGGCGATTCCGCATTGCATCAAAAGGCATGCCGGTGCTGCGCTCGCGCCAGATGGGCGACATGTATGTCCAGGTCGTGGTCGAGACCCCGCAGAACCTCACCAAGAAACAGCAGGAATTGCTGGCCGAGTTCGACAAGCTCTCCTCCGACAACACGCAGCCGGAATCGGAAGGCTTCTTCGCCAAGGTCAAGGATTTCTTCGGTAATCGCGCGAGTTGACGCGTCTTGACCGTGCCGCCTTCGGCCTATACGTCTTTATGACCATTTTCTGACACGCCGCGGTCCCGCGGTCCCGTCCGGTCCTGACATGCCCTTGCCATCGTCCGCGCGTGCGTTGAAGAAGCCTCGTCTTGATGACGAGGTGCGTTTTCTCCGGTCGTGGATCGAAAAGCCGCTGCACATGGGTGCGGTGATGCCGTCGGGCAAGCTGCTGGCCCGAACCATGGCCCATTACGTCGATGTCGACTCGGACGCACCGGTGGTCGAGCTCGGACCCGGCACCGGCGCCATCACCTCGGCCCTGATTGAGCGCGGTGTCGATCAGAAGCGGCTCGTCCTCGTCGAATACAATCCTGGGTTCTGCGCGCTGCTGCGCGACCGCTATCCGCAAGCCAAGGTGGTGCAGGGCGATGCCTATCGCCTGCGCGACACGCTCTGGAACGTGCTGAGCGCGCCGGCTTCTGCCGTGGTCTCGGGGCTGCCGCTCGTCACGAAGCCGATGCTGACGCGGCTGCGGCTCATCCGCGACGCCTTCACCGCGCTCGCACCCGGCGCGCCGTTCGTCCAGTTCACCTACGCGGTCATACCGCCGATCCCGAAATCGCTGCCCGGCGTGTCCACAGAGGCCTCGGAACGGATATGGATGAACCTTCCGCCGGCCCGCGTCTGGGTGTATCGCAAGGGCTAATTCCGCCGGCATCTCCTTTTGCGCGGCGGGCTCGTTTCGCCGAACGCATTGGATTGGATGTCAGCTCCCAAGATCCTGCTCATTCCCGGCTCGCTGCGCACTGGCTCGCACAATGCGAAGCTGGCGGCGGTCGCGGCCTATGAATTCGCCCAGGCCGGCGTCGACGTCACCCGCATCTCGCTCGCCGATTTCCCGCTGCCGATCTATGACGGCGATCTCCAGGCCAAGTCCGGCGTGCCCAAGCACGCGATCAACCTCAAGCGCATGATCGGCGCGCATCACGGCGTGCTGTTCGTCACGCCCGAATACAACGCTTCGGTGCCGCCGCTGCTGAAGAACGCGATCGATTGGGTCAGCCGCGTGCACGAGCTGCACGAGGCGCGCGGCGAGGTGTTTCGCAGCCGCGCCTTCGCGCTCGCCGGCGCCTCGCAGAGCCGGCTGGGCACCGCCCGCGCGCTCCAGGCGCTGCGTTTGATCCTGACCTCCTGCCACGCCAATGTGATCCCGAGCCAGCTCACGCTCGCCTTTGCCGACCAGGCCTATGACGATATGGACAGGCTGAAGAACGAGGCCGATATCGCCGCATTGAAGCAGCTGGTCGCGCAGCTGATCGACATTTCCCAACGCATGATGTGAGGTGACATGACGCCAGCCGAAATCGCCCCCAAGGACCGCTTGATCGTCGCGCTCGACGTGCCGAGCGTCGATGCCGCGGAAGCGATGATCGACAGGCTCGGCGACAGCGTCGCGTTCTACAAGATCGGCTATCAGCTCGCCTATGCCGGCGGCCTTCCGCTGATCGGCAAGCTCGCCGATCGCGGCAAGAAGGTCTTCGCCGATCTCAAGATGCACGACATCGGCAACACCGTCACGCGAGGCGTCGAGAGCGTCGCCAGGCTCGGCGCAACCTTCGTCACCGTGCACGCCTATCCGCAGACCATGAAGGGGGCCGTCGAAGGACGCGGCAGTGCGAGCTTGAAGATTCTCGCCGTCACCGTGCTGACGTCCTACAACGATGACGATCTGCATGCGGCCGGCTATCGGCTCGGCGTCTCCGAGCTGGTCGAGGCACGCGCACAGCAGGCGCAGGTGCTCGGCGTCGACGGGCTTGTCTCGTCGCCGGAGGAAGTCGGCGCCTTGCGCAAGATCGTCGGTCATCAGATGCACCTCGTCACTCCCGGCATCCGGCCCGCGGGCTCGGCAAGCGGCGACCAGAAGCGCATCATGACGCCGGGCCGTGCAATCAGTGCCGGCGCCGATTATCTCGTCGTCGGCCGACCGGTGGTGGAAGCGGCGGATCCAAAGGCCGTCGCTGACGCGATCCAGCGTGAGATCGCCGAGGCGCTCGGCTAACCAACAACCCAGGGAGAACAACGATGGCAAAAGGCTATTGGATCGGGCGTGTCGACGTGAGCAGTGACGAGGGCTACAAGCCCTATGCGGTCGCCAACGGTCCGATCTTCAAGAAATGGGGCGGCCGCTTCGTCGTGCGCGCCGGCAAGTTCACCACCGTCGAAGGCGCCAGTCGCACCCGCAACGTCGTGATCGAATTCCCGGACTACGAGACCGCGATCGCCTGCTACAACTCGCCGGAATACCAGGCCAATATCAAGGTGCGCCAGCCGCACTCGGTCGCCGATCTCATCATCATCGAGGGCTATGACGGCCCGCAGCCGCAGGACGGCTGAGGCGCGACCAGCTGCGTCATGGCCGGGCTTGACCCGGCCATCCACGTCTTTGCTCCGATGTACGGCCTTTCGTGGATGCCCGGGACGAGCCCGGGCATGACGATGGAGCTCGCCCCCTCGGTTGCCGGAACTGCCTCCCCCCGCTACAACGGCTGCGAAGAGGAACACACCATGTCCGACATGCGCTTGATTGTTGCTGGGGCCGGCGGCCGGATGGGCCGGGCGCTGACACGGGCGATTGCCGAGAGCAAAGGCGCGGTGCTCGCAGGTGCGCTGGAGGCGCCGGGCTCGGAACTGCTCGGCAAGGATGCCGGTGTGCTCGCGGGCCTTCCGGCCAACGGCATCAAGCTCTCCGCCGATCTCTGGGCGATGTCGAAGGAGGCCGACGGCATCCTCGATTTCACCGTGCCGGCGGCGACCATCGCCAATGTCGCGATCGCCGCCGAGCGCGGCATCGTGCATGTCGTCGGCACGACCGGGCTGTCGGGTTCCGACAATGCCGTGATCAAGAGCGTCACCAACCGCGCCATCGTGGTGCAATCCGGCAATATGAGCCTGGGCGTCAATCTGCTCGCCGCGGTGGTCAAGCGGGTCGCCAAGGCGCTCGACCAGACGTTCGACATCGAGATCGTCGAAACCCATCACCGCATGAAGATCGACGCACCCTCGGGCACCGCGCTAATGCTGGGTCAGGCGGCGGCGGCCGGCCGCGGCGTCACCCTCGATGATCATTCCGAGCGTGGTCGCGACGGCATCACCGGTGCGCGCAGGCCGGGCCATATCGGTTTCGCGTCCTTGCGCGGCGGCACGGTGGCCGGCGATCACAGCGTCACCTTCCTCGGCCCGTTCGAGCGCCTGACGCTGTCGCATCAGGCCGAGGACCGCATGCTGTTCGCCCACGGCGCGCTGAAGGCGGCGCTGTGGGCGCATGGCAAGAAGCCGGGGCACTACTCCATGGCCGACGTGCTCGGCCTGTCCGACATCTGAACGAGAGCATGATCCGGAAAAGCGCGAAGCGGTTTTCCGACAAGGTCATGCTCAAGACAATAAACTAGATGGAAAGCAGTTGATGAGCGAACGTCTTCTCGTGCTCGTGCGCCACGGCCAGAGCGAATGGAATCTGAAGAACCTGTTCACGGGCTGGAAGGACCCTGATCTGACCGAGCTCGGCGTGAAGGAAGCCACGGAAGCCGGCCGCAAGCTAAAGGCGCAGGGACTTGAGTTCGACGTCGCCTACACCTCGGTCCTGACGCGTGCGCAGCACACGCTCGACCTCATCCTCGGCGAGCTCGGCCAGGAGGGCCTGCCGACGATGAAGAACCTCGCGCTGAACGAGCGCGACTATGGCGATCTCTCCGGCCTCAACAAGGATGACGCGCGCAAGAAATGGGGCGAGGACCAGGTGTTGATCTGGCGCCGCTCCTACGACGTGCCGCCGCCCGGCGGCGAGAGCCTGAAGGACACGCTCGCGCGCGCGCTGCCATACTACGTGCAGGAAATCCTGCCCGGCGTGCTCAACGGCAAGCGCACCTTGGTCGCCGCCCACGGCAACTCGCTGCGCGCGCTGATCATGGTGCTGGAAAAGCTCTCGCCCGAAGGCATCCTGAAGCGCGAGCTCGCGACCGGCGTGCCGATCATCTACCGCTTGAATGCGGATTCGACGGTGGCCTCGAAGCTGGATCTGGCGGGCTGAGGCAATCTTCGAGAGGCGAGGCGACGTCGCCATATACTGTCGTCCTGGCGAAAGCCAGGACCCATAACCACCGGCCGTCATTGTTGCGGGGGTTGGTGGTGAGCACTTCGCGCCACCATGCCTTCCTGGGGTAATGGGTCCTGGCTTTCGCCAGGACGACCCCGTGGAGGTCGACTACTGCATTCCCAGCCGCCCGGCTTCCCAGCCCAGCATCGCCTGCTTGCGGGTGATGCCCCAATGGTAGCCGGTGAGCGTGCCGCTCTTGCCGAGTGCGCGGTGGCAGGGGACCACAAATGAGACCGGGTTCTTGCCGACCGCAGCGCCGACGGCGCGCGAGGCCTTCGGGCTGTTGATGTTGCAGGCGATGTCGGAATAGGACACCGCGCGGCCCATCGGGATCTTCAGCAGCGTCTCCCACACCCGCACCTCGAAATCGGTGCCGATCAGGACCACGCGCAGCGGCTGGTCCGGCCGCCACAGTTTCGAATCGAAGATGCGCGCTGCCAGCGGTGCGGTGCCTTCGTGATCCTCGACATAGGTCGCGTTCGGCCAGCGCCGCGTCATGTCGGCGAGTGCGATCTTCTCCTCGCCATGGTCGGCAAAGGCCAGGCCCGACAATCCGCGGTCGGTCGCGATCACGATCGCGGTGCCGAACGGCGAGGGATGGAAGCCGTAGCGCAGGGTCAGACCGGCGCCGCCATTCTTCCATTCGCCCGGCGACATCGCTTCATGGGTGACGAAGAGATCGTGCAGGCGGCCGGGGCCCGATAGGCCGGAGTCGAGCGCGGCGTCGAGGATGCTCGCGGAATCCCGCAGCAGCCCCTTGGCGTGATCCAGGGTGAGCGCCTGCATGAACGCCTTCGGCGTGATCGAGGCCCAGCGGCGGAACAGATGGTGCAGCTCATCCGGCGTGACGCCGGCCGCGTCCGCCATTGCCTCGATGGCCGGCTGCGTACGCCAATTCTCCGAGATGAAGGCGATCGCCCGGCGCACCGAATCATAGTCGCGCAGCGCGGCGTTCTGGGGGCCCGGCTTGGCCAGGCGCTGATCGTTTATGGCGAGTGTCATCATGAATGGAAATGTAGGCGCCGCACCGGTGCGAAACCACCCGATTTCCGACGCGGAATCAACCGACCGGATTGTAGGTCGGGCCGCGCTTGGCGGCGTTCAGTGCCTCCAACAAGCCTTTGTAAAAGCTTGCTTTTTCTTCCGGACCGAGGAAGCGAGCGATCTGGATCTGGTGGCCGCGCGAGATCAGATAGAGGTGCTCGATGCCAAAATCCTCGTCGACCTCCATGTCGAGCCGGACCCAGAGCGGATTGAACGTCCATTCGGCGACCTGGCCGTGATGGCTGACGCGGCGCACGCGCAATTCGGAAGGGGTCACCACGATCTCCTCACGGGCCCGCGCGGCGCGGAAATTGGCCTTGAAGGCCCACCAGATCACGAGAACGTCGAGGCCGAAGAAGAAGAGCACCGGCCACGCCCCCATCATCAGGAAGGCCAGGCCCGTGACGAAGCTGACGACGCTGACGAACATCATCACGGCGAGGAAGCCGGTGCGGTTCAGCGAGCGATGCGGCGTCAGCAGAGCGGAGAAGATCTGCACGTCGCGCGGATCTTCAGAAGCGTTGCGCTCAATTTCATTGCCTGTGCTCATCGTCCCTCAGTATATCCCGATCATGGCGAAAATCACTCGCAAGCCGGCGCCGCGCAAAGCGGCCGTGCCGAAGAAAAAGGCAAAAGCGGTCGTCGCGAAGCCGAACGCACCCGCCAAAAAACCACTCAAGCCGACAAGGCCCTGGACCCCCGCCGAAATCCACGAGGCCTTCAGCCGTTTCCGCAAGGCCAATCCGGAACCGAAGGGCGAGCTCGAGCACGTCAATCCGTTCACGCTGCTGGTTGCCGTGGTGCTGTCGGCGCAGGCGACCGATGCCGGCGTCAACAAGGCGACCCGCGCGTTGTTCGAGGTGGCGGACAGCCCGCAGAAGATGCTCGACCTCGGCGAGGAGCGGCTGCGCGAGTACATCAAGACCATCGGGCTCTATCGCACCAAGGCGAAGAACGTCATTGCGTTGTCGGCAAAGGTGCTCAGCGATTTCGGCGGCGCAGTGCCGCGCACGCGCGCCGAGATCGAATCTCTGCCGGGCGCGGGGCGCAAGACCGCGAACGTCGTGCTCAACATGGCCTTTGGCGAGCACACGATGGCGGTGGATACGCACGTCTTCCGCGTCGGCAACCGCACCGGACTTGCGCCGGGCAAGACACCGCTCGAGGTCGAGCTCGGTCTCGAAAAGGTGATCCCGGCCGAATTCATGCTGCACGCCCATCATTGGCTGATCCTGCACGGCCGCTATACTTGCCTCGCGCGCAAGCCGCGCTGCGAGGTCTGCCTGATCAACGATCTCTGCCGGTGGCCGGAGAAGACGGTCTGAGATCGTGGCGAGTCCGCTTTGGGGTCATGTCGTGAGTCAACAAGAACAAGTTCCGTCCACGCCTCCCACCGCGGCGCCTGCCCCGTCGCCCAGGCCGACGCAGCGGCCGGCCACCTCGCTCTGGAGCCGGCTGGCGATCCCGCTGTTCGCCGTAATCGTTGCGCTCGGCTTCGTCGCGCTGGCGACGTTGCGCTTCGACGAATGGGTCGGCAACGCCGTGATCCAGACCACCAATGACGCCTATGTCCGCGCCGAGCTGACGCGGCTGTCGAGTCGCGTCTCGGGCGAGGTGCTCAATGTCGGGGTCACCGACTTCCAGCGCGTCAAGGCCGGCGATCTCCTGATCCAGATCGACCCCGCCGATTACGAGGCGGAAGTCGCGCAGGCCGAAGCCGCCGTGGCCGCCGCGCAGGCCACGCTCGACAATCTGGCCAACCAGATCGAGCTGCAATATGCGACGATCGCGCAGGCCCAGGCCGCGCGGCTGTCTGCCGAAGCGATGGAGGTCGAGGCAAAGCAGGAGCAGGAGCGCCAGCAGTCCTTGTCGCAGACCGAGTCCGGAACGCGGCAACGGCTCGAGCAGGCGGTCGCCGCCTACGCCAAGGCGCAGGCCGATGTGCGTGCCAGCCGCGCCGTGATTGCGGCCCAGCAACATCAGCTCGAAGTCCTGCAAGGCAACAGGAAGCAGCGCGCCGCGGATGTCGAGGCGGCCAAGGCGACGCTGGCGAGCGCAAAGCTCAAGCTCGGCTACACCAAAATAACGGCGCCGTTCGACGGCGTCGTCGGCGAGCGCCAGGTGCAGCCCGGCGACTACGTCAATATCGGGACCAATCTCATCAACGTGGTGCCGCTGCCGAAAGTCTATGTGATCGCGAACTACAAGGAGACCCAGCTCACGCATGTGCGGCCGGGCCAGCCGGTCGAGATCACCGTCGACAGTTTTCCGCGCGAGACGCTGCGCGGCAGGGTCGAGCGGATCGCGCCGGCGACGGGCGCACAGGTGGCGCTGTTGCCGCCGGACAATGCGACCGGCAATTTCACCAAGGTGGTGCAGCGCATTCCCGTGCGAATTCAGTTCGACGATGGTCAGCCGCTGCTGACGCGGCTGGTGCCGGGCATGTCGGTCGTCACCAGCATCGACACCGCGAGCACGAATGGCGGAAAATGACGATGCCGATCGCGGACCGCTTTCGCGCGGCGGCGTCGCGCCACAGCCGATCTTTGCCGTGGCGGCGGTGCTGCTCGGCTCGTTCCTCGCCAATTTCGACAGCCGGCTGACCACGGTCGGCCTGCCGGACCTCCGTGGCGCATTCTCGCTCTCCTTTGACGAGGGCGCCTGGCTCTCCACCGCCGGCATCGGATCGCAGATCTTCATCGCGCCCGCGGTGGCCTGGCTTGCCACCGTGTTCGGCCTGCGCCGCGTGCTCGGCATTCCCAGCCTCGTCTATGCCGTCGTCTCGTTCATCATCCCGTTCGTGCAGGATTATACGACGCTGCTCGTGCTCAGCGTCGTGCACGGCCTTCTGCTCGGCACCTTCGTGCCGGCGACGCTGATGATCGTGTTCCGTAATCTGCCGATCCGCTGGTGGCTGCCGGCGATCTCGATCTATGCGATCCGCGTCGGCTTCGCCCTGGACAGCTCGACCTCGCTGGTCGGCTTCTATGTCGATCATCTCGGCTGGCAATGGCTGTACTGGCAGGGCGTCGTGATCGCGCCGCTGATGGGCCTGATGGTCTATCTCGGCACGCCGCGCGAGCCGGTGAACCGCGCGCTGCTGCGCGAGGCCGATTGGGGCGGCATGCTGCTGCTCGGCGCGGGGGTCTCGATGGTCTATGCCGGGCTCGACCAGGGCAACCGGCTCGACTGGCTCAGCTCCGGCACAGTGATGGCGCTGCTCGCCAGCGGCGCGATGCTGCTTGTCGGCTTCCTCGTCAATGAGTCGCTGGTCAGGCAGCCCTGGGCGCATGTCAACGTCTTGTTCTCGCGCAACGTCGGCCTGGGACTGGTGCTGATCCTGCTCTACACGCTGACCAGCCTGTCCAATTCCTCGCTGGTGCCGAACTTCCTCGGCAACGTGGTTCTGCTCAGGCCCGAGCAGAGCGGACTACTGTTGCTCACCTATGGCGCATTGCCGATGTTCGTGCTGGTGCCGCTCTCGATCTGGCTGCTCAGGCATTTCGATACGCGCACGGTGCTGGTCGTGGGATTCGCCTGCTTCGCCGCGGCCAATCTCTGGGGCACGCAGCTCACCCACGCCTGGGCGCGGGAGGATTTCGCCGGCATCGTGCTGCTGCAGGCGATCGGGCAGTCACTGACCCTGCTTCCGCTGATCATCACGCTGCTGTCCAACTCCGATCCGAGCCGCGCGACGTCCTTCGCCGCCTACATCCAGGTCATGCGGCTGGGCGGCGCCGAGATCGGCGTGGCGCTGATGGGGACATGGCTGCGCGTGCGCGAGCAGGTCCATTCCTTTTATCTCGGCCAGAACCTTGCGGTCGGCGATGTCGACGTGATGCATCGGCTGAAGCAGCTCGCCGACCATTTCGCGGCCCATGGCACAGGATCGGCGCAGGCGCGCGCGGTCGGCACCCTCGCAGGCGCCGTGCAGCGCGAGGCCAATGTACTCGCCTATATCGACGGCTTCTGGCTGTGCTTCTGGCTGGCGATCGCCGCGCTCGGCGTCGTCGCTCTGGTCACCCGCGCGCCGACGGGTCCGTTCACCCCGGCGCCGTTCGGCTTTGCAAGGATGCTGCTGCGCAAATGCGGGGTGGCGGTGACGTAAGCGCCGTCACCGCATCTGGCGCGCCGGCTCGATCAGCTCGGGCCGCGGGCCCGACAGCCGCTTGTGCATGTGGACCATGAAGGCCATGCCGAAGATCGGCGTCGCCAGATTGACGATCGGGATCGAGACGAACGCGGCGATGAACAGGCCGGCCGTGAAGATGGTCGCGGCGTTGTCGCGCCGCAACGCCTTGGCTTCCGCCGGCGGGCGGAAGCGCATCGCCGCGAGCTCGAAATATTCTCGGCCGAGCAGCCAGGCGGCGGCGACGAAGAAGACCAGGAAGCCGGCGCCGGCGAACAGCACCAGCGGCAGCGCGATCAGATAGACCACGATCGTCAGCAGCGCGGTCTTGATGCCTTCGAAAATCGCCTGGCTGAACGGCAGCGCCACGCCCGGCCGCTCGGCGGGATAGTGCTCGCGCTCGACGATGTCGGCGACGTCGTCGACGAACAGGCTCGCCACCAGCGAGGTGATCGCGGGCATCAGGAAGACGCCGCCGAACACGACGCCGAGGCCCGCCGCGATCGAGACGATCCAGGAAAGCACTTCGATCGATGAATGCCAGCCCGGTCCGAGCAGGCCCTCCAGCCAGACCTCACCAGAGGTCGCGAACCAGCTGAGCAGCCGCTGCAGGCCGATCGCCAGCACGGTGATCAGCACCAGCGCCAGCCCGATCGATCGCCACAGGATCGAGCGCATCGGCGGCGAGATCATTTGCGACAGCGCCTTGATGGCGGCATCCAGCATGGGGCACCCCTGAGGTCAACACGTTGCGAGAGGTAGACACCGAATGCGGCTTCGGCAAGGGCGGTTGCCCAACGCACGATCGTGTCCCGGACGCGGCGCGGCATGAAATGCCGCGCTGCAGAGCCGGGACCCAGAAGCATGCGGCGAAATGGGCCCCGGCTCTGCAGCGCACCGCTGAAGAAGCGCTGCGCTGCGTCCGGGGCACGAGAGCTACTGCCTACTCATGCCGATGGCCATGCCCGTGCTTGCGCCCCTTCGCCTGCTTGCCTTCCCCGGTCGGGATCATCACCACGCGGCCGTAGCGCACGCCGCGTTCGGCGATGATGTGGTCGGCGAAATGCTTGACTTCGGAGGCTGCGCCGCGCAGCGCCGTCATCTCCATGCAATTGTTGTCGTCGAGATGGACGTGAAGGGTCGCCAGCGCGAGGTCGTGATGGCCGTGGAATTCCTGCACCAGGCGTTTCGAGAGATCGCGCGCGGCGTGGTCGTAGACATAGACGAGACCGGCGACGCATTGGCCGGTCTGCGCGGTGTCCTCGGAGCTCCGCTGCAGGCCGGCGCGGGCGAGATCGCGGATGATCTCGGAGCGGTTTTGATAGCCACGCGCCTCCGCCGCCGCGTCGATCTCGGCCAACAGATCGTCCTCGATCGTGATCGTTATCCGCTGCATCAGGTCCTCTCCGCGCCTATCGCCGAATGGAGCTGTTCTACACGGATTCTGCGACCCTCACAGCCGCGTCGCACGAAGCCGCAGGGCGTTCCCGACCACGCTCACCGAGGACAGCGCCATCGCCGCTGCCGCGATGATCGGGGAGAGCAGCAGGCCGAACGCCGGATAGAGGATGCCGGCCGCGATCGGAATGCCGGCGGCGTTGTAGATGAAGGCAAAGAACAGGTTCTGGCGGATGTTGCTCATGGTCGCCTGCGACAATTTTCGCGCCCGCACGATGCCGGTGAGGTCGCCCTTGAGCAGGGTCACGCCCGCGCTCTCCATCGCCACATCCGTGCCGGTGCCCATGGCAATGCCGACCTCGGCCGCGGCCAGCGCCGGCGCGTCGTTGACGCCGTCGCCGGCCATCGCGACGCTGCGGCCGGCCTTTTGCAGCTTGGTCACCACCGCGCTCTTCTGATCCGGCAGCACCTCGGCCTCGATCTCGGCAATGCCGAGCCAGCGCGCCACCGCCTCAGCCGTCGTGCGGTTGTCGCCGGTCAGCATGATGACCTTGATGCCTTCGGCCGCGAGCGCCTTCAGCGCCTCAGGCGTCGAGGCCTTGACCGGATCGGCGATCGCGAACAGGCCGGCAAGCCGGCCGTCGACGGCCATGTTGATCACCGTGGCGCCGTCTCCGCGCAGCCGTTCGGCCTCAGCGTCGAGCGGCTTGGTGTCGATGCCGATCGACGTCACATATCTGGCATTGCCCAGCACGGTGGTCCTGCCCTCGACCCTGCCGGTCGCGCCCTTGCCGGTCGGCGAATCGAATTGATCGACCTGAGCGAGCGTGAGCTTCTTCTCTTTCGCCGCGCGCACGATGGCATCTGCCAGGGGATGCTCGCTCGCGCGCTCGACGCTCGCCGCCATGCGAAGGATGTCATCTTCGGCGAAGCCGGCGGCCGGAACGATCGACACCACCTTGGGCTTGCCCTCGGTCAGCGTGCCCGTCTTGTCGACCACCAGCGTGTCGATCTTCTCCATGCGCTCCAGCGCCTCGGCGTTCTTGATTAGGACGCCTGCCTGCGCGCCGCGCCCGACACCAACCATGATCGACATCGGGGTCGCGAGGCCCAGCGCACAGGGGCAGGCGATGATCAGAACGCTCACCGCCGCGACCAGGCCGAAGGCGAGCCGCGGCTCCGGCCCGAACCAGGTCCAGGCGGCGAAGGCAGCCATGGCGACGACGATCACGGCGGGCACGAACCAGCCGGCGACCTGATCGGCGAGGCGCTGGATCGGCGCGCGCGAGCGCTGCGCGTCCGCGACCATCTGCACGATCTGCGACAGCAGCGTCTCGCGCCCGACCTTGTCGGCGCGCATGATGAAGCTGCCGGACTGGTTGAGTGTACCTGCGATCACCTTTGCGCCGGTCTCCTTGGTGACCGGCATGGATTCACCTGTCACCAACGATTCATCGAGCGAGGAACGGCCTTCGAGAATGATGCCGTCGACGGGCACTTTCTCGCCGGGGCGGACGCGCAGGGAATCACCGGCATGAAGCGAGTCGATCTCGACCTCGTGCTCGCTGCCATCGGCATCGACGCGGCGCGCGGTCTTCGGCGCCAGCTGCAGCAGCGCCTTGATCGCGCCCGAGGTCGCGTCACGTGCGCGCAGCTCCAGCACCTGGCCGAGCAGCACCAGCACGGTGATCACGGCAGCCGCTTCGAAATAGACGGCGACCGCGCCGCCATGGCCGCGGAACGTGTCCGGGAAGATCTGCGGCGTGACGGTGCCGACGATGCTGTAGAGGTAGGCGACGCCCGTGCCCATCGCGATCAACGTGAACATGTTGAGGTTGCGCGTCACCAGCGACTGCCAGCCGCGAACGAAGAACGGCCAGCCGGCCCACAGGACCACGGGCGTGGCGAAGACCAGCTGGATCCAGTTCGAGAGCGTCTGATCGATCCAGCTGTGCGGTCCTGCGAGATGACCGCCCATCTCCAGCACCACCGCCGGCAGCGCCAGCGCGCCGCCGATCCAGAACCGCCGCGTCATGTCGGCAAGCTCCGGATTGGGCCCGGTCTCGAGGCTCGCCACTTCCGGCTCCAGTGCCATGCCGCAGATCGGGCAGCTGCCGGGTCCAACCTGGCGGATCTCCGGATGCATCGGGCAGATGTAGATCGTGCCCGCGGGCATCTCGGGCTCGGGCGCCTTGTCCTTGGCGAGATATTTGGCGGGATCGGCGGCGAACTTGGTGCGGCATCCGCCCGAGCAGAAATGGAAGGTCTCGCCGTGATGTTCGAACCGGTGCTTCGAGGTCGCGGAATCGACCGTCATGCCGCAGACGGGATCGAGGACTTTCGTGGCATCAGCATGGTGATGCGCGTGATGATGGGTGTGGCCGGAATGATCGGCATGCCCGCCGCAGCAGGACGAGGCCGCGGGCTTGACGGGCGGTGCCGCCTTCGCTGAGCAGCCGCATCCGGAATGAGTTTTCCCGTTGTGATGCTCTTGGTCCGCGTCTTTCATTCCCATGCTCCGGTCTTCTCGGGCTTGCAACCCATACCCGGTAGGGGTATATAAACCCCATGCGCAAGGACATCAAGGCATCCGTCGGAAAACGTCTTGGCCGGATCGAGGGCCAGGTTCGCGGCCTGTCGAAGATGGTCGAGGAAGACCGGTACTGCATCGACATCGTCACGCAGATCTCGGCGGTGCGCGCCGCGCTGCGCCGGGTCGAGGAGGAGGTCCTGAAGGATCACGTCGCCCATTGCGTCGAGCACGCCATCGCGAGCGGCGACAAGGCCGATCAGCGCGAGAAGATCGCGGAGCTGATGGCGGTGATTGGACGGGCGGAGCGGTAATTCCCGTCATTGCGAGCCAACGGGTCCGCGCGAAGCGCGGCCCGATGACAGGCCCCGCGAAGCAATCCAGAATGTCACCGCAGCGGCAGTCTGGATTGCTTCGTCGCTGCGCTCCTCGCAATGACGGCTGTTGAGATGCGATGGCGCCACACCCCCAGCCGTCGTCCCGGCGAAAGCCGGGATCCATAGTCGCGGAGAGGAGTTTCGCGAAGACTCGTCGTTCGGTACTGCGACCGGCCGCGATGGATAGATTCCGCGGTATGGGTCCCGGCTTTCGCCGGGACGACAGCGGGGGCTACGCCGCAATCTCGCAGATATCACCCCGTGCCCGCGCGCGATGCATCGCGAGCTCGCTCAGCAGCAAGAAATGCTCGGAGAAAGCGACCGAAGCGGCCGCGGGCTGCGCGCCTACTTCTTCAACCGGAACCTCTGCCGGCGTTTCTTCGTCAATCGCCTGAGGAACGAGCGGCGGCGCACGGAGCGTTTCTGGAAACACACTGAAAGTGCCCGCTACCTCCTCGAGCGGCTTTTGCATGTCGGCCCAGTGCAAGGCCGTGTAGTCGAAGCCGTGCACGATGGTGGGTTTGACGACTTCGAAATAGGGCGAGATGTCGAAGTCGCGGGGCATATACAGCGAGGAGTCGCGGATGTGCAGGATCTCGCGCCGGGCGGCGCGGCTGCCGGCCTTGGTGATCTTCGGCAGGATTGGATAGCGCACGGCGTCGAACGCCTGTGCGATCAAGGCCGAGCAGATGATCTTGGTCGGGTCGCCCGAGCCGAGCGCGATCATGCGCCGCCGCCAGCGTTGCGGTATCGGCAGCGGGAACAGGTAGCGCATGAGGTCGACGATGTTCTTGGTGTCGTAGCCGAAGCCGATGCGGTTGATCGCATAGCGGCACACGGTGGTGCGGTCCTCATAGGACAGCCCGACCGGGCGGCAGAGGCGGGTGTGATAGGGGAAATATTTCGACAGCGGCGCGGAGGTGACGCCTTCGCCGATATTGGCCTCGATCAGCACATGCGGTTCGCCATCGGCCTCTTCCGCGCCCTCGATCGGACCGACATAGAGCGCCGCATGCGACCAGGTCGACTGCGTCAGATATTTGATGATGCCGGAGATGCGGTTGTTGCCTTCGACCAGCAGCACGTCGCCGGCCTCGACGACGCCGCGCAGGTGCTCCGGGTCGCTCGGCGTGAACGGCTCGTAGCCCGGCACCTCCTTCGAGAGGTACGCGGCAATCAGCTTGCCGACTGAGTCCAGGACCGTCCCCATTTCAAACTCCCCCCACGACCTTTTCCGGCCGTCTTTTTCCCTTCTTTATCATGGTCGAAACGTGTTGCAATTCGGTTCATCGCTCTGCGAGATCAAGCACGATTGATTCACCATGATGGTTGCTGCGCAACATCAGATGCGGCAAGGTTCGCGGGCTGTTCCCGTTTGCCGCAAGTCCCCGGAAACCATGACATGACAATCACGCGCCGCGGTTTCCTTTCGGCGTCGGCCGCCCTTGCCGCGATGCCGGTCCTGCGCGCAACCGCCGCGCCCCTGCCGCGCGAGGCCGATATCGTCGTCATTGGCGCGGGGGCGGCGGGAATTGCGGCGGCGCGGCGGGTCATGGCGGCGGGTCGCAAGGTCGTGGTGGTGGAAGCCGCAGGCGAGATCGGCGGGCGCTGCATCACGGACAGCAGAACCTTCGACGTGCCGTTCGACCGCGGCGCGCGCTGGATGCACAATCCCGACACCAATCCGATGATCCGGCTGGCGCGCAGCGCGGGTCTCGATGTGCTGCCGGCGCCCTCGGGCCAGAAGATGCGCATCGGCCGCCGCAATGCCCGCGCCGGCGAGACTGAGGAATTTCTGGCCGCTTTGGTCCGCGCCAACCGCGCCATCGACGAGGCCGCACGCGGCAAGCTGGATACTTCCTGCGCCTCCGTGCTGCCGAAGGATCTCGGCGACTGGGCCGGCGCGGCCGAATTCATGCTGGGCGCTGGCTTTGCCGGCAAGGATCTGAAGGAGCTGTCGGCCATCGACAAGGCCCGCGCGCAGGACCGCACTGGCGCGATCGCGTGCCGCCAGGGCCTGGGGACCTTGATCACGAAGCTCGGCGAGCAGGCGCCGGTGGCGCTGGCGACGCCGGCGAGCCGGATCGTCTGGAGCAATCGCGACGTCGCCGTCGAGACGCCCAGCGGCAAGATCGCCGCCCGCGCCGCCATCGTCACGGTCTCGACCAACGTGCTAATGTCGGGCGCCATCAAGTTCGCGCCCGACATTCCCAAGCGCACGCTCGATGCAGCATCGAAGCTCACCCTCGGCAGCTACGATCACATCGTGCTGCAATTGCCGGGCAATCCGCTCGGGCTCGCGCGCGACGACATCCTCATCGAGCAGAGCAATTCGACGCGCACCGCGCTGATGTTCGCCAATATCGGCGGCTCCTCGCTGTGCTCGATCGATGTCGGCGGCTCGTTCGGCCGCGATCTCTCCGAGCAGGGCGAGAAGGCGATGACGGCATTCGCCAAGGAATGGATCACGAAGCTGTTCGGCAGCGAGGCTGTGGCCGCCGTGCAGAAGACCAGTGCGACGCGCTGGAATGCCTCGCCCTATGTCATGGGCGCGATGTCGGCGTCTTCGCCCGGGGGCCAGCTCTCGCGAAAGGCTTTGGCGGAGCCGATCGGCAACATGTTCCTCGCCGGCGAAGCCACGCACGAGACGCTCTGGGGTACCGTCGATGGCGCCTGGGAGAGCGGCGAACGTGCGGCGGAGGCGGCTTTGCGCAAGATCGGCGCGCTCAAGGACGAGGACGTGCCGACACAGTCGACGAAGAAGCGGCGGGCGCCACGGCAGTAGGGCAACCAAGCCGGAACAAACTCCGCTGTTGTCCCGGCCTAGTGCGCAATTGCGCACGGGGGCCGGGACCCATAACTACAAAACCTGGTTTGGCGAAGACTCGGAGTTCGATACATCCGCCTGCCGCATCGATAGATCACGCGGTATGGGTCCCGGCTTTCGCCGGGACGACATTAACGCAAAATCCCATCCAGCACCGGCAGCCCGGCGATCACGGCCGTCGCGATCAGCGCGTAGCAGATGCTGCGAAACACCTTCTCGCTGGCGCGGCCGAACAGTGACGCGCCGAACGCGACGCCGAGCGCATAGACCGGGCCGACGATCAGCGACAGTGCGAGTGATTCTCTGCTGATCAGGCCCGTGGTCGCGTAGCTGACCATCGAGAAGAAATCGGAGGCACCGAAGAACAGCACGATGTTGGCGCGCGCGACGACCGGGGCGATGGGGCGGCCGAGCCAGTAGCCGACGATCGGCGGGCCGCCGGTCTGCGCCAGGCCGCTGCAGAAGCCCGAGAGGCCGCCGATGCCGACCGAGAGCCAGGCGTGGTCCTTGCCGCGATAGCGCCAGCCCGACAGCAGCAGAAGCAGCAGAGCCGCGACGAAGCAGGAGATGATCCAGCGCGTGGTGACAGGCTCGAGCACGCTGAGGAAATAAGTGCCGATGGGGACGCCGATCAGCGCGCCGAACACGATCACCGCGGTGGCCCTGCGGTCCGCCTTGCGCCATGCGTCGGGCAGGAGCGGTGCGGCCGCGACGAAATCGATCACGAGCAGAAGAGCGGCAACGAGCCGCGGCGCCGCGATGCTGCTCGCCAGCGGCATGAAGATCAGCGCCGAGCCGAAGCCGGAGAAGCCGCGCGCGGTGCCCGAAACGAAAGCGACGGCGCAAAGCGCCATCGCAACGCTGAGGCTGACGTCCTTCGGAAGAAAGTCCGCAAGGCTCATGCTTTACTTCTGGAGCATGATGTTGTCCGGAAACCGCTTCACACTTTTCGGCATCATGCTCTCAAGACGCCGCCGGTCTTCTTCGCGACCTCGGCCACGATCTTGGTGCCCACGGCCTCGATCTCCTGATCGGTCAGCGTCTTCTCACGCGGCTGGATCGTCACCGCGATCGCGATCGACTTCTTGCCGTCGTCGATGCCCTTGCCCTCGTAGACGTCGAAGACGTTGACGGCGGTGATCAGCTTCTTGTCGACGCCCTGCGCGGCGCGCACGATGTCGCCCGCCTTCACGGTGCGGTCGACGATGAAGGCGAAGTCGCGCGTCACCGGCTGGAACGCCGACAGCTCGATCAAGGGCTTGGCGCGGGTCGGCTTCTTCTTGGCCTCGGGGATGCGGTCGAGAACCACCTCGAACACCATCAGCGGGCCGTCGGCGCCGAGCGTCTCCAGCGCACGCGGGTGCATCTCGCCGAAATAGCCGAGGACGTTCTGCGGGCCGATCTGAATCGTGCCGGAGCGGCCCGGATGCAGCCAGCCGGGTCCACCGGCAACGATCTGAAGCGCCTGCATCGGCGCACCGGCCGCAGCCAGCACCGCCAGCGCGTCGGCCTTGGCGTCGAACAGGTCAGCCTGCGCCGAACCGGACCAATGCCGTCCGAGACCTTCAGATGAAGCAAGGCCCCGGCGCACGCCGCTTGCCGCCATGAACTGATCCTGCGGGCGGTCGCCCCTGAACAATTGGCCGACCTCGAACAGCACGACATCGCCAAAGCCGCGATCGGCATTGGCCTGCGCCGCCGCGATCAGGCCTGCCAAAAGGGTCGGGCGCATGTCCGACAGATCCGAGGCGATCGGATTGGCCACTTCCAGCTCGCGCTGACCGCCGCCGAACAGTTGGGCCGCAGGCTTGGCGATGAACGACCACGTCACGGCCTCGACCAAGCCGCGGCTCGCCAGCGCACGCCGCGCACGGCGGGTGCGAAGCTGGAGCGGGGTCAGCACCGGTTTGCGCGCGTCCTCGCCGCGCTCGAACGGCGTCATCGGCACCTTGTCGACGCCGAAGATGCGCACGATCTCCTCGACGATATCGGCCTTGCCGTGCACGTCGGAGCGCCAGGACGGCACCGCGACTTTCACCACCGGACCCGGGCCCGCCATCATGAAGCCGAGATGGGTCAGGATGCGCTTCATCTCCAACTGCGGCACCTCGATGCCGGACAGGCGTTTGACCTCGGTGATCGGGAATTCGATCAGGTGATCGTCGCCAAAGGTCTTGCCGACGACGACGGTCTCGGACGGCGTGCCGCCGCACATCTCCATCACCAGCCTGGTCGCGAGCTCCAGTCCCGGCACCATGAAAGCCGGATCGACGCCGCGCTCGAAACGATAGCGCGCGTCCGAATTGATGCCGAGCTTGCGGCCGGTCTGGGCGATGTTGATCTCGTTCCACAGCGCCGATTCGATCAGCACGTCGGTGGTCTCATCGTCGCAGCCCGAGGCCTCGCCGCCCATGATGCCGGCGAGCGATTCGACGCCGTGCTCGTCGGCGATCACGCAGATCGAGGGATCGAGATTGTAGGTGCGGCCGTCGAGCGCGAGCAGGCTCTCGCCCTCACGCCCGCGCCGCACGACGAGATTGCCCTTCACCTTCTTCGCGTCGAACACGTGCAGCGGCCGCGCGCGATCGAAGGTCATGAAATTGGTGATGTCGACCAGCGCGTTGATCGGGCGCAGCCCGATCGCGGTCAGCCGCTTCTGCAGCCATTCCGGCGACGGCTTGTTCTTGACGCCGCGCACGAGGCGCAGCGCGAAGCCCGGGCACAGCGTGGAATCCTCGACCGTGACCTTCACCGGGCAGGGGAATTCGCCCTTGATCGGCTTGATCGTGGGGTCCTTGAACTTGCCCATGTCGGCGGCGGCGAGGTCGCGCGCGATGCCGTGCACACCGGTGCAGTCCTGCCGGTTCGGCGTCAGGTTGATCTCGACCACGGGATCGCCGAGCGCGGCCCATTCGGCATAGCCGGCGCCAATGGGCGCGTCCGCCGGCAATTCCATGATGCCGTCATGGTCGTTGGAGATCTGCAGCTCCGCCGCCGAGCACAGCATGCCGCGGCTCTCGACGCCGCGGATGGTGCCGATTCCGAGGGTGATGTCCTTGCCGGGAATGTAGGTCCCGGGCGGGGAGAACACGCTGACAAGACCCGCGCGCGCATTCGGCGCACCGCACACGACCTGCACCGGCGCGCCACCGTCTCCGGTGTCGACCATGCAGACGCGCAAGCGGTCCGCATTCGGATGCTGCTCGGCCGAGATCACCTTCGCGATGGTGAAGGGCTTGAGAGCCTTCGCCTTGTCTTCGATGTTCTCGACCTCGAGCCCGATCATGGTGAGCTTCTCGGCGAGCTTTTCCAGGGGCTCGTCGGTGTCGAGATGATCCTTCAGCCAGGAGAGAGTGAATTTCATGGCTGCTTTTTCTCCACGGAGACGGTCTGCTCCCTCTCCCGCTTGCGGGGGAGGGCTGGGGTGGGGGCTCTCTCCGCAGCGGGAACGGAGAGAGTCGTCGCATGTCCTGGCGCGAGCATCACGAGCTCAGCCCTCCGGCAAGCGTCGGCACTTCGAGGGGCTTGAAGCCGTAATGGGACAGCCAGCGGACGTCGCTGTCGAACAGCTGGCGCAGATCGGCGATGCCGTATTTCAGCATGGCGATGCGGTCGATGCCCATGCCCCAGGCAAAGCCCTGGTACTCGTCGGGATCGATGCCGCAGGCGCGCAGCACGTTGGGATGCACCATGCCGCAGCCGAGAATCTCCAGCCAGTCCTCGCCCTCGCCGAAGCGGATCTCGCCCTTGTCGCGGCGGCACTGGATGTCGACTTCCAGCGATGGCTCGGTGAACGGGAAGAACGACGGGCGGAAGCGCATGTTGATGTGGTCGACCTCGAAGAACGCCTTGCAGAATTCGTGCAGGATCCATTTGAGGTGGCCCAGATGCGAGGTCTTGTCGATGACGAGGCCTTCGACCTGGTGGAATTGCGGCGTGTGGGTCGCGTCCGAATCGATGCGGTAGGTGCGGCCCGGGCAGATCACGCGGATCGGCGGCTTCTGGCTCAGCATGGTGCGCACCTGCACCGGCGAGGTGTGGGTTCGCAGCAGCATGCGCGAGCCGTCCTCCTTCGGATGGAAGAAGAACGTGTCGTGCATCTCGCGCGCGGGATGGCCTTCCGGGAAGTTCAGCTTGGTGAAATTGTAGTCGTCGGTCTCGATGTCGGGGCCTTCGGCGACCGAGAAGCCCATGTCGGCGAAGATCGTGGTCAGCTCGTCCCAGACCTGGCTTAGCGGATGGATGCGGCCGGCCTCGGTCGCGGCATCGCGCAGCGGCAGGGTGACGTCGACGGTCTCGGCGGCGAGCCGCGCATCGAGCGCGGCCGACTTCAAGACGTCGCGCCGTGCGGCGAGCGCCCCGGTGACCTCGTCCTTGGCCTGGTTGATCGCGGCGCCCTGCGTCTTGCGCTCGTCCGGCGACATCTTGCCGAGCGTGGCGAGCAGCGCGGAGATCGAGCCCTTCTTGCCGAGGGCTGTGACGCGCACGGCCTCGAGCGCCGCCTCGTCGGCAGCCGCGGCGATGTCGGTGATGATCTGGGCTTGGAGGTGGGCAAGATCGGTCATGGCAATCCCTTTTGGCCAGGATGCTGAGCCGATGATCCTAGCCCGTCACGCCCGGCCAAAAAGCGCGAAGCGTGTCTTCGCGTTAAATTCGCCAGGCATCCACGTCGGAGAAGTGTATGCGGGAGAGATGACGGCCGGGGCGATGAAAGCGCGACACGCGCGCCTCTGCCCGGGCCATCAGAAGCTGAACGCTGCGCAGAGCACAGTGGGCGGCTTACGCCGCCAGCGCGGCCTTGGCCTTCTCGGCGATCGCCTGGAACGACGCAGGCTCGTTGATCGCGAGATCAGACAGCACCTTGCGGTCCACGGTGATGCCCGACTTGGCCATGCCGTCGATAAACTTGCTGTAGGTCAGGCCGAACGGACGGACGGCAGCGTTGATGCGCTGGATCCAGAGCGCGCGGAAGGTGCGCTTCTTACGCTTGCGGTCGCGGAAGGCGTATTGCTGGGCCTTCTCCACGGCCGGCTTGGCGGCGCGGATGGTGTTCTTGCGGCGGCCATAGAAGCCCTTGGCGGCCTTGTAGACTTTCTTGTGCTTGGCGTGGGCGGTCACACCGCGTTTGACGCGAGACATGACAAAAATCCTTCAGAGATGACTTCGGTTGTCGGATTGCCGCGAAATGCGCGGCATGGTGGCAGTGATCGTGGACGCGATCAGGCGTTCGGCAAGAAGTACTTCTTGACGTTGTCGCCGTCGGTCTTGAACAGCACGCGGGTGCCGCGAAGCTGACGGATCTGCTTCTTCGTCCGCTTGATCATGCCGTGACGCTTGCCGCGCTGGGCGTGCATCACTTTGCCGGTGGCAGTCACCTTGAAGCGCTTTTTAGCGCCCGATTTGGTCTTCAGCTTGGGCATTTGGCTCTCCTATGGCCACAACAGAAATCCGCCCGTGAAGGCGGCTGGCCGTCAAAATGCTCGTTAGAGCGTTGATTGTGCTCAGGTTTTGCGAACAAGCGCCAAACCCGCACGAAACACCGCCTCGGCAGCCCTTAATCAGCCGGGCGATGAAGGCTGGGCTTATGACAGAGGACGAGCCGATTGGCAACGATGAACCGGCGGAACCTGCCCGCCGACTATTGGAGGTCGCCACCCCAATGTCTACGCCTTCATGTCCGGAGCAGGACCAATGCCCCATTTCCCGCAATCGATTTCCGCTTTCGCCCGCCCGCGCCGCCTGGCGCCGCTCGTCGTGCTCGCCGCCGCCATGGTGCCCTCGGCCGCCGAGGCCCGCGCCGCCGGTTATGACGGCATCTGGAACGTCACCTTCGCCACCACGCGCGGCAATTGCAGCTCCGGCTACAGCGTCCCCTTCACCGTCTCCGGCAGCCGGGTGTCGTCCGCCGGCGGCGGCCGGGTCTCGGGCAGGGTCAATCGCGGCGGCGCTGTTGCGGTGCAGGTCTCGGTCGGCGCGTCCCATGCCACGGGCGGCGGCCGGCTCGCCGGGGTAAACGGCGCCGGCTCGTGGAAAGGAATCATTTCCGGCGACCGGTGCAGCGGCACCTGGCGGGCGACGCGGATCTGACACGCAAACGGCCCGCCGGAGATCCGGACGGGCCGTTGAACTCTCAGTCCTAAGGGCCGGCGTCAGCGCGGCGCCAGCACCATGACGACCTGGCGACCTTCGAACCGCGCGTCCTGTTCGACCTTGGCGAGCTCGGCGACGTCGGTCTTGATCTTGTCCAGAAGCTTGGTGCCAATCTCCTGATGCGCCATTTCGCGGCCGCGATAGCGCAGCGTGATCTTGACCTTGTCGCCCTCTTCGAAGAACCGCTGCATCGCGCGCATCTTCACGTCGTAATCGTGATCGTCGATCATCGGGCGGAGCTTGATCTCCTTGATCTCGACGGTCTTCTGCCGCTTGCGGGCTTCGGCGGCCTTTTTCTGAGCCGAATATTTGTACTTCCCGTAGTCCATGATCTTGCAGACGGGAGGGCTGACATTCGGGGAAATTTCGACCAGATCCATGCCAGCTTCCTGGGCCATCCGGATGGCCAAGACGGTCTCGACCGTGCCCTTATTGTCACCGGTCTGATCGATCAGCTGGATCTGCGCATTGCGAATATCGTCATTGATGCGCGGCCCGTCTTTGCTGGCAGCGGGCGGAGCTTTATTAGGACGGCGAATGGGTGGTTCTCCAAAGTTGTGAAAGAAGCGGCTATCTTGAAGGAAGATGCGTTTGCCGGCAAGCAAGTCGCCCGGGCGAGGCGCGAAAAACCCTCAAATGCGAGGCATTTTGGCCACGCCCTCTTCCATGGTGACCGACATAGACACCTTGCCTCGGTTCCGCAAGCGTCCCAAAGGTCAATGCCGGGTTCGGGCCACGCTACGGAGTGCGTCCGGACAGCTCAAACCGCACAGCCAGAGTAAACGTTCCATGACCGACGCAATTTCAGATACCACGCTCGACTTCATCGATGTGGGCGAAGGCCCGTCGGCACGCAGGATCGCGGTGCGGCGCCGCGCCGGAAAGGGCCCCGGGCTGATCTGGCTCGGCGGATTCAAATCGGACATGCAGGGCGGCAAGGCCGTGGCGCTGGATGCGTGGGCGAGGGAGCACGGCCGAGCCGTCGTCCGGTTCGACTATTCAGGTCACGGCGAATCCGGCGGCGATTTCGCCGATGGAACCATCGGGCGCTGGCTCGAGGACAGCGTGGCGGTGTTCGAGCGCTTCTGCGACGGTCCGCAAATTCTGATCGGTTCCTCCATGGGCGGCTGGATGGCGCTGCTGCTCGCGCGCGAGATCAAGAAGCAACAGGCGAAGGCATCGCTCGCCGGGCTCGTCCTGATCGCGCCGGCGCCCGACTTCACCGAGGAGCTGATGTGGAAGAATTTCCCGCCGGCGGTGAAGAAGGAGATCGAAACCAAAGGCGTCTGGATGCGGCCGTCGGAGTACGGTGACGGCTCGCCCTATCCGATCACGCGAAACCTGATCGAGGAAGGGCGCAATCACCTCGTGCTCGGCAGCGCGATCGATCTCGGCTGTCCCGTCCGCATCCTGCAAGGCGCGAAGGACCCTGATGTGCCGTGGCAGCACGCTTTCGCATTGACGCATCGTCTGCCGGCCGACGACGTCGTGCTGACCATGATCCAGGATGGCGATCATCGACTCTCCCGTCCGCAGGACATCGCGCGCATTCTTGCGGCGGTCGCGGAGATCGGGTGAAGTGTTTCTCAGCACTCGGTGTCATCGCCCGCGAAGGCGGGCGATCCAGTACTCCGAGGCGGTTGTGGTTCAATCGATAGGCCGCGGCGTACTGGATGCCCCGCCTTCGCGGGGCATGACGAAGAAGGGAGCAACGTCAATGACAACCACCGCCACGCTACGCGCCTTTTGCGACGCGGTCGAGCAGCGCAACGGCAAGGCGTTTGCCGAGCTGTTCACCGAGGACGGCGTCTATCACGACGTCTTCTACGGCGCCTTCGCCGGCCGTGCGAAGATCGCCGAGATGATCGACGATTGGTTCTATCGCACGGCGAGCGATTTCCGCTGGGACATGCATGACCCCGTCACTGACGGCACCACGCTCTATGCGCGCTACACGTTCAGCTATCGCTCGACCTTGCCCGAGGCGGGCGGCGCGCGGGCGATGTTCGAGGGCGTCGCGATCATGACGCTGAAGGGCGGCAGGATCGCGAGCTATCACGAGGTCGCCAACACCGCGCCGGCGTTCGTCGATCTGAAGTTTGCGCCCGAGCGGATCGCGAAGATCGTCGGCAAGCAGGGCGCCGAGCTGAAGGCGCGGCCGGAGATGCAGCGGCACCTGGATTAAGTCGTCATTCCGGGGCGCGATGAAGTCGCGAGCCCCGGAATGACGGCGGAGAGGTTACGGCGGAGGCGGCTTGGCCATTGGCTTGCGCTGCGCCAGCGCGGCGACCGTCGCGGTACCGATCGGGCCCTGTTCGTCGTAGAGCCAGCATTCGCCGATGGCCACGCCATCGGTGGCATGATGGTTCACCACCTCGAAACCGATCCAGTTCGTGGCCGGCAGGCGGTGCAGATAGATGGTGACGTCGCTGTTGATGTAGCCGAGGCCCTTGTCGCCCGCGTTCGCAAACGGGCTGGCGAAATCGGCGCCGGTGGCGACATGGACGAAGGGCGTCATCCGCACGCCCGCAACGAGCTCGCGCACCTCGCTCATCCAGAGCCGGCGCGGACCGAGCGAGCCCATATGGCCGACGATGGGACGCGTCGCCCATTTGCCGTTCATGCCGAGCCTGGGGTCGGTGGGTTTCGGGATGTCGGCCGGCTTCGGTGCGTCCCAATTCGGCGGCGACCAGACATTGCCATCAGGATTTTGCGTCCGTCGCAGCAGCTGGCACGAAGCGCGGGCCATGCTGACGCCGCCGGAAACGAACTCCGCCTCCACCACACGGATGCGCATTCCGTCGCGCACCAGGCGCGTCGTCACCTCGATCGGCTTGTCGATGGTCGGCAGCCGAAACATGTCGACAGTGAGCCGCGCCGGCACGAATTCGGGGCCGGAATGGCGCTCCTCGATGGCAAAGCCGAGCAGGCCGACGATGACGCGACCGTGCAGCGACTTCGGATCCCAGGGACCATTGGCTGCTTCCGTCGGATGGAATGTATCGCCGTCGCGCGTGAAGAAAGGCATGTTTGTCATACGCGCGACTTTGGGGGAACGCACGGGGAAATCAAGAGCGGGTGTGGCCGGTACGAGCGGAGCGCTCCGCCCACAACAACGGTGTCATCGCCCGCGCAGGCGGGCGATCCAGTACTCCGTGGCGGCTGTGATTGAATCGATGGGCCGCGGCGTACTGGATGCCCCGCCTTCGCGGAGCATGACGGCGGAGCGTTAGGAAGCGGCGCGCCATTCCTCGCGCACGCTCTCGTCGTTCTCGGCCGCGATCGCAGTGCTCTTCATCGCATCAAACTCTTCCCGCGCCATCAACTGCCCCAGCGCCCACACCGCGGCCCCTCGCACCAGCGGGCTCGCATCCTCCAGCAGTCGCTGCGCCTCCTCGGCTAGCGTCGCATCACCGGAATTGCCGATCGCCATCAGCACATTCCGCAGAAACCGGTCGCGGCCGATGCGCTTGACCGGCGACTTCGTGAACAGCGCGCGGAACGCGGCGTCGTCGAGCCGGGCCAGCTCGGCCAGAGCAGGCGCGCGCAATTCGGCGCGTGCGGCAAGCTTGGCCTCGCGCCCCTCCTGCGCGAACTTGTTCCAGGGACAGGCGGCAAGACAATCGTCGCAGCCATAGATGCGATTGCCGATGCTCTTGCGGAATTCGTGCGGGATCGGCCCCTTGTTCTCGATGGTGAGATAGGAGATGCAGCGCCGCGCATCCAGCTTGTAAGGCGCGGGAAACGCCGCGGTCGGGCAGATGTCGAGGCAGGCCTGGCACGAGCCGCAATGGTCGGCCTCCGCATCGTCGCGCGGCAGCTCCAGCGTGGTGTAGATCGCGCCGAGGAACAGCCAGGAGCCGAACTCGCGCGAGACGAGATTGGTGTGCTTGCCTTGCCAACCCAGATGCGCGGCTTGCGCCAGCGGCTTTTCCATCACCGCCGCGGTGTCGACGAATACTTTCACGTCCGACGGCGCGGTTGCGACCAGCCAGCGCGCCAGCGCCTTCAGCCGCTTCTTGATGAGGTCGTGATAGTCGTCGCCCTGTGCATAGACCGAGATCGCCGCGCGCGTGCGCTGCTTCAGGATCGCGAGCGGATCCTGGTCGGGGCCGTAATTGACGCCGAGCATGATCACCGAGCGCACGTCGCTCCACAGCCCGCGCGGATCGACGCGGCGCTCGGGGCTTGCGGCGAGCCAGTCCATGTCGCCATGGCCGCCCGAAGCGATGAATTCGAGAAAGTATTTTCCCGCGCTCTCGATCGTGCCGGGCGCGGTGATGCCGATGCAGTCGAAGCCGAGCGCGCGCGCCTCGCGCGTGAGCGCTGTCTTCAGTTGAGTCGGATCGGAGTTCAGAAATCCAGGTCCACGTAGGTCCGCGACGCCGGCACGCCGGCCAGCCATTCGCTCAGCAGCGGACGGAAGGACGGGCGGGATTTCACCCGCGCGTACCACGCCTTTGCTGCGTCGTCCTCGCTCCATGGCACGTCGCCCAGATAGTCGATCGCCGAGAGATGCGCCGCGGCGGCGAGATCCGCGTAGGTGATCCGGTCGCCGGCGAGGAAGTTGCGGGTCTGCGCCAGCCAGCCGATATAGGCCAGATGATAGCGCACGTTTGCCTTGGCGGCGCGCATCACGTCGGCCGAAGGCGGGCCGCCGCCGTCCTCCTCGCTCATGAACCGCTTGTAGATGCGCTCGGTGACGAGAGGGTGCGAGACCTCCTCGAAGAATTTTTCGTTGAACCAGGCCATGAGCCGGCGCACCTCGACGCGCTCGGCAAGCGTCTCCGGTATCAGGCGCTTGGGTCCCATTTCGGCACCATAGGCCTCATCGACATATTCGGCGATGATGGCCGCGCCCGGAATCGGCGGCTGCTCGTCGTCCACCATGACAGGCGTCGTTCCCGCCGCGTTGAGCAGCAGAAACGCCTCGCGCCGCTCCCAGCTGCGCTCTTCGACCAGCTTCAGGTCGAGCCCGTATTCGCCCGCGATCAGGCGGATGAAGCGCGAATGCGGACAGAACGGATGATGAAACAGCGTAAACATGAAGCCTTTGACTATTTGATGGTGCTTAAGAATCCATCAATGTTTGTGCGGCGCCACACTAGTCCTTCAAATCCGCGAAGCAAGGGCGTGATGTCGCATTTTGCGATTGCGGCATGGAGGCGAATAGGCGAGAAGGGCCCCGCTTTTCCAGCCGAAATGGACCGTAAATATGTCAGATGTAATACGGGCAGTGATCCTCGGCATCATCGAGGGCGTGACCGAGTTCCTTCCCGTGTCCTCGACCGGCCACCTCTTGATCGCCGAACGCTTCTTTCACCTTGGCGAAGGTGCCTTCTGGGATTCGTTTACGGTTCTGATCCAGCTGGGTGCGATCCTCGCGATCGTCGGGCTCTATTTCAGGAAGCTGTGGGATGTCGTCATCGGCCTGTTCACGGGCGATGCCGATGCGCGCCGTTTCGTGATCGGCGTGCTGGTGGCGTTCCTGCCGGCCGTCATCGTCGGCCTCGTCGCCGGCAAATACATCAAGCTCGTGCTGTTCAATCCGTGGGTCGTCTGCTTCACGCTGATCGTCGGCGGTGCGATCCTGCTCTGGGTCGACAAGCTCGAGCTCAAGCCGCGCGAGCACGACGCCACCCGGTTTCCGCTGCTGATGTATCTCTATATCGGCATCGCACAGTGCGTGGCGATGATCCCCGGCGTGTCGCGTTCCGGCGCCAGCATCGTGGCCGCCATGCTGCTCGGTGCGGACAAGCGCGCGGCGGCGGAGTTTTCCTTCTTTCTCGCCATCCCCACCATGATCGGCGCCTTCGCCTACGATTTCTACAAGAGCCGCGCCGAGATGACGATGGATCACATCAACATCGTCGCGATCGGCTTCGTGGTGTCGTTCATCACCGCGATCATCGTGGTCAAGACGTTCCTGGAATACGTCACCCGGCACGGCTTCGTGGTGTTCGCCTGGTGGCGCGTCATCGTCGGCACGCTCGGCCTGATCGCGCTGGCGCTGGGGCGTTAACCTTCCGCCCGGGCTTCGCCGCTCGGTCGGACCGTCGTTTCAACCCAAAATAAGCTTTTGGCCGCTAGTCAGTTTCCAACGCCGGGCGCGCGCCCGGCACAGGAGCTGAGCCATGACCCTCGTCAGCGGCTGGGGGCGCTTCCCGGTCGTCGATAGCGATGTGCTGCGTCCACGCTCGTTCGCGGGGGTCGGCGATGCCATCGCAGCTGGCACGATCGCGCGCGGCAACGGCCGCGCCTATGGCGATGCCGCGATCGGCGCCGTCAGGACCGTGGCGATGACAGGCTTCGACCGGGTCAGGTCGTTCGATCCGGCGACCGGGCGCATCCGCCTCGAGGCCGGCACGCTGCTCTCGGACCTGATCGAGACATTCGGCCCGCGCGGCTTCCTGCCCTTCGTCGTGCCCGGCACGCGCTTCGTGTCGATCGGCGGCGCCATCGCGGCCGACGTGCACGGCAAGAACCATCATTGCGAGGGCGGCTTCGGCCGTTATGTCGACAGCATCCTGCTGCGCACCGGGCAGGGCGAGGTGATCGAAGCCTCGCGCGAGCAGAACCCCGATGCGTTCTTTGCCACCATCGGCGGCATGGGGCTGACCGGGGTCATCCTGGAAGCAACGATGCGGTTGCGTACCGTTGAAACGGGTTGGATTCGCGAGCGGGTGATCTCTGCATCCGATCTCGACGCGGCAATGCGCGCACTCGATGCCGGCGATTCCGCAACCTATTCGGTGGCGTGGATCGATTGTGTCGCGCGCGGCAGGGATCTCGGCCGTTCGCTGATCTATCTCGGCGAGCACGCCGGCAAGGACGAACTCACCGACGGCGCCGCTTCATTTCCTGTCGGCAAGGATCCCGGCCTCGGCGTGCCTGTCGATCTGCCCGCGATGACGCTGAACCGCCACAGCATCCGCGCCTTCAACGAGCTGTATTACCGCATGGGCGCGCGGCGCGCCGGCGGCAGCCGGGTGGTCTCGCTCTATCCCTATTTCTTTCCGCTCGACAGTCTCAGGGACTGGAATCGCATCTATGGCAGGCGCGGCTTTCTCCAGCATCAATGCGTGATTCCGGAAGCCGGGGCGCGCGCCGTGCTCGCCGACATCCTCGGTCGCGTGGCGCGTCGCGGCGATGCCTCCTTTCTCGCGGTGTTGAAGAAGCTCGGCCATGGCGACGGCATCCTGTCGTTTCCGCTGCCCGGCTACACGCTGGCGCTGGATTTCCCTGTCCGAGGCGACATCCTGAATTTCCTCGACGAGATCGATCGTCTGGTCGTCGCCGCCAGCGGCCGGCTTTACCTGGCGAAAGACGCGCGCCAGTCGCGCGCGACGTTCGCCGTCGGCTATCCCGCTCTGTCGCGCTTCAACGCGATCCGCAAATCGCTCGATCCTGCCGGCAACATCCGCTCGAAGCTGTCACAACGTCTGTTTGATGAGGTCTAGGCCGTGACGTCACGCAAGTCCGCAATTGTGCTGGGTGGCTCCTCCGACATCGGCCGCGCCACGGCGCGCGCCTTCGCCAAAGCCGGATACGATGTCGTTCTTGCCGGGCGCGATGTCGCCGCGCTGGAGCCTGACGCCGCCGATCTACGCGCGCGCTACAATGTCGAGGTTGGCCTTCGCAAATTCGATGTGCTCGACACCGCCTCGTTCGAGGGCTTCGTCGGCGGCCTCCCGGCGCTGCCCGACGCCGTCATCTCGATCGTCGGTCTTTTGGGCGTGCAGCAAAATGCCGAGAGCGATCTCGCCCATGCCACCACGATCATGCGCTCCAACTACGAGGGGCCGTCGCTGATCCTCGGCCTGTTCGCGGAGAAATTCTTGGCGCGCGGCCATGGCACGCTCGTGGGCGTGTCCTCCGTCGCCGGCGATCGCGGCCGCGCCTCGAACTATGTCTATGGTTCGGCCAAGGCCGGGTTCTCCGCCTTCCTGTCGGGCCTGCGCGCCCGTGCCAGCCGCGGCGGCGTCCACGTAGTCACCGTCAAGCCCGGCTTCGTCCGCACCAAAATGACGGAAGGCATGAAGCTGATCGGCCCGCTCACGGTGGAGGCGCCTGTCGTCGGCGATGCGATCCTGCAGGCCGTCGAGAAGAAGACCGACGTCGTCTATGTCAGCGGCAAATGGCGGCTCGTGATGCTGATCATCAAGACGCTGCCGGAAGCAATGTTCAAGAAACTGAAGTTTTGATGCTGTAGCCGCAGCGGCGGCGGTGCGCTCCCTCTCCCGCAAGCGGGAGACCTGGAAACCTCACACGCTCATGCGCTGGAACTGACCGGCCGCGCGGAAGCGCCAGAGATATTGCGGAGCGATCGCTTCCAGCGAGTCCGGGGTGATGCCGAGCCCTTCCAGGGTCAGGCTCGCCGCCTTCGCCGCATCCGACACGACATTGTCGCGTTCGAGCAACGTGACCTGGTCCGGCGTCAGCTTGAACGCGCCCGGCGCGAATTGCAGGAAAGAGGCCTCGAAGCGGGCGAGGCCGAACGGCAGCGGGATCAGCGCCGGCTTGCGGCCGGTGATGGTGAGGATGGCCTCGATGATCTCGCGCATGGTCAGCACCTCCGGCCCGCCGAGCTCGTAGGTCGCGCCCGCAACGGCCTTGCCGTCGACGGCATCGGCGATGGCGGTGGCGACGTCGCCGACATAGACCGGCTGCATCCTGGTATCGCCGCCGACCAGCGGCAGCACCGGCAACATCCGGGCCAGCGCGGCAAAGCGGTTGGTGAACTGGTCCTCGGGCCCGAACATCACGGACGGGCGGAAGATCGTCGCCGACGGCACCGCGGCCAGGACCGCGGCTTCGCCGGCCGCCTTGGCCTTGGCATAGCGCGAGGGCGATTCGGCGTCGGCGCCGATCGCGGAGACATGAATCAATTGGGCGCCGGCCGCGGCCGCCGCCCTGGCCACGGTTTCGGCACCCCTCGCCTGGACGGCGTCGAAGGTCTGCGCGCCGCCCTCGGTGAGGACGCCAACGAGGTTGATGACGACATGCGAATCACGCAGCGCCGCCTCGACCGAGGCCGGATAGCGCAAATTGGCCTGCACGGTGTGGACCTGCCCGACCTTGCCGGAGGGCTGGAGAAACCCAGCCAGTTCCGGCCGCCGCACCGCGACCCGGACCCGGTAATCGCGCTTGCACAGGGCGCGGACGACATTCCGGCCCAAAAATCCCGATCCGCCGAAAACCGTGACGAGCGTGTCCAGATTCGATGCCATGGGGTCGGTTCCTGCAGGTGGGCTAAGGTGTTGTCAGGCTTGTATCGGGCCGGTTTGCGATGCGCAATCGGCATCCCGAAACAGGCTTCAAGCATGAATTGACAACGGCGTCACCGAACCGTAGTAACCGCCTCCGTGCCCCAAACGGCATGCCCAGGTGGTGGAATTGGTAGACGCGCTGGCTTCAGGTGCCAGTGGCTTAACGGCCGTGAAGGTTCGAGTCCTTTCCTGGGCACCATCGCTCTGCGATGTAGTTGATTTCGCTGAAGTCCCTGATAACTAAGGGTGATCGACCGTCTCAACTGGTGCACAGAGACGGTACACATGCTTCTGCGAATGGCCTCTCCTATCCGCCGCGACGGCTCCTCCGTTCATTACCTTAGAAAGCGCGTTCCTGCTGACCTGACCGACAAGGCGGTGGGCGTGGTGCTGCGTGTGCCCGTGGGGGATGAGACTGCGGAAGTGCAGGTTGGCCGCAGCGGCACAATCAAGGTGTCGCTGCGCACCCACGATCCTCGGGAAGCCAAAGTACGGCAGGCCAAGGCGCTCGCCTACCTTGATGATGTTTGGCGTTCGATGCGCGAGGCCCCTCGTCGCCTCACTCATCGGGAGGTCATTGCGCTCGCGGGCGAAGCCTACCGTCATTCCAAGAAGACCTGGGAGAGCGATCCCGGCCGGGCAACGCTTTGGAACATGCTCCACCAAGCCGCGCTCAAGTGGGACCCTGCGACGGCGCAACGTGAGATGGCTCCCTACGTTGCTGAGCTGCTCCAACGTAAGGCGCTGCGGATCGATGACGACAGTTCAGCCCGTTTGGCTGCTGCCCTGCATGAAGCGTTCAAGGACGCTACGGCGCTCTTGGAGCGCTGGGGCAGAGGGGACTATGGGCCGGACCTCGTCGAAGCGCGGTTTCCTGAATGGAAGCCAATCGCACCTCTTCGTGACGTTCCGCTGACTGTCGGCATCATCGCTCTCTGGACAGACTGGGCCAAGGAAGCGCGACTAGCCAACCGCACCGAGAAAACAATCGAGGAATACGGTTCGCTCCTGCGGCGATTCGTAGACTTCTTGGGCCACGACGATGCCGCTTCGCTTACACCTGAGGACTTCATCCGATGGAAGGACCGACGCCTTGCGGACGGCCTTTCGCTGAAGACAGTCAAGGACACGGATATGTCGGTCTTCAAGTCGGTATTCGGCTGGGCGACAGAGAATCGTCGTTTGACTGAAAACCCTGTGCCGAAGCTGAAGTTGAAGCTGGGTAAGACGATTCAAGAACGGCCCAAGGGTTTCGTCTTGCGCGAGGCGCTTGCGATCCTGAAGGCATCCAGTTCCTACGTTGCCGCTCCTCGCGAGCTGCCTCAAACTGCAATGGCAAAGCGGTGGGTACCCTGGCTGTGTGCGTACACTGGTTCCCGGGTGGGCGAGATGGTTCAGCTTCGACGAGAGGATGTCGAGCAGCGAGGGCCCTACGTCGTCGTAACCATCACCCCCGAGGCTGGCCCGGTGAAAAATAAACAAACCCGGCGTGTGGTTCTGCACGAACATCTAGTCGAGTGTGGCTTCTTGGAGATCGTGAAGGCTGCACCAGAGGGCTATCTGTTTGTGGCTGCGAGTGACCGAGAGAAGGCTCGTGGTCGCATTCGTGCTGTGAAAAACAGACTGTGCGAGTTTGCGCGGAGCATCGTTGCGGACGAAAGGGTCAGTCCGAATCACGGCTGGCGTCATCGCTTCCAGACGGTTGGCGGCGAGGTTGATGCGAGCGAGCGGGTCGTCAATGCGATCTGCGGACACGGACGGCGGGATGTTTCCGACGACTACGGTGACCGGACGTTCAAGGCGATGGCTACGGCGCTCGCGAAGTATCCGCGATATGACATCACGCAGCGGGTCACAGAAGCCGATGACCTTGCCGCCTGAAGCGGCGAATCGCTAACCCCACGAATCGTCCCCTCGACATCTAATCTGTGGATACTGTGGATATTCATCCTGCATGGATCACCGCAGTCGAGGGAACGTACGTTATATCTTATTGATATTATTATCTTTATAAGATTGCTCCCTCGATCCCTCCGGCTGCGTACGAGTAACTCGCAAATCATGATGAAGCGCAACCATCTGATGGTACATCATGTCGATCCGGTCAGTATCAAAGCGCGATATCCAGCCTGAAACGACCATAACGGTCATATAGCGGCTTCACTTGAGCGTGAAGTTTGCAGCTAAAGAACGGGTCGTATCCGGGCTTGTACGGGGCCAAGGCAGCTTGACATTTAGAATTATCAAATAATTTCAGCTGTTTACGTTCATAGAGAGGCGCGATGACTGTACCGAGTAACAAGAAGACGAAAAACTTGTGTTGCCGTCGAGGATGTGATTGAATGGCTTCATCTCGAACCCGGAGCCTGTAATGCCGGTCACGGCAGACAAATCGGCGCCTTACGCGCCAGCGGCGACGATCATCGATATCGTGAAGCGGTATCGTGACCGCGGTTTGCCTGTGCCTCTGAACGGCGAGGCTCTGGGCCGCATTGGCGTACCAGACAGCCTTATCTCTCGCGTACTCTATGCTTTGACTACGCTGGACCTCATCGACGCAGACGGTGCACCGACGCCCACGCTGGAGGGGCTTCGTCTTGCAGCCGAAGCCGAGTTCAGGACACGCCAAGAAGAATGGCTGAGGTCGGCTTACGCTGACATCTTCTCCATCGTCGATCCAACTCGGGACGACGAGACGCGCATCCGTGACGCCTTCCGCAACTATCAGCCTGTTGGTCAACAATCGCGAATGGTCACGCTCTTCGTGGGCCTGTGCGCGAACGCCGGAATGATGCCAGAGAAGGCGGGAAGCGTCCGGCCATCAAGTGGTGCGCGTTCGTCAAGCGGCGCTCGTTCGCCCACTGTTGGTCGCGCCCCGCGTGCTGTCTCGCCCCCGCCCCGAAGCGTTGGAAAGGCCGCCACGAAAAATCCAGCGAAAGGCCCAGGCGAGTTGCCTCCGGCGCTTGCTGGGTTGCTTGAGAGTTTGCCGGATGCTGCCGAAGGGTGGACCAAGGACGAGAGGGCAAGGTTCATGACGACCTTCGAGGCCGTCTTGGACTTCTGCATACCAGTGGTCGGTAGCAAAGCCAGAAACAGCGAGGCCGACGCCGAAGTGTGAGCGCCGGCCCCAGAACTTACCCCGTGGTTTGGGGTTGTAGAGCCTTCCGACGCGACCCGCGCCACGGGCACGTAGGTAAGGTGCAGTAGCTGCCCCTCAATCGTATGAGGGTGCAAGAATCGGGCGACCGACCAAACTCTGGCAAGGGGGAGGCGGTCGCTCGATGCTTTTAGATAGCAAGAGTTCGGATTCTTGTCCAGATTCCAGAGCGTTACGTCTCTCCAACCGATCCGCGCAAAAACACTGATAGTGCGGCGAAGGTGCACTTAGAGCTGCCTGACTAAGCAGCCCAGCTCCTCAACGCCGCTTCGGCTCCCGCCGGATCGTCCTTGATGCGATAGACTGTCTGTCGGCTCAGTCCCGTTGCCGCTGCGATCTGCCCGACGCCCGCCGACTGCCCCAACATGTTGCGGACCACTTCGAGCTGTTCCTTGTCGAACGTCGGCTTCCGCCCCCGATACTTCATCTCGCCCGCCGTCGCCTTGGCGAGTGCGATGCCGCCGCGCTGTGCTTCCTTGATGGCCTCGGCATTGGCCTGTGCGGTGGCGGCCATGAAGGCAATGAGCGCGTCTCTGACGGCCTGCTGCATGGGGTCCTTTGTTGCGCCGTCGAAGGTGAGGCCGTTGATCACCGTGCGGATGACGACACCGCGCCGCATGAACTCCCTGATGGTGTCGCACACGTCACCGTAGTTGCGCCCGAGGCGGTCGATCCAGCGAACCACGAGGATGTCGCCGCTGCGGAGAATGTCGAAGAGCCGCTTACCCTCGGGACGTTCGGCAAGGCGGGTGCTGATGCCCGACACGCCATGGTCCGCGATGACGCGGTCGATCTTGAAGCCTGCGGCCTCCGCCCCTGTCCGCTGATGCTCGACGGTTTGGTCGGTGGTGGATACTCGCGCGTAGAAGATCGTGGCCATGGACGCCCCCGTTGTCCGTTAGGGTAACGTCCGTTGTATATCGTGTCCGTTGAGCCAAGTCAACCCTAACGGACGCGATTTCGAGCCTGCCAGGATTGTCCGCTCGGGCATACCCTTACGGACAACCTGTGGAACCTGTTCACAGCTCTCGCTTCATGTTGCCTTCAGACTGGGCACTCGTAAGAGTTGCGACCGGGAGGAACCAAATGGCTGAGGACATCTCGAAGGAGGTCGCATCCCTCGTCAGGGTGCAATCGTTCGACACCAAGACATTGCCGAGGCGGGAGGATCTTGGAAGAGAGCTGTCATTCGAGGACGCTGTGGAGCCAGCTCAGAGGGCTCAGCATCTGTTCTCGTTGATCCCCGCCGACGTTTTGCCGCTGGTTCCACAAGGACATCGTGCCCAAGTTCGCTCGGCGGCCGATGCTTTCTTCAACATCCTAGAGCAGATGCAGAAGTTCTCCCCGCAGCAGGGTTCTGCGATGGAGACCAGACAGAGCCTGATCCAGCAGCTCAGCTCCAATTACGAGGCGTGGTACAACCAGATCAGCCCCGCAATCTTGTTCGTCACCAGTAACCGGCAGGATTTTTCGCGGCTCGAACGGGAGGCCAGAGCTGCATCGCAGGCCGCGACGGATGAGGCTGCGGCACTGACGAAAAAACTTGGTGAACACGAGGCCGAAGCAAATCGCGTGCTGGCCGAAGTGAGAAAGGTAGCTGCCGAGCAGGGTGTCGGGTTTCAGGCTACGTACTTCAAGACCGAAGCCGAACACCATGATGCCGTTGCGAAGGACTGGCGCACCTACACCATCGCCGCTGCGGTCGTCTTGGCAGTCTTTGCAGGCTCGACCGTCTTCCTTCACAAGGTCCCGTTCCTTCACCCCGCCGACAGTATGGAAGCTGTCCAGTTCTCGCTGGCGAAACTCGCGATCTTCGCGGCTATGGGCTACGTGCTGGTGCTTTGTTCGCGGAACTTTCTGTCCCACACCCACAACGCCATCGTGAATAGGCATCGGCAGAACGCCCTGTTGACGTTCCAGGCTCTTGCGAATGCCGCGAAGGAAGAGAGCAAGAAGGACATCATTCTTACTCACGCCTCTGCGTGCATGTTCTCGCCTCAGGAGACGGGTTTCACAAAGCCAAGCGCCGAAGGGGGCTCGAACATCATCCAGCTTCTCAGCAAAGCGTCAGGATCAGAGAAGGCGGCAGCTTCCTAGCAAGTAGATTCAGCAAGCGACCGAACCACCCCGGCGCGACGGCTGTCCAATCACTGCTGCAGGGCGTGCCGTTGTGGGTCCGTCTGTCGTTGGTCCTTCTGTGCCTTGCGGATGTTGATCCGTTTGGCCCGCAGCTTAGTGAACCTCGACACAAGCTGGGCGGTGACACCGAGGATGTCTGCGATCTGGCAATGGAGCAGATGGGGATGATTGTCGCACAGCCAACACACCGCCTGTTGGGTGGTCAGCTCACGACGGCGGGTCGAGCGGAATGCAGCAAGCGCAGCTTCGGCGCGGCGCATGATCGGGGCGGCCTCGCCTTCGAGGTCGGCAACCGTATCGTCCCACGCCTCAGCGATGAGCGCTTGGCACTTCGGAGACAGAACGTCGAACGGGTAACCCGATCTTGGGTTGTCGTGTCGGATGCCAAAGCCACGTTCAACGAACGCTCGGGGTAAGCGATAGCGCCGCCCTTCGGCAGCGAGAACGCCCATGTGATGGAGGATCATGCGGACACGTCGCGGGCCAACTCGATATTTTTCCCCTAGTTCAGTGATGGTGATGTGCTCGCCGATGGGATTGGTGACGAGCAACCCGGTCTGGCGGTCAAGGGTTTCGTGGACGTAGAGCATGCGTGTGCGATCCGGTGTAGGTTTGGAAGTTGGTCGGGAACTGAGAGGTGCTGGGCTTGGGGTGCTGAAGGACATCTGGAGTGGTCAGCTTCAGGGACTTGGCAGCTCCGCGCGGGGTGGACCAAGCATTACCCATGAACTAAACACCCCCAAAACAGGTGGCGGCCTTTAGCGTGCAGCTTCGAAGTGTGCCGCGGGATGATGGCTGATCCGGCCAAGCTCACAGCGCAAGAGCGGATGTTTCATCCTGCTAACGTGCAACCTATTCGACAGCGGCACTCTTTAGGGCTGTAGTGCAACCTATCTAGCCGTCGCCGAGGACAGGTCCTCTATTGGCTAGACTGCAACCCAATCGACCGGCTCCGTGGAACCGTTGTGAGACTCTTCTCTGTAGCCAATCGTATCGGCTCTTCAGGCTGTCTCTACAGTGCAGCGCCTCTGCCTTCCCGTCGCGTGCCGATGAAGCCGCTTCAGACGGGCCGGGCCGATGCAGTTGAAGGACTTCACGAAGTTGATGACCTGTTGTTCCACAGGGGCCTTTCCGGCTTCCTCCGCGTCCAAGAATGCTGACCGCAGTGCGTCTTCCGCTTCTCGGATTGCTCGCTTCACAACGTCCGCCACCGCCGCGTCGAAGCGCTCCTCGACAGGAGTGTGAAGGCCAGTCCTCGGGTGCCAGAGCAAACCATTCACCGTCTCAAGCACGTCGAGCCGCCGCTCTATCTGCTCCTTCGTCAACCATGTCGGCGCATACCGCCTTCTTGGGATCATCGTCAGAATGCCTTGCTGTGCTTTAGGAAGGCCCCCCGGCGGGGGAAAGCTCGCAGCAGACCCACTCAGAATGGAGCCTTCGCGGATTTGCGCCAACTATCCGGGGGGAACTCATGAGGGAGATTAGCGCGGGCGCTCAGGGCTCCCGATACACTTCCCTGAACAGCCACGCTGGGAAGGCAGCAGGGCGCTCTGTGGTGGTCGCTCGATACGCGATGCCGTTGTCCAGGCAGACCTTCAGCAGCGTCCGCTCGTCTGCCTTGAAGGCCTCTTGGGGATCGACCAACATCGACACCGGTTCGTCCATCTCATACCACCACTCGCGCACACTCATCAGGCGTGAGGGGTCGGCTCCGATGCGCCCGAGGAGCGTGGAGAATTGGGTCAGCGATGTCTTGAAGATGTCGGTCATGGTGGCCCCGTGCTTCACTACAAAAGCGGTTGCCATCCGTAGAGGGTCTACGAATAGCAGGGGGCGTTCACCTCTCACAAAGGGATCAGGGCGTAGCAGGAGTGTCAAGCCAGACCAGCAGCCGAGTTACTTCCTTCTGAGCAGACCCAACCCCTTGGGCCCATACGCCTCCAACACATCTGCGCACTCTTTGGTTGGATTTGCCTTGAAGTCTCCCTGTCGCTTATCTCGCCAAGCTCCGCCTTGCTCCGATACCTCAAAGGCTTTCAGCATGCCGGGGCCGCTTGATCCGGCGACCTTGCGCACTTCCTTGTCCCACTTGTTGATGTCGAGTGTGATGCCCGGACATTCATCCGATGCGATCACGACATCGGTGTACTCCTGATGGAGGGTTGCGGCCGCAGCCACGTCAGCACCCTTCTGAGCGCTTGCGAAGCTCGGGACGGCCACGAAGGCGCCAATCAGTGCCAGCTTTCTCATTCTTCACTCGTCGTACAACTCGGGATGCGATAAGCGCAGATCCCATTCTTCCCGGTTCCAGCGCGTCTGCAGTTTATTGATCTCGCGATGGTGGTTCGTGGTGACCTCTTCCAACACTTCACCACGGTAGTTCAATCGGCGAATGGTATAAGTGGTGGGTCTACCGATCTTCATGTCCTTCCTGATGCTGTGGGTGCGCTGGGCGAGCGCGTCATCGTTAGAACCGGGGAACTTGAACGGCATCACTTACCTCAAGGCACGACTGTCGGCCGAGCATCGTCTCGGCGAACCTATCCAGAAGTGCCAATTCCAGATTAGAGGCGATAGTTCAAGGTGAGCCAGAACAAGTCTACCCTGCCCGGGGCTGCGTCGTCATGGTGCAGACTTCGCGCCCTCCTTCTTGAGGAGCAGCATGTTGAATGCTGGACACAGAACTGGTACACAGTCGGTCATCGACGGTCGGAAAAGATCAGCGAAAACAATGATCTCTGCGGTGAGCGGCCCAATCCTTTCCTGGGCACCATTTTGCGGGGTTTGGACCCAAAATACATCTACCTCCGACCGGTAGAGACCGCAGGACCGGGGTCCCGGCCTCGCCGCTGGGACGGGCTGTCCTCGTGGGGCCACGTCGGCCCGCCGCTTACACCACACTTCTCCCCGCCCGCTCCGCCACCTCCTTCTGCACGAAATACATCGCGACCAGCGTCACTAGCGTCGTGGTGACGACGACGTAGCCGATCCGCTCGAAATGGAGCAGCGAGCCGTCGGGTTGTTGCGAGATGATCGCGGCGGCGAGCACCGAGCCGAGCCCGCCGGAGAGCTGCTGTAGCGAGGCGCTGACCGCGCTGAACGAGCCGCGCTGGCTCTGATCGGGGATCGCCGAGATCAGCGCCTGCGACGGGATCATGCGCGAGAAGATGCCGACGAACATCAGCACGTTGACGGCGATCGCGGTCGCCAGCGAGACGTGGCCGAGATGGGTGTAGATCAGCACCATGACGATGGTCATCGCGCAGCCGAACACGAAGGTCGGGTATTTGCCGAAGGCGTCGCTGGCGCGGCCGACCAGCGGTCCGGTGACGATGCTGAACAGGCCGGAGACCAGATAGATCGTCGGCAGATGCGCCATGTCGATGCCGATATTGTTCACGGTGAAGGCGCTGGAATACGGCATCAGCATGTAGCCGCCGGTCGCCAGCAATGTCGTGACGGCGAAGGCCAGCGTGTAGCGCGGCTCGGTGACCGTCGCGACCAGATGGTGGAACGGATTCCTGTCCTGCTTCAGCTTCAGATGCGCGTCGACCGGCTCCATGGCGAAGGCGACGACGACAATCGTCACGATCGACAGGCCGACGATCGCGATGAAGCAGACATGCCAGCTCCAGTGATTGGCGAGAAACAGCCCGGCGGGAACGCCGAGCACCTGGCTTGCGGCAAAGGCGGTCTGGATGAAGCCCATGACGCGGCCGCGCAGATGCAGCGCGAAAAGATCGGTGACGATGGCGAGCACGACCGAGCCGATCACGCCGCCGAACAATCCGGTTACGATCCGGCCGATCAGCAGCACATGGTAGTTCGGCGCGACGGCGCAGAGCATCGTGCCCAGCGTGAAGCCGACATAGAAGAACAGCAGCAGGCGCTTGCGATCGAAGCGATCGGCGAAGCCGGCGGCGAGGATGCCCGACAGGCCCGCACTGAAGGCGTAGGCCGATACGGCCACGCCGAACTGCCCGGCCGTGATGTTCAGCGCGGGCATCAGGATCGCGCCGAGCGGCGACATGATGATGAAATCGAGGATGATCGTGAACTGCGTGAACGCGAGCAGCCCGATCAGGAGCACCTGATAGCGCGAAAAGCCGCGCGGGCGTTGGTCGTCGACGGGCGCTGCGAGCGTCGGTTCGGTCATGGCTCTCGAGTCTTGGTGAGCAGGGAGAGACTGGCAGATAGGGCGGGCCGGGGCGATGTCCACTAAGCGCACGACACAAACCCCGCCGAAGCCGAAGTTCGTGCGGGGTTGTGGGGGCCGTGCAACAGGCTCCGTCCCTCGCTAGGCAAGTTAAGCCGCCCTTAGCGAATCTCCTCTAGGCTCGCGGCCGTCCATTTCCCTGCTCCCCGGCCTCCTGGGCCGGCATTTTGCGGCCAACAGAGCGTTTTCGGATGGAGCAGCCTGCCCGGCAGTACGATTCTGGCGCCCCCGCACCGTCGGCGATGGCGTCTGCGCCGACGCTCGTCGTGGATCTCGAAGGCGCGCTGCTGCGCTCCGAGCTGCTGATGGAAGCGCTGTTCAGTGCGCCCGGCCGCATGCTGGCCCGCTTCGGCGCGGGCGGACGTCCGGGCATGGCGGCGCTCACGGAGATCCTGGCGCGGGCCAAGCTCGACTACGCCCATCTGCCCTATGATTCCGACGTGCTGAACCAGGCCCTGGCGGCGCGGGCGCGGGGCGCGAGGATCTATCTGGTCGCCGGCCGCTTCGCCGACCATGCAGCGGCGATTGCGGCGCATCTCGGCTTTGACGGCGTCGTGACGCCGGCCGATCTTGCCGCCGGCACCACGCTGCCGTTCGATCGCGGCGCGATCGACCGCATCGACGGCCGAAGCACAAGCCGCGTCAGCTGGAAGACCTGGGCCAAAACCTGGGCCAAGGCGCTGCGCGTCTATCAATACGCCAAGAACACGCTGGTGTTCGTGCCCGTCATCACCGCGCATCAGCTGAACCTGCCGACGCTCTTCTATGCGCTGCTGGCGTTCATGGCGTTCTCGGCCTGCGCCTCGGGCGCCTATCTGATGAACGATCTCCTGGATCTTTCGGCCGACCGGCAGCATCCGACCAAGCGCCATCGCGCGCTCGCGGCCGGCGACCTGCCGATCTCTTCCGCGCTGCTTGCGATCCCCGCGCTGTGGCTGTTCGCGCTCGTCGCCAGCCTCTGCATCTCGCCGCTCTTTCTCGGCGTGCTCGGCGCCTATCTCGTCACCACGATCGCCTATTCGCTCGCGCTCAAGCGCAAGATGCTGGTCGACGTCGTGACGCTCGCGGGTCTCTACAGCTTGCGCATCATCGCCGGCGCCGTCGGTGTCGGCGTGGTGCTGTCGGAATGGCTGCTGATCTTCTCGCTGTTCGTGTTCACCTCGCTCGCTCTGATCAAGCGCTTCAGCGAGCTCAGCATGCGCGAGAGCGCGGGGCTCGCCGATCCCTCCAACCGCGACTACAGGATCACCGACCTGCAGATCATCGCCGCGATGGCGGCGGCGAGCGCGATGAACGCGGTCACCGTGTTCTCGCTCTACGTGTCTTCGACGGCGGTGATGCCGCTGTACAGCCGTCCCTGGATGCTGTGGCTGCTCACCCCGTTGCTGCTGTACTGGTTCGGCCGCGCCCTGATGATGGCGCACCGCCGCGAGATGCCCGACGATCCCATCATCTACGCGTTCCGCGACGGCCCCAGCCGCATCGCGGTCGCGGCGATGATCTGCATCATGCTGGCAGCGATCTGACCCGGGCCCGTACGGGCACGGCCGGCGCTTGCGCGTCCCGCCGCGAGTGGATACATCGCAGGGAATCCCGATGAGCCTAGTTTGCCGACAGACCAATGCGAGGTTTTGAAACGCCATGACCGTACGCCTGCATCGCGGCGACCTGCCCGACCTCACGCGCTACACCGGAGCGGTGGCGATCGACACCGAGACCATGGGGCTCAATCCGCACCGCGACCGGCTCTGCGTGGTGCAGCTCTCGCCGGGCGACGGCAGCGCCGACGTGGTGCAGATCCCCCAGGGCCACACCGACGCGCCGAATTTGAAGGCGCTGCTGGCCAATCCCGCCATCACCAAGATCTTCCACTTCGCGCGGTTCGACGTCGCAGTGCTGTACCAGACCTTCGGCGTCATGACCGGGCCGATTTATTGCACCAAGATCGCCTCCCGCCTGACCCGCACCTACACCGATCGCCACGGCCTGAAAGACCTCGTGCGCGAGGTGCTCAACATCGACCTCTCCAAGCAGCAGCAATCCAGCGATTGGGGCTCCGACAGCCTGACCGAGCCGCAGCTCGCCTATGCCGCCTCCGACGTGCTGCATCTGCATGCCTTGCGCGAGCGGCTCGATGCTATGCTGGTGCGGGAAGGCCGCACCGAGCTGGCGCGGGCCTGTTTCGACTTCCTGCCGACCCGCGCCTTGCTCGACCTCCAGGGCTGGGAGGAAGAGGACATTTTCGCGCATTCCTGACGCCTCCCGGGCTCGCTAGACTCAGGGCCTCCGCCCCGTTTCGGACACTTTCGTAACCGCCTGTCGCCGGCTGCATATTTCGCGGGCGACGGGTACAATGGGGCCGCGCTGCAACCGGACAAGGCGAGCGACATTTCAGGAGCCCAACCTTTCAGGAGCCCAGGTGCATCAGGAGCCCAGGTGAATTCGGCCCAGAATCCGACCTACGACGCCGCGCTAGCGGCGAAGTTCGCCAGCGCGGCGCGTCACAGCCGGCTGGTGCGGATCCTTCGCGTCGCGGTGCCGGGGGCGGTGCTGCTGTCCATGGCCGCCATCGTCGGCGTCTCGGTCTTCAATCCGTTCCGCATGCTGATGCCGAAGCTGCCGCTCGATTCCGGAAACCTGGTGGTGTCCGGCACCAAGATCACGATGGAATCGCCGCATCTGGCCGGCTTCACGCCGGACCAGCGGCCCTACGAGCTCTGGGCCAAGACCGCGACCCAGGACATCACCGACGCCGATCACGTCGATCTCTCCGACCTGCGCGCCAAGGTGCTGATGGAGGATCAGTCCACCCTGTTCCTCGATGCCCGCACCGGCCGCTTCGACAACAAGCAGCAGCAGCTCGACCTGCACAAGGACATCTTCCTGCGCACCTCCACCGGCTATGAGGCGCGGCTGAATTCCGCCTTCGTCGACATGAACAAGGGCACGGTGACGTCCGATGAACGCGTCGACGTCAAGCTGACCAACGGCACGCTGAGCGCGGACCGGCTGCGGATCACGGAAGGCGGCGAGGTCATTCGCTTCGAAGGCAACGTGGTGATGCATCTGGACAAGCTGGACGATCCCGCGGCCGCTCAGCCTGCGCCTGCGGACGAGCCCGTGCCGCAAGCGAAGCCGCGTACGCCCCAGAATAAATCCGCCAATTCGAAGTGATTTTCATGATCCGATTTTTTCCGCGCAACGACAGCAAGCGGAGCGCAATCCTCGGCGCTGCCGTGCTTGTCGCCGCCGCCGTTGCACTGGCCGCTGGCGGCGCCGCTATTGCGCAGAACACGATGCAGGGCGTCCCCAACGCGATGCAGGGCTTCTCGCAGAACCGCGATCAGCCGATCCAGATCGAGGCCGCCTCGCTCGAGATGCGCGACAAGAAGAAGGAGGCGACCTTCGCCGGCAACGTGAAGGTCATCCAGGGCGACACCACCATGACCTCGAAGACGCTGGTGGTGTTCTACGACTCGGGCGGCGACAAGCCGGCCACGCCGCCGCAGCCTGCGGCGAAGGGCGCGAAATCCGCACCGATGCAATCGGCCACGCCGGGCCCGGGCGGCAGCTCCTCGATCAAGCGGCTCGAGGCGCGCGGCAACGTCGTGGTCACCCAGAAGGATCAGGTGGTCACAGGCGAGACCGCCGTGTTCGACACCAGGACCAATCTCATCACCATGCTCGGCGGCGGGGGTCCGGTGGTCCTGACGCAGTGCAGGAATGTGATGCGTGGCGACCGGCTGACCGTCGACATGACCACCGGCGTGTCGCGCGTGGAATCCGACACCGGCCGCGTTCAGGTCCTGCTGCCGCAGGGTGCGGGCAGTGATTGCGGTCCGGGGGCCAAGCCCGGCGGCGCGCCGCCGCTGCAACTGCCCGGCGCAAGTAAACAAAAGTAAATTCAAAGACTTGTATCGGACGCGACCGATCCGAGGTTGAAGCTTGCCCGGCGAGACTGTATCTAGCGCGCAGGGCTTTCGAAGCGGAGTTCGCCGCTTTTCGGGCGTGTTTCACTGGGCATGAGACATCCCTTCACTCATGCTGCACCGGCGAATCGGCGCCGGGGCGGCAGATTGCGCGAGTGCCGCGCAAAAACCGCGCAAGGCTAGAAGGCGGGGATGGTCGATCTCTTCAGCATGTTCCGTCGGCGCCCCGCCAAGCGCGGCCGGCCAGGATTTGCGCGTCAGGACATCACCGCGCTCGGTGACGGCGTCGGCGGCCTCGTGCCGAGTCCGATCAGGGACACTCCGCCGATCGCCCGGGACCAGCCGATGCGCGCGCCCGACCAGTTCCAGGGCACCTACGAATCCGACTATCAGGCCGAGCCGTCGCCACGTCCGCAGGCTGTTCACCCCGTCCGAAGCGCCGCCACCTCCAACGGCGCCGGCGGCCCGCAGCTCCTGAAGCGGCCGGGCTTCCTGGCTGTGCATGGCGTGAAGAAGGCCTTCGGCAGCCGTCAGGTCGTGCGTGGCGTCAGCATCTATGTGCGGCGCGGTGAAGCAGTCGGCCTGCTCGGCCCGAACGGTGCCGGCAAGACCACCGTGTTCTACATGATCACCGGCCTGATCAAGGCCGATCACGGCGCGATCGAGCTCGACGGCCACGACGTCACCAAGCTGCCGATGTATCAGCGCGCGCGGCTCGGCATCGGCTATCTGCCGCAGGAAGCCTCGATCTTCCGCGGCCTCACCGTCGAGCAGAACATCCGCGCCGTGCTCGAAGTGGTCGAGCCCTCGCGCAAGAAGCGCGAGCAGCAGCTCGACTCGCTGCTCGACGAGTTCAACATCACGCGCCTGCGGAAATCGCCGTCGATCGCGCTGTCCGGCGGCGAGCGCCGGCGCGTCGAGATCGCGCGCGCGCTGGCGACGCGTCCGAACTACATGCTGCTCGACGAACCCTTTGCCGGCATCGATCCGATCGCGGTCGGCGACATTCAGGACCTCGTCCGCCATCTCACCAACCGCGGCATCGGCGTCCTGATCACCGATCACAATGTCCGCGAAACGCTCGGCCTCACCGATCGCGCCTATATCGTCTATGCCGGTGAAATCCTGACCGAGGGGACCCCGGACGAGATCGTTGCCGATCCCGACGTCCGCCGGCTTTACCTTGGCGAGGAATTCCGCCTCTAGCTGGTTTTTGCACAGCGTCAAGCCGTGTACATCAGGCCCGGACTAGGATAAGCAAAAATCGGACCAATTATGGGAACGGTTCTTGCTTCATGGCGCTTACGCAGAGATTAGAGTTCCGGCAATCGCAGTCGCTGGTGATGACGCCGCAGCTGATGCAGGCGATCAAGCTGCTGCAATTGTCCAATCTCGATCTCACCACCTTCGTCGAGGAGGAACTCGAGCGGAACCCTCTCCTGGAGCGGGCCAATGACGAGGCGGGCGGTGAAGCGCCTGCCGAGGCCGGCCAGTTCGGCGATGGCGACGAGGGCGGCGGCCAGGGTGACGGTCATGCTGACGACGGCTTTGGCGGCAGCGCGGAGGCCTTCGAGCCCGGCCAGGAGGAATGGATGAGCAAGGATCTCGGCACCCGCGCCGAGATCGAGCAGACCCTCGACACGGGCCTGGACAACGTCTTCTCCGAGGAGCCGGCCGAGGCGGCCGCGCGCAATGCCCAGGACGCCGCACCGACCACCTACACCGAGTGGGGCGGCGGAGCTTCCGGCGATGAGGATTACAATCTCGAGGCCTTCGTCGCCGCCGAGATGACCCTGTCGGACCATCTGGCCGAGCAGCTCTCGGTCGCCTTCACCGCGCCGGCACAGCGCATGATCGGCCAATACCTGATCGACCTCGTCGACGAGGCCGGCTATCTGCCGCCGGATCTCGGCCAGGCCGCCGAGCGTCTCGGCGCGTCGCAAGCCGACGTCGAGGACGTCCTCGCCGTGCTGCAAAAATTCGATCCGCCAGGTGTCTGCGCGCGCAATTTGAGCGAATGCCTGGCGATCCAGCTCCGCGAGCTCGACCGCTACGACCCGGCGATGCAGGCCCTCGTCGAGCATCTCGATCTTCTCGCCAAGCGCGACATCGCGTCCCTGCGCAAGCTGTGCGGCGTCGACGACGAGGACATCGCCGACATGATCGGCGAGATCCGCCGGCTCAATCCCAAGCCCGGCATGAAGTTCGGCTCGGCGCGGCTGCAGACCATGGTGCCCGATGTCTATGTCCGCCCCGGTCCCGACGGCGGCTGGCATGTCGAGCTCAACAGCGACACCTTGCCGCGTGTGCTGGTCAACCAGACCTACTATTCCGAGCTGTCGAAGAAGATCGGCAAGGACGGCGACAAGTCCTACTTCACCGATGCGCTCCAGAACGCGACCTGGCTCGTGCGCGCGCTCGACCAGCGCGCCCGCACCATCCTGAAGGTCGCAACCGAGATCGTGCGCCAGCAGGATGGTTTCTTCACCCATGGCGTGGCGCATCTGCGGCCGCTCAACCTGAAGGCCGTCGCCGACGCCATCCAGATGCACGAATCCACGGTGTCGCGTGTCACCGCCAACAAATACATGGCGACAAATCGCGGCACATTCGAGTTGAAATATTTCTTTACGGCCTCGATCGCCTCGGCCGACGGTGGCGAGGCGCATTCGGCCGAAGCCGTTCGCCATCACATCAAGCAGCTGATCGATTCGGAAGAGCCCGCGGCGATCCTGTCGGACGACACCATCGTGGAACGCTTGCGCGCTTCGGGCATTGATATTGCCCGCCGCACGGTCGCGAAGTACCGCGAAGCCATGCGCATACCCTCCTCGGTGCAACGCCGCCGTGACAAGCAGAGCGCTCTTGGTAACGTCCTCTCGACAGCGATGTCCGATCGCTCCCGCAACACCGAACCGGCGTGATTGCACTGGCGCGAAATCGCGCTACTCTCAATTCCCCTTCGGGACCGGTCCAGGCCTGCGCATGATCCGGAAAAGGTGTGCAGCGGTTTTCCGCCAAGATCGTGCGCCGGGAAAAGACCCCGGCTGCGACGATGCGTCATTGCAGCTCGGGTAACAAACCAAGCGAGGCACCACATGACCCTCCGGATTTCGGGTAAGAGCATCAGCGTCGGCGAGACGCTGCGCGGCCGCGTCGCCGACCGCACCGACGAGGTGCTGCGCAAATATTTCGACGGCAGCTATTCTGGGCATATCACGCTGAGCAAGGACGGCTTCGGCTTCCGCACCGACTGTGCGCTGCACCTCGATTCGGGGGTTACGCTCGAGGCCGATTCGAACGCGCCCGATGCCTATGCCAGCGCCGACCAGGCGCTGCTGATGATCGAGAGGCGGCTGCGCCGCTACAAGAACCGACTCAAGGACCGTTCCGCCCGCAAGGCCCATGTCGCCTCCGAGGCGATGGCTGCGCTCGATGCGACCAGCTATGTGCTGGAGGCGCCCGAGGGCGAGGATGAGGTCACCGGCTACAGCCCCGTGATCATCGCCGAGCAAACCACCTCGTTGAAGCAGTTCTCGGTCAGCGAGGCGGTGATGGAACTCGATCTCAGCGGAGCCCCGTGCCTGGTATTCCAGCACGGCTCGTCCGGCCGGGTGAACATCATTTACCGCCGGGCGGATGGCAATGTGGGCTGGATCGATCCGCCCGGAGCCAAGGTCGACGGCAAGGCGGGCGGCTAGGCCGAGGCGGGGTCCGTATGATCCCGGCCCTTAACAATGACCCGTGGCAAAGCCGCACGCGGGAGTTGGCACCGGGATTGCGTTGGAGTAGAAGCGCCCCACATCAGGATCTAACGGGACTTGGGCTAAGTCCCCCTCCTGCTTCATGTTATTGACGCCGGCCCCGCTTGGTCCTCCAAGCTGGCCAAATCGGAACCTGACGGTTTAATTCACCTCGGAAAGCTTCCATGCCGATTACCGATCTGGTCGCACCCGAGGCGATTCTCCCGGCATTGAAAGTCAACAGCAAGAAGCAGGCGCTGCAGGAGCTCGCGGCCAAGGCCGCCGAGCTGACCGGGCAGAACGAGCGCGCCGTGTTCGAAGTGCTGCTGCAGCGTGAGAAGCTTGGCACCACCGCGGTCGGCTACGGCGTCGCCATCCCGCACGGCAAGCTGCCCAAGCTCGAAAAGATCTTTGGCCTGTTCGCACGGCTCGATCGCCCGATCGATTTCGAGGCGATGGACGGCCAGCCGGTCGATCTGGTCTTCCTGCTGCTCGCGCCCGAAGGCGCCGGCGCCGATCACCTCAAGGCCCTCGCCCGCATTGCCCGCCTCCTGCGCGACCAGGACATCGCCAAGAAGCTCCGCGCCTCGCGCGATGCCCAGGCGATCTATTCGGTGCTGGCCCTGCCACCGGCGACGGCGGCCTGATCTTTCTCGTCTTTGCCGACTAGCGAGAGAGCGAGCATCGAGCCTTGTTCTCGTGCCCCGGACGCTGCGCAGCACGAAGTGATGCGCTGCAGAGCCGGGGCCCATGTCTCTACATTGTGTCTCTACATTTGTGAGCTGCCGCTTTCCGGGGGGCTCTGCGCCGCACCGCGACTGGACGATGCTTCGCATCGCCAGGAAAGCGCCGCGTCCGCGACACGCGAGAGTTGAGGAGGCCATCGCCTCGCACTCCGTTATTGCGAGCACAGCGAGGCAATCCGGAACCTTTCCGTGGGTGATTCTGGATTGCTTCGTCGGAAGTGCTCCCAGCAATGACGATGCCGAGACGTCATCACTCAAAATGAAAGCGGGCACGCCTTCGTTCCGAAGGCGTGCCCGCTTGAAACTCTGTCAGTGCGAAGCTTGCGCGCTCAGTGCACGCTCACCGCTTGCAGCTCGTTGCTCCAGGCGTTGGCGATCGCAGCTTCCCGGCTGTCGGTCAGCATGATCGGCGTACCGTCGGCGGCGTGGAGCGCGAAGAGCTTGAGGCCCGGCGCGATTTTCGGCGCTTCGGGAAACAGGCCCGGAACGTCCTCGGAACGGATCTGCTTCACATAGGCGATATGGCCTTCGCCGAGGGTTGCCAGCGTCTCCGGGGAGACATTCTTGGCTTCGTATTCGAACGCAACGTGACCTTCACTCATGGTCTCGACTCCTCTGGAACACTAAGCGGTCGAGTCCGCTACTCGTTCCATTATTCGTGCTCATTGATAGCGATTGTCTTAACGATCCTCTCCGGTTCAGGCCGGGCAAGATCGATCGACAACAGCCCGTTCTTCAGATCCGCACCCAGCACCAGCATCCCCTCCGCCAGCACGAAAGTGCGCTGGAAGTGGCGCGCGGCGATGCCGCGATGGATGTATTGCCGGGATTTGTCGTCCTGCTGCCGCCCGCGGATCACGAGCTGGTTTTCCTCAATGGTTACATCGAGTTGGTCGCGGGTGAATCCGGCGACCGCCAGCGTGATGCGCAAACGCTCGGGCTGGCCGTCCGACCGGTCACACCTCTCGATATTGTAGGGAGGATAACCGTCGGCGCCTTTGACGACCCGATCGAGCACGCGCTCGATCTCGTCGAAGCCCAGCAGAAAGGGACTGGAGAGCGTTGGAACACGAGACATAGTTTACAAAGTCCTCTCGAAGCGACTTTGGTGCATCAGGGCCCGATCAAGGCACCCCTTGGTCAGCAATATGGGCATATCCCCGTGTTGGTTCAAGCAGCTAGCCGGTAGGCTGTGGATGGGCCCATGCCGGTCGGCCTCGTCCAGTTCTGCCATCGTTCATGTGTCGGCCATGTCTCCGAACGCCTGTCAGCGATTTCGTTCGGGCTGAGCCGACCAGTGCGGCATGACGATTTTCCGTGCCGAATTCTCCCAACGAAAACAAAGCCCCTTCTACTGTGCATGGGGTTGTTTTCGCACTTTTTATCGGTCGGCCCTTGGGAACCGGTCAGGCCTCGATCCGCTTCCGCCCGTCGCCGCTGAACAAATGCAGCTTTTGGCGCTGCGCCGCGACGCGGATGTTCTGGCCGATGGCGGGGGCCTCGGTTCCGGGAATGCGGACGATCACCTCGCCGGGCGGCAGCTCGCCGGGGGTGGCGGCAACGCGCTGCTCGTCGTGCGCTCGCGAGCCGTAGACGAAGGTTTCCGCGCCGACGCGCTCGATCGCTTCGACGGTGAGCGGCAGCGCGACGCCGCCGGCCGGGGTCTGGTCGGTGATGACGAAGTCCTCCGGACGGATGCCGAGGATGCCGGCTTCGCCGGCGCTGCCGCCGAGCTGCGATTTGATCTCGTCCGCGCGCGTCGACATCAGATTCATCGGCGGCGCGCCGATGAAGGAGGCGACGAAGGTCGTCGCCGGCTTCTCGTAGATCGCCAGGGGATTGCCGACCTGCTCGACCTCGCCGCCATTCATCACGACGAGAATGTCGGCGAGCGTCATCGCCTCGAGCTGGTCGTGCGTGACGTAGATCGACGTGGTGTTGAGGCGGCGCTGCAATTTGCGGATCTCGACGCGCATCGCGATGCGCAGCTTGGCGTCGAGATTGGAGAGCGGCTCGTCGAACAGAAACACCTTCGGCTGGCGCACGATGGCGCGGCCCATGGCGACGCGCTGGCGCTGGCCGCCGGAGAGCTGGCGCGGCTTGCGCTCCAGCATGGCCGACAGCTCGAGCACGCGCGCGGCTTCCTCGACGCGGGTCTTGATCTCGGCTTCCGCCATGCCGCGGTTGCGCAGGCCATAGGCCATGTTGTTGTAGACGCTCATATGCGGATAGAGCGCGTAGTTCTGGAACACCATCGCGATGTCGCGGTCGGCCGGCTCGACCTGGTTGACGACGCGGCCGCCGATGTCGATCTCGCCGCCGGTGACGGTCTCCAGTCCCGCGACCATGCGCAGCAGCGTGGACTTGCCGCAGCCGGAGGGGCCGACCAGCACGCAGAACTGGCCGTCGCCGACATCGACGTCGACACCCTTGATGGCCTCGAAGCCGCCGGGATAGGTCTTGCGGACGTTGCGCAGGGTGACGTTAGCCATGAAAACTCACTTGGAAGAACCTACTTTTCCGTCTCGACCAATCCGCGCACGAACAGCTTCTGCATGGCGACGACGACGAACACCGGCGGCAGCATGGCCAGCACGGCGGTTGCCATCACGATCGGCCATTCGGTCAGCGCGTCGGTGGTGGTGATCATCTTGCGGATGCCGATCTGGATGGTCTGCATGTCGTCGCGCGTGGTGATCAGCAGCGGCCAGAGATATTGATTCCAGCCGAGGATGAACAGGATCACGAACAGCGCGGCCATGTTGGTGCGCGACAGCGGCAGCAGCGTATCCCAGAAGAAGCGGAAGGGACCGGCGCCGTCGATGCGCGAGGCTTCCAGGAGCTCGTCCGGCACCGTCATGAAGAACTGGCGGAACAGCAGCGTCGCGGTGGCCGAGGCGATCAGCGGCAGCGACAGGCCGGCGTAGCTGTCGAGCATGTGCAGATCGGCGACGATCTTGTAGGTCGGATAGATGCGCACCTCGACCGGCAGCATCAGGGTGATGAAGATCAGCCAGAAGATCGCCATCCGGAACGGAAAGCGGAAATACACGATCGCATAGGCCGAGATGATCGAGATCGCGATCTTGCCGATCGCGATCAAGAGCGCCATCACCAGCGAGTTCAGCATCATGTTGCCGACCGGCTCGCGGGTCGAGCCGCTCGTGCCGACGAAGATGGTCTGGTAGTAGGTCTCGAAGAAATGCCCGCCCGGTAGCAGCGACATCTGCCCGTTCGCGATCAGCGCGTTCTCCTGGGTGGAGGCGACGATCGCGATGTAGACGGGGAACGCGACGATCGCGATCCCGATCCAGAGGATGATGTGGGCAATGTAGCGCCTGATGCCTTCTTGCTCGACCATCAGTAGGTCACCTTGCGTTCGACGAAGCGGAACTGGATTCCCGTCAGCACGATGACCATGATCATCAGGATCACCGATTGCGCCGCCGAGCTGCCGAGATTGCCGCCGAGCAGGCCGTCGGAATAGACCTTGTAGACCAGCGTCTCCGTCGACTTGCCGGGACCGCCGCGGGTCATGGTGTCGATGATGCCGAACGTGTCGAAGAAGGCGTAGACGATGTTGACGACCAGAAGGAAGAAGATGGTCGGCGACAGCAGCGGGAAGGTCACGGTCCAGAACCTTCGCATCGGGCGCGCGCCGTCGATCGCGGCCGCCTCGAGCACGCTTCGCGGGATGCTCTGCAGGCCGGCGAGGAAGAACAGGAAGTTGTAGGAGATCTGCTTCCAGGCGGCGGCGAGGATGATCAGCGCAGCGGCCTGGTCGCCGTCGAGCAGCGGATTCCAGTCGATGCCCAGAGCGCGCAAGTACCGCGAGAGCACCCCCAGCGAGGGGTGCAGCATGAAGATCCAGAGCACGCCGACGACGGGCGGCGCCACCGCATAGGGCCAGATCAGCAACGTCCGATACAGCATCGAGCCGCGCAGCGGCTTGTCAGCCATCACGGCGAGCAGCAGCGCAAACGACAGCGACGACACCGCAATCGCGAACGAGAAGAAGAAGGTCCGGACGATCGCCTCGAAATAGGCGCTGTCCTGCATGAGCTCGATATAATTCTCGAACCAGACGAAGCTCGTCGACAGGCCGAACGCGTCCTGCAGCAGGAAGGACTGGATCACGGCCTGCAGGGCCGGCCAGTAGAAGAAAATCAGGACGATCGCGAGCTGCGGCGCAACCAGCGCATAGGGCAACAGCTTTGACTGGAAGATGGCTTGCTTTTGCATGGTGCCCGCAGGAACGGCAGGCCGGTGTCCCGGCCTGCCGTCGGTCGCCTTACTTCACTGCGGTCTTTTCGAACTGGCGCAGCATCGTGTTGCCGCGCTCGACGGCGGCATCGAGCGCCTGCTTGGCGGTCTTCTTGCCGGCGAGTGCCTGCTCGATCTCTTCCGACCAGACGTCGCGCAGCTGCACCATGTTGCCGAGGCGCAGGCCGCGGGAATTCTCGGTCGGCTCCTTGTTGGTCAGCTCGAGCAGCGGGGTCTCGAGATAGGGCTGATCCTTGTAGAAGCCTTCCGCCTTGGCCTTCTCATAGGCGGCCTTGGTGATCGGCAGATAGCCCGAAGCCTTGTGGATGTAGACCTGACGATCGGTGTCGGAGAGGAAGGTGAGGAACTTGGCGACGCCCTTGTACTCGTCGGCCGACTTGCCGCCCATCACCCAGAGCGAGGCGCCGCCGATGATCGAGTTCTGCGGTGCGCCCTTCACGTCGGGATAATAGGGCATCGGCACCGCGGTGAAGGCGAACTTGGCCTGCGCCTTGACGTTGCCGAAGAACGCCGAGGAGGTCAGGTAGAGCGGGCATTCGCCCGAGGTGAAGCGGCCTTCGCCGGTGTTGGTGCGGCCGGCATAGTCGTAGGTCTTGTCCTTCTGGAGCTCGACCAGCTTTTCGAGGTGCTTGACCTGGAGCGGGCCGTTGAACTCGAGCACGGTGTCGAAGCCGTCGAGGCCGTTGGCCTTGCTCGCCAGCGGCACGTTGTGCCAGGCGGAGAGCTGCTCGAGATTGACCCAGGTGATCCAGGAATTGGAGAAGCCGCAGGTGGCATGGCCGTTGTCATGGAGCTTCTTGGCGGCGTCGAACACCTGGGGCCAGGTCTTCGGGATCTCGAGATTGGCCTTCTTCAGCTCGTCGAGATTGACCCACATGACGGTCGACGACGAGTTGAAGGGGAAGGACAGCATCTCGCCCTTCGAGGTCGAGTAGTAGCCGGTGATCGCGGGCAGATAGGCCTTCGGATCGAACTTCTCGCCGGTCTCGGCCATCAGCTTGTAGACGGGTTTCACGGCGCCGGTCGCGGCCATCATGGTCGCGGTACCGACCTCGAACACCTGCATGATGTGCGGCGCGTTGCCGGCGCGGAACGCCGCGATGCCGGCGTTCATCGTATCGGGATAGTTGCCCTTGTAGGTCGGGATCACCTTGTAGTCGCTCTGCGAGGCGTTGAAGTCGGTCGCGAGCTTGACGATGACGTCGTTGTTCGCGCCGGTCATCGCATGCCACCACTGGATCTCGGTCACCGCCAGCGCCGGCGAAGCCGATACGCCAACCGTGATTGCAAGTGCGGCAGCCGCACCAAAATGTCGAAGAGCCATCAAGAAAACCTCCCTTGCCCGTCACTAAAGGAGCGCTTGCGCTAGCAGCGCCATATGACGTTCACATGACTGTGTAAGCGGCCGAAACGAAAGCGGCAAGCGCTGGAAAAGGAAAGCCGGAAAATAGGCGAATGCGCCGCCGGCAATCGTTTCCGTTCGCGGTGCACCTGAGTGCCCGCGCCGCAGTGCGGCATTGGATGTCGGTTGAAGAAGGCCGGGGGACCGCTAGCGCTTGCGCTCGGGACCGCAGACCGTGCCCTTTTCGACCATCGCGTCGATCTCGGCCTTGGAGTAGCCGAACTCGCCGAGCACCTCCGCCGAGTGCTGGCTGAATTTCGGCGGCAGGCGGCGCAGGCTCGGCTTGCTGCGGTCGAGCCGGATCGGCGAGGCCACGCCCTTGTACCAGTCCTTCTCGATAATATCGCCGCGCGCGATCGTGTGCGGATTGGTCAGCGCCTGGTCGATCTTCTGCACGGGACCTGCAGGCAGGCCCGCCGCGAGCAGGCGGTTGCACAGCGGCTCGGCCTCGTGCTGGCTGAACACGGCGGCGAGCTCGGCGCGTAGCGCCTCGCGATTGGCGATGCGGTCCTTGTTGCGGGCAAAGCGCGGATCGGTGCCGAGCTCCGCCTTGCCGATCTCCTTGGCGAGCTTGCGGAAGGTACCGTCATTGCCGACGCCGATGAAGATGTCGTCGGTCTTGGTCGGGAAGATCGCGTAGGGCACGAGGTTCGGGTGCTCGTTGCCGGTGAGCGAGGGCGGCTTGCCATGCATGAAGTAGTTCGCGGTGTGCGGATGCATGATGGCAAGGCCGGTCTCGTACAGCGTCGTCTCCAGGAACTGGCCCTGGCCCGAACGCTGCCGCTCCGACAGCGCCATCAGGATGCCGATCGCCGCATAGAGGCCGGTGGTGATGTCGACCAGCGGCACGCCGATCCGCATCGGCCCGCTTTCGGGCGAGCCGGTCGCCGCGATCATGCCGGTCATGGCCTGGATGATGGCGTCATAGCCCGGATTGCCGCCGCGGGGGCCGTCGGCGCCGAAGCCGCAGATCCGGCAATGCACGAGGCGCGGGAATTTCTTGCTGAGGACTTCGTTGCCGATGCCCCATTTCTCCAGCGTGCCCGGCTTGAAATTCTCGATCAGGACGTCGGCGGTCTCCAGCATCTTGAGCAGCACGGCGCGGCCGCCCTCGGAGGCGAGGTCGAGGCCGATCGAGCGCTTGTTGCGGTTGATGCCGATGAAATAGGCCGCGTCCTCCTCGTGGAAGGGAGGGCCCCATTCACGCACCTCGTCGCCCGCGGGCGGCTCGACCTTGATCACGTCGGCGCCGTGGTCGGCGAGGATCTGGGTGCAATAGGGACCGCCGAGCACGCGCGTGAGATCGATGACGCGCAGTCCGCTCATGGCACCTGTGGCGGCTTCAGAACTCATGCCTTCGCTTCCTCTGTGTCGATATTTGAGCACAGGCCTAGCGAGGTTCATGCGCGCCAGCAATGGCCCCGCGGGTAGGGGCGTATGCGCCGCTGCGGCGCGATCCCGGGAAGTCCGAAATCAGATTGAACGGCCGGCCCGAGGGGGATCTCGGGCTGGCCAATCCGCACTTCGATCAGACGACCGTCAGGCGAACGTCGACATTGCCGCGCGTGGCGTTGGAGTACGGGCACACCTGGTGCGCCTTCTCGACCAGCGCCTCGGCTTCAGTGCGGGCAAGGCCCGGCAGCGAGACGGCGAGATCGATGTCGAGACCGAAGCCGCCCTCCGAGCGCGGGCCGATGCCGACGGTCGAGGTCACGGAGGCGTCGGCCGGAACCTTGGGGCCGCCCTGCGAGGACACGAACTTCATCGCGCCGATGAAGCAGGCGGCATACCCGGCCGCAAACAGCTGCTCGGGATTGTTGCCGGCGCCGCCTCCGCCGCCGAGCTCCTTCGGCGTGGTCAGCTTGACGTCGAGCGCGCCGTCGAGGGTTGCAGCATGGCCGTCGCGGCCGCCGGTCGCCTTGGCACTGGTCTTGTAGAGCACGTTCACGGACATTTTCGTCTCCCTGGGGGTTGGGTGGGCGCGATCTCTATCGCAGACAATTAGATTGCGCGCAATCTAATTTATGGGGCCTCACATTTAATTGTTCGCAATTGAATATGCGGCCGCCCGGGCCCACAATGCGGCAAACCCGTGAGATTCTCCATGGCCCGGAAACCATCGGCAGCGGACGCTCCGCTGCGGCTCGACAACCAGATCTGCTTCGCGGTCTATTCGGCCGCGCACGCCTTCAACCGCGTCTACAAGCCGCTGCTCGACCGGCTCGGGCTGACCTATCCGCAATATCTGGTCATGCTGGTGCTTTGGGAGCGCGACGACGTGCCGGTCAAGGACATCGGCGAAAGATTGTTTCTGGATTCGGGCACGCTGACGCCGCTGCTCAAGCGGCTCGAGGCAGCCCATCTCGTCAAGCGCACCCGCTCCAGCGAGGACGAGCGCCAGGTGCTGATCGCGCTGACGTCACAGGGCCACGCGCTGAAGGACAAGGCGCGGGCCGTGCCGCAGTCGATCCTGGCGGCGTCGGACTGCTCGGTGTCGGAGCTGGTCGCGATGAAGGATGAGATCGTCGCGCTGCGCGACCGGCTGAATGCGGTGATCGGGGAGTAGGGGTTAGAGGCGCTTCTTGGCAAAGGCGCGGCCCGACGCGGACTTCAGATACTTCTCGAAGGCGACGGCCTGCTGCTCGTTGCTGAACGCAACGTAGGTCTTCAGGCGCCAAGGCCCGTACTTGGAAGTGTGGGGCACCTCGCCAGCGTTGTGCTTTGCCAGTCGGGCGCGCAGGTCGTCGGTGATGCCCACATAAAAGTGCAGGGTGTCGAGGCTCTCGAGGATGTAGACGTATTTCACGGCACGCTCCCCAGTTGTCGAGGGAGGAGCTTACATCCGCATTCAATCTGGTGAAGCCCGGCTTCGCCCTTCGGGCTACGCCGCTGCAGCCTTCGCTCACTTCGCTACGAGGGACTTCCCCAGGGCTTGCCGAGCCGTAGCTCGCGAAGCGAGCGAAGGCTGGTGGAGCCAGGCGGGATCGAACCGCCGACCTCTTGCATGCCATGCAAGCGCTCTCCCAGCTGAGCTATGGCCCCTAAGTCCAGAGGGGAGGATCCTGGGGGATCCATCCCGGCCCGCGAGCGCCTCAGGCGACTCGCGCGGTGCACCCTTTTTCACAGATCAGGGCTGATCTCAAGTCTCTTCATCGCCTCCGACATCACCAATGATGTCGGTCACGTCCTCATCGCCCTCTTCCTCGTCCGCGATGAAGGTCGAATCATCGTCATCGTCGTCGTCGATGGTCTCGTCGACCTCGATGTCGTCCTCGGATTCGGGCACGACGGCCTTGACCTTGCCGGTGTTCTCCTCGGCATCGGCCTCCTCGAGCGAGACCATCTCTTCGGCCTCGGCCGGCTCCGGCGTGGTGTCCTGGGCCATGCTGCGGGCCTCGGCACCGCGGGAGGCGCGCGCGGGCGCCACCGGGGCGATCGGCACCACTTCGCCGGTATAGGGCGAGATCACCGGATTCTTGTTGAGGTCATAGAATTTCTTGCCCGTGGTCGGGCAAATACGTTTGGTTCCGAGTTCGGACTTGGCCACGGCAGGAATCCTGGGAATGTCTGAAAAGCGGTGCTTCACTTGGCTAGTTGGCGGCCCGCTGTCAATAGCGCATTACGGGAGAACGACATGCCCGTGACGAGGCGCTGACCATGTGGTACCTGCGCCGCAGCCCCTGAGGGCCCATCCAAGGACCGAATCTTGACCCATTCCGACCAACCGAGGCCGCTCCAGTCTCGCGCCAGCGGTCCCCTGACCGGGAAAGTACGGGTGCCCGGGGACAAGTCGATCTCCCACCGGGCCCTGATCCTGGGCGCGCTGGCGGTCGGCGAGACCAGGATTTCGGGCCTGCTCGAGGGCGAAGACGTCCTCAACACCGCCAAATCCATGCAGGCGCTGGGTGCCACGGTCGAACGCACCGGTGATTTCGCCTGGAAGGTGCAAGGCGTTGGGGTTGGGGGCTTCGCCCAGCCGAAGGCGCCACTGGATTTCGGCAATTCCGGCACCGGCTGTCGGCTGGTCATGGGCGCCGTCGCGGGCTGCCCGATCTCGGCCGTCTTCGACGGCGACGCCTCGCTGCGCAGTCGCCCGATGCGCCGGATCCTCGATCCGCTCGAAAAGATGGGCGCCAGGGTTGTCTCCGGCGGCGAGGGTGGCCGCCTGCCGCTGACGCTCCAGGGCGCACGGGATCCCTTGCCGATCGTCTACAAGACCCCGGTCGCCTCCGCCCAGATCAAATCGGCCGTGCTGCTGGCGGGCCTGGCGGCGCCGGGCACCACCACGGTGATCGAGACCGAGGCCAGCCGCGACCACACCGAGCTGATGCTGAAGCATTTTGGGGCCGACATCACCTCGGTGAGCGAAGGCCGGCATGGTCGCCGCATCACGCTGGTGGGGCAGCCCGAGCTGCACGGCGCCAGCGTGGTGGTGCCCGCTGATCCCTCTTCGGCGGCTTTCCCGGTCGTTGCCGCGCTGATCGTGGAGGGATCCGATGTCGTGTTCTCCGACGTCATGACCAATCCGCTGCGCACCGGTCTGTTCACCACGCTGCGCGAAATGGGCGCCTCGATCGAGGAGAGCGAGGTGCGCGGCGATGCCGGCGAGCCGATGGCGCGCCTGCGCGTGCGCGCGTCGAAACTGCGCGGCGTCGAGGTGCCGCCGGAACGCGCGCCCTCGATGATCGACGAATATCTGGTGCTGGCGGTGGCGGCGTCGTTCGCCGAAGGCACGACCATTATGCGCGGCCTGCAGGAGTTGCGCGTCAAGGAATCCGATCGCCTCGAAGCCACCGCCGCGATGCTCCGCGTCAACGGCGTCAAGGTCGGGATTTCCGGCGATGATCTGATCGTCGAGGGCCGCGGCCACGTTCCCGGCGGCGGCGTTGTCGCCACCCACATGGACCATCGCATCGCGATGTCGGCGCTGGTGATGGGCTGCGCCTCCGACCAGCCGGTGAGCGTCGACGACACCGCCTTCATCGCAACCAGTTTCCCGGACTTCATCCCGATGATGCGTTCGATGGGGGCCGAGTTTTCATGATCATCGCCATCGACGGGCCCGCGGCCTCGGGCAAGGGGACGCTCGGCAAGCGCCTCGCCCACCATTACGGCTATCGTCATCTCGATACCGGCGTGATCTACCGCGCGGTGGCCTATGCCCTGATGCAGTCCGGGCACGATCTCACCGACGAGGCGGCCGCGGTGCAGGCCGCCTTGGAGCTCGATCCCGAAAAATTCGGCAATCCCGCCCTGAAGACCCAGAAGGCCGGTGAGGGCGCCTCCATCGTCTCGGCGATTCCCAGGGTTCGCGAGGTCCTGGTAAATTTTCAGCGGCAGTTCGCTGCCGATCCGCCCGGCGCGGTGCTGGACGGGCGCGACATTGGAACCGTGATCTGTCCGCATGCCGACGTGAAGATCTTCGTCGTCGCCGATCCCAAGGTCCGCGCCCGCCGCCGGACCGTGGAGGCGAAAGCGAGGGGGGAAGAGGCGGACGAGGCCGCCGTGCTCGCCGACATCATTCAGCGCGACGAGCGCGACAAGAACCGGCCGATTGCGCCTTTAAAGCCGGCCCCGGATGCTTACTTGCTTGATAACTCCCAACTGGATATAGAAGGCGGCGTCCGGGCCGCCATCGACATTATCGAGGCCGTCCGAGCGGGCCGGCCGCGGGGTTAAGCCGCAGCCGTCATTGGAGGAAGTGCCCGCTCCCGCTCTTTGAGGTCGATACGTCAGGTCCCCGTTTGGGGCCGGCGCGATCCAGGCTCCGGACAAGGATTTTCCACGTATCGAACGCGCGGGCCTCAGCCGGCCCGCTCCCGCTGTTTCGGCTCGAGCCGGAGCAGCGAGCGGTCGCTCGAAGGTTTTGCGGACCTTCCGACACTGCGCGTGCGATGCGCCCATGAACCCAACGGCCGGCACGACATCCGCAACTGGAGAACAAATGGCTTCGACTTCTGCTGATACCTACAGCCCGTCGCGCGACGATTTCGCCGCGATGCTCGACGAGTCCTTCGCAGGCGGCAACCTGCAGGAAAGCTCCGTCGTCAAGGGCAAGGTGGTTGCAATTGAAAAGGACATGGCCGTCATCGACGTCGGCCTGAAGACCGAGGGCCGCGTGGCCCTGCGCGAATTTTCCGGCCCCGGCCGTGACTCCGACCTCAAGGTTGGCGACGAGGTGGAAGTGTTCCTCGATCGCATCGAGAACGCCCTCGGCGAAGCCGTGCTGTCGCGCGACAAGGCGCGCCGCGAAGAGAGCTGGGGCAAGCTCGAGAAGGCGTTCCAGAACAACGAGAAGGTCAACGGCGTCATCTTCAACCAGGTCAAGGGCGGCTTCACGGTCGACCTCGACGGTGCCGTGGCCTTCCTGCCGCGCTCGCAGGTCGATATCCGTCCGATCCGCGACGTTGCGCCGCTGATGAACAACTCGCAGCCGTTCCAGATCCTCAAGATGGACCGCCGCCGCGGCAACATCGTCGTCTCCCGCCGCACCGTGCTGGAAGAGACCCGCGCCGAGCAGCGCCAGGAGCTGGTGCAGAACCTCGAAGAGGGTCAGGTCATCGACGGCGTGGTCAAGAACATCACCGATTACGGTGCGTTCGTTGATCTCGGCGGCATCGACGGCCTGCTGCACGTCACCGACATCGCGTGGCGCCGCGTCAACCATCCGACCGAGGTGCTCTCGATCGGCCAGACCGTGAAGGTCAAGATCATCAAGATCAACCACGAGACGCACCGCATCTCGCTGGGCATGAAGCAGCTGCTGGACGATCCGTGGCAGGGCATCGAAGCCAAGTACCCGCTGGGTGCCCGCTTCACCGGCCGCGTCACCAACATCACCGACTACGGTGCGTTCGTCGAGCTCGAGCCGGGCATCGAAGGCCTGATCCACGTCTCCGAGATGTCGTGGACCAAGAAGAACATGCACCCCGGCAAGATCGTCTCGACCTCGCAGGAAGTCGACGTGCAGGTGCTGGAAGTCGATTCCGTCAAGCGCCGCATCTCGCTCGGCCTCAAGCAGACCATGCGCAACCCCTGGGAGGTCTTCGTCGAAGGTCACCCGACCGGTTCGGTGGTCGAGGGCGAGGTCAAGAACAAGACCGAGTTCGGCCTGTTCCTGGGTCTCGAAGGCGACGTCGACGGCATGGTCCACCTCTCCGACCTCGACTGGAAGCTTCCGGGCGAGCAGGTGATCGACAACTACAAGAAGGGCGACATGGTGAAGGCCGTGGTGCTCGATGTGGACGTCGAGAAGGAGCGCATCTCGCTCGGCATCAAGCAGCTCGAAGGCGACCCCTTCGCCGAGCCGGGCGATGTCAAGAAGGGCGCGGTCGTGACCTGCGAAGTGCTCGAAGTGAAGGAGAGCGGTATCGAGGTGAAGATCGCCGGTACCGACTTCACCACCTTCATCAAGCGCTCCGAGCTCGCGCGTGACCGCAACGACCAGCGCGCCGAACGCTTCGCCGTCGGTGAGAAGGTCGATGCCCGCGTGATCCAGTTCGACAAGAAGGCCCGCAAGGTCCAGGTGTCGATCAAGGCGCTCGAAGTCGCCGAAGAGAAGGAAGCCATCGCGCAATACGGCTCCTCCGATTCGGGTGCGACGCTCGGCGACATCCTCGGCACCGCGCTGAAGAACCGCGACAGCAAGTAAGCGAAACGTCCTTTCGCTGCATCGAAGCCCCGGCGCGAGCCGGGGCTTTTTTGTTGTCACGTACTCTGTTGCCACATACTCAACTGTCGTCCCGGACAAGCAGCGAAGCGGCGCGCCGATCCGGGACCCCCGCGCGAGCGCTTGCGCTCTTCGCGACCACGGGAAGAGGTTTGATGAGGACTCGGAGTGGGCGCCTCGCGTCACACTTCTCCCCGGGGTTATGGGTCCCCGCGTTCGCGGGGACGACGCCTGAAGGCGCGGCAGCATCCGGACTAGGCCATCACAGCCTTGTTTTCTTCAAAATGCGCCGCAATTGATGTATCCAGATAAGCCGTTGGTCACGCCGTGACGGCACAACGCGCCCAGCCGTCCATTTGGAGATATCTCGATGTCGCTCGATTCTGACATCATCGTCGATCGCCGCAGGATCCGCCGCAAGCTGACGTTCTGGCGCGTGATGGCAGCGTTGATCGCGGTCGCGGCGATTGCGAGCTTTGCCCTGATCGCGACGCCCGGTGCGCGCGGTACGTTCGCTTCTGCCGGCTCGATCGCGCGCGTCAACATCGAGGGCCTGATCCGCAGCGATTCCGATCGCACCCAGGCGCTGGAGCGGCTCGAGAATTCGCAGGCCGCTGCCGTCATCGTTCACATCAACTCGCCGGGCGGCACCACCGCCGGTTCCGAGCAGCTCTACGACTCGCTGACCCGGCTGAAGGCGAAGAAGCCGCTCGTCGTCGTGGTCGAGGGCCTTGCCGCCTCCGGCGGCTACATCACCGCGATCGCGAGCGATCACATCGTCGCCCAGCAGAGCTCGCTGGTCGGCTCGATCGGCGTGCTGTTCCAGTATCCGAACGTCAGCGAGCTCTTGAAGACCATCGGCGTCAAGGTCGAGGAGGTGAAGTCGTCGCCCCTGAAGGCCGCGCCCAACGGTTTCGAGCCCACCAGCCCCGAGGCGCGGGCCGCGCTCGATGCGCTGGTGAAGGATTCCTACGCCTGGTTCAGGGGCCTAGTGAAGGAACGGCGTGGCATGGATGACACGCAGCTGGAGAAAGTGGCCGATGGACGCGTCTTCACCGGGCGCCAGGCCATCGATCTCAAGCTGGTCGACCAGATCGGCGACGAGAAGACGGCGGTGACCTGGCTGGTCGAGCAGAAGGGCGTCAAGAAGGGCCTGAGCGTGCGCGATTACAAGCTCCAGCCGCGCTTCGGCGATCTGACGTTCCTCAGGACGGCCGCCGCCGTGACGCTGGAAGCGCTGGGTTTAGGCTCGATTGCGCAGCAAATCGGTCAAACCGGCGTCGTACAGGCGGTCGATCGATTCGGAATGGATGGAATGCTGGCTTTGTGGCAGCCGGCCGCGTCAAACTGAGGGAACCAGGCGAGCAATCGGGGGTTTTCCCGCGTGGCGGGTGCCGGGGCAGCCTGCTTTTTCGGCATTTGTCACGCAATTTCACGACGCCCACCCTTGATTTAGCGTCTTGACAGATCACAGTATTTTCACGGAAATGGTCATCCGCACGCTTCCGGGTCCTATCTCTCGATGATCAAATCCGAACTTGTTCAGCGTATCGCCGAGCACAACCCGCATCTGTACCAGCGGGATGTCGAGAACATTGTGAATGCGATTCTCGAAGAGATCGTAGCGGCCCTCGCACGCGGTGATCGCGTCGAGCTGCGCGGTTTCGGTGCCTTTTCGGTCAAGCATCGCCCTGCACGCGCCGGGCGCAATCCCCGTACCGGCGCCCATGTGCCCGTCGACCAGAAGAGCGTTCCGTTCTTCAAGACCGGCAAGGAAATGCGCGAGCGGCTGAACCGGGACCATCCGGATCCCGGCGCGGCCGACTAGCGTTGTCGTCCGGGCACGACCGAACGGCCGCATAATGCGGCTGCAGGCTTGATTCAAGACGAGCGATCGCGATGCGAAAATTCCTGACCGCGCTGATCGTGATTCCACTGGGCCTGATCCTGGTGACTTTCGCCGTGGCCAACCGGCAATTCGTCACCGTCTCCCTCGATCCCTTCTTGGCGGATGATCCGTCGCTTGCGGTCACCCTGCCGCTGTTCCTGCTCCTGATCCTGGTCGCCGCCCTTGGCGTCCTGGCGGGGGGATGCGCCGTCTGGTTCGGCCAGCGGCATTGGCGGCGTGCGGCGCGCCGTAATGATGCGGATGCCCGGGCGGCCAGGGGCGAACTGGCCGATCTGCGGGCTCAAATGGCCGCAGCCAGGCCCGAATCCCAGCGCCTCCCGGTCCCCTCGGGGGTCGGCCTTTACGGGCCCATCGGGCGAGACAAGCAACGCGCGACGTTGTAGAAGCGGCCGCAACCGAAAGCCCTGTTTTCCGGCCGCGCCTGGCGGCCTCCATTTGCCTTGAGACCATGCCCCTGCTCGTCAAGATCTGCGGCCTGTCCACGCCCGAGACGCTCGAAACGGCGCTCGAGGCGGGTGCCGACATGGTGGGGTTCGTGTTCTTTCCGCCATCGCCCCGGCACCTGTCGCTGGAGGCGGGACGCGCGCTCGGCCGCCAGGTCAAGCGGCGCGCGCTCAAGGTCGCGCTCACCGTCGATGCCGACGATGCCACGCTCGACAACATCATGGACGCATTGTCGCCGGACATCCTCCAGCTCCATGGCAAGGAGAGCGTCGCACGGCTGCGCGACATCAAGCAGCGGTTCGGCCGTCCGGTGATGAAGGCGGTGCCGGTCGCGACATCGGCCGATCTCGCCGTGCTGCCCGGCTATGCCGCCATCGCCGACCGCATCCTGTTCGATGCACGCGCACCGAAAGATGCAACCCGCCCCGGCGGTCTAGGCGCGCCCTTCGACTGGCATCTGCTCGAAAGGCTCGATCTGGGCCTGCCTTACATGGTCTCGGGCGGGCTTGACGCCGGCAATGTTGCGGAGGCGCTTCGCGTCACGGGCGCCGGCGGCGTCGACGTCTCCTCCGGTGTCGAGAGCGCCATCGGCGTCAAGGATTCCGAGATGATCAAGGCCTTCATTCGCGCTGCGCGCGCCAGCCAAGATACAAGCCAAGAGTTGAGTGTCCGATGACCGTCGCCAAACCCAATTCCTACCTCAGCGGCCCCGACGACCGCGGCCATTTCGGCAATTTCGGCGGCCGCTTCGTCGCCGAGACCCTGATGCCGCTGATCCTCGATCTGGACAAGGCCTACACCGCGGCCAAGGCCGATCCGGCGTTCCAGGGCGAGATGAACGGTTATCTCAAGAACTATGTCGGCCGGCCCTCGCCGCTCTATTTCGCCGAGCGCCTCACCGAGCATCTCGGCGGCGCGAAAATCTACCTCAAGCGCGAGGAGCTCAACCACACCGGTTCGCACAAGGTGAACAACGTGCTCGGCCAGATCATGCTGGCGCGGCGCATGGGCAAGAAGCGCATCATCGCCGAGACCGGCGCCGGCCAGCACGGCGTCGCCACCGCGACGCTGTGCGCGCGCTTCGGCCTGGAATGCGTGGTCTATATGGGCGCCGTCGACGTCGAGCGGCAGCAGCCGAACGTGATCCGTATGGAGATGCTGGGCGCCAAGGTGATGCCGGTGCAGTCGGGCACGCGCACGCTGAAGGACGCGATGAACGAGGCGCTGCGCGACTGGGTCACCAACGTGCACAACACGTTCTATTGCATCGGCACGGTGGCGGGCCCGCATCCCTATCCGACGCTGGTGCGCGACTTCCAGTCGATCATCGGCAACGAGACCAGGACGCAGATGCAGGAGATCGAAGGCCGCCTGCCGGATTCGCTGGTCGCCTGCATCGGCGGCGGCTCGAACGCGATGGGTCTGTTCCATCCGTTCCTCGACGATCCCTCGGTCGAGATCTTTGGCGTCGAGGCCGCCGGCCATGGCCTGACCCAGCTGCATGCGGCCTCGATCGCGGGCGGCCGTCCTGGCGTGCTGCACGGCAACCGCACCTATCTCCTGATGGACGCCGACGGCCAGATCCAGGACGCCCATTCGATCTCGGCCGGCCTCGATTATCCCGGCATCGGGCCCGAGCATTCCTGGCTGCACGAGGTCGGCCGCGTGACCTATCTCTCCGCGACCGATGACGAGGCGCTCGCCGCGTTCCAGCTGCTGTCGAAGCTCGAGGGCATCATTCCCGCGCTCGAGCCCGCGCACGCCATCGCCAAGGTGATGGAGCTCGCCCCGAAGCGGCCCCGGGATCACCTGATGGTCGTCAATCTCTCCGGCCGCGGCGACAAGGACGTCCCGCAGGTCGGCGACATCCTGAGGGGCAAGAGCAAGTGACCACGCGTATCGACACCCGTTTTGCCGAGCTTGCGAAGCAAGGCCGCTCGGCCTTCGTGACCTTCCTGATGGCCGGCGATCCCGATCCGGCGACCTCGCTCGAGATCATCAAGGCGCTGCCGAAATCGGGTGCCGACGTGATCGAGATCGGCATGCCCTTCACCGACCCGATGGCCGACGGGCCGTCGATCCAGGCTGCGGGCCTGCGCGCGCTCAAGGCCGGCATGACGCTGAAGAAGACGCTCGAGCTGGTGCGCGGCTTCCGCAAGGACGACAACGCGACGCCGATCGTGCTGATGGGCTATTACAATCCGATCTACATCTACGGCGTCGAGAAGTTCTTGGCTGATGCAAAGAGCGCCGGCGTCGACGGCCTCATCATCGTCGACCTGCCGCCGGAGGAAGACGACGAGCTTTGCCTTCCCGCGATGAAGGCCGGCCTCAACTTCATCCGCCTGGCGACGCCGACCACCGACGACAAGCGTCTGCCGGCCGTGCTCGCCAACACCTCGGGCTTCGTCTACTACGTCTCGATCACCGGCATCACCGGAGCGGCTGCCGCGGACTCCGCGGCCGTGAGCGAGGCCGTGGCCCGCATCAAGCGACATACGAAGCTGCCCGTCTGCGTCGGTTTCGGCATCCGCACGCCGGAGGCCGCGCGCGCCATCGCCTCGCATGCCAATGGTGCGGTGGTCGGCACCGCGCTGGTCGATGCGCTCAAGAACAGCCTCGATGCCGAGGGACGGGCGACCGCCAAAACCGTTAACGCCGTGGCCGAGTTGACGGCGGCCTTGGCCCAGGGCGTCAAGGGCGCGCAACAGGCCGCGGAATAGGCCATAATTCCGCTTTAGCTCTTTAGTTTGAGCATGATCGTGTCGGAAAACCGCTTCACACTTTTCCGGATCATGCTCTAAGGCGGGCGACACGGCGGCTTGCCGGGCCGGGGCCCGGCCGCCATATATCCCTTCAGGCGGCCCGCGAGGCGGGTTCGCACATCGGAGCAAACCATGAACTGGCTTACCAACGTGGTCCGGCCGAAGATTCGCAACATGCTGCGGCGGGAGACGCCGGAGAATCTGTGGATCAAGTGCCCGGATTCCGGACAGCTCGTGTTCTACAAGGACGTCGAGGCCAACCAGTTCGTCATCCCCGGCTCGAACTACCACATGCGCATGGGCGCGGTGGCCCGGTTGAAGTCGATCTTCGACAATGAGACCTGGTACGACGTCGCGCTGCCCGAGGTCACGCCCGATCCGCTCAAGTTCCGCGACGAGAAGAAATATGTCGACCGCGTCAAGGACGCCCGCGCGCGGACCAATCTGAACGACGCGATCAAGGTCGGCTACGGCAAGCTCGAAGGCGCCGCGGTCGTCGTCGCCGTGCAGGATTTCGATTTCATGGGAGGCTCGCTCGGCATGGCCGCGGGCGAGGCCATCGTGCGCGGGATGGAGCTTGCGGTCGAGAAGAATTCGCCGTTCATCGTGTTCGCCGCGTCCGGCGGCGCGCGCATGCAGGAGGGCATCCTGTCGCTGATGCAGATGCCGCGCACGACCGTTGCGGTGCAGATGCTGCGCGAGGCAAAGCTGCCCTACATCGTCGTGCTCACCAACCCCACCACCGGCGGCGTCACCGCGTCCTATGCGATGCTCGGCGACGTGCAGATCGCCGAGCCCGGCGCGCTGATCGGCTTTGCCGGCGCGCGCGTGATCGAGCAGACCATCCGCGAAAAGCTCCCCGAGGGTTTTCAGCGCGCCGAATATCTGAAGGAGCACGGCATGGTCGACATGGTCGTGCATCGCCACGAGCTGCGTCCGACCCTGGCGCGGCTTTGCCGCCTGCTGACCAAGGCGCCGGCGCAGGAAGGTGTGTCGAAATCCGTGCAGCCGGTCGCGAGCCCGGCGCAGATCGTATCGGCCGCCGAGACGGCGCCGGCCGCGCCCCACGCGTGAACGCGTCCCCTGACAGCGCAAAGCCGCCGCTCGGCGAATTGATCGGGCGGCTGTCGGCCCTGCATCAGAAGCGCATCGACCTCGGGCTGGAGCGGATGCACCGCCTGCTCGAATGGCTCGGCCATCCCGAACGCAAGCTGCCGCCGGTGATCCACATCGCCGGTACAAATGGCAAGGGCTCGACGCTGGCCTATCTGCGCGCGACGCTGGAAGCCTCGGGCCTGCGCGTCCACGCCTATACCTCGCCCTATCTCGTCCATATCAACGAATGCTTTCGGCTCGGCCGCGTCGGCGGTGGCGTGCTCGTCGGCGACGACGAGCTGCGCGCCGCGCTCGAAGAGGTCGAGCGCATCAATGCCGGCGAAGCCGCGACATTGTTCGAGCTGAAGACGGCGGCCGCGTTCCTTCTGTTTGCACGGAATCCGGCCGATGCGGTGCTGCTCGAAGTCGGCCTCGGCGGCCGGCTCGATTCGACCAACGTGGTCGACACGCCGGCGGCCTGCGTGATCACGCCGGTCAGCATGGACCACATGGACTTCCTTGGCGATACGCTCACCTCGATCGCCGGCGAGAAGGCCGCGATCATCAAGCGCGGCGTGCCCGTGATTTGTGCCGAGCAATCGCCGGACGCGATGGCGGTGATCGAAGCGCAGGCGAGGCGCATGCGCGCGCCGCTGTTTGCCGCAAACGAGAGCTGGCACGTCAATGTCGAGCGCGGACGCCTGGTCTATTCCGACGATCGCGGCCTGATGGATCTCGCGGCCCCGCGCTTGTTCGGCCGGCACCAGTTCGACAACGCCGGCCTCGCGATCGCGACGCTGCGCGCTCTTCCGGGGCTCAAGATCAATCAGGCCGCGTTCGAGGCCGGTATCGTCGGCGCGGAATGGCCGGCGCGGATGCAGCGCATCACCTCGGGCGAATTGCTCGCTCTCGGACCGCAGGGCTCGGAGATCTGGCTCGACGGCGGGCACAATGCGGAAGGCGGCCGCGTCGCGGCGGCGGCGCTTGGCGACCTCGAAGAGCGGGTGTCGCGGCCGTTGGTGGTGATCGCCGGCATGATGGCCAACAAGGATGCGCAGGGCTTTCTCGCCAATTTCGCCGGTCTCACCCGTCACATCATCGCGGTGCCGATTCCCGATACCGAGAACGCGATGCCGGCCGACCGCCTCGCGGACGCCGCGCGCAGCCTCGGCATGCGTGTCGAGCCCGCGCCCGGCATCGAGGCCGCGCTGCGAGGTTTGGCGAAGCTTGCCTATGAAGTGCCGCCGCGCATCCTGATCACGGGCTCGCTGTATCTGGCCGGCCACGTGCTGGCGATCAACGGCACGCCTCCTGCATAGGCGCTCTCGTGTCCCGGACGCGCTGCAACGCCTAAGCGTTGCTGCGCAGAGCCGGGACCCAGGAGCCACATAGATGGGCCCCGGCTCAGCAGCGCACCACACCGGACGATGCTTCGCATCGCCGGGAGTGCTGCGCGGCGTCCGGGGCACGAGAGTAGGGATAACCAATGCGCTTTGCCGCGATTGCCGACATCCACGGAAACTACCTCGCGCTGGAGGCTGTCCTCGCCGACATCCACGCGCTCGGCATTGCCGACATCGTCAATCTCGGCGACATGCTGAGCGGTCCGCTCGACGCGCGCCGCACCATCGAGATCCTGATGAAGCTCGACGCAGCGCATGTGCTCGGCAATCACGACCGCTATCTGCTCGACCGCCCCCCGGAGAAGATGGGCTCGTGGGACCGTCCCGCTTATGAACAGCTCAACTCCGCGCAACTCGAATGGCTGCGCGCGCAGCCGATGACGCGGGTCTTCGGCGAGCAGGTGTTCCTCTGCCACGCGACGCCCGGCAGCGACGAGGTGTACTGGCTCGACACCGTGCATCCCGACGGCGCGGTGGCGCTGTCGCCGCTCGACCGGATCGAGCAATTCGCGCAAGGCGTCACGCAATCGCTGATCCTGTGCGCCCACACCCATCTCGCCCGCGCCGTGCGCCTGCGCGACGGCCGGCTGATCGTCAATCCCGGCAGCGTCGGCAGCCCTGGTTATCGCGACAAGCATCCAGTCCCGCACGTCGTCGAAGCCGGCACGCCGCACGCGCGTTATGCGATCCTAGAACTTGCGGATGGTGCCTGGCGGGTGACGTTCCGCCACGTCGCGTATGATCACGAGGCCATGGCGAAGTTGGCGCGGCGCAACGGACAGCCGGAGCTGGCACAGGCAATTGCGACCGGATGGCTCAGGTAAATTCTCTCGCGTCCCGGACGCGGTGCGGCGCAAAGCGCTGCTCCGCAGAGCCGGGCACGAGCGCGGGCTACTTCAACAGCTTCATCGGGTCCGCCGCCTTCTGCTTCAACTGCTCGAATGTGCATTGCCGCGGCGCCTTGTCGGGACGCCAGCGCAGGATCGAGGTGCCGTGACGGAAGCGCTCGCCGCTGAAATGGTCGTAGCAGACCTCGATCACGAGCTTCGGCTTCAGCGGACACCACTTTGCCGATCGTTCGGTCGACCAGCGGCTCGACCCGCCCGGCGCGTTGCCGGTGAAGCCTGGCTCGCCGATCAGGGCTTCGAGCCGGTCGGTCAGATCGGGCTTCGCCTCCGCCTTGATGGCCGAGGTGAAGCCGACATGGTGCAGCAGGCCGTCGTCGTCATAGAGCCCGAGCAGGAGCGAGCCGACGACGTTCCGGCCTGCAATCTTGTTGGTGGCATAGCGGAAGCCGCCGATGACGCAATCGGCGCTGCGGAATCTCTTGATCTTCTGCATGCCGTCGCGATTTCCCACCTGGTAGGGCAGGTCGATGCGCTTGGCGATGACGCTGTCCGAGCCGCCGCCGGATTGTGCCAGCCATTTTTGGGCCGTGGCGTAGCTCGTCGTGGACGGCGAGAGGCGGAAGATGCTGCCTTTCAGATTGGTCTTCGTAAAAGCTTCCAGCGCCTGTCGGCGTTCGCGCAGCGTCTTGTCGGTCAGACGTTTCTCTCGGGCGGTCGCGAGCAGATCGAACGCGAGGTAGAGCGCCGGCGTCTCCTGCGAGAGCTTCTTCACGCGGCTCGCCGCCGGGTGAATCCGTTGCAGCAGCGCGTCGAAGGAAAAGCTCTTGCCGTGCGGCACGACGATCTCGCCGTCGAGCGAGAAGCGATCCGCCTTCAGCCTCAAGGCAGCGGCAACGATCTCGGGGAAATAGCGCGCGAGCTCCTCGCCTGATTTCGAGCGCAGATCGACGTCGCTGCCGTCGCGCGACAGCAGGCAGCGGAAGCCGTCCCATTTGGGTTCATACTGCCATTCCTCGCCGCGCGGGATCGCGTCGACCGACCGCGCTTCCATCGCCACCGGAGAGGTCGATTTTCGCGCGCGCTTTGCGGGAGGGGATGGCAAGGGCGGGACTCGTCATACGCTGAACGTCCCATCAACGCAGAACGGCCGGCATTTCGCCGGCCGTCGTCGAAAATAATCAGAAGCGAGAATCAGACCGCGGACGTGATCCACTGCTGCAGCTTCGCCTTCGGCGCAGCGCCGACCTGGCGCGAGGCCATCTCGCCACCCTTGAAGATCATCAGGGTCGGGATCGACATCACGCCGTACTTCGACGCGGTCTTCGGGCTCTCGTCGACGTTGAGCTTCACGATCTTGACCTTGTCGCCCATCGCACCGGCGATCTCGTCGAGGGCGGGGGCGATCATGCGGCAAGGCCCGCACCATTCGGCCCAGAAATCGACGACCACGGGGCCGTTCGCCTTGAGCACTTCGGCTTCGAAATCGGCGTCGGAAACCTTGCTAACGGCCATTGGAGTACCTCACTCGGTTGAAAGAATCGGCGCGACGTGGAATCGCGCCCGGGATCATGAGGTGAACCTATGAACGGCTCCTTGCCGGGTCAAGGACGCTCACGCCGCAATGGACGGATGCCAGCGCCGCGTCCAGCGCGGGGGCTGAAATCTCCATATATTCAAGGGCCTCGGTCCAGAGCAGGACAGCCCTGACCGGCTTTTGGGGATAAAGCCGCGATAGCACCGCCCGGTACAGTGCGAGCTGCCGGACATAGGCGGCGGGCGCTTCAGCCGCGCTCCTGGGCGCGGCCTGGTTGGTCTTGAAATCCACGATCAGGACCTCGTCGGGACGAACGACCAGCCGGTCGATCTGGCCTGAGACCAGCGCGGGCGGCCGCCCGGGCCGGTCGAGCTTGCCGACGATGGCGACCTCTGCCCGGCTGCCGGTGGCGAAGACCGGGGCGAAACGCGGCTCGGTGATCAAAGCCAGCACCTTGTCGGCCAGCGCACTGCGGTCGGCCTCCGGCCAGTCCGCGGCGTTGCGCGCCATGAAGCCGAGCGCGGCCTCCCGCCGGCGCTCGCTGGCGATATCGGGCAGGGATTGCAGCAGCCGGTGCACCAGCGTGCCGCGTTGCAATGCGAGGGCGCGGGACTGGACCGATTCGCCCGATCGCACCGCGCGCCCTTCCTCGGCAGGCTGGCCGGAAGGACGCACCATATCGTCGTCGGCGATCTCGCGCGGCGCCGGCGAGCGCAGCCAATCGGGCAGGGCGACGGTCTGGTTGACGGGCGTCGCGGGTGTGCCGAGCGCCGCGACATCTTCCGGCCGGGCGAATCGCGTCACCTTGCCGAGCGGCGTCTCGATGACCTGCTTGTCCAGGCCCGAGCCTGTAAGGCCGGTGTCGACCAGATCGTACCAGCTCAGCTTGCGCACCGTCTTCATGTTGCCGGGCATGCAGCCGCCGACGATCAGACGGTCGGCCGCACGCGTCATCGCGACATAGAGCAGGCGGCGATATTCGTCCTCGGTCTCCTCGAGCATCGCCTTGCGGGCATCGGCGACCGGCTTGGGATCGTCGGCCTTGCGACCGGCCCAGACCACGACCTCGCCGCCATTGCCGCGGGGCACATGGATCAGCCGCAGTCGCTGCGTGTCCGCGGGCGAGGAGGTGGTGTCGACCATGAACACGACCGAAGCCTCCAGGCCCTTGGCGCCGTGCACGGTCATCACCCGGACCTCGTCGCGCGAGATCTCCATGTCGCGCTTCACCTCGGTGTCGGCCGAGCGCAGCCAGGCCATGAAGCCCTGCAGCGAGGCCGGCGCCTTGCGCTCGTAGTTCAGCGCGAGCTCGAGGAATTCGTCGAGCGCGTCATTGGCCTCATGGCCGAGGCGGCGCAGGATGCGCGCGCGCCCGCCGTCGCCGCCGAGCAGCCAGGCGTAGAACGCGAACGGCGTCTCCTCGCGCGCCCGCATCTCGCAGGCTTCCAGGCACCGCAATGCCGTGGCGAACTTTTCGCTTCCAGCCGCATGCTCGCCGAGCGCGCGGCGCAGCGAGCCCTTGCGGTCATGGGCCAATCGAAACAGGTCGTCGTCGTCGAGCCCGAACAGCGGGCTTTTCAGTGCGACCGCGAGCGCGAGATCGTCCTGCGGCAGCAGCAGCGCGTCGGCAAGGTTCATCAGGTCGATGATGGCGATGTGCTCGGTCAGTTTCAGCCGGTCAGCGCCGGCGACCGGCACGCCGGCGTGCTTCAGCGCCTGGATCACGGCGTCGAACGCGTTGCCGCGCCGGCGCACCAAAATCAGCATGTCGCCATAACGCAGGGGTCGGCGCTCGCCCTCGTGTCCGGTCAGCGTGCCGCTCTCGACCAGCCGCTTGATCTCGGCCTGGATCCGGCGCGCGAGCTTCACTTCGGGGCTGGTGACGGCGACGCCGTCGAACGGCGCGCGCCAGCCTTCGATGTCCTGCCGGTCGTCGGCTTCCGCCAAGTCCCACAGCTCGATCACGCTCGGCCCCGCATCGGCAAGCGCATTGTGCAGGGGGTGGCCGATCTCGACCGAATGGATGCTCTTGTAGATCTGGGGCTCGCGGAAGACGTGGTCGACCGAATGCAAGATCGCTGCGCCCGAGCGGAACGAATAGGTGAAGGCGACGGGATCGAATTTCAGCCCGGCTGCGGTGAATTTCCGGTGCAGCGCGCGCCGCCGCGCATCGAATTCATGGGGAGCCGCGCCCTGGAACGAGAAGATCGACTGCTTCTCGTCGCCGACCGCGAAGACCGTGCGGTTCAACCCTTCGCGCGCGCCTTCTCCGGCCGTGAACTCCGAGATGATGTGCGCGACGATGTCCCATTGCCGCGGGCTGGTGTCCTGGGCCTCGTCGATCAGGACGTGGTCGACGCCACGGTCGAGCTTGTAATGCACCCAGCCCGAAGCGATGCGATCGAGCATCGCCAGCGTCTTGTCGATCAGATCGTCATAGTCGAGCAGCCCGCGTTCCTGCTTCTCGCGGCGGTAATTCGCGGCAGCGGCGGTCGCGATGTGCAGCAGGGCGGCGGTGCGGTCGCGCAGGATCACTGCGCGGCGCTTCTCGATCAGCGCTGCGAGGCGCTGCGCTTCTGCTTCGAACAGGCGGGCGACGGATGGGTTGTGATCGCAGAACTTCTTTGTCAGCACCGCCTTGCGCGGCAGCTTGTCGTCGGTGAGGAAGACGCTGAGATAAGCATCGACCTGCGCGCTAGCGGAAAACACCTTTGCCTCGCGCAGCCGGCCAGCCTGGTCCTTGTCGGACTTGCTGCCATCCTCCAGCGCAAAGGCAATGTCGTCCCAGCGCGATCGCGGCAGGAATGGGCCGTCGAGCATCTCCGTCTCGACATCCTCGATACGGTCGCCCGCGCCCACACCCAGCACCGCCGCCATCTGCTCGGCCGCCGCCCCGGCGTTGCCGGCCTCATCGGTCCAGGCCATGAAATGGTCGCGGCTCAGACAGGCTTCGCGCACGACTTCCTTGAACGTGACGTCGGCGGCGCTCGCCATGGCGGTCAGCAGCGCGCGCCCGGTGATGCTGTCAGGGTCGCGCGCGGCCTCCAGCAGCACCTTCAAATTGGCGCGCTCCATCATGTCGGTCTGGTCGCGCTCGTCGATCACGGCGAAGCGCGCGGGGACATTGGCCTCGAACGGAAACTGCTGCAGCAGGCGGGTGCAGAGCGCGTGAATGGTCTGCACCTTCAAGCCGCCCGGCGTCTCCAGCGCGCAGGCGAACAGCTTTCGCGCGTCACGGCGCAGCTTTGCGCCGGGATGCGGGATCCCGACGGCGCGGATGGCGGCATCAAGCGCGGTGTCGTCCAGCGTCACCCAGTGGCCGAGCGTACTGAAGACCCGCTCGGCCATGTTGGCGGCAGCGGCCTTGGTGAAGGTGATGCAGAGGATCTTTTCCGGCGGCACGCCCGACAGCAAGAGACGGATGACCCGCTGCACCAGCACATGCGTCTTGCCCGAGCCGGCATTGGCCGACACGAAGGCCGAGGCGGTCGGATCGGACGCACGCGCCTGGCGCGCGCGCACCTCGTCGGGAATCGGGCGGGGCGCCTTCACCATTCCTCGATCCCCAATCCGCCGGCCGCCGACCATTCCTTGATGCGGGCGAGATCGTCATAGGCGCCGTAGCGATTCGTCCACATCGGCAGGTTCAGCGAGGTATAGGGCTGATTCTCGTCCTCGAAGGCGCGGATCAGCGCTTCCAATTTTGCCCGCGCTTCTTCGGCCGCCGTATCCGGCGGCTGCGGTTCGTCGCCTGGCTTGTATTTGAGCTCGAGGATGCGTTCCTCGCCCGGCGGATTGTTACCGCTGAGGCGGACATAGACGAGTTGGCTCACCGACGCGCCGGCATCGATATCGGGAAAACCGCCTTCGCGCAGGATCGCGGCTTCCAGCGTGAGCTGTGGCGACAGGCCCATGCGGACCTGCTTGCCGGTCGGCGGCTGCCCGGTCTTGTAGTCGAGGATCGCATAGCTGCCGCCCTGGCGGCGCTCGATGCGGTCGGCGCGCGCGGAGAGACGGAAGCTGCGCTGATGATCGAGCGTGATCGAGAGCTCGCCGTGCGTCTCTGCCGTGACGGCCTCGATCGCACCGCGCCGCGCGGTCTCCCATTCGCCGAACCAGCGGGCGATGCGCTGGAAGCGTGGCCACCACAGCGCGCGTGCCTCGGGGCGCTCCATCAGTGGGGCGAAATACTTTTCGCCGATCGTGCGTAGCACGCGCGCGGGATCGTCGGGCAGGCGAGCGGCGTAGGTTTCGGTGAACTCGCCGAGCGCGTCGTGGATGGCCGAGCCGCGGTCGGCGGCGGACAGCGGCATGTCGACGGGATCGAGCGCATCGAGCCGCAGGATGTGCCTGGCGTAGATCGTGTAGGGATCGCGCAGCCAATCCTCGATCGCGGTGACCGACATTTTCAGCGGTCGTGTCGCGCGCGGCGGCCGCGGTTCGGGCTGCTTGACCGGCTTGACCTCGGCGGGCTGGTCCAGCGCGCCCGCGAACTGCACGTATTTTTCGCCGGCGCGAATGGCCGCCTTCCAGAGCTCGTCGCCCGCAACCGCCTCCAGCCGATGCAGGAAGCGCGAGGCGACAGCGGGCGCGCCCCCGGCCTTGGCGGAATGGGTGAGGATCACCTCATCGCCACCGAGCAGCTGTGCGAAGTCGTGTGCGGACAGGCCGATACGACGCTCCGGCAGGTCGAGGCCGAGCTCGTGCCGCATCGGCCGGCTGAGCCAGGGATCGATCCGCGGCGCCGGTGGCCAGACGCCCTCGATCAGGCCGCCGACGATGATGCGGTCGGCCTGCATCAGGCGAGACTCGAGCGGGCCGTAGATCTGCAGGCGCGCGCCCGGTCTGTCCCGTCGCCGCACCGCGCGATCACTGAACGCGGTCTGGAAGACGTCGGGATAATCGGGCAGCGGCACCATCAATCCGCTGGTCGTGCCGCCGCGCAGGAGATCGTCGAAGGCGCTGGCGAGCGCCAGACCTTCGCGCTCCTCGAAGGCGAGCGAAAGGCCCTGCTCGTCGCGCGACAGCTCGATCATGATCTCGCGATGCCGGTGCGCGAGCTCGGCGAAGTCAAATGGCTTAGATGTCGCGAGGCCCTCGATCGGCGCCAATGCCTTTTGCAAGGCATCGATCAGCGACTGGATGCGATCGAGGTCCTCGGCCTTGAGACGCGCACGCGGCTCGGCCCTGTGGAGCGCGGATGTCTCGCCGCGCCACAGCTTTGCCAGCTCGTCGCGGAAGCGGTTGAACTCGCGGAGCAGGCCGGCCGTGCCTGTGGGCGGGCGTGTGCCGCGCAGGATCGCGAGCTCGAGTCCCTCGATCGCCGCCTTCCAAGCGCCCGGCAGCCGGCCGAGCCGACACATCGGATGCTTCAGCAGCGCCAGCAGCGTCGGCGGCTCAAGGCCCTTGGTCGAGGCCTCCGCGGTGAGGCGGGCAAAAACGCCGGCCGGGGTTTCCATCAGCACGTCGCCGCCGGAATCGTCGAAGGCGAGATCCCATCGCGTCAGCGCCGCCATCACCCGTCGCGCCAGCGCACGGTCGGGTGTCACCAGCGCCGCCGACTTGTCGAGATGCCGCGCTTCGCGCATGGCGATGGCGATGGCGAGCGCTTCCATTTCGGGATTGGGAGCTTCGACGACGGCGAGGTTCGTCATGCCGGCGGCGATCTTCGCGGCGACATCGGGCTGCTTCAGCCGGTCGTGCCAGACTTCCGTCTTGGCCGATGGCCGCATTGCTTCCGATGCGAGGAGGTCGCGGCCCCCTTCAGCGGGCGGCTGAGGGATGTCGACGTCGCTGCGCTTGATGCCAAGACGACCCAGCAGGGCATTCATGGCATATTGCGGATGGTTCGAGGCCGGATGTTCGGCGAATTTGCCGAGCGCATCGCGCACACCGCCGATGGTTCGCCAGGCGTCGTCGTCGAGATCGGTATCGAGCCCCGGCAGCACCACCGCGCCATGCGGCAGCGATGCAACCGCATGCAGGAATTTTGCCGTGGCAGGCATCGAGCCGGTCGAGCCGGCCGCGATCACGGGACCATGGGGATGCGCGGTCAGGCGCCTCGCTTCCGCGGCGATCAGGAGATCGCGACGGGCCGCCGGCTCGATCCGGTTGATCTCGGCGAGATGGCCGGGCCAGGCGATGCGCGCGATGCGCAGGAATTCGAGCGAATGCTGCCAGTAGCGGTCGAGATTGTCAGGCACGAGTCCATCGAGCGCGCTCCAGTCGACGCCGCGCGTGACCATGTCGTCGATCAGGCGCGCGAGGTCGCCGGCCAGCGCCAGCGTCGAGGCGGGACCGCCGACCACCAGCGGCGACAGCACCGGACCCTTGGCCCAGGCGGCGACGAGCTGCGCCAGCGTCAGGCGGCGTTCGAGCTCGCCGAGCCGCGGCGGAATGTCGAGCGGCGACGCGCCCGAGAACTGCTCGCCCTCCTCGGCGAAAGCGAGCTCGTCCTCGTCGATGTCGCCGAGCGCGACGATGCGCGGCAGCACGACGGCATCTGCCTTCATCTCGTCGAGGAAGATTTCGCGGACGACGCGCATCGCGCGCCGGGTCGGCAGATACAGCGTCGCATCCGCAAGCCGCGCCGGTTCCTTGCGCGCCTCGAATCCGTCGACCAACCGGCCGTCGAGCAAGCTCGTGACGACCGTGCGCAGGAACGGAACTGAGATGGGAACGCTGAAGACGCGCATGAGCTGCCTGATTCGGGATCAGGGCAATATAGGGAGGCCGGCTCAAATGGTCATGGGTGTGGGCGAGTAGTCCCCGCTGTTCGCCGCATGACCGCTATCGTGCCCCGGACGCAGCGCAGCGCTCCTTCAGCGGTGCGCTGCAGAGCCGGGGCCCCTCTCGCCGCGCCTTGCCGTGTTGCTTTCTGGGTCCCGGTTCTGCGGAGCGGCACTTTGTGCCGCACCGCGCCTGGGACACGAGAGCAGGCCCTACGCCACGCTCTCCAGAAACGCCTCTTCCGCGGCGTGCACCGCGTCGGGCGTGCCGACATGCATCCAGACGCCGTCGAGGCGCAGGCCAAACAGCCGCTCCTGCTCATTGGCGCGGTCGAACATCCTGGTCAGCGAGAACTCGCCCTTGGGCGCATCGGCAAAGATCGACGGCGACATGATCGCCGCGCCGGCATAGACGAACGGAACGACCTCTTTTTCCTTGCGCTTGCGCAAGGCGCCGTCGGGCAGCATGCCGTAATCGCCACGGCCGCCATAGCCGATGCTGGTTGCGGTCGGCGCCATCAGCAGCAGGATGTCCATCCGCGCGGGATCGAAATTTTCAGCGAGCCGGGTCAGGTTCGAGCGCACGCCGTCGATCCACAGCGTGTCGGAATTGACGTGGAAGAACGGCGCATCGCCGAGCAGCGGCAGCGCCTTGACCACGCCGCCGCCGGTGCCGAGCACCTGGTCGCGTTCGTCGGAGATGGTCACGCGCGGATGCTGGCGCGACGCGGTGTGGTCGATGATCTGGTCCGGCAGGTAATGCACGTTGACCACGGCCTCGGTCACGCCGGCCTGGCCGAGCTTGTCGAGCACGTGGTCGAGCAGCGGTTGACCCGCCACCGGCACCATCGGCTTCGGCATCTTGTCCGTCAGCGGACGCATGCGCAGGCCGAACCCTGCGGCAAGCACCATGGCTTTGGTCGGTTTGACGGACATCCTTCGCTTTCTCAGATCCCTTGATTTCGCTTTCGCGGCAATCCTAGCATGAGCATCGGCCTGCCGCACCGCACTCCAACCGCCTTAATCGCCCGCCGTGACCGTTGTACGACGGGTGTTGCCCTCACGCCCCAATGGCTGTGGAGCGCGCCTTTTTCTTCTTGTCGCCAACCTTGAGGAAATTGACGCCGATCTGGTCGCCATTGACCCAGGCCAGCTCGCAACGCCGGTACGCAAGTCCGGTGGACGAGAGCAGGAGAAAAAATTCCTTCAGATGGAGCCCTTCCACCGAGCCGTCGATGGTCAGCTTGGCGCCGGTCTCGGAGACGTCCTCCATGGTGCAGTCGCGCCGCCACGTGCCGTCGATGCCCATCATCTGGGCCGGAACCCCGCGCTCGAAAATCACCCGGCTATTTCCGCGCTGATCCGCTTTCGCCGTCATCTGCCCTTGCTCCAGCCCCCGTAATGATCCGGCTCCTCGCCGCCAGAATAGCGACATCTTGGCTAACGGCCGGTAAATCGGATCAGGATCAGGGGTGTGGCGGCGGGACGTTGGCGAGATACCAGTCGCGTAGCGCGCCAAGCGCCGGATGCGCCAGCGAGCGCTGCAGATAGGTCCAGATCCGCGGCTGGTGGCGCAGGTAATGCGGCTTGCCGTCGCGGCGGTTGAGCCGCGCAAAGGTGCCGAGCAGGCGCGTGTTCCGTTGCGCCGACATGATGGCATAGAGCTCGGCGAAGCCGGCGGCGTCGAAGCCGGAATCATTCGCGCGGCGCGCCTTGATGTAGCGCGACAGCAGGGTCAACTCGATCGTCTCAGGCACGTCGATGCGGGCGTCCTGGAGCAGCGAGACGACGTCGTAGGATTGCGGGCCGAGCACCGTGTCCTGGAAATCGATCACGCCGACGCGTTCGATGCCGTCGCGATCCCCGAGCCAGATCAGGTTGGGCGAGTGGAAGTCGCGGATGACCCACGTCTTGGGTGCCGCCAGCGGCTTTCTCAGCAGCTCGCGCCACATCGCGAAAAACTCCGCGCGCGCCGCTTCGCTCAGGGGCGCGTTGCGATCGGGCAGATACCATTCCGCCATCAGGCCGATCTCGATCAGCAGCGCCTCGGTGTCGAAGACCGGGATGTCGTAGCTCTGGCCGGCCAGCGGCAGGGTTTCCGTCAGCGTCCTGGCGTGCAGTGTGGCCAGCACGTCGGTCGCAGCCTCGTAGCGCTCGGGAATCGGGCGCGGCGGGTCACCTTCGATCACGCCTTCGCTGCCGAAATCCTCGGTGATCAGGAAGCCATGGTCGAGATCGGAATGGTGGATCGCGGGAGCCGAGATGCCTTGGGCGCGGAGGCCTTCGTCGATGGCGACGAAGGGTTTGACGTTCTCGGCGAGATGCACCGCGGCGCTGTAGGACTTGCCGTTGTACAGCGCGGCACCATCCGGCCGCTGCGGAAAGTTCATGAGGATGACGATCGCGTCGTCGCACAGCAGCCGCGCATAGGAGCGGGTCGAGGCGTCGCCCGGCATGCGCTTGCGCGTCGCATCCATGAAACCGGCGGCATCGAGGAATGCGCGCAGCGCCTTCAGGCGCGCGACCTGGGTTGCGGCTTTGCCATGACCGGTGATGTCGGCGGCCCGTGCATTCGAGCCCAGCGCCGGCCGGTGCGTCAGCGCGATGTCGATGCGGTCTTGCGGCATCGCTGACGGCGCGCGCTCCGGCCACTCGATCAGGATGAGGGTGGCGTCCGGCAGCGGCGACAGCCCGATCTCCTCGAGCTCGCGTTCGTCCTCGACGCGGTAGAGATCGGCATGCAGCACGGGGAAGGGCGGCAGCTCGTAGCCCTGCACCAGCGTGAAGGTCGGGCTCGGCACCTCCAGCGCATCGTCGCCGGCGAGATAGCGGATCAGGCTGCGCGCGGCCGCGGTCTTGCCGGCACCGAGATCGCCGGTGAGGGTGATGACGTCGCCGGGGCCGACCAGCAGTGCGAGGTCGGCCATCAATTGCGCGGTGGCCGTCTCGTTGTGAAGCGCGACGGAGAATGTGACGGGCTCTGTCATTCGGCGGCGTCGCGATGCGCCGCCCGGTCGGTCGGGAAATCGCAGATCACGACCGTGCCCCGGCCGACGATCGAATCCACCCGCACCTTGCCGCCATGCAGCTCGACGAAGGAGCGCACCAGCGACAGGCCGAGCCCGGCGCCGCGGTGACGCGAGCCCTGCGAGCGGCTTTCGAACCAGTTGAACACCTTGTCCTTCATGTCGGCAGGTATTCCAGGTCCCGAATCTGTCACGGTGAAGACCACGCTGCGTTCGGTGCGCCGCGCGCTGATGCCGACGGTGGATTCCTGTGGAGAAAACCCGACGGCGTTGGCGAGGAGGTTATAGAGCACCTGCACCACGCGCTTCTCGTCGCCGACGAAGCTGCCGACATCGGGCGCGATCTCGACCTTGAGGCGGATACGGTCGGTGGCGAGGCGGTCCTGGATGCCCTCGGCGGCGAGCTCGATGGTCTTGCTGACGTCGACCGGGCCGAGTTCCAGCTTCATCGCGCCGGCGTCGATGGTGGCGAGATCGAGGATGTTGTTGGTGAGCGCCAGCAGCGCGTTGGTCGATTTGGTGACGTAGTCGAGATATTCGGCCTGCTTCGGCGTCAGCGGCCCGGTCGAGGGATCGCTGAGGAAATGCGCGAAGCCGATGATGGTGGTGAGCGGCGAGCGCAGCTCGTAGGAGACGTGGTGGACGAAATCCACCTTCATCTGGTCGGCGGTCTCCAGCGCCTCGTTGCGCTCGCGCAGCGCGCGCTCGACATTCTCGGTGTCGGTGATGTCCTGGAACGTCAGCATGGTCGCGCCGTCGTGCAGCGGGCGGATCATGCCGTCGAGCACGCTGCCGTCCTTGCGCTCGATCTTGAGCGGCACGTCGGCACGGCTCTCGATCGAGGTGACGGCCTCGCGGATCTGACGCCACACCACGGGATCGTCGAACAGCTGGTGGCACCAGCCTTCGACGGTCTGGATGTGCGGCTCGTCGCGCATGGCGTCGGCGGACAGCTTCCACATCCGCACGAAGGCCGGGTTGAACAGTTGCGCCTTGCCATTGCTGCCGAACACCGCGACGCCCTCGGCGAGACTGTCCAGCGTCTCGCGCTGCACCCGGATCATGCCGTCGAAGCGGCGGGCCAGCTCGAGGCTTTCGGTGACGTCGTCGAACAGATAGGTGACGCCGCCTTCGGGGTTCGGCGTGGTGACGACCGAGAGCGCGCGGCCGTCGGGCAGGTACCAGGTGTCCTTGGCGGCCTCGACCGCGCGATAGGCCTCGTGCAGCTTGGCCTTCCAGGCGCGGAAATCCGGCTGCTCCGGCAGCTTGCGCGCGGCGCGAAGCTGGTCGAGCACGCTGGAATCATCGGGGTTGGCGTCGAGGAAGCTGCGGTCGAGGTCCCACAGCCGGCGATAGGAATCGTTGTAGAAGGCGAGGCGGCGCTGGCCGTCGAACACGGCAACACCGGAGGAGAGCTGGTCCAGCGTGCGGCGATGCGCCTCCGCCATGCGGATAAGGGCCGAGCTGAGCGCCGCCGCTTCACTGGCATCGATGGCGACGCCGACGCTGCCGCTGCCGACATTGACCGCGCGTACGTCGTAGATGCGCCGCTCGCCGCCGATCACGATCGGCAGGCGCGAATTGAAATGGGCAGCGTCCTTCAGGCCCCGCTCCATCGCAGTGCGATCGGCGCTGTCGAGCAGCTCGAGCTTGCGCTGCTGGGCGTCGGTGATACTGGCCGCCTCGGTCGCGCGGACATAGGCCGGATTGGCGTAGGTCAGCGCACCGTTCTCGCCCTTGGCCCAGATCGGCCAGGGTGCGGCGGCGGCGAAGCCGCGTAGCATCTCGGTCTCGTCGGCGAGCGCCTTGTAGCGCAGATTGGTCTCGGCCAGATCGCGCCGGAGGCCCGAGAGCTCGCGAATCCTGACAATGGCCTGGCCGCCGATGGCGCGGCCGATGGCTTCGAGCGTATGGCCATGCGCGGTTGTCAGCGTGAGCTGGAACCCGTCGCCGCGCTCGCGCAGCGCGTCGACCGCATGATCCATCTGAAGCGCCGGTTCCGGCGGCAGCCAGGCTCCGAATGCAAGCACCCGCTGCGGCGAGGAATCGCGCGGCAGCACCATCGAGATGTCGCCGGAAATCTGGGCGCGGTTGTCGCCGGCCGGCCAGGAGATCAGGATCTGCGGCTCGGCGAACAGCAGCGCCCCGAAGCGATCGGCTTGGAGCTGCAGTTCCCCGATTCGCGCGCGCAGCCGCGCCTCGCTCTTCGCCGTGCGCACCCGCGTGCGCATCAAAAGGATCGCGGCCATCACCGAGAAGCCGAGCAGCGCCAGCGCGGTGGCGACCACCGCGAGTTCCTGCCGGTTGAAATCCAGCATGATGGAGAGAGTGTCGACGAGGTCGGCGGCTTCAGCCGGCGCAGCCGGCAGCAGCGCCGCGAAAGCGCCTCCCAACAAGCCGTTGCGCGCCAACGATGTGCACGACAGCAGCGTCCGACGCATCGACACGATCACGCCTGACATAGTTGCCCCAAGATCGCACAGATTTGCGCACGGCGACCCCCGTCGCGCGCGAATCAAACGACAATACCCTCACCGCGACTCCGGCGGTAAGAGTCCAGATCGTGAACGCAAAGGCGGCCCCCTAAAAATGCCGGGCGCAGTTCCCGGCTCGCGTAATTCTGCGGGTGATTCGGCTGGAATTGCCGTGATTTAACGTGTGACGCGTATCGCTTGCCCTCCCTCCCCCGCAAGCGGGAGAGGCGAAGCCAACGCGCAAGCTCAGCTAGCGGCCGGTCGAGCCGAAGCCGCCGGCGCCGCGATCGGTTGTCGACAGGGTGGCGACGGGAACCAGCGCGGCCTGCACCACGGGGGCGATCACCATCTGGGCGATGCGCTCGCCGCGCTTGATCACGAAGGGTGCCTGGCCGTGATTGATCAGGATCACCTTGATCTCGCCGCGGTAGTCCGCATCGATCGTGCCGGGCGAGTTTAGCACGGTGACGCCGTGCTTGGCCGCAAGCCCCGAGCGCGGCCGAACCTGGGCCTCGTGCCCGGGTGGCAAGGCGATCGCGAGGCCGGTCGGCACCAGTGCGTGTTGGCCGGGCGCGAGCGTCAGCGGCTCGTCTTGTGGCACCGCAGCCATCAGGTCGAGGCCGGCGGCCTCGGCGGTCTGATAGGCCGGGAGCGGCAGGCCGTCGGCATGCGCGAAGCGTTGCAGTTCCACCGTGACTTTGGTGCTCAAGATACCGGCTCCCGGGATTTGTCGGTCACGCCCTTGGCGACATGCGCGACCAGTTCGATGGCGACCTGTTCCTTGGTCATCACCGGCCAGGAATCAACTGCGATCTCGCCATCCTTCTCGCCATTCTTGCGGCTGATGAGGTGGACCGTGTTGCGGTCGCCGCCCATCACGCCGGTGGCGGGCGAGACGTCGTTGGCGACGATCCAGTCGCAGCCCTTGCGCGCGAGCTTTGACTTGGCGTTGTCGATCAGGTGCTCGGTCTCGGCGGCAAAGCCGATCACCAGCGGCGGACGCTTGTCGGTCAGCTTGGAGATCGTGGCGAGAATGTCGGGGTTTTCAACCAGTTGAAGCGGCGGCATGCCGGCCGAGGTCTTCTTCAGCTTCTGCTCGCCCTCATTGGCAACGCGCCAGTCGGCGACGGCGGCGGCGAAGATCGCGATGTCGGCCGGAAGCGCGGCGTGCACCTGCTCCAGCATCTGCCGCGCCGATTCGACATGCTTCACCGTCACGCCCTGGGGATCGTCGAGATCGACGGGGCCGCTGACCAGGATCACCTCGGCGCCCGCCGCTTGCGCGGCGGCGGCGATGGCGAAACCCTGCTTGCCGGAGGAGCGATTGGCGATGTAGCGCACCGGATCGATCGGCTCGTGGGTTGGGCCGGCGGTGATCAGCACGCGCTTGCCGGCGAGCGGCTTGGGTACCGGCGGCCGTAGCAGCCGCTCGGCGGCATTGGCGATCTCGATGGCTTCGGACATGCGGCCGGTCCCGGCTTCGCCGGCTTCGGCCATCTCGCCGGTGTTCGGTCCGATCAGCACCGCGCCGTCGCGCTGGAGCACACTGATGTTGCGGCGCGTCGCCGCGTTGGTCCACATCAGGGGGTTCATCGCCGGCGCCAACAGCACCTTGCGGTTGGAGGCGAGCAGGATGGCGCTGGCGAGATCGTCGGCAAGGCCGTTCGCCATCTTGGCCATCAGATCGGCCGTCGCCGGCGCCACCACGATCAGGTCGCAGTCGCGCGCGAGGCGAATATGGCCGGCATCGAACTCGCTCTGGGGGTCGAACAGGTCGGTGTAGACGCGCTCATGCGACAGCGCGCTCACGGCCAGCGGCGTGACGAATTGCTGCGCCGCCTTGGTCAGCACGCAGCGGACCTCGATGCGGCGCTCCTTGAGCCGGCGGATCAGGTCGAGCGATTTATAGGCGGCGATCCCGCCGCCGATGATCAGGGTGACGCTGGCCTCCGGGAGGGCGCCGGTGCGCTGCGGCAAGGGGACGGCGGAGGCTGCCGGTGGCACCGCAAACGGCGTCAGCGGCTCCTCGCGGCCCTCGATCAGCTCCCTCAGGATGACCCGGACCTCTTCCTCGACCGACCTGTGATTCTTGGCCGAGCGCAGCCGCAAATAGGTTTTGACGGCGTCGTCGAGCTTGCGGATGGTCAGGCTTGCCATGACGCCCCTCCAGCACGGAATGATAGCGATGCTATCACTCGCGTGATTGCACTGCAATCATAGATTCCGGACGGCGATCAGGATTCCGATGAAGGTCGCGGCGATGATCCAGAGCGCCACGGTGCGCCAGCGGTTCTTGCGGCCCTCGCTGCGTCCCATGGCCGCGATGCTCTCGGGCGACAGCCTGAGGCCCTCCCGCGTCATGGTCTCGAGCTGCTCGAGCACCTTCACCGATCGCTCGGCGATCTCCGGCAGGCGCATCAGCACCCGCGCGATGTCCCCGGTCCCAGCGAGCGCGCCCTGCACCCGGCCGATCGGGCCGAGGTTGCGCTCGATCCATTCGCGCACCACGGGGTCGGCGATCTTCCAGATGTCGAGCTTGGGATCGAAGCCGCGCGCCACGCCCTCGACCACCACCATGGTCTTCTGCAGCAGGATCAGCTCCGGCCGCGTCGTCATGTCGAACAGGCCGGTGACCTCGAGCAGCAGCGTCAGCAGCCGCGCCATCGAGATCTCCTCGGCGGTGCGGTTGTGGATCGGCTCGCCGATGGCGCGGATCGCTTGCGCGAAATTCTCGACCGAATGGTGCGCGGGCACATAGCCTGCCTCGAAATGCACCTCGGCGACGCGGCGATAGTCGCGGGTGATGAAGCCGAGCAGGATTTCCGCGAGGAAGCGCCGCTCCTTCATGCCGAGCCGGCCCATGATGCCGAAATCGACCGCGACCAGGCGGCCGGCATCGTCCAGGAACAGATTGCCTGGATGCATGTCGGCGTGGAAGAAGCCGTCGCGCAGCGCGTGCCGCAGGAAGCTCTGGATCACCTTGCGGCCGAGATCGGGCAGATCGACCTGGGCCTCTTCGAGACGCTTGTGGTCGTTGAGCGCGATGCCGTCGATCCACTCCATCGTCAAGACGTTGTGCGTGGTGCGGTCCCAGTCGACAGCAGGTACGCGGAAATCAGGATCGCCTTGCGTGTTCTCCGCCATCTCCGACAGCGCCGCAGCCTCCAGCCGCAGGTCCATCTCCATCGCGACCGAGCGCGACATGGTGTTGATGACCTCGATCAGGCGCAGGCGCCGCGCCTCGGACGAATAGGCCTCGGCCTTGTGCGCGACGAAGAAGAAATCGGAGAGGTCGCGGCGGAAGCGCGTGGCGACGTTGGGCCTGAGCACCTTGATCGCGACCGATTTGCGGATGCCGTCGCGCAGCACCTCGCCGCGATGCACCTGCGCGATCGAGGCGGCCGCGACCGGCGGCCCAAAGCTCGCAAACACATCCGTCAGCGGCCGTTCCAGCGACGTCGTGATGGCAGCTTCCGCCTCGGCTTGCGAGAACGGCGGCAGGCGGTCCTGCAGGCTTTCCAGGTCGCGGGCCATGATGACGCCGACGACGTCGGGGCGCGTTGCCAGGAATTGCCCGAGCTTGAGATAGGCCGGGCCCATCCGCGTCAGCGCACGCGATATCCGCGGTCCATGCTTGACCCCGCGGCGCTCAATGATGCGCGCCAGCTTCAGCGCGAGCTGCCCGGGCGGCGGCACCAGGCTCGGATCGACCGAGCCGAACACGCCCTCGCGCGCAAAGACGAACGCGGCGCGGATCAGGCGCGTCATGTGGGTGATGCCAGAAATCACAAACGCCAGCCTGAATGCAGTGCGACGATGCCGCCGGAGAGGGCCTGCCAGCTGACGCGGGAAAAGCCGGCGTCGCGGATCATGTCGGCGAAGGCGGCCGGCTTCGGAAACTTGCGGATCGATTCGACCAGATATTGGTACGATTCGGCGTCGCCTGTGACCAGGCGGCCGAGCGGCGGGATCACCTTGAACGAGAACAGGTCATAGAGGCGATCGAGCCCGGGCATCTCGACGGTGGAGAATTCCAGGCAGAGGAAGCGGCTGCCGGGCCTCAGCACGCGATAGGCCTCGCGTAGCGCAAGGTCGATCTGCGGCACGTTGCGGATGCCGAAAGCGATCGTATAGGCGTCGAAGCTGCGGTCGGCGAAGGCCAGCGCCTCGGCATTGCCTTCGACGAAATCGACCTGGGTGTCGAGATGACGCTTGATCGCGCGCTCGCGGCCGACGGCGAGCATGTCGGAATTGATGTCGCAGACGGTGGCATGGAAGCCGGGGCCGGCCGCCTTGGCGGCGCGGAACGAGATGTCGCCGGTGCCGCCGGCCACGTCGAGCAGCGCGAAGGGCCGGTCGCTCCTCGGCGGGTCGAGCGCGTTGATCATGATGTCCTTCCAGACCCGGTGCAGGCCTCCGGACATCAAATCGTTCATCAAATCATAGCGCGAGGCCACGCTGTGAAACACATCGTTCACCAGCGTCTGCTTGTCGCCCAGGGGAACGTCCCTGAAGCCAAAATGCGTGGTTTCGCCCGGCCGATCCATTACTCTACTCCACGAGGCGGACCATAGCGCGCCCGCCGCAATGGCGCTATCACACCGCCTTCATAAGGTGAATGCCTGACCATGCCCGAATTGCCCGAAGTCGAGACTGTCCGCCGCGGCCTTCAGCCCGTCATGGAGGGTGCGAAAATCCTCGTTGCGGAGGCCCGCCGGCCAGATTTGCGCTTTCCGTTCCAGCCGGACTTCGTGGCGCGGCTCAAGGGGCAGGTCGTCACCGGGCTCGGCCGCCGCGCAAAATATCTCATGGCCGATCTCGCCTCCGGCGACGTGCTGCTGATGCATCTGGGCATGTCGGGCTCGTTCCGCGTCATCAAGCCGGACAACGACGCGCAGCCCGGCGAGTTTCATTATCCGAAGGGCAAGGATTCCGCGCACGACCATGTGCTGTTTCGGATGTCCTCCGGCGCCGACATCGTCTTCAACGATCCGCGCCGCTTCGGTTACATGAAGGTGATCGCGCGGAACGCGCTCGATGACGAACCGCTGCTGCGCGGGCTCGGCCCGGAGCCGCTCGGCAACGAGTTCGATGCCGCGATGCTGGCCCGGTCCTGCGAAGGCAAGACCACAAGCCTGAAGGCCGCGCTGCTCGACCAGCGCGTGGTGGCGGGGCTCGGCAACATCTATGTCTGCGAGGCGCTGCACCGCTCGCATCTGTCGCCGCGCCGGATCGCGGCGACGCTCGCGACCAAGGGCCGCAAGGGCGTTGGCGGGGGCGAGCCGACCGATCATGCGAAGCGACTTGTCAGTGCCATCCACACCGTGCTGAACGATGCCATCAAGGCCGGCGGCTCCAGCCTGCGCGACCACCGCCAGACCTCGGGCGAACTCGGCTATTTCCAGCATTCGTTCAAGGTGTATGACCGCGAAGGCGAGAAGTGCACGACCCCGGGCTGCGGCGGCACCGTGAAGCGATTCACGCAGAACGGACGGTCCACCTTCTGGTGTCCGAAATGTCAGAAATAGAAGCCCATGCAGACGCCGCGACTTGAAACCGAACGGCTGATTCTGCGTCCGCTGGCGCTATCCGACGCGCCGGCGATCCAGCGGCATTTCGACAATTGGAATATCATTCGGCATCTCTCCACCGTCGTGCCCTGGCCGTATCCCGCCGACGGCGCGGAGACCTTTGTCAGGATGCAGCTCGACAAGATCTCGGCCGGTGACGAAATCCTTTTCTGGGTGCTGGTGTTGAAGGGTGGTGATGGCGAAGCGATCGGAACCATTGATCTGCGCCCCCGTGCCGAAGGCCTGAAAGGAAATCGCGGTTTCTGGCTCGCCGAGCCGTACTGGCGGCGCGGGCTGATGACGGAAGCGATCGCGGCTGTGAACGATTTCGTCTTCCTCACGCTCGGCCTCGATCACTTCCATGTCTGCAATGCGGCCACGAACGAAGCCTCACGCCGGGTCAAGCAGAAGACCGGTGCGGAGTTTGTCGGCTTCATCGAACTCGCCCATCACGGCGGGCAGACGAAATCCGAGAAATGGATCGTGCGGCGGGAGGCCTGGCTGCGCGGCAAGGCGTGACCGCGACGGATGTCTCCCTGGCGTCATGCCCGGGACAAGCCTGGGCACGACGGCATCATCGAAAAACGCGAAGCAATCCGGCCGGGCTGGCGGCCGGATTGCTTCGTCGCTTGGGCTCGTTCACCGGATAGCGAGGAGCCTGTCTGCGGCCTGAGCGATCGCCCCGCTCAGGACGCCAGTGTCGTGGTCTCGTCCGAAAGCTCCGTGCCCGCATGCAGCATGCCGTCGGCAGCCGAGATGACCTGATCGATCAGCAGATGGGTCGTCGTGGCTTCGAGCTCGAGCCGGGTCTCGATCCAGCGCCAGAGGCTGCGGATCTCGCCCGCCGACTTGCCGTTCGGTGCGAATTCGCTCACGGCAAGACCGTTCGCGAGCGAGTCCTGATGGTCGTTGCGCATCGCGATCAGCGGGCGCGCGAGCACGTCCGAGAGATCGAGTGCGGCTTCCTCGGCGAGGGTGTTGGCGGCGTTGTCGATGCGCTGGCCGCGGATCGGCGTCTGGTTCAGCACGAAGCTGTAAGGCCGCTTCCAGGCGCGCGCGACGCTGAGCGTGGAGACGGTCGCCTCGATGTCGGCGACGCTCGGGCGGGCCGGGATCAGGCAAAGGTCGGAATGACGGATCGCCGCGGTGGTGGCCGCGCTGAGACCGGCCGCGGTGTCCACGATCGCAAGCTGGAGGCCGCTGTCGGCCAGCATCTTCAGCCGAGGCTCGATGTCGGCGGCGTGATAGATCGGCTCGACCACGAGATCATCGGCGACGCGGCGGCGCTGCCAGTTGGACAGGGTGCCCTGCGGGTCGGTCTCGATCAGGCGAACGGTGAAGCCGGCCTGCCTGGCGACCAGCGCGAGGCCGATGGCAAGCGTGCTCTTGCCGCTGCCGCCCTTTTGGGTGGCCAGTACGATCGTGTGCATTGGAAGATGAGTCCTTTGGAGTGCCTGGGTCTTGGGGTAACGCCACGCGAACGTGCATCGCTTCGCGATGCTGAGCTCTTCTCGCTCAGGACGTGCCCTGCCCGATCCAAAGGGGACCGCGGATGTCCCAATCAACGGTAACGATGATGGCAGAATCGGGAATGCCAGCTAACCCGTACCAATACTGGACCCGTAGTCGTGCGTATGATGTGCTCGCCGCCGTGAACAAGAAGGGCGGGCGGCATGGGCGGAAACTGGCGCGACCGGACGGCAACTACCTTTGAATGCCAGAAGATGCCGGCGGTATCGAGCCGCGGCATGGTGGTCAGCAACCATTCCTTGGCTTCCAGCGCCGGCGCCGAAATGCTGGCCGCCGGCGGCAACGCGATCGACGCCGCGATCGCGACCCTGTTCGCGCTGACCGTGGTCGAGCCGATGATGGTCGGCATCATCGGCGGCGGCATGGCGCATATCCGACTCGCCGATGGCAGCCACCGCTTCATCGATGGCCAGAGCACCGTGCCCGCGGCGGTGCGCGACACCACCTACACGTCCAAGCCGGGCTCGCCCCATGACGTGTTCGACACCGTCGGCAACGAGAACCTCAACGGTCCGAAGGCGGTTGCGGTGCCTGGCTCGCTCAAGGCCTGGTGCGAGACGCTGCGCCGGTTCGGTACCATGAGCCTTGCCGACGTCATGCAGCCTGCGATCAAGTACGCTGCGCGCGGCTATACGGCGACCCCTTATTTGCACGAATGCATCAGCGAGAGCGCCGCCGAGATGAGAAAAGATCAGCCGATCGCGGCGATCTATCTGCCGCATGGCGAGCCCCTCAAGGTCGGCGAGCGCGTGGTGCAATCAGAATATGCCGAGACGCTGCGCTATATCGCCGATCATGGCGAGAAGGCTCTCTATGAAGGACCGCTCGGCGATATCCTCGCCGACTACATGGAGAAGACCGGCGGCTTCATCCGCCGTAGCGATCTGACCGGCTACAAGACGGTCGAGCGGCAGCCGATCCGCGCCGACTATCGCGGCTGGACTATCTTTGGACCACCGCCGCCCGCCGCCTCGGGCGTGCACATCGCGCAGATGTTGAACATCCTGGAAGGCTACGACATCGGCGGCCTCGGCTTCGGCACATCAGAGACAATACATTACCTCGCCGAGGTCCTTAAGATCGCCTTCGCCGATCGCGCCGCGGCCAGCGGCGACCCTGACTATGTCGGCGTGCCCGTGGAGAAGCTGACCTCGAAGGCCTATGCCGAGGAGCGGCGCCGCGCCATCGATCCGGCGCGCGCGCAGGAATGGGGCGCCGGCGTTTCGCAGCTCGAAGGTGCGCACACCACGCACATGACCGCGGCGGACGCCTCCGGCAATGTGGTCGCGACCACGCAGACCATCAACAATCTGTTCGGCGCCAAAATCATGATCCCGGGCTTGGGCGCGATCGCCAACAATTACATGAACCTGTTCGACCCCCGTCCCGGCCATGCGCTGTCGCTGGCGCCGGGCAAGCGCGTCACCACTTCAATGTCGCCGATGATGGCTCTGCGCGACGGCAAGTTGCGCTATGCGCTCGGCCTGCCCGGAGGCAAGCGCATCTTCCCGAGCGCAATGCAGGCGCTGGTCAATCTGATCGACCACGGCATGAGCCTGCAGGAGGCGGTCGAGGCGCCGCGCGTCTGGACCGAAGGCAATGCGCTCGAGGTCGAGCAGACTGTGCCGGAGGCTGTGCGCACGAAGCTAGCGGCGCTTGGCCACAAGGTTCAGCCCGTCGCGACAGTTGCCGGCGGCATGAACGGCATCGCCTTCCACGACGACGGTGCCATGACCGGCGCCGCCTGCTGGCGCGCCGACGGCACGCCGGTCGGGATCTCCGGGGGGCTCGCCAAGGCCGGGATCAGATTCAGGCTGAGCTAGTCCTCGTGCCCGACAGCAGCGCAGCGCGAAGGATGGCTGCAGGCCCTAACGCATCACGAACGGATTGGCCGGCACGTCCGTCGCAGTCGAGATCCAGACGCTCTTGGTTTCCTGATACTCACGCACCGCGTCGATGCCGCTCTCGCGGCCGACACCGGAATGCTTCATGCCGCCGAACGGCATCATGTAGCTGATGGCGCGATAGGTGTTCACCCATACCGTCCCGGCGCGCAGTTGCTTCGGCACGCGGATGGCGCGCGCGAGGTCGCGGGTCCAGATGCCGGCGGCAAGGCCATAGATCGTGTCGTTGGCGATACGGATGGCGTCCTCTTCATTGTCGAAGGCGATGATCGAAAGAACCGGCCCGAACACCTCCTCACGCGCGATCCGCATCGTGTTGTCGACGTCGGTGAAGATGGTCGGCTCGACGAACTGGCCGCCGATGATGCCTGCACCGGAGGCCGGCTTGCCACCGAGCAGGCAGCGCGCGCCTTCAGCCTTTGCAATGTCGATATAGTCGAGGATCTTCTTGTATTGCGCGGGCGTCGTGACGGGACCGATATTCGTATCCGCTTGCATGGGATTGCCGATCTTGGCGGAGCGTGCGAGCTCCAGCAGGCGATCCACGAACTTGTCCTTGATCGAGCGCTGCACGAGCAGGCGGGAGCCTGCGATGCAGGTCTGGCCCGTTGCCGCGAAGATGCCGGAGACGGCACCGGCGGCAGCCGCGGCGAGATCGGCGTCCTCGAAGACGATGTTCGGTGACTTGCCGCCGAGCTCGAGCGACACTCGCTTCAGGCTGCGCGCCGCGGTCTCGTAGACCCGCGCGCCTGTTGTGTCCGAGCCGGTGAAGGTGATCTTGGCGACGCCGGGGTGCGAGATAAGCTCGCTGCCGATCTCGGGTCCGAAGCCGGTAACGACATTGAAGATGCCGTCGGGAATACCCGCTTCCTTCGTCAGCGCAGCGAATTCAAGCGTGCTGGCCGAAGTGAATTCCGATGGCTTGACGACAACGGCGCAGCCGGCGGCGAGCGCTGCGGCGCATTTCCATGCGACAAAGAGCAGCGGCGAGTTCCAGGCGGTCAGCGCAGCGACGACGCCCACCGGCTCATGCGTCGTGTAGGCAAAGGTGTCGGCTTTGTCGATCGGCACGAGGCCGCCTTCCAGCTTGTCGACCAGCCCGCCAAAATACCACCACCATTCCGGATGGTAGCGGAGTTGGCCCAGCATCTCGGCCATCAGCTTGCCATTGTCGCGCACCTCGATCTCGGCGAGACGCTCGGCATTCGCAGCGACGAGGTCGCCGAGCTTGCGCATCACCTTGCCGCGAGCTGATGCCGTCATCTTCGCCCACGGGCCGCGCCACATGGCTTCATTGGCGGCCTTCACGGCCTTGTCGGCGTCGGCAGCGGATCCACGCGGAATTTTTGCCCAGGGCTTACCCTGATAGGGATCGACCGAGTCGAACCACTCGGCATTGGCGGGGTCGACATATTGGCCGTTGATGTAGAGCTGATAGGTTTTCATGGGGTCCTCCCGACCGGACGCATTATGATTGTGGCTGGTTGGAAGATTATCACGGTGTCCATGGCTTCGTTGCGGCGAAGCCACTCACTAGAGGTGCGGCTGCTCTGCGCTTGCCGCGCCTGCCAATTCTCCTACAACTCCCGTGTCCGGACGCGCTGCAACGCGCAGGGTTGCCGCGCAGAACCGGGACCCATGTCGCCCCAAATTCGATGCGCGGAGTCTTCCGGGCACCAAAGTCGCATTTGCCGCTTGAGCTATTTCCGCACGCAGATCACGCGCACGACGGCCGCCTTTGCGTCCACCGAAGTGCCATTCGCCGTGACACCGTTCGCCTTGAGGAAGTCGCGCACGGTCTCCGCCGAAACCATCAGCGCCTGTGACGTCGGCGCCGAGGTCGCGGGCCCAGCGAGCATCGCCGGCTTCAGCAGCGCGATCCCTGCGAACTTGCCGTCGGCGCCGATGGCCGGGCTGCCGGAGAAGCCGACCGCCGGCGGTGGCGACAGCGCGGAATTACTGCTCGTCACCGGCGTCAGCGCCGCCTTGAGGCTCGAGACGCCGGCCGCGCCGCCCTGGCTCTGCGGATCGGCGATACCGACGACGTCGACATCCGCCTTCGCTGCACCGCCGCCAAGGCTGAGCGGCTTCAGGCCGCGTGCGCCGTAGATGTGCAGAAGCGCAAGATCGTGCTGCTTGCTCTCGCCGACACGGTCGGCGTTGCCGTAGCCGGCGATCGTGATCGCGAGACAGCCATCGGTGAGGAGGCGGTCGGTGACGATCGCGCCGTCGTCGCTGACGACGATGCCGGTGCCGTATTCGACGGTCTTGCGCGGCGGCGGCCCTGCCTGCGGCCCCGACGGGAACGCGTTGAACGCGCTCGACATCGCAATCACCACCGGCTCGACCGTGTTCTCGGTCGCCTGGTCGTAGAGGATCGTCATGGTGCGGACTTCGTCGCCCTTGAAGGAGCCGCGCACGTAGAATTTCTTGAGGCCCTGCAATCCCGACAGTACGAAGAAGTCGGGCTTGACCACGGCGTAGTCGACCTTGCGGCCGGACGGCTCCTTCTCCAACTCGGCGAGCTTGGCCGAACTCGGGTTCGCCTCCTTGCGGCGGCTGAGGAGCACCTGCACCGTGCCGTTCGGCGAGGTCCATTTCGAGCCGTTGGCGTCGCTCGCCTGCTGCGGCACCAGCTTGCCGGGAATGCCGAGCCGCGCGCCGCTGGTCGGCTCCGTCACGATCTTCCAGCCGACGCTCTCCTGCTTCTTGCGTGCCGCCTCGGCGAGCGCGGCGCGCTCTTGCGGATTGAGCACGCCGGTCGGCTTGCCGCCCTTGGCCTTCTGATACTCCTTGATGGCGTTGACCATGCGCTCGCTGACGTCGCCGGTGATGGCGCCGTTGTACTGGCCGACCCAGGCGAGGTCGGACTGGAGCGACAGCCGCTCGGCCTTTGCCATGGCATCGGCCGTCGCCGACGGCGTCTGCATTGCGGGAGGCTTGACCGGAACGGTCTGGACCGTTTTCGGGGTGGTACCGGGGATTTGTGGCGCCGTCATCTGAGCCTGCGCGCCTGTGGCAGCCGCAAACATCAGTGTTGCCGCAAGCATCGATCTCATGACAAATCCAGCCAGCCCATTGAACGCCATGCCATGGAAGCACATCTCGTTGGTCGCGAACAATGTTGAGGTGGTTCAGGTGATGCCCCTCATCCTGCGGAGAGGGATCTGGAAGAACGGACGATGCTGAGCCCGGACGAACTCGAACGTTATGCCCGCCATATCGTCCTGCGCGATGTCGGCGGTCCCGGCCAGGCTGCGCTGAAGCGGGCTTCGGTGCTGGTGATCGGCGCCGGCGGGCTCGGCGCGCCCGCTTTGATGTATCTGGCGGCCGCCGGCATCGGCACGCTCGGCGTGGTCGATGACGACGTGGTGTCGCTGTCCAATCTGCAGCGCCAGGTGATCCATACGACGCCCGATATCGGGCGGCACAAGGTGGAGAGCGCGGCCGAGCGGATCGCGGCGCTCAATCCGCATGTCCGCTTCGTCGGTCATGCCACCTGGCTCAACGCCGACAATGCGCTCGGCATGATCGGCGATTACGACCTCGTGCTCGACGGCTCCGACAATTTCTCGACGCGCTATCTGGTCTCGGACGCCTGCTTCTTCGCGAAGCGGCCGCTGATCACGGCAGCGCTCGGCACCTTCGACGGCTCGCTCACGACCATCCGCGCGCACGAGGCGAACGAAGCGGGCGAGTTCAATCCGACCTATCGCTGCCTGTTTCCGGAGGCGCCGCCGCCCGGCACGGTGCCGGCCTGCGCGGAGGCCGGCGTCATGGGTGCGCTCGCCGGTGTGCTCGGCTCGATGATGGCGCTGGAGGCGATCCGCGAGATCGTCGGATTCGGCGACGGCCTGGTCGGCCGCCTGCTGATGATCGATGCGCGCGCGATGCGCTTCGAGACCCTGCGCTATTCGCGCGATCCGGCCAATCCGCTCAACGGCGATGGGCCCGTGATCACCGATCTCAGCGCCCATCGCACCTGATCGAAGCCCGTTACCTGCTGGCCGGCTTCTCGCTGTCGAGATGCGCCATCTGTTCGGCCGCATAGCGCGTGCCGGCTGCAACGTTCGGCGGAAAGGCTTTTGCCAGCGCGGCAAGATGAGCCTGCGTCAACGTGACCTTGGCCGCGCCGAGTGCTTCGGTGAGACGGTTGCGGGTTCTCGCCCCGACCAGCGGCACGATCTCGTGGCCCTGCGCCGCCACCCAGGCGATTGCGACCTGCGCCGGCGTTGCGCCGATCTCGGTGGCGATCGCACGCAGGGAGTCCGCCAGCGCGAGATTGGCGTCGAGATTTGCACCCTGGAAGCGCGGCGTCATCAGGCGGTAGTCCTTGCCGGCCTTGCCGCTGTCCCTGGTCCAGTGCCCGCTGATCAGCCCGCGCGCGAGCACGCCATAGGCGGTGATCCCGATGCCGAGTTCGCGGCAGGTCTTGAGGATGTCGCGCTCGATGCCACGCTCGATCAGTGAATATTCGATCTGGAGATCGGCGATCGAATGCACGGCGTGCGCGCGGCGGATGGTGTCGGAGCCGACCTCGGACAGGCCGATATGCCTGACATAGCCGGCCTTCACGAGATCGGCGAGGCCGCCGATGGTCTCCTCGATGGGCACGTTGGGGTCGAGCCGCGCCGGGCGGTAGATGTCGATGTAGTCGGTGCCGAGACGCTGCAGCGAGTAGGCGAGGAAATTCCTTGTCGCGGCTGGCCTTGTGTCCATTCCGGCGAATTCGCCGGCCGGGCCGCGCAGTGCGCCGAACTTGACGCTGATCTGCACCTTGTTGCGCGCGACGTCCTTCAGGGCCTCGCGGACCAGCATCTCGTTGTGGCCCATGGCGTAGAAGTCGCCGGTATCCAGCAAGGTCATGCCGGCATCGAGCGCTGCATGCACCGTGCCGATGGCCTCGCCGCGATCGGCATGGCCGTAGACCTCCGACATGCCCATGCAGCCGAGGCCGAGGGCCGAGACGGTGGGGCCGGTTGAACCGAGTTTGCGCTGTTCCATGGAGGCTCTCCTCAAAAAGGCGGCGGATGGCGCCGCGTGACGAGGGCTGATATGCGCCTGCTCGATTGCGCCGATAAGCTGGACAATCCAGAACGACTTGTTCATTATTTCGAACAATGGCCGAGCCCGACCTGCGCGATCTCGATCTTTTCGTGGCGGTTGCCCGCACCCGCAATTTCCGGCGTGCGGCGCAGGATATTCGCGTGTCGGTGTCCAGCCTGAGCCAGCGCCTGCGGGACCTCGAGGAGCGTCTCGGCGTCCGTCTGATGAACCGCACCACCCGCAGCGTCGCCCTCACCGAGGCGGGCGAATTGCTGTTGTCGCGGGTGGCGCCGGCGCTGCGGGATGTCGGCGACGCCCTGGATCAGGTGCGCGGCCTGCGCGAGGTCGCCTCGGGCCGCCTGCGCATCAACGCGCCGCCGCCGGCGGTCGACCTGGTTCTTGCGCCGATGGTCGGGCCGTTCCTTCGCGAGCATCCGCAGGTCGATCTCGACATCGTCTCCGAAAGCGGCTTCGTCGACATCGTGAGCGGGGGCTACGATGCCGGCGTACGCTACGGCGAGCATCTCGCGCAGGACATGGTCGCCATCCCCCTGAGCGGCCCGCAGCGCTATGTCGTCGTCGCATCGCCCGATTACATCGCGCGCCGCGGTAGGCCGGAGCATCCGAAGGATCTGCTCGACCATGATTGCATCCGCGCCCGCTACTCGAGCGGCGTCATGCACGATCTCGAGTTCGAGAAGAACGGCCAGGTCGTGAAGGTCGATCCTCCGGCCAAGCTGATCTCCACCAATATGAGTCTTGCCATGCGGGCCGCGCTCGACGGCGCCGGCATCTGGGCAACGCTCGATGGCTATGTCGGCGACGCTCTCGAATCCGGCGCGCTGGTCAGCCTGATGAAGGATTGGTGCGAGCCATTTCCCGGACCGTTCCTGTACTATCCAAGCCGTCGGCAGACGCCGCCGGCGCTGCGCGCCTTCATCGATTTCGTCGCAGGTTGGCGCAAGCGCGGCACGGATAGACCCTAGAGCATGCTCGGCAGCACGCGATCCGGCGGCTTGTGCGCGTCGAGGAAGGTGCGGATGTTGATGATCACCTTCTCGCCCATCTCGACGCGGCCTTCGATGGTGGCAGAGCCCATATGCGGCAGCAGCGTGACCTTGCCGGCCTTGGCGAGCCGCACCAGCTTCGGGTTGACCGCGGGCTCATGCTCGTAGACGTCGAGCCCGGCGCCGCCGATCTCGCCGCCTTCGATCAGCTTGATCAGCGTGTCCTCGTCGGTGACCCCGCCGCGCGCGGTGTTGACGATGTAGGCGTCCTTGCGGATCAGCCTCAGCCGCCGCGCCGAAAGCAGATGATAGGTCGCCGGCGTGTGCGGACAGTTCACCGAGATGATGTCCATCCGCGCCAGCATCTGGTCGAGGCTTTCCCAATACGTCGCGCCCAGCTCTTCGGCGATGACAGGGGCGACCGGGCGGCGGTTGTGATAGTGGATCTGCAGGCCGAAGGCGCGGGCGCGGCGCGCCACCGCCTGGCCGATGCGGCCCATGCCGATGATGCCGAGCCGTTTGCCGCCGATGCGGTGGCCGAGCATCCAGGTCGGCGACCAGCCCGCCCAGGGTTTCCCCTCAGTCAGGATCGAGGCGCCTTCGATCATCCGGCGCGGGACCGCGAGGATCAGCGCCATGGTCATGTCGGCGGTGTCTTCGGTTAGAACTTTTGGCGTGTTGGTGACGGTGATGCCGCGGGCATGCGCGGCCTCGACGTCGATATTGTCGACGCCGTTGCCGAAATTGGCGATCAGGCGGAGCTTGCAGTCGGGCTGGTTCACGACCGCGGCGCTGATGTGGTCCGTCACGGTCGGAACCAGCACGTCGGCAGTGCGCGCGGCCTCGGCGATCTGCTCGGCCGACATCGGGGTGTCGTCGAGATTGATCCGCGCGTCGAACAGCTCGCGCATCCGCGTCTCGATCGAATCCGGCAGCTTGCGCGTCACCACGACGAGGGGCTTTTTCTTCACCGACATGTCCTGCTCTCATGAGGCGTTGCGAGCCGCCTTTGTCGCCAAAGGCGGGCCGTTGAGGCCTCATTAACCCGGTTGTTCGACACTGCCCTTGCCGTGTCCGTCCCCGGCGTTTCCTTCAAGCTCTCCCGATATTTCCGGCCGGAAAATCGGGGCAAATTGGTTGTTCAAGCGTCCGTCCTCTCTAGCAGAAGGCCGGGCCAAGACAAGAACCACGGGTCAGCTTGGTGGAACACCCGCGTGGGGCGGGACAGGGGGACGCGGCAGGGTTTTGGATTTGGGGTGAGGACCCGGCTTGCGCGGGGTCTTCGACAGGAGACGGGTTGATGGCGTTGGGGCGTTTTTGTTCGGTGATGGCGCTCGTTTGCACCTGGTTGAGCGCCTCGGTCAGCCCCTCGCATTCGGCGAAGGACAACACGACCCAGAGCGCCAGCGGGTTGCCGGTGCCGCGCTATGTCAGTCTCAAGTCGGATCACGTCAACGTTCGCGCCGGCCCGACCAAGGACAACGACGTGGCCTGGGTCTATACCCGCGCCGGCCTGCCGGTCGAAATCACCGCCGAATTCGAGAATTGGCGCCGGGTGCGCGATTCCGAAGGCGCCGAGGGTTGGGTCTATCACTCGTTGCTGTCAGGCCGCCGCACCGCGGTCGTCACCATGAAGCACAAGGACGACCTCGCGCCGATCTATGACCGTGCCGATCCCGACAGCGCGGTTGCGGCCAAGCTCCAGGCCGGTGTCGTCACGCAGGTGAAGAAGTGCACTGCAAGCTGGTGCTACGTCACCGGCAACGGCTTTGAAGGCTGGATCCAGCAGGAGCGCCTCTGGGGCGTCTATTCGGACGAGAAGGTGAATTGACGCCGCAGGCGTCATCCCGGGGCGATGCACAGCATCGAGCCCGGGATCTCGAGATTCCGGGTCTGGTGCTGGCGCGCCATCCCGGAATGACGGTGCAAACGACAATGGCCGGGACACGCCCGGCCATGACGGCAAATTCAGCGATGTAGGACGATCTCAGCGCTTCTTGCGCAGGCGCACGACCATGTCGATGCGGGAGATCTCATAACCCTCGGGCACCTCGGGCATCTTGGACAGCGCCAGATGCGGATCCTCGATGTCGACCAGCTCGTGGCTGTTCTCGAGGTAATAGTGGTGGTGGGTCGTGACGTTGGTGTCGAAATAGGTCTTGGTGCCGTCGACGCTGACCTGGCGGAGCAGGCCGGCATCGGTAAGCTGGTTCAGCGTGTTGTAGACGGTCGCCAGCGATACCGGAACCTTGGCCAGCGTGGCTTCCTCGTAGAGCATTTCGGCCGTGAGGTGGCGTGCACCCTTGCCGAACAGGAGCCAGCCAAGCGCCATGCGCTGGCGCGTCGGCCGGAGCCCCGCGGACTGGAGCATTTCGTTGACGTCGTGCCAGGGGCAGCCGGTCAGCGCCGGCTGGCGGCCGGACAGGAGGGCCGCGGCGTGGACGTCGTCGTCGTGATGGGGCGCTGTATTCTCGCTCATTTCCAGATTTCGGGCACGCGTGAACAATATCTCTTTGCAATATAAGAACAGAAAGATGCAGATGCAAGTTTCTCGCAACTAGAGAGGTTCTAATCAGACTTGGAACCGGGCGAGGAAGCCGTCATTTTACCTTCATGGATGCGCTTTGCCACCCGAAATGGCCTGTGTTAGAGAGCGCGCGGTTCCGCATAGCCGATTTCTGCGCAGCCGCGGGCCATCGAGGGCCTGCCCGCAGTCCATTCGGGGCTTGCGGGAGCAGCACTCGGCGGTGGCGGTTGGCGTTGCTTTCCGATTGAGACGGGACCCATTTTCGCCAAAAAACGTCGCTCAATCGGGATTTGAACGGAGGCTCGTGCATGCTGAACAGGCGCAACGGTTACGAATACGAAGATCTGCTGGCATGTGCCCGTGGCGAGATGTTCGGTCCGGGCAATGCCCAGCTGCCGCTGCCGCCCATGCTGATGTTCGACCGCATCACGGAAATTAACGACAAAGGCGGAGAGTTCGGCAAAGGGCTCGTGCGCGCCGAGCTCGACGTGAAGCCCGACCTCTGGTTCTTCGGTTGCCACTTCAAGAACGATCCCGTCATGCCCGGCTGCCTCGGCCTCGATGCCCTATGGCAGATGGTCGGGTTTTATCTGGGCTGGGTCGGGGGCGAAGGTCGCGGCCGCGCGCTCGGCCTCAGCGAGCTGAAGTTCGGCGGCCAGGTGCTGCCCGAGGCCCGCAAGGTTGTGTACAACATCGATATCAAACGCGTGATGCGTTCAAAGCTGGTGCTCGGCATCGCCGACGGGTGGCTTTCGGTCGATGACCAGATTATTTATCGCGCGAAGGATCTGAAGGTCGGCCTGTTCAAGCAGGGCACGAGCCTGAGCTGAGCGCATCACCAAGAAGACAACGATTGAGGCGAGGCTGTCATGAGGCGGGTTGTGGTCACCGGGATGGGCATCGTCTCATCGATCGGAAACAACACCCAGGAGGTGCTTGCGAGCCTTCACGAGGCGAAGTCGGGCATTTCGCGGGCTGAGAAATATGCCGAGCTCGGCTTCCGTTCGCAGGTCGCGGGTGAACCGACGCTCGATCCTTCGACGGTGGTCGACCGCCGCGCGATGCGTTTCCTCGGCCAGGGCGCCGCGTGGAATCACGTTGCGATGGAGCAGGCGATCCAGGATTCCGGCCTCTCGCCTGATGAAGTGTCCGATATCCGCACCGGCATCATCATGGGCTCCGGCGGCCCCTCGGCGCGCACCATCGTCGAATCCGCCGACATCACCCGCACCAAGGGACCGAAGCGCGTCGGCCCGTTTGCAGTGCCGAAAGCGATGTCCTCGACGGCCTCCGCAACGCTTGCGACCTGGTTCAAGATCAAGGGCGTGAACTATTCGATCTCGTCGGCCTGCGCGACGTCGAACCATTGCGTCGGCAACGCCTACGAGACGATCCAGATCGGCAAGCAGGACATCATCTTCGCCGGCGGCTGCGAGGAGCTGGACTGGTCGCTCTCGGTGCTGTTCGACGCCATGGGCGCGATGTCCTCGAAATACAACGACACGCCCGCCACGGCCTCGCGGCCCTACGACGTCAATCGCGACGGCTTCGTCATCGCCGGCGGCGCCGGCGTGCTGGTGCTGGAAGAGCTCGAGCATGCCAAGGCGCGCGGCGCGCGCATCTATGGCGAGATCGTCGGCTATGGCGCGACCTCGGACGGTCACGACATGGTCGCGCCGTCGGGTGAGGGCGCCGAGCGCTGCATGCGCATGGCGATGTCGACGGTGAAGACCAGGGTCGATTACATCAATCCGCACGCGACCTCGACGCCCGCCGGCGATCCGCCGGAGATCGAGGCGATCCGAAGAGTGTTCGGCGTCGGCGAGAAGTGCCCGCCGATCTCGGCGACCAAGGCCCTGACCGGACACTCGCTGGGCGCGACCGGCGTGCAGGAAGCGATCTATTCGCTGCTGATGATGAACAATGGCTTCATCTGCGAGAGCGCGCACATCCAGGAGCTCGATCCCGTGTTCGCCGACATGCCGATCGTGCGCAAGCGCATCGACAACGTCAAGATCGGCACCGTGCTGTCGAACTCTTTCGGCTTCGGCGGCACCAACGCCACGCTGGTGTTCAGCCGGCTGGATGTGTGAGGCCGCTGCCGTCGCATCGTTGATTTTCTCGTCATGGCCGGGCTAGTCCCGGCCATCCACGTCTTGGCTCGGACTCTGAAGGGCGTGGACGTCCAGCACGAAAGCGGAAGGTGATCGCGAGATGGAAGGTTTGATGAAAGGCAAGCGCGGTCTGATCATGGGCATCGCCAATGATCATTCGATCGCCTGGGGCATGGCGAAGACGCTGCATGCCCACGGCGCCGAGCTTGCCGTCACCTTCCAGGGCGAGGCCCTGGGCAAACGCGTCAAGCCACTGGCGGAGCAGCTCGGCGTCGATCTGGTGCTGCCGTGCGACGTCGAGGACATCGCCAGCGTCGATGCGACCTTCGCGGCGCTCCGCGAGACATGGGGCAAGCTCGACTTCGTGATCCATGCGATCGGCTTCGCCGACAAGAACGAGCTGAAGGGCCGCTACGCCGACACCAGCCGCGAGAATTTTTCGCGCACCATGGTGATCTCCTGCTTCTCGTTCACGGAGGTCGCAAAACGCGCGGCCGAGCTGATGACGGAGGGCGGCAGCATGATCACGCTGACCTTCGGGGCCTCGGAGCGCGCGATGCCGAACTACAACGTGATGGGCGTGGCCAAGGCGGCGCTGGAAGCTTCGGTGCGCTATCTCGCCTCCGATTTCGGTCCGCGTGGCATCCGCGTCAACGCGATCTCCGCCGGGCCCATCCGTACGCTCGCCGGCTCCGGCATCGGCGAGGCGCGCGCGATGTTCGCCTTCATGCAGAAGCACGCGCCGCTGCGCCGCGGCGTCACGCTGGACGAGCTCGGCGGCTCGGCGCTGTATCTGCTGTCGGACCTTTCCGGCGGCGTCACCGGCGAGATCCATTACGTCGATTCCGGCTACAACGTCATCCTGATGCCGAGGCCGGACGACCTCAAGGCATCGGACTAGCCCGCCGCGATCTTTTCCGCGCGCTGGAATGCCGGCCGCGCCATGCAGCGAGCGATATAGGCATCGAAGGCCGGGCGCGACGGCACCATCTTGAACAGGCGCACCGCGAAGTTCAGGCCCGAGCCGATCGTGATGTCGGCGGCGGAAAATTTCTCGCCGAGAATCCACGGCCCTTTGGCGAGTGCCGCCTCCAGCACGTCGAAGACCTGCGTCGCGCTGCCCCAAGCCGCCGTCGAACTCGGCACCTCAATTTTAGTGAAGATTTGGATGATCGCGGGCTCAATGCAGCTCGGCGAGAAGAACAACCATTGCAGATAGCGGGCGCGGAGCGGATCGACGAAATCAGGCGCGAGCCTCGTCTCCGGATAACGGTCGGCGATATAGGCGCAGATCGCAGCGGCTTCGCCGAGCGCGGCGTCGCCGTCGCTGAGCGCCGGCACTTTGCCCATCGGGTTGACCTTGAGAAAGTCCGGCGCTTTTTGCGCGCCGGTCGAGATGTCGGTCAGCACACGCTCATAGGGAAGGCCGCTCTCCTCCATCAGCCAGAGCGCCGAGAACGAACGCGAGCGAGGCGACCAGTAGAGCTTGATCATGGCGGGACCTTTCGTCGGCGGAAGGCCAACAGCGCGCAATTCATGCCGCGTTTGTCGCGTCTCCGCAACGCACTACGCCTAGGCAGAAGTCAAGCGGCGTGAACGACATGTGGGTCAACGCTCTTTGGCGTCGCTTTGACGCACGGCTGGTCGAACCCCGAGCAAAAGCGGCAGCGTCTTGTCGAGGCTTTCGGTCAGCATGGCGCGCACACCGTCGCGCAGTGCGGGATTGTCGGCGGCATCTTCAGGGCGCGTTGGAAACGATTCTGCGGGTAATTCGCGATAGGGACCGCCGATTTGCCTGCCTAGAAGCCTCTGCACCATCAGGGAATGATGCACGTTGATCAGCGCAGAGCTCTGTCTGACAACGGAGAAGTCGCGCCCGTCAAAGATGCGGATAAACGCCAGGGCATAAAGATAGATGCGACGCCCTAGCACGACATCCTGGTTGAGAATGCCGAAACCGCGGACCGTATAGCTCGATGACCCGATAGGGCTGATCGAATTGAGGATCTGGATGTAATGCCGGCAATTCGTTCCTTTCGCGACCTCGCGCATGTATCCGGCCAGCTCCGCGTTGAGATCGCGGAACAGCCGGTCCTTCAATGTGTCCTTGGACTCATCGCGGGGAGGAAATTTCGCTGGGTTGTAGGGGATTCGCAGAACGGACACGCCGGCAGGGATCGCGGCGCGAGTCCGCGCGAAGATCAGATCGTTGAGCCCCCAGCCTGGGATCGGGATCACCATCGTCTTGTTCTGGAATACGGTGAGGCCGGTCGTCAGCACGGTGAACTCATCGCCGGCGGTGACGACGATACCGAAGTCGCACGAGCCGCCGGTCATGGGAGCGGGCTTGCCCGTTGCTTCACGCCGCGTGGTTATCTTGCCATTGGCTTGTTTGACGGTTGGTCGTGCCGTCTCCGATTGGGTTTGTGCCTGCGCCTGAGTTGAAAAGCACCACAGGATGATCGTGATGACGAGCAGCCGGGTCATGATGCTGAATGCGGCTGTGTTCGCAGGCGCAGCCAAACTTGATCCTTTGGCGTGTCGCGTCGGCAAAGGCGCTCACTCTTCCTTCAAATAGCCGGGGAGGTTCCGGTCGAGCCTTTCTGCGACGAGCGCGCGCGTTCTCTCGCGCAGCGCCGCGTTGGTCGAAGCTGTCTCGGGCGGATCGGGGAACAGCGAGTTGTCGAGCTTGGTGATCGGGTCTTCGAACAGACGCATATTTGCGGCGAGGTTCGCGCCGATATCCGTAAGGGGGCGCTTGATCTGTTCGTAGCTGCGGCCGTCAATCAGCGTGATCGCAACATTGGCGAATAGGTGCGAGTGCCGAATGATGTTGCCGAGCCCCTGATTGTAGGTGCCGATGCCGTTCAGCGTCATGTTCGAGTTCGGCAGCTTCGTCTTGTATGTGGTTGCGACGAGATAGCGATCGCAATTCGTATTCGCGGTGAAGCCCTTTACGATCACCGGCAGACTCTCTTTGGGGTCCGGGATGAAGATCGCCTTCGCATGATAGAAGGGCTCGAAGGCGCCCTTGGGATAAGCGATCCTGCGCACCGAGGAATCGTTGTTCGTTGCCGCACGCACGCGCGCGAAGACGAGATCATCGAGGCCCCAGTCTATCGGGACCTCGTTCGCTTCGGCCTCGAAGATCGTCACGCCGAACTTCTGTACGGAATAATGCTCTCCGATCACCGAGATCACGCCGAGACGGCACGGACCGCTGTTCATCGGCTCGGCCGGTTTGACTGCCGCAGCCTTCGGCTTCGTCGCCGCCTTCTTGACGGCCGGCTTTGCGGGAGGCGTGGGTGGCGCGGTGGCTGCAGGAGGAGTTTGAGCTGCTGCCAGAGCGAGGGAGGACAGCAGAACGATCGCGGAAGCAGCAAATCGAATCATGGATTCCAGGGCATCAGCAGCGGAAGAATATCGGGCACGCCACGCTAGATTGGGATCGTGACAACCGCAAGCTGCATCAAGCAGTCGTTGCCTATTCGGCCGACTGCTGACGGTGCCACCGGTAATACTTCATCACGAAGCCGTTCGACGGCTCGACCTCTTCCTTCTCGAACACAAATCCCTCGCGCTCGTACCAGCGCCATGCCTTTTCGTTCTCGCGCACGCAGCGCAGGTACATCTCATCCGGCATTTGCGTGCGCGTGAAGGCGAGCAGCTTCCGTCCGAGCGATCGCCCCTGATAGGGGGGCGCCACGAAAAGCATGTCGAGATAGAGCTTTGGCAGATGCAGCGCCAGCATGGCAGCGATCGCGCCGCTGTCGTCGGCGACGAACAGGCTCCAGCCGTTCTCGATCTCGCGCCGGATGCGCGCACGCAGATTGGCCAGCAGGAAGTCGCTCGCCTCGGCAAGTCCTGTCGAGACCCAGCTTTCCATCCAGACGCGGCCGACCTCGTCATATTCGTCCGCGCGGGCGGGGCGGATGGTGGGACGTGACATGAGGCCTCAAGCCCGTTGGTTGCGCGCGGCCTGACGCGGTCGCGCCTTGCCGGCCGACAGGCACACCACCTCGGAGATTTGCAGCAGCTGCCGCGCCAGCGGGCTGGTCTTGCGCCAGACCATGCCGATGGTGCGGGAGGGCTCGGGGTCGCGAAAGCGCGCCAGCGAGACCGACGCCGATCGCGTCTCCACCGGCACCGCCATCTCCGGGATCAGCGTGACGCCGATGCCGGCGCTGACCATCTGGACCAGCGTCGAGAGCGAATTGGCGTCCAGCATCTCGCGCGGCGGCGCCGCTTGCATGTTGCAAAAAGAGAGCGCCTGGTCGCGGAAGCAGTGCCCCTCTTCGAGTAGCAACAGCCGCATCTCGCGCATCATCTCGCGCGACGGCACGGGGGTGCCTTCGTCCGAGCCTGGCCGCACCAGCAAGAACTTTTCCTCGAACAGTGCGACCTCGGTGAGCGAGGGCTCGGACACCGGCAGCGCCACGATGGCGGTGTCGAGCCGGCCCTCGACGAGTTCCTGGATCAGGCGGGGGGTCATGGTCTCACGCACGCGGATGTCGAGCTCCGGATGCATGCGCGTGAGGTTCTTGGTGATCTTGGGCAGGAGGTAGGGCGCAATCGTCGGGATCATGCCGATGCGCAGGCGGCCGGCGAAGCGGTCTTGTGACGCCCGGGCGAAATCGCCGAGCTCATCGACCGAGCGCAAGATGTCGCGGACGCGTTGTGCGAGTTCCTCACCGAACCGGGTCAGCGCAACCTGCCGCGCGCTGCGCTCCAGCAGCAGGCCGCCGAGGGTTTCCTCCAACTCCTTGATCTGCATCGACAAGGCCGGCTGCGAGATCGAACAGGACTCGGCCGCCCGGCCGAAATGGCCGTGACGAGCCAGCGCGTCGAAATAGCGGAGCTGGCGCAGCGTCAGGTTTATCATCAGAAAATCCTATCGCAGCGATCATTAAAGTCAACTTCACCTGATAGGTGGCGTTGCTTAGAGTGGTTCTACCTGGTCAAAGGCGCCGTCGGACGCCACCAGAGGAGGTAATCATGGATGACACTTCGAAGTGCCCGTTTACGGGCGGAAAACCCACGCGGGTGAACCGCGACTGGTGGCCAACCCAGCTCAGCATCGAGATGCTGCACAAGAATTCCGACCTGTCCGATCCCATGGGCAAGGAGTTCGACTACGCCAAGGAGTTCAAGTCGCTCGACCTGAACGCGGTCATCAAGGACCTGACCGCGCTGATGACGGATTCGCAGGAATGGTGGCCGGCTGATTTCGGCCATTACGGCGGCCTGATGATCCGCATGGCCTGGCACAGCGCGGGCACCTATCGCACCACCGACGGCCGCGGCGGCGCCGGCGCCGGTCAGCAGCGGTTTGCTCCGCTCAACAGCTGGCCTGACAACGCCAACCTCGACAAGGCGCGCCGTCTGCTCTGGCCGATCAAGCAGAAATATGGCCGCAAGCTGTCCTGGGCCGATTTGATGGTGCTCGCCGGCAACGTCGCGCTGGAATCGATGGGCTTCAAGACCTTCGGCTTTGCGGGTGGCCGCGCCGACGTCTGGGAGCCGGAAGAGCTCTATTGGGGCCCGGAAGGCACCTGGCTGGGCGATGAGCGCTACAGCGGTGAGCGCCAGCTCGCCGAGCCGCTCGGCGCCGTGCAGATGGGCCTCATCTACGTCAATCCGGAAGGTCCGAACGGCAAGCCGGATCCGGTCGCAGCGGCGAAGGACATCCGCGAGACGTTCGCCCGCATGGCGATGAACGACGAAGAGACCGTCGCGTTGATCGCGGGCGGCCACTCGTTCGGCAAGACCCATGGCGCCGGTGATCCCTCGTTGGTCGGCCCGGAGCCGGAAGCCGGCGCGCTGGAAGATCAGGGCCTCGGCTGGAAGAGCAAGCACGCCTCGGGCCTCGCCGGTGATTCCATCACCAGCGGTCTCGAAGTGACGTGGACGGCGACGCCGACCAAGTGGAGCAACAACTTCTTCGAGAACCTGTTCAACTACGAATGGGAGCTGACGAAGAGCCCGGGCGGTGCGAACCAGTGGACGGCCAAGGGCGCCGACGCGATCATCCCCGATGCCTTCGACAAGTCGAAGAAGCACCGGCCGACGATGCTGACGACCGATCTCTCGCTGCGCTTCGATCCCGCCTATGAGAAGATCTCGCGTCGCTTCCTGGAGAACCCGGCCCAGTTCGCGGACGCCTTCGCCCGCGCCTGGTTCAAGCTCACCCATCGCGACATGGGTCCGATCCAGCGCTATCTCGGCCCGCTGGTGCCGAAGGAGACGCTGATCTGGCAGGATCCGATTCCGGCCGTGAATCACGAGCTGGTCAGCGATCAGGACATCGCCGCGCTGAAGACCAAGATCCTGGCTTCGGGTCTGTCGGTGTCCGAGCTGGTCTCGACCGCCTGGGCGTCGGCCTCGACGTTCCGCGGCTCGGACAAGCGCGGTGGCGCCAACGGCGCGCGCATCCGTCTTGCCCCGCAGAAGGATTGGGAGGTGAACCAGCCGGCTCAGCTCTCCAAGGTCCTCGGCAAGCTCGAAGCGATCCAGAAGGACTTCAACGCGTCGTCAGGCGCCAAGAAAGTCTCGCTCGCCGACCTCATCGTCCTCGGCGGGTCTGCCGCGGTCGAGAAGGCCGCGAAGGACGGCGGCGTCGACGTCAAGGTGGCCTTCACGCCGGGCCGCATGGATGCCTCCCAGGAGCAGACCGACGCGGCATCCTTCGCGCCGCTCGAGCCGCGTGCCGATGGTTTCCGCAACTACATCGGCAAGCGGCATCAGTTCCTGCAGCAGGAAGAGGCGCTGGTCGATCGTGCGCAGCTTCTGAGGCTGACCGGTCCGGAGATGACGGTGCTGGTCGGCGGTCTGCGCGTGCTCGGTGCGAACGCGAACGGGTCGAAGCACGGCGTCTTCACGTCGAAGGCGGGCACGCTGAGCAACGACTACTTCGTCAACCTGCTCGCGATGAGCACGCAGTGGACGCCGGCGGCCGACGGCACCTATGAGGCCCGCGACCGCAAGACCAATGCGGTGAAGTGGACCGGCACGCGCTCCGACCTGATCTTCGGCGCGCACTCGCAGCTCCGCGCCTTCGCCGAAGTCTATGCCACCTCGGATTCCAGGGAGAAGTTCGTCAAGGATTTCGCCAAGGCCTGGACCAAGGTGATGAACCTCGACCGGTACGACATCGCGGCGTGATCCCGATCAGCAGGCGATAGATAAAAGGGCGGCCGAGAGGCCGCCCTTTTTGTGGTCGCTGTTTGTCTTCACACGTCGAGTGTACCGGCCTTCGCGGCGGTGTAGCGCTCGGCCACCACCTTCCAGTTCACCGTGTTCCACCACGCCTTGAGATAATCGGCGCGGCGGTTCTGGTAGTTCAGGTAATAGGCGTGCTCCCAGACGTCGTTCCCGAGCAGCGCTCGCTTGCCGTCCATCATCGGGTTGTCCTGGTTGGGCCGCGTCTCGATCGCAAGCTTGCCATCCTTGCTGACAGTCACGAACACCCAGCCCGAGCCGAACACGCGCCCACCGGCCGTGTTGAAGTCGGTCTGCAATTTTTCCATGCCACCGAGATCGCTGTCGATCGCGGCGAGCAGGGCACCTTCCGGCTTGCCGCCGTTCGGTCCCATGATCTGCCAGAACATCGTGTGGTTGGCGTGGCCGCCCATGTTGTTGCGGACGCCGGCGCGGATCGTGTCCGGCACGGCTCCGAGATTGCCCAGAACCTCGCCGACCGGTTTTCCCGCGATCTGCGGATTGTCCTTGGCAAAATTGTTCAGGTTGGTGATGAACGCCTGGTGGTGGCGGTCGTGATGGATCTCCATCGTCTTGGCATCGATATGCGGTTCCAGCGCATTTGCCGGATAGGCCAGAGGATCGAGCTTGAAGGGACCTGCGGGCGCCGCGGCGGCCTGCGCAAACGCCATGCGCGGGGCAGCGGCAGCCGCGACGAGGCCGGTTGCAGCGAACATGAGACGGCGCCGGGATATGGATGACATGTGGTTCTCCTGTCTGGGGACGATCCGCTGATGAAGCGCACGGCGGCACGATAGCTACGCGGCTGCAACCATCGCGGGTTTCGATCGCAGTCACTCTGACGCTGCGGCGGAATCGCGCAGGCCCAATCCGACGATGCAGGCGGCAAGCGGCCAACAAAAAGGGCGGCCTTTCGGCCGCCCCTCGGTGTTTCTGACGTGCGGAGCGATTACTCGCCGGCCGCTTCGCGCGGGGCCTTCTCGCCCTCGCCGCCCTTGTCCTTGCCTTCGAGGTCTTCGCCGGTGGTCTGATCGACCACCTTCATCGACAGGCGGGTCTTGCCGCGGTCGTCGAAGCCCAGCAGCTTGACCTTGACCTTGTCGCCTTCCTTGACGACGTCGGAGGTCTTCTGCACGCGCGCCGAAGCGAGCTGGCTGATGTGGACGAGACCGTCCTTGGAGCCGAAGAAGTTCACGAAGGCGCCGAACTCCATGACCTTGACGACGGTGCCGTCGTAGATCTGGCCGACTTCCGGATCGGACGCGATCGACTTGATCCACTTGATCGCGGCCTTCATCGCCTCGCCGTCGCTGGAGGCGACCTTCACGGTGCCGTCGTCCTCGATGTTGACCTTGGCGCCGGTCTTCTCGACGATCTCGCGGATCACCTTGCCGCCGGTGCCGATCACTTCGCGGATCTTGTCGGTGGCGATCTTGAAGGTCTCGATGCGCGGCGCGTATTCGCCGAGCTCGGCGCGCGCAGCGGTGAGGGCCTTGGCCATCTCGCCGAGGATGTGGATGCGGCCTTCCTTGGCCTGGCCAAGGGCAACGCGCATGATCTCTTCGGTGATGCCCTCGATCTTGATGTCCATCTGGAGCGAGGTGATGCCCGCTTCAGTGCCGGCCACCTTGAAGTCCATGTCGCCGAGATGGTCCTCGTCGCCGAGGATATCCGAGAGAACCGCAAAGCGCTTGTCTTCGAGGATCAGGCCCATCGCGATGCCCGCGGTCGGCCGCTTCAACGGCACGCCGGCATCCATCAGCGCCAGCGAGGCGCCGCAGACCGAAGCCATCGAGGACGAGCCGTTCGACTCGGTGATCTCCGACACCACGCGCGTGGTGTAGGGGAATTCGTGGTGCGGCGGCAGCACCGGGTGGATCGCGCGCCAGGCAAGCTTGCCATGGCCGATCTCGCGGCGCTTGGTGCCGCCGAGGCGGCCGGTCTCACCGACCGAGTAGGGCGGGAAGTTGTAGTGCAGCAGGAACGTTTCCTTGTACGTCCCCGACAGCGCGTCGATGTACTGCTCGTCCTCGCCGGTGCCGAGCGTGGTCACGACCATCGCCTGGGTCTCGCCGCGGGTGAACAGCGCCGAGCCGTGGGCGCGGGGCAGCACGCCGACTTCGGCGACGATGTTGCGCACGGTCTTGCTGTCGCGGCCGTCGATGCGCTTGCCGGTGTCGAGGATGTTCCAGCGAACGATCTTGGCTTCGAGCTCCTTGAACACGCCGGCGACGCGCAGCTTGTCGTATTTCGGCTCCTGCCCTTCGGGGAAGTAGTGGGCGATCACCTTTTCCTTGACCTTGCCGACCGCGGCGTAGCGGTCCTGCTTGACCGGAATGGCGTAGGCGGCGCGCAGTTCCTGCTCGACGATGCCGAGCATTTCCTTCTCGAGCGCGGAATTGTCGATCGCGGTGACTTCGCGCGGCTCCTTGGCGGCCTTCTCGGCGAGCTCGATGATCGCGTTGATGACCGGCTGGAAGTGGCGGTGACCGAACATCACGGCGCCGAGCATGATGTCTTCGTTCAGTTCCTTGGCTTCCGATTCCACCATCAGCACGGCGTCGGCGGTGCCGGCGACGACGAGGTCGAGCTGGGTGTCGACCATCTCGTCGAGCGTCGGGTTGAGGATGAACTCGTCGTTGGCGAAGCCGACGCGGGCGGCGCCGATCGGGCCCTTGAACGGAGCGCCCGACAGGGTCAGCGCAGCCGACGAGGCCACCAGCGCGACGATATCGGGATCGTTCTCCATGTCGTGCGACAGCACGGTGGCGATCACCTGGGTCTCGTTGCGCCAGCCGTCGACGAACAGCGGACGGATCGGACGGTCGATCAGGCGGGAGACCAGCGTCTCCTTCTCGGTCGGACGTCCCTCGCGCTTGAAATAGCCGCCGGGAATGCGGCCCGCCGCGTAGGTCTTTTCCTGGTAGTCGACGGTCAGCGGCAGGAAGTCGACGCCTTCGCGCGGCGCCTTCGCCGCGACGACGGTGGCGAGCACCACGGTCTCGCCATAGGTGGCGACGACGGCGCCGTCGGCCTGGCGGGCGATCTTGCCGGTTTCCAGCTTGAGCGGGCGTCCACCCCAGTCGATCTCGACGGAATGCTTATTGAACATGGAGGTCTTCTTTCATGGGTTCTCGAAAGAGGGACGGCGCTCGAAAAACAAAAACCATGCGCAAGATTGCGGGACGCTGATCGGAGCGGATGATCAGCGTCCTGCGATCCTGCCATGGTTTTTGGATGTCGGATGGCGTCCATCCTTTCGGGTCATACGGGCGCCTTGCCCGTTGTGCCCAGCCGCCGGATTGCTGCTGGACTTTCAGTCGGCACGAATGCGAACACCGAATCGCGGTCTTCGCCCATCATGCCCGGATGCGAATCGTCACCGCCCGCATCCGACGCGTACGCAGCCTCGATCAAAAACCTTTAAATAAGCGCTTTCGTTCGAAACTACGCGCGAAAACGCGCGCCGTTGGGCGCGCGCAGCAACACTTAGCGACGAATATTGTGCTTCTCGAGCAGCGCCTTGTATCGCGCCTCGTCCCTCTTCTTGAGATAGTCGAGGAGCGAACGGCGGGTCGAGACCAGCTTCAAGAGGCCGCGACGCGAATGGTTGTCCTTCACGTGGGTCTTGAAATGGTTGGTGAGGTTGTTGATGCGTTCCGACAGGATCGCGACCTGAACCTCGGGCGAGCCGGTGTCGCCGGCCTTGGTGGCATTGGTCTTGATGACTTCCGCTTTGCGTTCTGCGGCAATCGACATCGTCAATTTCTCTCGTTGCGACCGGGGCTGGCAGTCAGGCCGGTCAGGTTGAACACACGCTTGGGGATGATTTCGCCATTGCCAACTTCAGCAAGCGCCAAAAGACGGCCTGCCACCGTGACATAGACTGTGCCGCTACAAGTGGGCGCATCCCGTCCGCGCAACAAAACGGCCTGGCCCCGATGGAGCCTTGCCGCATCCGCCCGAGTGACGGCCAGTGCCGGGATGTCGTCCAGCGCGGTCTCAACGGGCATGAGCGCGTCGGCGAGGCTGCCCTCGCCGGACGCGGCTCTATCGCATAAAGCCTCCAACTGATCCAGCGGAATCATGTCGTTTTCGCCGAATGGGCCGACCAGGGTCCGCCGCAGCGCGCAGATATGGCCATAAGTGCCGAGAATCCGGCCCATATCGCGGGCCAGCGCCCGGACATAGGTGCCCTTGCCGCACTCGGCCTCGAATACGGCCCGGTCGTTATCCGGTTGATCTACAAGGGTTAAATGGTGAATCTCGACGGGGCGGGGGGCCAGCTCCACGACCTCGCCGTCGCGGGCGAGATCATAGGCGCGCTCGCCCTGGACCTTGATCGCGGAGTAGCGCGGCGGAATCTGCTCGATCACCCCGGTAAAACGGGGCAGCAGGGCCAGAATGGCCTCGCGTGTCGGGCGCTGGTCGGAGGTCGCGGTGACCCGGCCCTCGATATCGTCGGTGTCGCGCTCCTCGCCCCAGCTCACGGTGAACTGGTAGCGCTTGCGGCCGTCCATCACGAAGGGAACGGTCTTGGTGGCTTCGCCGAGTGCGATCGGCAGGCCGCCCGAGGCGAGCGGATCGAGGGTGCCGGCGTGTCCCGCGCGCTTGGCGTTGAACAGGCGCTTGAGCACGGCGACGGCCTGCGTCGAGGTCATGCCGATCGGCTTGTCGAGCACGACCCAGCCGTGGACGTCGCGCCGATCGCGGCGAATCTGGTTGCCCTTCTGCTGCTTGGCGCGCGGATCGTTGTTGACGCGGCGCGGCTCCTGGTACGGCTGGGACTCGTTGCCCAGATCCGCAAAATTATTTTTCTGCACGTCGCGCTGATCGGCCTGTTCGCCGCCGATCGTGTCGTGAGCCGGGTCCATCGTCATCGTTCTTCTTCCCGATCCGAATCCGGATCCTGTTCCAGGTCCTTCTGCACCGCAGGTGTTCGCAAAAGCTTCTCGATCCGTTCCGCCTCGTCGAATCGTTCGTCGACGCGGAAACGAATGTCAGGTGCAAATTTCAGGTTAACGCGCCGCGCGACCTCGCCGCGCAGGAACTTCTTGTTGCGCTCGAGCGCAGCGATGACGATCCCGGTGTCGCGGCCACCGAGCGGCATCACGTAGATCGTCGCGAGCTTCAGATCTGGCGACATCCGCACCTCCGGCACGGTGATGATGTGACCTTCGAGGTCCGCATCATGCACGTTGCCTTGCGCCAGAATCTCGGCCATCGCATGGCGAACCTGCTCGCCGACGCGCAACTGGCGTTGCGAGCCTCCGCCGGGCGCGGAACTCTTCTTCTGATGATGGCGTGGCATCGTCGAAAATCACCTCGTCGTGCCCGTGTTTGGGACACGGGCATTGTCGTTTGTCCTGTTGAAACGAAGAGGGGTGGATGGCCGGAAAAAATCCGGCCATCGCACTCCCGCAATTTCAGTTCAAAATGATCCGAACGCTTCGGTAAGATTTGGACTTACAGGGAGCGCTGGATGGTCTCCACGCGGTAACACTCGATCACGTCACCGGCACGCATGTCGTGATAGTTCTCGAAGGCCATGCCGCATTCCTGACCGGACTGGACTTCCTTCACCTCGTCCTTGAAGCGCTTGAGCGTCGACAGCTTGCCTTCGTGCACGACGACGTTGTCGCGGATCAGGCGCACATTGGCGCCGCGTTCCACGGTACCGTCGGTGACGCGGCAGCCGGCAACCTTGCCGACCTTGGAGATGTTGAAGATCTCCAGGATCTCGGCATTGCCCAGCATGGTTTCGCGCAAGGTCGGCGCGAGCAGGCCGCTCATCGCCTTCTTCACGTCGTCCACGAGGTCGTAGATGATGTTGTAGTAGCGGATCTCGATGCCGTTGCGCTTGGCGGCCGCAGCGGCCTCCTTGTTGGCACGGACCGAGAAGCCGATGATCGCGGCGTTGAAGCCTTCCGCGAGCGTCACGTCGGATTCCGAGATGCCGCCGACGCCGGCATGCAGGATGCGGGCGGCGACCTCGTCGGTGCCGAGCTTCTCCAGCGAGCCGAGGATCGCCTCCAGCGAGCCCTGCACGTCGGCCTTGACGATCAGCGGGAATTCCTTGCGGCCCGCCGTCTTCAATTGCGACATCATCTGCTCGAGCGAGCCGCGCATGCCGGAGATCGAGGCAGCCGCGTTCTCGCGCTTCTGGTGCGCGCGGTAGCTGGTGATCTGGCGGGCGCGGGCTTCGTTCTCGACGACGGCCAGGCGATCGCCGGCCTCCGGCGGACCGTTGAAGCCGAGCACCTCGACCGGCACCGAGGGGCCGGCCTCCTGCACGGTCTCGCCCTGATCGGAGATCAGCGCACGGACGCGGCCCATCTCGGCACCGGCGACGATGATGTCGCCGACACGGAGCGTACCGCGCTGGACCAGCACGGTCGCGACCGGACCACGGCCGCGATCGAGCTTGGCTTCGATCACGGTGCCTTCCGCCGGACGTTCCGAATTGGTCTTCAGGTCGAGGATTTCGGCCTGCAGCGCGATCATCTCGAGCAGCTTGTCGAGATTGGTCTTGTTCTTGGCGGACACTTCGACGTCGACGACTTCGCCGCCGAAGGATTCGACCTGAACCTCGTGCTGGAGCAGCTCCGTGCGCACGCGCTCGGGCTTGGCATCGGGCTTGTCGATCTTGTTGATGGCAACGATGATCGGCACGCCTGCCGCCTTGGCGTGATTGATGGCTTCGATCGTCTGCGGCATCACGCCGTCATCGGCCGCGACCACCAGCACGACGATGTCGGTGACCTTGGCGCCGCGGGCGCGCATAGCGGTGAATGCGGCGTGGCCGGGCGTGTCGATGAAGGTGATCTTCTTGCCGCTCTCAGGCGAGAGCACCTGATAGGCGCCGATATGCTGGGTGATGCCGCCGGCTTCGCCGGAGACCACGTTGGCATGGCGCAGCGCGTCGAGCAGCGAGGTCTTGCCGTGGTCGACGTGGCCCATCACGGTCACGACGGGCGAACGCGTCTCGGTGTCGGTGGAATCGTCGACCTGGTCGAACAGGCCTTCCTCGACGTCCGAGGCGGCGACGCGCTTGACGGTGTGGCCGAGCTCTTCGGCGATCAGCTGCGCGGTGTCGGCGTCGATCACGTCGGTGATCTTGTGCATCGCGCCCTGCTTCATGAGCATGCGGATGACGTCGACCGCGCGCTCGGACATGCGGTTGGCGAGTTCCTGGATGGTGATCGCTTCCGGAATGACCACCTCGCGGATGAGCTTTTCCTTGGGCTCGTTCGAGGCGTGACCCTTCAGGCGCTGGGTGCGCCGGCGGAACGAGGCGATCGAGCGCTCGCGCACTTCGTCCGCATTGAGCGCCGTGACGACCGTCAGGCGGCCGCGCTCTTTCTGCGGGCCGGGCTTGTGGGTGGTCTTGGGGGCTGCCGCAGGACGCGCGGCGCCGCCGGGACCGCGACGGATCTGGCGCGGACCATCGTCCTCGTCGGGGCCGGCCGCGACCGCGGGCGCGCGACCCAACGGTCCGCCGGCGGGCCTTGCCGTGGTCGTTCCGGGGCGCGCGGTCGTCGTTCCCGGGCGTGCCGTGGTCGTGGTGGTGCCGGGCCGCGCCGTGGGCGCGCCGGGTCGGGGCGCAGAAGCGGCCGGGGCGGTCGCCGCGGGGCGCGGAGCAGATTGCGGCTGCTCGCCTTCGCCAAAGCGCTTCTTGGCCTCGGTCTCGGCCTTGCGTTTGGCCTCGTCCTCGTGACGGTGGCGCTCCTCCTCCGCCTTGCGGCGGGATTCGGCGGCCTCGCGCTCGGCGCGTTCGGCGGCCTCACGAACAGCGCGGCGCTGAGCCTCTTCCTCGGCCTGGCGGCGCTCTTCGACTTCGCGCACCTTGGCATCGGCCAGCGCGCTGGCGCGGGCGGAGCGTTCGTCCTCGGTCAGCGTGCGCAGCACCACGCCGGAACCGGCGTTGCGGGGCGGGGCAGCCTTCGGGGCAGGACGCGGCGCCGCAGCGGGCGCAGCCGGCGCCGGCTTCGCGACCTCGACAGCCTGCGGCTCAGGAGCGCCGTCGATCCGGCGCTTGCCGCGCTTCTCGACCACGACCTGCTTGCTGCGGCCATGGCTGAAGCTCTGGCGCACAGTGCCCGTTTCGACGCGCGGCTTGAGCGATAGCGTCTTGCTCGGAACGCTCAGCTTCTTGTCGCCAGGGGTCTTGGTATCAACCATTCAGCAGTCCTAATCCTGATTATCAGTGTTGTGCGTTTCCGCACCGTCCAATCGGTTCGTCGGTGTCTCTCAGAAATCCTGGCCGGGCTTTTCGGCAGTCTTGTCAGCGTCCGCCATCCGGTATCGGACCAGCATCTGGCTACGTGACAGGAATGACCTGCTCGCCGGGCCCGCGAGCAGGGCAGCATGTATCACATTTGACCGGGTCAGTGCCAAATCCAATTCTATCGATTTCAGTGCGGTGACGACGGGAATCTGCGGCTTGGCGCCGCGATTCCCGGCATTTTGACGTGCCAGCATGTCCAATTTGCGGATTCCGTCCGCGGCCCCGTCGCTGGCGTGGATCAGGACCTCGACCGTGCCTTCCCGAAGGGCGCTTTCGACCTTGCCGAAGCCGGCCACGACCTGGCCGGCCTTGGCGGCGATCCCAAGGGCTTCCGTCACGCTCCGGACCAGGAGCGCCTCGATATCGTCGGGAAGCGTCGGAGGGGTGCGCAGCTGGCGCTTGAAGGCTTTCCTAAATTGGTGACGCCGCACGGCTTCCGCAACCACCTGCCGCGAGGCGGTGATCCACATGCCGCGTCCGGGCAGCTTGCGCTTGAGATCGGGAACTATGTCGCCTTGCGGCGAGACGACGAAGCGGATCAGCTCGTCGATCGGCCGGACCTCGCGGCTGACCGCGCACATCCGCATGGTCGCGGACCTTTCGGTCCGCGGCCCATGGTCGAGTTCGCTGTCAGTGCTGGCGAGCATCCGGGCGACATCCTCCTTGCCCTTAAGCCGGCTGATCTTCAGTCGCCTCGGCCTCTTCGGGCTTGGCGAGATCGGCCTCGGTGATCCAGCCGGCCTTGACGCGGGCCTGCATGATCATCGCTTCGGCGTCGTCACGGCTGATGTCGATACCGTCGAGCGCACCCGGATATTTGGTGGATTCGCCACCTTCCTTGCGCTCGGTCCAGCCGACCAGGTCGTCAGTGGCGCAGCCGGCAAGGTCGTCGACGGTCTTGATGTCGTTCTCGCCGAATTTGACCAGCATCTTGGAGGTGACGCCGGGCACGTCCTTGAGGGCATCCTCGACGCCGAGTTCCTTGCGCCGAGCCTCGATCTCGGCCTCCTGCTGCTCGAGATATTCGCGCGCGCGGTTCTGCAGCTCCTGCGCGGTCTCCTCGTCGAAGCCCTCGATGCCGGCGAGCTCCTTGAGGTCCACCATGGCGAGCTCCTCGACCGAGGTGAAGCCTTCGGACGCCAGCAGCTGGCCGACCACTTCGTCGACGTTGAGCGATTCCATGAAGACGCGGGTGGAGTTCTCGAAATCGGCCTGGCGGCGCTCCGATTCCTCCTGCTCGGTCAGGATGTCGATATCCCAGCCGGTGAGCTGCGAGGCCAGACGCACGTTCTGGCCGCGGCGGCCGATCGCCAGCGATAGCTGGTTGTTGGTGTCGGGCACGACGACCTCGATCCGCTCGCGGTCCTCGTCGATGACGACCTTGGAGACTTCCGCGGGCGCCAGCGCGTTGACCACGAAGGTCGCGATGTCGGGCGACCAGGGAATGATGTCGATCTTCTCACCCTGCAATTCGTTCACCACCGCCTGCACGCGCGAGCCGCGCATACCGACGCAGGCGCCGACCGGATCCACCGAGGAATCGCGGGAAATCACGCCGATTTTCGCGCGTGAGCCCGGATCGCGGGCCACCGCCTTGATCTCGACGATGCCGTCATAGATCTCCGGCACTTCCTGCGCGAACAGTTTCGCCATGAACTGCGGATGCGTGCGGGAGAGGAAGATCTGCGGACCTCGCGTCTCGCGGCGGACGTCGAAGATATAGGCGCGGACACGGTCGCCGTTGCGGAAGACTTCGCGCGGCAGCATCTCGTCGCGGCGGATGATCGCCTCGCCGCGGCCGAGATCGACGATCACGCTGCCATATTCGACGCGCTTGACGACGCCGTTCACGATGTCGCCGATGCGGTCCTTGAATTCCTGATATTGCCGGTCGCGCTCGGCCTCGCGCACCTTCTGCACGATCACTTGCTTGGCCGATTGCGCGGCGATGCGGCCATATTCCAGCGGCGGCAGCGTGTCGGCGATGGTGTCGCCGACCTGGGCGCCGGGATTGGCGCGCTGTGCATCCACCAGCGAGATCTGGTTGGAATGGTTTTCCACCTTCTCGACCACCAGCATGTGGCGCGACAGCCGCAGCTCGCCCTTCTTGGGGTCGATCTCGGCGTGAACGTCAGTCTCGCTGCCGTAACGAGCCCGCGCCGCCTTGGCGATGGCATCCTCCATCGCCGCGATGACGATGCCGCGGTCGATCGATTTCTCGCGCGCAACGGCGTCCGCGATCTGGAGCAATTCAAGTCGATTGGCGCTGACTGCCATGGCTAGTCTCCTTGGTCAGGATCGGTCTCGCCGCGCCGCGCGCGTTCGGCGGCAAGGCGGTGTTTCTTCGTATTGGTCGGTGCCGGCTTCTTTTTCGGCTTGGTGTTCTTGGTCGTCTTTTCGCTGATCTTGGCGTGCGGCGCCTGCGGCGGCTCAAGCCCGAGATTGCGGCGCATCTCGCGCGCTTCGGCCTTGCCGCGACGCATCGATTCCGCGACCAGCTCGTCGGTCAGCACCAGGCGCGCCTCGCCGATATCTTCCATGGTCAGGAGAACGTCGAAATCGTCGCCCGCCTTGACGTCGTCACGATGCAGATGGATGCGGTCGCCTTCGACGGCGCCGATCGTGCCGCGGAACCGCTTGCGTCCTTCATGGGCGACGGCCATCTCGACCTTCACCAGATGTCCGGCATAGCGCTCGAAATCGGAGCGGCGTACCAGCGGACGGTCGATCCCCGGCGATGAGATCTCCAGCCGGTAGGCGCGATCAATGGGGTCGGCGACGTCGAGCACGGGCGACAGCGCCCGCGAGATCGCCTCGCAATCCTCGATCTGCATGGAGCCGTCCGGCCGCTCGGCCATGATCTGCACGGTGCAGCCGGCCTCTCCGGAAATGCGAATCCGCACCAAGCGATAGCCCATGCCCTGAAGCACGGGCGCTGCGACCGCGGACACCCGTGCCGCCACGCCCGGCTCGACCACGAGCCGCGGCTCGGCCAGCAATTCGGCATCCGTGGAACCAGGGTTCGGTTCGGTCATGGCAGGGGTCAAGGCGCTCGCTGGTTAACGCTTGGGTTAAGGCTTGGTTAAAAAGTCCGCTTTGGAACTCTCCCGACGACGCGTCGGGCCGCATCCTCCGCCAAGCCGCGTTCAGGTAATAAAAAAGAGCGGGTCCTTTCGGGCCCACTCTCACTACGCGGATCGTATGAGAAGATGAATTGGCGCTGATATAGCCCTTTCCCCCCTCCCGGACAAGGCCCATTGCAGGGCCGAGGCGGCTTTTTGCGCCCTTCGGACGGCCCGCCGCGCAACGCTTCCTTCATCAAGCAGGCCTAGATTCCCTGATTGTGGGGCGGCTTGAGCTACGGCGCGCCCACGGCGTGCCAGATTTCGAGTTGCGTTTCATGACCGTTGCCACGTCGCTCATTCCTGGACTGGACGATATCGTCAAGCGCGGCGACCCCAGGCGTCGTGGCGAGATCGCGCGCGCCATTTCCCAGCTGTTCTTCCAGGACGCCGACAAACTCCGCCCCGAGCTCATCGATCTCTTCGACAATCTCCTGATCGATCTCGTCCCGCATGCCGAGCTCGCCTCGCGCGTCGATCTCGCCGAGCGCTTCTCGCGCCTGAACAACGCGCCGCCGCATCTGGTGAACCAGCTCGCGCGCGAAAACGAGATCATGGTGGCCGGGCCCGTGCTGCGCCGCTCGCCCGTGCTCGACGAGGTCGCCTTGGTCGAGATCGCGCGGCTGAAGGGTCAGGAGCATTTGCTGGCGATGACGGAGCGCCCGGCGCTGTCAGCCATCGTCACCGACGTGCTGGTCGAGCGCGGTGACCGCGACGTGGTGCGTCGCGCCGCAGGCAATGCCGGTGCGGTGTTCTCGCCCGGCAGCTACTCCGAATTGGTCAAGCGCGCCGCGCAGGACGGCGTGCTGACGCTCAAGATCGGCCAGCGCAACGATCTCTCGGGCGATCACCTGAAGGAGCTTCTCAACGGCACGCTCGACGTCATCCGCCGCCGCCTTTCCAGCGTGGTCAATCCCGCGCGCCAGGTCGAGATCAAGCGCGCCATGGCCGCCATAGAGGAGGCCTCTCTGCCGCCGGGGCCGCGCCGCGATTTCTCGGGCGCACAGTGCACGGTGCTGGGTTTGCATCGGGAAGGTCATCTCGGCGAAAGCGCGCTGCTCGGTTTCGCCAAGGCGCACAAATACGAGGAATCGATCGCCTCGCTCTCGGCGATGGCCGGCGTCCGCCTCTCGATCCTCGATCGCCTGATTTCCGGCGATCGCTACGATCCGATTCTGATCCTGGGTCGCGCGCTCAATCTCGGCTGGCCCACGGTGCGCGCGCTGATCCTGCTCTGGTATGGCTCGCACCGCACGCCGGCCGATGCCGACATCGAAGCCGCGCGCGCGAACTTCACGCGGCTGATGCCCGCGACCGCCGAACGCGTCGTGACGTTCTGGCGCAACCGGCAGACCATTTGAGATCGTCGCCGCGGAATGACGACTACACCCGCCTGAATCGCAAGTAGGCCGCCTTGCGTCCCTCGCGGGCGGCCTTCCGGCCGTAGCGCGTCATGGTGTAGCCCGCCCAGGGCTGCCGGAAATCGTCGGCGCGCTCTGCGAGCCATCTGAAGTCCGAAGAGCGCGCAAGATGCGACAGCGTCCAGGCGCAGTAATCGTCGATGTCACAGACGAAGCGGAATTCGCCCCCAGGCTTGAGCACGCGCGCCATTGCGGCAATGGTCCTGTCCTGCACGAAGCGCCGTTTCCAATGCCGCCGCTTCGGCCAGGGATCGGGATGGATCAGGTCGATCCGCGACAGCGAGGCCTTCGGCAGCCAGGCCAGCAGCTCGGCGGCATCGCCCGCGAACAGGCGGATGTTGCCGATATTGGCCGCCTCGATCTGCGCGAGGATCTTTGCCATGCCGTTGACATAGGGCTCGCAGCCGATGAAGCCGGTCGTGGCGAAATTTTGCGCCTCGGCTGCGAGATGCTCGCCGCCTCCGAACCCGATCTCGAGCCGTACCTCGCTCGCCGCGGGGTCGAAGATCTCGCTTGCATCCGCCGGCGCCTCGCCGTCGATGTCCAGCGCAAGATGCGGCAGCAACTGCTCGATCAGCCCCGCCTGGTGCTGCCTGAGCTTGTGACCCTTGCGCCGCCCGAAGAAGGCGCGCTCGCTGTCATCGCGCTCGGGGTCTGACTTGCGCTCGCTCATCGCAGCGCCTGGTACAGGCGATGGAGCAGGCGCGCGCGCGGCGCGAGCGACGAGACGTAGAGCTGCTCATAATGGGTGTGTGCGCCCTTGCCGTCGACGCCGAGCCCGTCGAGCGTCGCGGTGTGCGCGGCGGTGAAATTGCCGTCCGAGCCGCCGCCGGTGTGGGTGTCGATCAGCTCGAAGCCGATCTCGGTGGCCAGCGCCTTCGCATGCTCGTAGAGCGAGGCGCCTGCATTGCCCTTCTCGTAAGGCGGCCGATTGAGCCCGCCCGTGACCTTGACGGTGACGCCGTCGGTCTTCGATGTGAGCGAGAGGATCTTGCCGACGAACTCGTCGGCATCCTCGAGGCTTACGACGCGCAGGTCGACTTCGGCATAGGCCTCTTCCGGCGTCACGTTGGGGCGCGTGCCGCCGCGCGCCACGCCGACATTGACGGTGACCCCGCGTGTCAGGTCGTTCATTGCTTCCAGCGCCAAAATCACGTTGGCGAGCTCGCGAACGGCGCTGCGGCCGTCTTGCGGCCGGGAGCCGGCATGTGCGGGCACGCCCTTGATGAAGACCTTGAAGCGCCCGACGCCCTTGCGGGCCGTCACGATCCTGCCGCCGTCGCGCGCCGGCTCCGTCACCAGCACGTATTTGGCCTTGCGCCCTTCCTGCTCGATCAGCGCGCGCGAGGTCGGGCTGCCGATCTCCTCGTCGGACGTGAACATGTGGGTGATGCCGAGCGGCGACCGATCGCCGCTCGCGCAGAGCGCGCGAAAGGCATGATGAGCGATATAGGCGCCGCCCTTCATGTCGTAGATGCCGGGACCGAACGCGCTGTCGCCCTCGACCTTGAACGGCAGGCGCGCGATGAAGCCCATGGGATGGACGGTATCGAGGTGGCTCAGCACCAGGATGCCCGGCTTGTCCTGGCCCCATGTCGAACGCGCCAGCAGGTGATCGCCGCAGCCATCGACGCCGGCGACGCGCTCGAGTGCGACGGGGAGATCGCGGCATTGCTCCGCGACCAGCGAGATCAGCTTGTTGACCTGCTCAGGCGCTTCCGTCGGCGTCTCGATCTCGACCCATCTGCGGATGCCGTCGAGAATGGTTTGGGTATCGAACCAATTGGAGCTGGCCATGAACGCATCTATGCCCTTGAATCGCATCATCGGACGCGGCGCGCATCGAGGCACGGCCGCAAATGACGACATAGGCCAGATTTAGCGCAGTCTCAAATCGCCATCGAGGTGGGCGCGTCAGCGCTTGTCAGGGCCTTCGCGGGCGGCGATCTGCTCGACGAGATCGACGATGGAGCGGCGCATCTTGGAATCGGTGATTCGGGTGAACGCCTTGGTCAAGGCGAGTCCCTCTGATGTCGCAAGGAAATCCGAGACGTAAGAGGGCGAGGCGCCTTCGCTGAAGCCATCCGGACCCGGCACACCGCTCGGTCCGCCCTCGAACAGAAACGACACGGGTACCTGGAGAATTTCGGCAATCTGCTGGATGCGGCTCGCACCGACCCGGTTGGTGCCCTTCTCGTATTTCTGGATTTGCTGGAAAGTCAGGCCCAAAGCTTCACCGAGCTTTTCCTGGCTCATGCCCAACATGATGCGGCGCATACGCACGCGACTGCCGACATATTTGTCAACAGGGTTGGGCGCTTTCGACATTTCCTCAGCCCTCCAAACATCACCTTCGGCGCAATCCTGGAGAATGCCTCGGGTGCCAGCATCGTCAAATCAAACCCTCTTATTGGGAAACATTGCGGAGAAATTTAGCAATGCCCACTGTCTTTTGCAGCGGGCGCAGAATGGGGAGCCCGCCTGCAGTCTGTCAACAGTGGGACTACGGTTGTCAAAGGATTCCAGCCACGGCGCGATCAGGGGCGCCGCTTGGCGACACGCCGGCGGACGGCCACAATCACGGCGAGTGCGACGAGCATGAGTGCCGGGACATCACCGACGCGCGCATAGACAGTCGGCGGGATCGCGGCCGGCAGACTTGCATCCAAAATGCCTTCGATTCCGAGACCGAGGCTGGCGATGGTGCGGCCCATCGGATCGATCACTGCGGAGATGCCGGTATTGGCGGAGCGCACCAGCGGCAAGCCGAGCTCGATCGCACGCATCCGCGACTGCTCCAGATGCTGATAGGGGCCGGTCGAGATGCCGAACCAGCCGTCATTGGTGAGGTTTACGATCCAGCCCGGACGCTCGTTGCGTCCAGCCAGTTCACCCGGAAAGATGGCTTCGTAACAGATCAGCGGCAGCGCGGGCGGTGCACTGGCGACCGGCAGCGCATGCCGCACGGTGCCAGCAATGAAGCCGCCGCGCATGCGCGTCAGTTGCTCGAAACCGAGCTTCTCCATCAACCCCTGGTAGGGAAGAAATTCTCCGAACGGCACCAAATGCAGCTTGTCATACACAGCGACCACGCTGCCGTCGTGATCGATCACATAGATCGAATTATAGGCGCGCGTGATCGGCGTGCCCCGCGGCAGGTCAGGCGCGCGGACCGACCCCGTGATCAGAACCGTGCCCTTCGGCAGAAGGTCGGCGATCTGAGCCATCGCGTCGGCTTCGCGGGTGAGGAAGAACGGAAAGGCGGATTCCGGCCAGATCAGGATGGTGGCATCGCGCACGCCGGTCGATTGCGGACCCGAGGCGCGATCGGACAGCGCCAGATATTTCTTCATCACCTCCGCCTTGGCGGCGTAGTTGAATTTCACGTCCTGCTGGAGGTTCGGCTGCATCAGGCGCAGCTTGGCGCCTGATACCATCGTGGTCGGATGCAGCGACAGGCGGATCGCGCCGAACACGCCCATGACGATCAGCAGCGCAATCGCCGCGGCGGGCGCGCGCCATTGCAGGCGGCGATCGGGCGCGCGGTCGATCAGCGTCGCGGGGCTTGCGAAGATCGCGACCGTCAGGAACGTCATGCCCCACAGGCCGATCAACGATGCCGTCTGCGCCAGCGGCAGCGGCTCGGACAGCGCGTAGCCGAACGCATTCCAGGGAAAGCCGGTCAGCACATGGCCGCGCAGCCATTCGCTGATGGTGAGGCTAGCCGCGAGCGCCAGCACGCGCGTGGCGTTCTTGGTCCAGAGCAGGCGTGCGAGTGCAAAGCCGATCGCGGTGAAGATGGAAAGATAGGCCGGCAGCCCGAGTACGGCAAACGGCGTCAGCCAGGCGAACACGTCGGCATCGACGAAGAAGGCGTAGCCGATCCAATACAGGCCTGGCACGAAATATCCGAGCCCGAACCAGTAGCCGGTCAGGGCCGCGGCAGGAACGCCGCCATAGCGTCCGGCGCCGGTACCGTCGATCAGCCAGACCAGCACAGGGAAGGTGACGAACAGCACCGGGAAGAGGTTGAACGGCGCCAGCGCCAGCACCGACAGCGCCCCGGCCGCCATGGCGATGACGGCGCGCTTCCAGCCCCAGGTGAGGATGATGGCAAGCGCGATCTGCCGAAGTCGCTGGAGTGCGCTCACTGCGGGCCGGTCCCGTCGCTCGGCGGCGGGGTGGGCGTGTCACTGGCCTGCGGCTGACCGCTCTCCGGCGTAGCTTCGCGTCGCCGGCTCTCGCGCTGGGTGCGCGGCGCGGGTCGTTCCTTCCGCGTCGAGATACGTAGCCGCTTGACGCGGCGCGGGTCGGCATCGAGCACCTCGACCTCGTACGTGCCGGGGCCCGAGATCAACTCGCCGCGGACCGGCAGGCGTCCGACGAAGCTGACGAGATAGCCGCCCAGCGTCTCTACCTCCTCGCCGGCCTCGCCGGTGACGAAATCCTCGCCGATCACCGAACGGACGTCGTCGAGGCTGGCGCGGGCGTCGGCGATGAAGGCGTTGTCGGGCAGGCGCACGATCGAGGGCGGCTCGTCGCTGTCGTGCTCGTCGTCGATCTCGCCGACGATCTGCTCGACGATGTCCTCGAGCGAGACCAGCCCGTCGCTGCCGCCATATTCGTCGACCACCAGTGCAAGGTGGATGCGCGTGGCCTGCATCTGGGCGAGCAGGTCGATCGCCCGCATCGACGGTGGCACGTAAAGCAGCTTGCGGATGATGCGCGCGTCCTCGAGCGGCAGCGCGAGATCGACGGCGCGCAGATCGAGCCCGGCCGGCAGCGGCTTCTTGCGCTTGGTCTTGGCGGCATCCGACACGCGCGCGCGCGCGGTCATGAAGGCGAGCAGGTCGCGAATGTGGACGATGCCGACGGGATCGTCGAGCGTTTCGTTGTAGACGACCAGCCGCGAATGGCCGGCGCTCTCGAAGCGGTCCATCAGTTCGCCCAGCGGGATGTCGCGCTTCACTGCGACGATGTCGGCGCGATGGACCATGACGTCGGCGATGCGGCGCTCGTGCAGGCCGAGGATGTTGCGCAGCATGGTGCGCTCGACCGCGGAGAAGCCGGTGTCGTCGGGCGTCGACGCGTCGAGCACGACCTGGAGGTCGTCGCGCACCGATCCCGCCTTCCAGCCGAACAGCGTGCGGATGGCGCGCAGCAGCCAGCCTTCCGCGGTCGGGCGCATCACCTCACCCTGGGCCACGACGGCGGGCAGATTGCGCGTGTTGCGCGGGTTGTCCTGGATTGGGTCGGAATCCGGCATCTCAGTTCGTCCCCGGGCGGTCTGCATAGGGATCGGGGATGCCGAGATGCGCCAGGATCTCGGTCTCCAGCGCTTCCATCTCCTCGGCGTCGGCGTCGTTCTCGTGGTCGTAACCGATCAGATGCAGGAAGCCGTGCACGGCGAGATGGCTCAGATGATGCTCGAACGGCTTGTGTTCCTCGTCCGCCTCGCGCCGCATGGTCTCGTAGGCGATCGCGATGTCACCGAGCATGCGCGGCGCATCGCCTTCCTTCCACTCGCCTTCAGGCTGCAGCGCGGGAAACGACAGCACGTTGGTCGGCTTGTCGATGCCGCGCCAGTTGCTGTTGAGGGTGCGGATGCCGGCATCATCGGTCAGCATCACGGCCACTTCTGCCTCGGCAACGTCTTCGTCGACATTCTCGGCGGCGGCCGCAACCGCGCGCTGGATCACGGCTTCGGAATCGGGCTCGCTCTGCCAGCAATCGGCGACGACGAGGACCTCGGTCATGGGAAAGTTCGAATGTGACATCTTGTTTGTTCGGAACGAAGGGCGCCGTATCCGCGCCCGTAGGGTCCGGTTGTTGTCCCGTCAGGATTTATCGGCGGCCGGCCGCTGCGGCGAACCTTCGTAGGCGGCGACGATCCGCGCCACGAGCTCGTGGCGGATCACGTCCTCGGCTTTGAAATGAACTTGGGCAATTCCCTCGACGCCGCCCAGGAGGCGGGTCGCTTCCGCCAGACCCGAGGTCTGACCGTTCGGCAGGTCGATCTGCGAGGGATCTCCTGTCACGATCATGCGGCTGTTCTCGCCGAGACGGGTCAGGAACATCTTCATCTGCATCGACGTGGTGTTCTGCGCCTCGTCCAGGATGATGGCGGCGTTGGTGAGCGTGCGGCCGCGCATGAAGGCGAGGGGCGCGATCTCGATCTCGCCGGTCTGGAGCGCGCGCTCGACGATCCGCGCGTCCATGAGATCGTAGAGCGCGTCGTAGATCGGACGCAGATAGGGATCGACCTTCTCGCGGAGATCGCCGGGCAGGAAGCCGAGCCGCTCGCCGGCCTCCACCGCCGGACGCGACAGGATGATCTTGTCGACCTCCTTGCGCTCGAACAGCTGCGCGGCATGCGCGACTGCGAGCCAGGTCTTGCCGGTGCCGGCGGGGCCGATGCCGAACACCAGCTCATGGCGTTTCAGCGCGCGGATGTAGGAATCCTGCGCGGCCGTGCGCGCGCGCACCGGGCGCTTGCGCAAATTGATGCTGTCGAAGGTCGATTTGGCCGATTTGGCGTCGAACTCGAACAGCGAGCCCTGCGCGATCACGGCGCGGATCGCGCCCTCGACCTCGCCCTGGTCGAGATCCTGTCCCTTCACGGCCTGCGCGTAGAGCATCTCCAGCACGCGGCGTGCGGCGTCGCAGCCGTCGCGCGTGCCGCCGATGGTGATGTGATTGCCCTTGGAGTCCACGACCACGCCGAGCCGCCGCTCGATCTGCGCGAGATGCTGGCCGTAGGGGCCGACCAGCGCGGAAGCGGCACGGTTGTCGTCGAAGTCGATGACGACCTGGGTCTCGGGCGGAACTTGCATGTCGCGGTCAAATTTGCGGCTGGGAGCGAACGAAGACGAATCCGATGCGCTTTTTGGCAAGGGTTCAGGCTCCAGTGGCTTGCGATAAAGCGGGCTCGCGCGCATTGCGCGGCGTCACGAGCTCGCCGAGAAAGCTGTAGCGCTCGAGGCTGTCGATCCGGACCGGCAGGATTTGTCCGATGATGTCGGGCGAAGCCATCACATGAGCTGGCTGGAGGTAAGCGGTGCGGCCGACGATCTGGCCCTCCTTGCGGGCCGGACGCTCGAACAGCACATCGACCGTTGCGCCAATCGCAGCCTTGTTGAAGGCCGATTGCTGGCTGTCGATCAGTTCCTGGAGCCGCTCCAATCGCTGGTCCATCTCGGCGGGGGACACCGTCTCCTGCATGTCCGCGGCCGGCGTTCCCGGCCGGGCGGAATATTTGAACGAATAAGCCGCAGCGTAGCCGATTTGCGTGACAAGCGCGAGGGTCGCGAGAAAATCTTGCTCGCTCTCGCCGGGGAAGCCGACGATAAAATCTGATGAAAAAGCAATGTCTTGGCGCGCGGCGCGGAAACGATCGACGACCCGCCGATAATCATCGGCGGTATGTTTGCGGTTCATGGCAGCCAAAATCCGGTCCGCGCCCGACTGCACCGGCAGGTGCACGAATGGCATCAGGGCATCGAGATCGCGGTGAGCTTCGATCAAGCTGTCATCGACGTCGCGGGGGTGGCTGGTCGAATAGCGCAGCCGCGCGATGCCGGGGATCGTCGCCAGATATTCCAGCAGCTTGCCGAGCGGCCAGCTTGTCCCGTCCGGGCCGTCGCCATGATAGGCGTTGACGTTCTGCCCGATCAGCGTGAGCTCGCGCACGCCGTTGTCGGCGAGCCGCTTCACGTCGTCGACGATCTTCGCCACCGGGCGCGAGACTTCCGACCCCCGCGTATAGGGCACCACGCAGAAGGTGCAGAACTTGTCGCAGCCTTCCTGCACCGTGACGAAGGCGGAAATGCCGCGCGCGCGGATCGCGTCGGGCCTGGGCTGGGCCAGAAAGCCGAACTTGTCCTGAGCGGGAAATTCAGTCTCGATCGCGCGGCCTTCGTCGCCGGCGCGCTTCAACAGCGCGGGCAGGTGGTGATAGCTCTGCGGTCCGACCACGACGTCGACGACGGGCGCACGCCGCACGATCTCCTCACCCTCGGCCTGCGCCACGCAGCCCGCGACCGCGATTTGCATCGCGCGGCCCGCGCGCGCGGCCTCGTCCTTGGCGACGCGTAAGCGCCCGAGCTCGGAATAGACCTTTTCCGAGGCCTTCTCGCGGATATGGCAGGTGTTGAGGATGACGAGGTCGGCTTCCTCGGCGCTGGCCGTCTCCACGAATCCTTCCGGGGCCAGCGTGTCCACCATGCGCTGCGCATCGTAGACATTCATCTGGCAGCCATATGATTTGATGTGCAGCTTGCGCGGCGGCGTCATGGAACCCGAAAATGGAGGTGGAGGACGGCCCTCAAATATAGGCTGGAGAGGCGAAAATCCAGCGAAGGGGGCACTTTTGGCCGTCATTCCGGGGCGCGCGTCAGCGCGAACCCGGAATCCAGAGGTTTTGGCGTGAAATTCCGGGTTCTCGCGCGTCGCGCGTGCCCCGGAATGATGGCAAGAGGGCGAGAATCAGCCCGCCAGGGCGGCTGCCTCGCTTCGCCGGACCAGCTCCGGCAGTTGCCGCATATCGTCGAACGTCAGATTGGCTCCCGCGGCCCGCAGCCTTTCGGCGTGACCCGGCGGGCAGTGGCCGCCGCCATGAAAGCCCAGCACGGTCATCCCGGCGGCGTGCGCGCCCGTCACGCCGGGGACGCTGTCCTCGATCACCAGGCATCGTTCCGGCGCGACCTTCATCTGCGCGGCGGCAAACAGGAATAGGTCGGGCGCCGGTTTGCCGCGTGCGACCTGGCTTGCGGAAAAGATGTTCGGGGCGAGCAGGTCGTAGAGCCCGGCGCATGTCAGGCCGTGATGGATCTTGTCCGGTGTGCCGCTCGAGGCCACGCATTTGGGCAGATCGATCGCGGCGATTGCTGCGGCCACATGCGTGATCGGCTGCAGATCGCTCGCGTAGAATTGCAGCGTCGCCGCATTGACCTGCTGCTCGAGGTCATCCGGGAGGCTGCGGCCGATTTCCTGCTCGACCATCCGCCGCGCGTCTTTCTCGGATACACCAAGAAAGCGCACCAGCACCTGCTCCGACGTGATCGGATAGCCGTGCCGCGTCAGCACATCGGCATGCGCACGACAGGAGATCACCTCGCTGTCAACGAGCACGCCGTCGCAATCGAAGATGATGAGGTCGACGGGCACTAAGGCATGATCCGGAAAAGTGTGGAGCGGCTTTCCCGCGCGACAAGCGCGGACGGCGTTTGCGCGGAGATCATGCCACTTAAGACGTCGGCTTGTCGTCGTCGAGCGGGACGCAATAGAGCTCGAGCCGGTGATCGACCAGCTTGTAGCCAAGCTTGCGGGCGATCTCCGCCTGGAGCTTCTCGATCTCCTCGGAGGTGAACTCGATCACCTTGCCGTCGCGCAGGTTGATGAGGTGGTCGTGATGGCTGTCGCGCATCGTCTCGTAGCGCGCGCGGCCCTCGCGGAAATCATGGCGCTCGATGATGCCGGCATCCTCGAACAGTTTCACGGTGCGATACACGGTCGAGATCGAGATCTTGTCGTCGACGGCGACGCAGCGGCGATACAGCTCCTCGACGTCGGGGTGATCGACCGCCTCCGCCAGCACGCGGGCAATGACGCGGCGCTGCTCGGTCATGCGCATGCCCGTGGCGGCACAGCGCGCCTCGATGCCGGACGCCTTGGATGCGGAAGAGGGTTTCAGTGCGGTCATAGGATGATCTGCCTGGCGGAGGCGCTTTCTGGCACCGATGTTACGACAAGTCACGTCGCATCAGAAGAGCGTTCAATTGTTCCCCGTCGGGCTGCTTATAGTAGCGTTCGCGGCGCCCGACCACCAAGAATCCGGCCCGATCGTACAGCCGCCGCGCCGGCTGGTTATTTTCTTCGACTTCGAGAAAGATTGTGCGCACGCCGCGCCCCGCGAGATGGCCGAGATGGGTCATCAGCAGCGTGCCGGAGAGGCCGCGGCCGCGATGGCTCGGGTCGACCGCGACCGAGAGGATTTCCGCCTCGTCCGCGCCGATCCGCGACACCGCAAAGCCGATCGTCTTGCGGCCGAGACGCAGGCGATGCACCAGCGTGTTGCGTTCGCTGATCATGCTCTCGAACTCGCCTTCGCCCCAGCCGCGGGCGAAGGAGGCGCCGTGAAGCTGTGCCAGCCGCGGGGCATCGCGCGCGGACGCGGGCTCGACGGCGGCGGTGCCGCCGCGCCACCATTGCGACAGCCATCTCATCATGAGCTTGCGGCTTGTGCGAGCGGCGGCAGTGCGGCCGGCTTTGCGTCAGGCGCCTTCAGATAAAACGGCCGTGCCGGCGTGGTGTCGGGATTGGCGGCCGCGCCGAGCCACGCGACCCAGGCGATGTCGGGTGCGGCTTGCGCATCGACTGCGATGGGCTGCGGTGCATCCTTCGGCCAGCGCTCGGCGAGGATGTTCGCGGCATTTCCGACCAGATGCGGCGCGCCGAACTGCGAGGCCGCGATCGCCTCGTCGATGCTGGCGACTTTCGGTCGCACCAGCTGGCTGCCGTCGCCGGCGACGATCTGGAAATAGACGTGGTCGTGCCGCGCGTCGATCGCGGAGATCACGGGCGCCGACCGGCTCTGGCCAACGATGGTGGCAGCGTAGGCCGACAAGGTGGTCAGGCCGACGGCGGGCTTGCCGGCTGCGAGCGCGAGGCCGCGCGCCGCTGAAATGCCGACGCGCAGGCCGGTGAAGCTTCCGGGACCGACGGTGACAGCGATGCGGTCGAGCGCGGTGAAGCCGAGCTCTGCCGACCCCATCACCCGCGCGATCAGCGGCATCAAGGCTTCGGCGTGCCCGCGCTTCATCGGCAGCGATTCCAGCGCGCGCAGCTCGGCGGTTTCGGTGTCCAGCACGGCCGCCGAGCAGGCGTCGAGCGCAGTATCGATGGCAAGGATCAGCATCGAATCAGCTTAGTCGGTCGGGCCGCCGTCGAACCAGAGCAAGTTTGATTTCTCGACAAGCGCACGATCAGCCCCGTGATTCTACGTGGACGCGAAGACGGCAAGATTTTCGCGCCCCATTTTTGAAGCAAATGCATCGATTTGCAACCTTAGGGATGGCTAAGTATTTGAAATATTGGCATTTTAAATAATCATTAGCAAACCAATGACACGGTTCGCGCCAGTCAACGGCGACTCCGACCGGGCACTTTGGCAGATCAAGCCAAGCCGGCGTCGGTCATTTGGAAAGGTTCATTGATGTCTTTTTGGCGAAGCGGTTCTTCGGCACGAGAGGCCGTGGCTCAGGTCATTGCGCTAGGCAAGTCGCAGGCGGTCATCGAATTCAATCTCGACGGCACCATCATCACGGCCAACCAGAATTTCCTCGATGTGATGGGCTATCGGCTCGACGAGATCGCGGGCAAGCACCACAACCTGTTCGTTGCGCCCGAAGAGCGGGGCAGCGCCGACTATCGCGAGTTCTGGGCCCGGCTGGGCCGCGGCGAATATCAGTCCGCCGAGTATAAGCGGCTTGGCAAGGCCGGCCGCGAGATTTGGATCCAGGCGTCCTACAATCCGATCGTCAACGACGCCGGCAAGACCGTGAAGGTCGTCAAATTCGCCACCGACATCACGGCGCGCAAGTTGCGCAGCCTCGAGGATGCCGGGAAGATCTCCGCGATCGGCCGGGCGCAGGCGGTGATCGAATTCAATCTCGACGGCACCATCATCACCGCCAACGAGAACTTCCTGAGCGCGGTGGGCTACCGGCTCGACGAGATCGAGGGCCGGCATCACAGCATCTTCGTCGGCGCCGGCGAGCGCGATGGCGCGGCCTATCGCGAATTCTGGGCGAGGCTCGCGCGCGGCGAATTCCGGTCCGGCGAGTACAAGCGCTTTGGCAAAGGCGGCAAGGAGGTCTGGATCCTCGCGTCCTACAATCCGATTCTCGACGATGCCGGCAAGCCATTCAAGGTGGTGAAGTTCGCCACCGACGTCAGCGCGCAGAAGCTGTCGAACGCGAATTTTGCCGGGCAGATCGAGGCGATCGGCAAGTCGCAGGCCGTGATCGAGTTCAGCATGGACGGCAAGGTCCTGACCGCCAACGAGAACTTTCTCGGCGCGCTCGGCTACACGTTGTCCGAGATCGTCGGCAAGCACCACAGCATGTTCGTGAGCAATGAGGAGCGCGATGGCGATGCCTATCGCGCCTTCTGGGCTAGGCTGAACGCCGGTGAATTCCAGTCCGGCGAATATCAACGCGTCGGCAAGGGCGGACGGCAGGTCTTCATTCAGGCGTCCTACAATCCGATCCGCGATCTCAACGGCCAACCGTTCAAGGTCGTGAAATACGCATCCGATACCACCGCCCAGGTGATCGCGCGCAAGCGCAGCGAGACGGTGCGCGACATGATGGAAACGGTCGCGGCCGGCGCCGAGGAGCTGAACGCGTCGGTGCGCGAGATCGCGGAGGCGATGGCGCGCTCGCGCGAGACCGCATCAACCGCGGTCGATCGCGTCGAGGCGGCGGATCAGCAGGCGCACCGTCTGACGCGGGCGGCGGAGTCGATGAGCATGATCGTGCAGCTCATCGGAAATATCACCGGGCAGATCAACCTGCTGGCGCTGAATGCCACCATCGAATCCGCGCGGGCAGGCGAGGCCGGTCGCGGCTTCGCGGTGGTGGCGTCGGAGGTGAAGAATCTCGCCAATCAGGCCAAGCAGGCCGCCGACCGGATCGAGCAGGAGATCGGCAATCTCAACGGCATCTCGGTCGACGTCGTCGGCGCGCTGGATGCAATCAAGAGCGCGATCCAGGGCGTTAGCGAGTACGTGTCCTCAACGGCAGCGGCCGTCGAGGAGCAGAGCACCGTCACCAGCGAGATGTCGGCCAACATGCGCAAGGCCGCGCAGGAGGCCGCGAGCATTGGGCAAGCGGCGTAGCGAGATCTCGTAGGGTGGGCACAGGCGCGCTTGCGCCGTGTCCACCTCCTTTATCTCATGGCAGAGAAGGTGGGCACGCTCCGCTTTGCCCACCCTGCGGCACCTTTTACATCGGCCGGACTTCGACCACATCAGGCACGAAATGCTTGAGCAGGTTCTGGATGCCGTGCTGAAGCGTCGCGGTCGATGACGGGCAGCCGGAGCAGGCGCCCTTCATGTTGAGATAGACGATGCCGTCCTTGAAGCCGCGGAAGGTGATGTCGCCGCCGTCATTGGCGACCGCCGGCCGCACCCGGGTCTCGATCAGGTCCTTGATCATGTCGACCGTCTCGGCATCCGCCTCGTCGAAGAACTCGTTCTCGTCGTCGAGGTCGACATCGCTGCTGGCCGTGCCGTCGGCGAGCAGCGGCGCGCCGGACATGTAATGCTCCATGATCGCACCGAGGATCGCGGGCTTGAGCTGCTGCCATTCACCGTTCGCCTTGGTGACGGTGATGAAATCCGATCCGTAGAACACGCCGGTGACGCCGGGCACGTCGAACAGCTTTTCGGCCAGCGGCGAGCGCGTGGCGGCTTCGCGGCTCGAAAATTCCATCGGGCTGCCGTCGACCACGACGCGGCCGGGAATGAACTTCAGCGTGGAGGGATTGGGGGTGGCTTCGGTTTGAATGAACATGGTTTTCTCCAGACGTCGCCGGTTCAAGGCCGGCGCGTTGTCCTATCCACTAGCAGATGGCGACGGGGAACGCACGATCAAGGGGTGAGGCGGGTGTTTCGTTGTTATATCAGCGGGTTAGGTTCGCTCTTACCCTCCCCTGGAGGGGGGAGGGTCGATCGCGCGCAGCGCGAGCGGGGTGGGGTGATCTTTCAACACGGGCAGTGTTCAGCGCGGAGAGACCGTCACCCTACCCCGTCTCTCATCTTCGCTGCGCTCAGATGTGGGCCGACCCTTCCCCTCCAGGGGAGGGTAAGAGAGGCTACGACAGCGAATCCACGCTTTCGTCGCTCAGCGCGCCGGAAATGATGGTCACGGGGATCGGAAACGTCCCCACCGCATGTGCGAGCAGGGCGACCAGGGGTCCTGGCCCTTCCGCACCGGGATTGGCCGCCAGCACCAGCGTGGCGATGTCAGGGTCCTCGTCGATCACCCCCAGCAATTGTTCCATCGCTTCGCCTTCCCGGATCACGCGTTCCGGCGTGATCGCAGCGATGCCGTTGGCTCTCCCGGCGGCGCGGTCAAGCGCGGCCTCCGCCGCCTCCTGCGCCTCGGCGCGCATGATGTCGGCGACGCCAAGCCATTCCTGGCTCTGCTGCTCGGGCTCGATGATGCGCAGCATCACCACGCCGCCGCCGGCGCGGATCGCCCAGCGGCTGGCGTAATACACCGCGCGATCCCATTCGGCGGTGTCGTCAACGATGACGAGGCATTTGGGCTTGTGACCCGGCTCGAAGCAAAGTCGCTTGCTGGTCATGCATGTCCCGGCGTGTGCGCAACCGGCATGCTGCCACACTCGCTCCCGCTTTGGGAGAGGGGGCGTCGGCCGGCGTCGCAGCACCGGCCGAGTTTTCCTGATGCCACGATCAGCGCCGGCGGATGAAGCCGACGATGTCCTTCGAGAGCTTCATGGTCTCGTCGGCGATGGCGCGGGCCCGGTCGGCGCCATCGTTCAGGATGGTGTCGATGTGCCCGGGGTCGGCGACGAGGCGCTTCATCTCGCCGGCAATCGGCGCGAGCTTGGTAACGCACAGCTCCGCCAGCGCGTTCTTGAAGCTGGAGAACTGGCCGCCGCCGAAATCCCTGAGCACCTCGGCCTTGGAGCGGCCCGAGAGCGCGGCGAAGATGCCGACGAGATTGTCGGCTTCGGGACGGGCTTCAAGACCCTTTTCTTCCGTCGGCAGCGGCTCCGGATCGGTCTTCGCCTTGCGGATCTTCTGCGCGATGGTGTCGGCATCGTCGGTGAGGTTGATGCGCGAATTGTCGGACGCGTCCGACTTCGACATTTTCTTGGTGCCGTCACGCAAGCTCATCACGCGCGTCGCCGGGCCCGTGATCAGGGGTTCCGGCAGCGGGAAGAACAGGCCGTCATCGGCGCCTTGGGCGCGAATGGAATCGCCGAAATCGTTGTTGAATTTCTGCGCGATGTCGCGCGAGAGCTCGAGATGCTGCTTCTGGTCCTCTCCGACCGGCACGTGGGTGGCGCGGTACAGCAGGATGTCGGCCGCCATCAGCACGGGATAGTCGAACAGCCCGACCGATGCGTTCTCGCGGTCCTTGCCGGCCTTCTCCTTGAACTGGGTCATGCGGCCGAGCCAGCCCATGCGCGCGACGCAGTTGAAGATCCAGGCGAGCTCGGCATGGCCCGAGACCTGGCTCTGGTTGAACACGATGTGCTTCTTCGGATCGATGCCTGCCGCGATGAACGCCGCCGTCACCTCGCGGGTGCTGCGGCTGAGCACCGCCGGTCCGCCCCAGACGTCGACGCCTTGCGTGATCGCGTGCATGTCGACGACGCAATAGATGCAGTTGTGGGTTTCCTGCATCTTCACGAAGTTGACGATCGCGCCGAGATAATTGCCGAGATGCAGATTGCCCGTCGGCTGGACGCCCGAAAAGACCCGTTCAACGAATGGCATGGTCAGCTTTCCTGGAAGATATGGCCGTCGTTTCCAACAGCGGCGCTGCCCCGTCAAGGGTATTTCGCCGGGCGCGGCTCAGCCGGGCCGCTGCAACGCGTTAACCGCCTCGCGCCAGGAGGCCGCGCCGAGGATTTGCAGCAGCAGGCCGTAGACGGCGATCCCGGCCGCGATCTGCACACCCAGCGCGACGAATTTGATGAAGCCATGGCTCCCGGCAGGCACGAGGCCCGTGGTCAGCCAGAGCAGGGCGCCCATGCCGATCGCGGCCAGCACGATCCGCGGCAGCCGCTTGCGGGCGCTCGCGTCGGCCGAGAAGCCGAACGCGGCGGTGCCGTTGCGGAGCAGCGAGAGCGCGCTGCTCCAGGCGCCGGCCGCGATGCTCGCCGCGATCCCGCTCGCGCCAAGGAGATGGCCGAGCAGAACCGCGAGCACGACCGTCACCACGAAGCCCTTGGCGGTCGCGAGCAGCGGCGTCATCGTGTCGCTGCGGGCGTAGAAGGCAGGAGAAAGTGCCTTGATCAGCACATGCGCCGGCAGGCCAAGCGCCAGCCACATCAGCGCGTGCGCCGTTGCCGCGCTGTCCTGCGCGCCGAAGGCGCCATGCTCGAACAACAGCCGCACGATCGGCTCGGCCAGCACGATCAGGCCGAGCGTGGCCGGCAGCGCCAGCCCGGTCGCAAGCTCCAGCGCGCGGGATTCGGCATGCGCGACCGCATCGCGGTCGCCGCTCGCGACGGCACGGGTCAGCTCCGGCACCAGCACCGTACCCATCGCGACCCCGACGATGCCGAGCGGCAGCTCGATCAGGCGGTTGGCAAAATAGAGCCAGGACACCGCGGAGGGCGTCGCCGAGGCGATGATCGCCCCCGCCACCATCAGCCATTGCGGGCCCGAGCTTGCGATCATGCCGGGGATAGCCTTGGCAAAAAACGCCCGCATCTCCTGGTCGAGGCTGACGCGCAGCGGCGTCGCGAGGCGCGCGCTTCGTTGCGACAGCAGCATCAGCAATTGCAGCAGGCCGGCGATGCCGACGGTGGCGGCCAGCATCCACGCAGCGAGGGCCGCATCGGCGTCCCAGACGAGCAGCACCGCGATCGCGGCAATCAGCGCGATGTTGAAGAGCAGCGGCGAGAACGCGGTGAGGGCAAAGCGCCCTTGCGCGTTGAGCAGTCCCATCAGCACAGTGACGGGACCGGCGAACGCGAGATAAGGCAGCATCAGCCTTGCGTTGTCCACGGCGAGATCGAGGGTACTTCTGCCGAAAAATCCCGGCGCGATCACCATGATGATCAACGGCATGGCAAGGTCGATGCCGATCGAGATCGCGACCAGGGCCGCGCTGACCGTGCCGAGCACGCGTCCGGCGAAGGCCGCCGCGGCCGCCGCGCCATCGCGGTCACGGATCCGCAGCCAGGCCGGGATCAGCGCCGCATTCAGCGCCCCCTCGCTGAGCAGCCGGCGCACCACATTGACGAGCTGGAACGCCGCCAGGAACGCATCCGCCACCGCGCCGGTGCCGAGCAGCGCCGCGATCAGGGAATCGCGCGCAAAGCCCAGCAGCCGCGAGGCCAGCGTTCCCGTCGAGACGGTCAGGAAGGAGCGGATCATTGCGCCGACATAATACCGTTGCTTGCCCGCGAAGGGCTGGTCGTGATAGGCCGCGAGCCAGATTTCAGGCCGACAGGAAGCGGATTTTCGCAGGGATCGCAATCCGCCAAACAGGATCAAGGTGAATGGCTGACGTGAAATATGACGTTCTCGGCATCGGCAACGCGCTGTTCGACGTGCTGGTCAGGACCGACGAGGCCTTTCTGGCCAAGCATGGCATGGCCAAGGGCAGCATGTCCCTGATCGACGAGGCGCGGGCCGCGGCCATCTACAAGGACATGGGCCCGGCAACGGAGGTTTCGGGCGGCTCGGCCGCCAATACCATCGTCGGCATCGGCAGCCTGGGGGCACGCGCCGCCTATGTCGGCAAGGTCAAGGACGACCAGATCGGCAAGCTCTACGTCCACGACATCCGCGCCGCCGGCGTCGCCTTCAACACGCCCGCCGCGAAGGACGGCCCCGCCACCGGCTGCTCCTATATCCTGGTCACCGGCGACGGCGAGCGCACCATGAACACCTATCTCGGCGCGGCGCAGGATCTGTCGCCGGCCGACATCGACCCGGCCGAGATCGCCGCCGCCGGCATCGTCTATCTCGAGGGTTACCTCTGGGACCCCAAGAATGCCAAGGACGCGTTCGTCAAGGCGGCCAAGATCGCCCACGATGCCAAGCGCAAGGTGGCGCTGACGCTGTCGGATTCCTTCTGCGTCGACCGCTATCGCGACGAGTTCCTGGGGCTGATGCGCAACGGCACCGTCGACATCGTCTTCGCCAACGAGTCCGAGCTGCACTCGCTCTACATGACCTCGGATTTCGACACCGCGCTGAAGCAGCTGCGCAATGACGTCAAGCTCGGCGTCGTCACCCGCAGCGAGAAGGGCTGCGTGGTGGTGACGCCGACCGACGCAGTCGCAGCTCCGGCCTCGCCGATCGCGAAACTGGTGGACACCACCGGCGCCGGCGATCTGTTCGCCGCCGGCTTCCTGTACGGTCTTTCGCGCAACCTTGCGCACAAGCAGTGCGGCGAACTCGGCGCGCTCGCGGCCGCCGAAGTGATCCAGCACATCGGCGCCCGTCCCCAGGTGTCGCTGAAGGAGCTGGCCCAGCAGCGTGGGCTGACGGTTTGAGGCCGCACCTCTCTCCTCGCAATGACGATGTGGAGGCAGGCGTCTGCCTCACTCTCAACTGTCATCGCCCGGCCAGTGCGCAATTGCGCACCAGGACCGGGCGATCCAGCACTCCGAGACGTCAGTGATTCATCGAGAAGCTGCGGCGTACTGGATTCCCGGCCTTTGCGGGGAATGACAGTCGTCGTGTGGTGGAAGCACGCAGCCGCTCACGCCGTCTTCGCGGCCTTCAGCCCCAGCCGCTGCTCCACTTCCTCGCGCATCAGGAATTTCTGGATTTTTCCGGTGACGGTCATCGGGAATTCGTCGACGAATTCGACGTAGCGCGGGACCTTGTTGTGGGCGATCTGGCCGTCGCAGAAGGCGCGCACCTCCTCGGCCGTCAGCGTCTCGCCCGGCCGGACGCGAATCCAGGCGCAGAGCTCCTCGCCATAACGGGTGTCGGCGACGCCAAAAATCTGCACGTCCTGAATCTTGGGGTGACGGTACAAGAACTCCTCGATCTCGCGCGGATAGAGGTTTTCGCCGCCGCGGATCACCATGTCCTTGATGCGGCCGACAATGTTGCAATAACCCTCGTCGTCGATGGTGGCGAGGTCGCCGGTGTGCATCCAGCCATTCGCATCGAGCACGTCGGCGGTCCTCTCCGTCTCTTCCCAATAGCCCAGCATGATGCTGTAGCCGCGGGTGCACAGCTCGCCCCGTTCGCCGCGCTTGACGATCTTGCCTTCGAGATCGACGATCTTGACCTCGACATGCGGATGGATCCGTCCGACCGTGGAGACGCGCCGCTCCAGCGGATCGTCCACCGCGCTCTGGAAGCTGACGGGACTGGTCTCGGTCATGCCATAGGCGATCGTAACCTCCCGCATGTTCATGTCGCTGTTGACGCGCTTCATCACCTCGATCGGGCAGGGTGCCCCGGCCATGATGCCGGTCCGCAGCGACTTCAGGTCGAAGCTGGCGAATTCGGGGTGATCGAGCTCGGCGATGAACATCGTCGGCACGCCGTACAGCGCCGTGCACTTTTCCTGTTCGATCGTGCGCAGCGTCGTGAGGGGGTCGAAACCCTCGCCGGGATAAACCATTGCGGCGCCGAGCGTCACGGAGGCCAGGTTGCCCATGACCATGCCGAAGCAATGATAGAGCGGCACCGGAATGCAGATGCGGTCCTTCTCGGTGAGGCGCATCGCGCGGCCGACGAAATAGCCGTTGTTGAGGATGTTGTGATGGGTCAGCGTCACGCCCTTGGGCGATCCGGTCGTGCCGCTGGTGAACTGGATGTTGACGGGGTCGTCGAACTGAAGCTGCTGGCCGAGCGCGACCAGCTGCTGACGGTGCCGGTCGCCGCCCATACCCGCGATCTCTTCGAAAGCAATCGTGCCTGGCGCGGCCGGGCCGCCGATCTGGATGACGTTGCGAAGGGCGGGCAGCCGTGCTGCATGCAACTGCCCGGGCTTGGCGGCGGACAGCTCCGGCAACAACGTGTTGAGCATCTCCATGTAGTTGCTGGTCTTGAATGCCGTCGCGGTGACGATCGCCGCGCAGCCGACCTTGCGAAGCGCAAATTCCAGCTCGCTCAAGCGATAGGCCGGATTGATCGTCACCAGGATGTGGCCGGCCTTGGCGGCGGCGAACTGGGTCAGCGTCCATTCCGGCCGGTTCAGCGACCAGATGCCGATCCGCTGTCCCCGCTCGAGCCCGAGCGCGAGAAAGCCGGCGGCGAGCGCATCGACCCGTTCGGCGAATTCCGACCATGTCCATCTCACGCCGTGGCTGGGCGAGATCAGCGCCTCGCGGTTGCCCCAGCGCTGGGCGGCCTGGTCGAGACTCCGGCCGATGGTGTCGCCGAGCAATGGCGCGTCCGAGATGCCGCAAACGTAGCTGTCCGCTTTATCAGCCAAGTCGAAATCCTTTCGTCATGGAATGAGCAGCTTGATCCTTTTCGGCCGTCATGCCCGGGCTTGTCCCGGGCATCCACGTTCTTGGTGCCGCGAGGCGAGCGTGGATGGCCGGGACACGCCCGGCCATGACGCGTGGCGAGAGCACTCAGTTCCTCACGCCGCCTTCTGCCCGCTCCCGGCGGCATCGAGCCCGGCATAGACCCCGCGCTCGAATCCCGCGAACGCCTCCAGGCATTTCGCGTCGCCGAACGGCAACAGCTGCATCAGGATCACGCCGGTGACGTCGCGCGCAGGATCGATCCAGTAATAGGTGTTGGCGAGGCCCGCCCAGGCGAGGCTGCCTGCGCTGCGCCCTTCCGCCGTCTTGGCGGTGTTGATCATGAAGCTGAGGCCCCACTTCTTCACCTGCTCCGGATAGAGATCGACGTCGTTGGTGTACATCGGCGCCGCAGTGGTCATCTTGCCCATGGCGAGGTCGCCGATGTGGTTCTGCCCCATCGTCGCGACCGTCTCGGCCTTCAGCACCTGGTTGCCGTTGCCGCGGCCCTTGTTCAAGATCATCTGCGTGAACTTGATGTAGTCGGCCGCAGTCGAGTAGAGGCCGCCGCCGCCCATGTGGAATTCCGGGTTCTGCTCGAGCTCGAACGGGATCGATGCGAGCTGGCCGTCTTCGCCGCGCGCATGCATGCCGACGAGGCGCTTGCGCATGTCGTCGGTGATCTTGAAGCCGGTGTCGCCCATGCCGAGCGGCGCGAAGAGATTGTCGCGCAAATAAGCATCGAGCCGCTTGCCGCTGACGGCCTCCACTGCCTTGCCGACGAAATCGATATTGGTGCCGTATTCCCAGCGCGTGCCGGGGTCGGTCATGATCGGCGTCTTCAGCGCCGCGTTCTGGCAGGTGGTGATGGCGGGAATGCCGGTCTTGTCCAGATAGACCGCGAGATCGCCGTTCCACATGTTGTAGCAGAAGCCGGCGGTGTGGGTCATGAGCTGGCGCAGCGTGATCTCCCCCTTCGCCGGCCGCAGCTTCGCTTCGCCCTTGGCATCGAACCCTTCAAGCACCTGCGGCTTGGCGAGATCGGGCAGCACCTTGCCGATCGGCGTATCCAGCGACAGCTTGCCCTGCTCGACCAGCTGCATCGCGCCCGCCGTCGTCACCGCCTTCGTCATCGATGCGATCCAGAACACGCTGTCCGCGGTCATCGCATCGGGCTTCGACAGGTCGCGCTTGCCGAACGCGCCCTGATACAGCACGTCGTTGCCGCGGGCGGCGATGGCGACGACGCCGGGAATTTCCTTGGCGTCGCTCTTCTGGCGCAGAACCTCGTCGATCTGAGCTCGGCTTTGCATCGTGTTTCCTCCGGTTTGATTATTGTTGGAAGTGATCGATTGTCCTCCCGCACGCCCCGCGCGGCAAGCGCGTCCAGATGCGCGCGATGGTCGCGATGTCGTGACTTGACGGTCCGCCCCCGGCGCAGGACGACAGGGAGGCTGAACTGCAACACTCCGGCACAATCTGCGGTGGATGGCCGCAACTCGCCGTGACCGTGGATGGGCGCGGGCGTTATGTTTCACCTGCTTGAATCACTTGAAACATTTTGTGCGTTGCGACGTTTCAGCATGCGGCCAAATCGGCCGTGACGTTAAGACTTGATGCAAATTTGGCGGCCGCTGGTCGGCCGCGAGGGGGCTTTAGATGATTTCGACCTGGAGTGAATGGAAGCGCTATCCCCGTCCTGGACGGGGCGACAATCTGGAGGCGCCGATCTCGCCCGGCATTTACGAGGTTCGCATCGCCGGCACCGGCGCGCTCTATTCCTTCGGTGCGGTCGATAATCTGGCGCAGTCCCTGGCGCTGCTGCCGGTCGGCTCGAAGAACTGGTTCGGCCGCCGCGACACCTCCGACGTTCCCGATCTCGAATACCGGACGTGCGCGACGTCCTCGAAGGCCGATGCCAAGGCCGCGGCCGAGCGCATGATCGGCCGGCGCGAGACCTATATGAGCGGCGCGGCCTAAGGCCGCTGTCAGCTTAGCTCCCAGCAGATGTGCATTGTGAGGCGGTGCATTGCGCGCCGCTTGCTCCTATATTCCGGGCCGATCCGATCGCCCCAGGGAGTACCGCCATGACACCGACCGCCGCCGCTCGCGCCCCTCAAGCCACCGCCACCCTGCGCGACCGGCTGAAGGACCCATCGCTGCTGAAGGAGGCCTGCTATATCGACGGCGCCTGGGTCGGCACTCCGGTCTTCGCGGTGAACAATCCCGCCACCGGCGTCGAGCTCGCGAAGGTTCCGCAGCTCGGTGCGGATGACACGACCAAGGCGGTCGAGGCCGCCGAGCGCGCGTTCCCGGCATGGGCCAAGCACACCGCAAAACAGCGCTCCAACATCCTGCGCAAATGGTTCGAGCTGATCATTGCCAACCGCGAGGATCTCGCGCTGATCCTCACCTCCGAACAGGGCAAGCCGCTCACCGAGGCGCTCGGCGAGGTCGACATCGGCGCCGCCTATATCGAGTTTTTCGCGGAAGAGGCCCGCCGCGTCTATGGCGAGACCATTCCGACCCAGCGCGCCGATGCTCGCCTGCTCGCCATCAAGCAGCCGATCGGCGTCTGCGGTGCGATCACGCCGTGGAATTTCCCGAACTCGATGATCACCCGCAAGGTCTCGCCGGCGCTTGCGGCCGGCTGCACCGTGGTGCTCAAGCCCGCCAATGAAACGCCGCTGTCGGCGCTCGCGCTGGCCGTGCTCGCCGAGAAGGCCGGCATCCCCAAGGGCGTGCTCAACATCATCACCGGCGATGCGCCGCCGATCGGCAAGGTGTTGTGCGAGCATCCGGCCGTGCGCTTCGTCGGCTTCACCGGTTCGACCGCAGTCGGCAAGATCCTCTACCAGCAGGCCTCCGTCGGCGTGAAGCGGCTCGGCCTCGAGCTCGGCGGCAACGCGCCGTTCGTGGTGTTCGACGATGCCGACATCGACGCCGCGGTCGAAGGCGCCATCGTCTCGAAATACCGCAACATGGGCCAGACCTGCGTCTGCGCCAACCGCATCTACGCCCAGGACAAGATCTACGACGAGTTCGTGCAGAAGCTGTCGAAGAAGGTCGCGGCGATGAAGATCGGCGACGGCACCGAGGGCGGCGTCACGCAGGGCCCGCTGATCAACATGAAGGCGATCGACAAGGTCGAACGCCACATCGCCGATGCCGTCAAGCGCGGCGCCAAGGTGGTCACCGGCGGCAAGCGCAGCGAGCTCGGACGCTCGTTCTTCGAGCCGACGGTGCTGGCCGACGTCAAGCCGGATTCGCTGGTGTCGCAGGAGGAGACCTTCGGCCCGCTCGCGCCGGTGATCCGCTTCAAGGACGAGGCCGACGTCATCGCGATGTGCAACGCCTCGCCGTTCGGCCTGGCTTCATACTTCTACTCCCGCGATCTCGGCCGCGTCTGGCGCGTCGCCGAAGCGTTGGAGTCGGGCATGGTCGGCGTCAACACCGGCCTCATCACCACCGAAGTCGCGCCCTTCGGCGGCGTCAAGGAAAGCGGCCTCGGCCGCGAAGGCTCGCGTCACGGCATGGAAGAATATGTCGAGATCAAATACGTGATGATGGCGGGTGTGTGAGGCGCTGTTGTCATCGCAAATGTGAGCGATGGCAGCGCCGGAGAGGCGCACCCGGCCTCTCCACGTCATCGCGAGCGCAGCGAAGCAATCCAGAATCTTTCCGCAGGGGTAGCCTGGATTGCCTCGTCGCAAGAGCTCCTCGCAATGACGGAGCGAGACGAGGTGGCTAGGCTTAGATCTTCAGCTCTTTCCCCGTCACGCGCCGATACGCTTCCAGATATCTTTTGCTGGTCGCCTCCACCACGCTCGCGGGCAGCGGCGGCGGGGGGGCGTCGCCGTTCCAGCGACCGGCGCGGCGTTCGGCATCGAGATAGTCGCGCAGGGGTTGCTTGTCGAAGCTCGCCTGCGGCTGGCCGGGCTTGTAGGAATCCACCGCCCAGAAGCGCGAGCTATCCGGCGTCATCACCTCGTCGATCAGGATGATGCGGCCGTCCTTGTCGCGGCCGAACTCGAACTTGGTGTCGGCGATGATGATGCCCTGCTCGCGGGCGAGCTCCTCGCCGAGCGTGTAGATCGCGCGCGTCATGCTCTCCAGCGCGTAGGCGACCTCCTCGCCGACGACCGTCCGCATCTTCGCGATGGTGATGTTTTCGTCATGGCCGCTCTCGGCCTTGGTCGCGGGGCTGAAGATGGCGGGCTCGAGCTTTTCGCTCTCGACGAGGCCGGCTTTCAGCTTCTCGCCGGCCAGCGTGCCGCTCGCGGCATATTCCTTCCAGGCCGAGCCCGAGAGATAGCCGCGGATCACGCATTCGATCGGGAAGACGGTGGTGCGCTTGCAAAGCATGGCGCGGCCGAGAATCTCCGCGCGGTGCGGCTTCAAGGCCGGCACGGCCGCGACAATCGCGTCGGTGTCGGCGCTGATCATGTGATGCGGCACCACGCCTTCGAGCTCGTTGAACCACCACGCGCTGATTTGAGTCAGCACCGCGCCCTTCATCGGGATGGTCTCGCCCATCACGACGTCGAAGGCGCTGATGCGGTCGGTGGTGAGAAGCAGCAGGCGGTCGTCGTCGACGGCGTAGATATCGCGCACCTTGCCGCGTCCGATCTTGGGGAGCGGCAGGTCGCTGGAGAGCATGGTGGTCATCGGCAAAGCCTTCGCGCAGGACATCCGGCCGCGTCTGATGGCGCGGGCGGAGACCGGATTAGCCTATTCCGGCAGCGGAATGAACTCATGTTCCTGCGGAACTGCGGCGAAGCGGCCGGTTTTCCAGTCCTGCTTGGCCTGCTCGATCCGCTCCTTGCTGGAGGAGACGAAATTCCACCAGATGTGGCGCGGGCCCTCCAGTGCATCGCCGCCGAGAAACATCATCCGCGTCGCCTTGAGCGCCTTCACGGTGATGCGGTCGCCGGGGCGGAAGATCAGGAGCCGCGGCCCCTCATAGCGCTCGTTCGCGATCTCGACCTCGCCATCGACGACGTAGATCGCGCGCTCCTCATGGTCGGGGTCGAGTGGCACGCTCGCGCCCGCCACCGCCGTGACCTCGGTATAGAACCAGGGCGACACCATCGACACGGGCGAGGCGATGCCGAAGGCGGAGCCTGCGATCACCCGTGCGGTGAAGTCGCGCTCGGAGATCATCGGCAGGTCGCCCGCGGCATAATGCTGGAACGATGGTGCGATCTCTTCCGAACCGGCCGGCAGCGCGATCCAGCTCTGCAGGCCCAGCATTTTTTGGCCGGAGGCGCGCTGCGCATCCGGCGTGCGTTCCGAATGCGCGATGCCGCGTCCCGCCGTCATCAGGTTCATCGCGCCGGGCGCGATCTCCTGGACATTGCCCTCGCTGTCGCGATGCATGATCGCGCCGTCGAACAGATAGGTCACGGTGGCGAGCCCGATATGCGGATGCGGCCGCACGTCCATGCCCTTGCCGGAAACGAATTGCACCGGTCCGAAATGATCGAAGAAGATGAAGGGCCCGACCATCTGTCGCTTGCCATGCGGCAGCGCCCGGCGCACCGCGAATCCGTCGCCGAGATCGCGCGTGCGCGGCACGATGACGAGATCGAGCGCATCGCAGGACATGGGATCGCCGAGCACGGGGTCGTTCGAGGGTTGCCAGCTCATGGTGAACTCCTTTTGACTTTCTTGAAGGCGATGGTAGCAGCAATTCGCATCGCCGTCGCGACAAAGCCTGGCCACATACGCCGCCGTCATGCCCCGGCCAGCGCGCAGTTGCGGGCATTGGCCGGGTGATGACAGCGGAGTGTGAGCCGCCGCTAACCCTGGTGGACGGATGGTCCTTGAAAAAATCGGCGCAACGAACGATGTTCGGCGGAATTCGACCGCCGCCGATCGCATCGCCCGATGACCCTTGCCGCAACCGAGCTTGCCTTTCGCGCCGCCAGCGTCGCGCTGCTGCTGATGCTGGCCCTGTCGCTGCTGCGCGACTTTCGCAAAGTGCTCGCGGCTCGCCTCGGCGCGGCCTTCGTTCTGAGTACGCTCGCGCACGTTGTGAGCTATTCGTTGGATGTCACGTCGCGGATCCCGCTCTGGCATGCACCGCTGATCGCGCTGTCGACCGGCACCATCGTGGTGTTCTGGCTGTTCACGCGCGCCCTGTTCGACGACGAGTTTCGCCTCCGCTGGTGGCACGGTTTGATCTGGGCGCTGGTGACGGCCTTCAGCTTCGCAGGCTGCGTCTGGATTGCACCCAGCGGCCATGTGCGGTTTTCGGTGACGGTGGTCAACCTGATCGTGCTCGGTTTCATCGCGCTTGCGGTCGGGCAGATGATCGCCTCCTGGCCGGCCGACCTGGTCGAGCGCCGCCGCCGCGTTCGCGTCTTCATCGTCTGCGCAACCGCGCTCTATGGCGGGCTGAACGCGGTGCTCCAGATCGCCGTCGCCGGCCACCATGTCGGCGCTGTCGCCGAAACCATCAATGCCGGCGTGCTCGCCTGCACCGTCGCGGCGATCGTCTATGCGATGATGCGCGTTGACGGGGCGGATCTGTTTCCGGCTGCGGCGGAGCCCGCACTGCCGATCGTTTTCAGTCCGCCTGCGGCCGAGGACGCCGCCGATCAAAAGCTCGTCGACGCCGTGATGCGCCTGATGGCGGACGAGCGCATCTATCGCCAGGAGAACATTACCATCGGCGCGCTGGCGGGCCGTCTGAAAATTCCCGAATACCGGCTGCGACGGCTGATCAACCAGCGGCTCGGCTATCGCAACTTCAATGTGTTCCTGAACAATCACCGGATCGAGGAGGCCAAGGCCGCGCTGGCCGATCCCACCCAGGCCGAGGTTCCCGTCATCACCATCGCGATGGACGCCGGTTTCCAGTCGCTGGGTCCGTTCAACCGCGCCTTCAAGGCGGCGACCGGGGTCACGCCGACGGAATATCGGCGGCTCAAGGCTGATACGGTCTAGACTTTCGACCGTTGAAATCATGTAAGAATTTTGAAATCGGTTAGCCCCGATCACTTTCGGCGAGGTCGTTTTTCAAATCCGGCGAGCGCGTATCGCCGGCATCCCGCCTGCTCTCCGCACTCGCCCTCGAAGCCGGAGACAGCCCGTGACCCCTCGCCGCAAGATCGTCCTCGCCACCACCGCCATCGCCTGTGCCGGCCTCGCGCTCGGCGTTGCCCGGGCCCGCGACGTGCCGAAGGTCGCGACCGGCTTCGTCGCGGACATCCTGTGCTCCGAGACGTTCGTCTCCGGCCTCGATCCCGGGCGCAATCTCGCCGAGACCACCAACGCGATGCCGGGCGCGGGTTTGCTCACCTGGGCGATGGACTTTCAGGTCGATCGCACGCGCAAGGACGTCACGGTGACGCTGTTCGGCCTCGGTCGCAGCCATGCCGTCTATCGCGAAGGACTTGGCTGCACGCTCGAGCACAGCCAGGGGCTCGTCGACGTCGCGCTGCCGCCTGACGACAAGCAGCCCGCGCTGCTCGCTGATATCGGCCCCGGGATCGTGCCTTCACAAAGCGAGGGCCTGACAGCTGCGCTCGACCGCGCCTTCGCCGAGCCCCCGCAGCCGCCTTATCGCCGCACCCGCGCGATCGTCGTCATGAAGGCCGGCCGCATCATCGCCGAGCGCTATGCCGACGGCATCGGACCGGAGACGCAGCTGCTCGGTTTCTCCATGACGAAGTCGGTGATGTCTGCACTGACGGGTATTCTCGTGGGCCAGGGCAAGTTGAAGCTCGACGCCCCCGCGCCGGTCGCCGCCTGGAAAGATCCGAACGATCCGCGTCACGTCATCACCGTCGACCAGTTGCTGCGTCACACCGCCGGCCTCGCGCTCGGCAGCTCGTTGCAGGCCTCGCTCGGCTCGGTGCTCGAACCAGTCAACACGATGAAATTCGCCGAGGTCGATATGGCGAGCTTTGCCGAGCGCGCGCCGCTTGCGACCGCGCCGGGCACGGCGTGGAATTATCACGACGGCAACTTCCTCATTCTCGCGCATCTTCTGCGCGATGCCGCAGGCGGCAATCCCGCCGATGCGCTCCGCTTCGCGCGCCGCGAATTGTTCGCCCCGCTCGGCATGCGCCATGTCACGCTTCAGCTCGACGCTTCGGGCACGATCGAGGGCTCCGGCGAGATGCTGGCCTCTGCGCGCGACTGGGCGCGCTTCGGCCAGCTCTATCTCAACGACGGCGTCGCCGGCGGCAAGCGCATTCTGCCCGAGGGATGGGTGAGCTATTCGTCCTCGCCCACGCCGAATGCCTGGGTCGGCGTCGGCGCCGGTTTCTGGACCAACCAGGGCGACAGCCTTGGCGCAAGATTTCGCGTCAAGCACGGCTGGCCGCGCGATGCCTTCTTCGCCAAGGGGACCATCGGGCAGTACACGATCGTGATCCCCTCGGAGAAGCTGGTGATCGTGCGCCTCGGCCGTTCGCCGAACGGGCCGCCGGAAGCCGACGGCGTGTTCGATCTGGTGCGTGATGTCGTGGCGGCAACGCGCGAGAAGGGGAAGATGGCGGGGGCGCGGTGATGGATGATAGGAGCGGAGCGACAAGCGCGTCTTTCTTCCTTCTCCCCCTGTGGGAGAAGGTGGCGCGAAGCGCCGGATGAGGGGTCTCTCTCCGCGCATTCAGCTGAGAGCTGGACTCGCGGAGAGAGACCCCTCATCCGGCTGCGCTTCGCGCATCCACCCTCTCCCACAAGGGGCGAGGGTGCACCGTCTGCGCAGCGAGAATTTACTACCGCCCCAGCTCCGTCGCCTTCGCCACGCGGTCGAACCGCTCCAGCGTCATGATCGCATCCGCAAACTTTTCCGCGCGCGCATTCAGCACCGGGCGGGCCAGCGTCAAGAATTTCTGCTGCATGGCCTGCGCATCCGGGAAAGACGTCGGCTCGCCCGAGGGATCGGCATAGAGCCGCTCGTGCACGCCGTCGTCGGTGGTGATGCTGACGCGGGCGCCGAACGGATGGGTGCGGCCGGCTTCCAGCCGGTCGTCCTGCACCACGTCGAACTTGTCGGCGAGCGCGTCGATGGCGGCATCTCCGAGGCGGTTGTAGTCGTCCCAGCCGAACGAGCCCTGGTCGAGCGCGAGCGCGCCTGTGAAGAACATCGAGAACTGGCCGCCGACGATCGAGCGCGGATGCCGCTTGGTCGCGGCATCGCCGGTCAGCGTGATGCCGTTGCGATGCAGGCCGATCTCGACGCGCTTGACCTGGTCCGGCGTCAGATTGTGTTCGCGCCGCATCGCGATCAGCGCGTCGATCGCCGCGTGGGTATAGCGGCAGCTCGGATAGGGCTTCACGCCGATCTTCATGGTTTCGTAGGTCTTGCCGAGCTCGGCGACCGCCTTGTCCGGATGCGCGTCGTCGGTGTAGCCGGCGAGCAGGCCGTGCTTGCCCTCGACCGATTCGGTCGCGCCGACGAAATCGTTGCGCGCCAGCGTCGCGGCGATCACGCCGTTCATCGCGGCGGCGCCGACCTGGTAGCGCTTGTTCCAGGCGCCGTTGACCAGGAATTGCAGCGAGCCCGCGGCCTGGCTGCCGGAGACGCCGAAGGCGGCGATGATCTGCTGCTCGGAGAGGCCGAACAGTTTTGCCGCCGCTGCGGCCGCGCCATAGGTGCCGGCGGTTGCGGTCGGATGGAAGCCGCGCGCGTAGTGCGAGGTCGGGTCGAGCGCGTTGCCGAGCCGGCAGCAGACCTCATAGCCCGCGACGATCGCCGTCAGCACGTCGCGGCCCGATGCGCCGACCATCTCGCCGACGGCGAAGGCAGCCGGCACCACCGGTGCGCTCGGATGCAGCGAGGAATCGGCGTGGGTATCGTCGAAATCGAGCGAATGTCCCAGCGCGCCGTTGAGCAGGGCTGCGACCGCCGGCGTCCAGGTCTTGCTGTCGCCGAACACGGTGGACTCGCCCTTGGTGTCGAGCGCGAGCGCCTCCAGCGTCTTCAGGATCGACGGGGTCGATTCCGCCTCGCTGCGGGCGCGGATGGCGCTGCCGAGGAAATCCAGCGTCAGCACCTTGGCGCGGTCCAGCACCTCCGCAGGAATATCCTGGTATTTCAGATTGAAGACGTAGGCGGCGAGCGTTGCGGTTTCGTGAGCCATCGTGTTTCCTCGTTTTGGCCGGCAAGTTAGGCGGGCTGATTTCGCCTTTCAAGCGGCCTTGCGGGGGCGGGCATCAGCCATGCTTTTGCCTCGCTCGAGAGGATCGGACCGGGACGTTGACGATGACACGCGCAAGAGAGCTGTTCGACCGGGTCCGGGCGCGCAGGACGCAATTGGGGCTGGCGATCCGGGTCACGGTGGCGGCGGTAGCGGCCTATGCCGTCGCCACTGCGCTGCATCTGCTCTTGCCGCTCTGGGCGGTGCTGACGTCGCTGATCGTGACCCAGATGAGCGTCGGCCGCTCGCTGAAGGCGACGCGCGACTACATGCTCGGCACCATCGGCGGCGCCATTTATGGCGGCGCCATCGCGATCCTGATCCCCTATTCCAGCGAAGCCGGCCTGTTGGGACTGCTGGTGCTCTCGGTCGCCCCGCTCGCCTTTATCGCCGCGATCAATCCGAGCCTCAGCGCCGCGACGGTCACGGCCGTGATCGTGCTGCTGGTTCCGACCATGCACCATTCCGACCCCATCACCTCGGCGGTCGATCGGGTCAGCGAGGTCGCCGTCGGCGCGATCACCGGTCTGCTGGTCTCCTTCCTGGTGCTGCCCTCGCGCGCGGTGCGGCAGATCCGAGCCAGCGCGGCAAAGCTGCTCGAGCTGATCGCGGATGCCTTCACCGAGCTGCTCGCCGGTCTGACGCGCGGCCGCGACAACGACGCCCTGCACCGGATCCAGGACGGCATCGGCACGGCCATGGTCAACCTCAACGCGATCGGCGCCGAAGCCGAGCGCGAGCGCGCCGCACGCCTGTCGAGCGGGCCGGATACCGGACCATTGCTGCGAACCATCCTGCGCCTGCGGCATGACGTCGTGATGATCGGCCGCGCCACCGTGGTGCCGTTACCGGCCGACGTGCAGACGCGGCTCGCAGGTCCGCTGACGGAGGTCTCGACGGTGATCGCACGCTTCCTGCGTTCGGCCGCCGCTGCCTTGCGCGAAGGCGCCGGCGCGCCGCCGATCCATCCCGTTCACGTCGCGCTCCAGCATTATGCCGAGGCGGTCGCCGCCGTCCGTCACGACGGCCTGATCCGCGGTCAGCCCGGCGACACCGCCGAGCGCTTCTTCGCACTCGGATTCTCACTGGAGCAGATGCACCAGAATCTCTGCGATCTCGATCGCGTCGTCGGCGAATGGTCGGAGGCCTCGGCCGACAAGTCCGCGCGCGTTGCGGAGTGAGTTCGGGCGTGTTCGCATCAACGTCGGCTTTCGACGGCATGAACCTCGCGCGGCTTGGCCGTGAAATGCTGCACGCACCGGGTTCCATCGGGTCATGCTGCTGACGCAATCTCTGTCTTAGTCGTGCGAAGCTAAAACACTGCGTGAGGACCTCTCCGGTTCCCACGACGGTTCCGCAGCCAGGGGTTGGCTCGAATCCGCAAAGCGATTGGCAAGTTCATGAACGCTTCTGCGTTCGCTTGACCAAATTTGCGGTTCTGGAACCGGACAATCCAAAAAATCACAGGACTTATGATGCTATTCCGCTCGAGCGCCGCAATTTGCGGCGCCCTGGTTGCGCTTGTCACTTCTGTTGCCGTTGCTCGCAGTGAAACGCGTGGGGACCACTCAAGTGCCGTCGTCGATGCCGCCTCTGGCGAGGCCATCGTTGGCGCGGCGTCCACTTACAATCCGTTCAAGCCCGGCAAGGAGGAGGGCGGTCCAAAGACAGCCTCCGGGGAGCGTTATGATCCCTCTGCCTGGACGGCTGCCATCAAGACGAGCCTGCGTCGGAAATTTGGTGGGGTCGAATTTGGCGCGAAGCCCAAATATGCCCTTGTCGAGGCCGCGGGCAAGAAGGTCATCGTCAAGATAAATGACGTGGGGCCGCTGAGACCTGGCCGCATCATTGACCTCAATGAGCGGACGATGCGCCATTTCGATCCGAGCATGGACCTCGGAGTCATTCCTGGCGTGAGAGTCAGTCCGCTTGCAGGGGACAATTGGACCCCCGGGCCGGTGGGCTGAGCACCGGCGGTGTTCGCGGCATCCATCGCGGCGAGATCGAAGCCGGCGGCTTGAGCGTCATCGCGCCGGCGCCACGATCCGTCCCATCATGCTGCGGACCACGAGCTTGTGGAACGGCATGATGAGCTTGAGGTAGGTCCGGCCGAGCAGATTATGCGTCCGGACCAGCGTGGTCGAGGTGACCTGTCGGCCCGCGGCATCGCGCGTCACATCGACCACGATGCGGAAGTCGAGATGAGAATCGTCGAAGCCCGCGACCAGCCGCTCCGGCGTCTCGCTCAGCACCGGAAACAAGCCGATCACGCCATGCGGGGCCGGCGCGCCCTCGCCTGATGTTTTCAGCCCGAATGGCGTCACCAGAATGTTGCGGAGGCGCAGCAGCGCATCGATCCAGCGCGGCCCGTGCAGCACCATCCGGGTGCAGGCGTCGCGGGCATTCACCGTGGCTGCCCCGATCTCCACGCGAAACGCGTCGATGAACTGGGCGCCTGATAGCAGCGCGTTGGCATCGACATTGGGAGTGACTTCGCGGACGGTCCCGATCATCCCGCCAGTCTGCGCGTCAGCATCCTGAAGCGCAAGATCAGGAGCCCGGCATAGACGAAGGTCCCGACCGAGAAACCGACCCAGACGCCGACCGCGCCGAGCCCAGCGTTGAAGGCCAGCAGCCATGCGGTCGGGAAGGCGACGCACCAATAGCCGATCACGGCGAACAGCAGCGTCATCCTGGTGTCGTTGATGCCGCGCAGCGCGCCGCCCATGATGGTCTGGAGGCCGTCGGCGATGAAGAAGGTCGCGCCGACCACCAGCAGCGTCGCCGTCAGCTCGACGGTCGCCGCGCTAGCCTCGCCGCCGCCGAAGAACAGCCGTCCGAGCTGGTAGCGGCCGAGGATGATCGCGATGGTCAGTGCGGAGACCAGCGCGATGCCGAGCACGGCCGCGACCAGCCCGGCGCGCTTCACCGCCGCCGGCTCGCCCCGGCCGAAGGCGTGACCGACGCGCACGGTCGCGGCCATGCCGATGCCGAGCGGAACCATGAACAGCACGGCCGTGACCTGGAGCGCGATCTGATGCGCGGCGATCGCGGCGGTCGAGATCAACCCCATCAGCAGCGCAGCCGAGGAGAACAGGCCGTATTCCATCAGCAGCGAGAACGAGATCGGTGCGCCGATCGCGATGAGCTGGCGCATCAAGGGCCAGTCGATTCGCCAGAGGCGCGCCAGCGGGTGATAGTCCGCAAACGGCTTGCGCCATGCGGCGATGGCGAGCGCGGCGAGGAAGGTGCCGAGATTGACCAGCGTGGTCGCAAGCCCCGCGCCGAACAGGCCGAGCTCGGGCAGGCCGAACCAGCCGTGGATCAGGACGTAGACCAGTGCGGCATTTGCCGGGATCGCTGCAACCGTGATCCACAGCGGCGCCTGCGGCCGGTTCACCGCGCTCATCATGCTGCGCAGCGCGATGAAGCCGAGCGCCGGCGCGATACCCCAGGCCAGCCCGTTGAGATAGCGCTGGGCCAGCGCGGCGGAATCGCGCGCCTGCCCGAGCGCGAGCAGGATCTGCTCGCCATAGAGCGGCGAGGCCATCATCGGCAGCGAGATCAGCAGCGCGACCCACAACCCGACGCGCAAGGAGCGGCGGATCAGCTTGACGTCGCCGGCGCCAAAGGCCTGCGCGGCGAGCGGCGACACCGCCGACATCAATCCGAGCCCGAAGGTGAAGCTGACGAAATAGACCGTATGCGCCAGCGCCGCCGCGGCCACCGAATCCTCGCCGAGCCGGCCGATCATCGCAAGATCGGTCGTGATCATCGCGATCTGCCCGAGCTGCGTCAGCATCAGCGGCACGGCCAGCCGCAGCGTCTCGGCGAATTCATCGGCGAGATGGTTCTGCGGCACGCCGGCTTGCGGCTGCGGACGGGGCTGGACGGTGTCGAGCATGGCCGGTGCTTAGCACAGCCACACGTCGAAAGCATGGCTCCATTCTCGTGTCCCGGACGCGCCGCAGCGCGAAGCGGTGCGGCGCTGAGCCGGGACCCAGAATCGCTAGCGCGGTTTTCTGCCGCATGGGCCCCGGCTCAGCAGCGCATCACGTGCGTGCTGCGCCGCGTCCGGGGCACGAGACCATTTTCAGATTGAAGAGGCGAAGGAGGGCCTCAGCCCTTTCGCTCCGGCACGCGCTTGATCTTCGCGCCCAGCGCGTTCAGCCGTTCCTCGATGCGCTCATAGCCGCGCTCGATCTGGTCGGCGTTGTTGATCGTGGAGGTGCCCTCGGCGCAGACGGCCGCGAGCAGCATTGCCATGCCGGCGCGGATGTCGGGCGAGATCATCGAGGCGCCGCGCAGGCGGCTGGGGCCGGCGATGATGGCGCGGTGCGGATCGCACAGCACGATGCGCGCGCCCATCGCGATCAGCTTGTCGACGAAGAACATCCGCGATTCGAACATCTTCTCGAACATCAGGATCACGCCCTCGCATTGCGTGGCGGTGACGATCGCGATCGACATCAGATCGGCAGGGAAGGCCGGCCAGGGCTGGTCCTCGAGCTTGGGCACGTGGCCGCCGAAGTCGTCCTGGATCTTCAATGTCTGGTTGGAGGGCACGATCAGGTCGTCGCCCTCGACGCGGCAGATGATGCCGAGCCGCTCGAACCCCATGCGGATCGAGCGCAGATGCTCGACGCCGGCGCGGGTGATGCGAAGCGGAGAGCGTGTGACGGCGGCAAGGCCGATCAGCGAGCCTACCTCGATATGGTCGGGCTGGATCCTGTAGGTCGCACCGCCCAGCGTCGCCTGTCCATGCACGACCATGGTGTTGGTGCCGATGCCCTCGATCCTGGCGCCGAGCGCGACCAGGAAGTTGGCGAGATCCTGCACATGCGGCTCGGACGCGGCATTGCGCAAATAGGTGACGCCGTCGGCGGCGACCGCCGCGACCAGCGCGTTCTCGGTCGCGGTGACGCTCGGCTCGTCCAGGAACACGTCCGCGCCGGCAAGCTTTGGTGCGCGGAATTCGAGCCGATCGGTCGCGGTGACCTTGGCTCCCAGCTGTTCCAGCGCCAGCACATGGGTGTCCAGCCGGCGCCGGCCGATGACGTCGCCGCCGGGCGGCGGCAGCATCACTTCGCCGCAGCGGGCGAGCAGGGGACCCGCAAGCAGGATCGAGGCGCGGATGCGGACGCACAGCTCGGGGTCGAGATCGGCGGCGCGGATGCTCTTGGCGTGGATATGCAGCGTATTGCGCTCGGCCCACTCCGCGGACGCACCGACCGAGCGGACCAGCTCGACCAGCGTCTCGGTATCGCGGATGCGCGGCACGTTCTGAAGCGTCACCGGATGCTCGGTGAGCAGGGCGGCGGCGATGATCGGCAGCGCCGAATTCTTGTTGCCGGACGGCTCGATCGAGCCCGAGAGCCGGTGACCGCCCTCGACGATGTATTGGATGGGCGCCACGTGGTTCTCGCTATCCTGTGAGGTGGGCGGGGCTGTTTCGGGCGGAAACTACAGAGATTTGAGCGCGGGAGCAATTGCGCCGGGCGGGCTCGCACCCGTCGTCTGGAGCTTGTGGCAGGACGCAGCCTCTAGAACAGCCCGATGATATTCCCGATCACATAGAGGATCGCGATCAGGATCAGCGCCCCGATCATGAAGAACGAGATTTCGATCGCGATGGCGCCGGTGCCGAGGGTGGCGGCGACGGCGGCAAGCAGCCGTTCTTCCCTGAAGATCAGCGAGAGCACCGAGAGCAGGATGGCGAGCAGGCCGAGCGAGATCGCGGTGACGGAGGCGGTTTCACTCCAGCTTCGCCCCGCGGATTTCTCGACCTTCGGCGCCTGGTACTCCGCGCCCTTCACCTTCGCGACGATACGGTCCTTGATGCGATGTCCGGTATCGACGATCACCTTGTCCGCCGGCGGCGGCGGAAACACGAGCGGCACGACCCAATGCGGCAGCACCGCCGCCATCAGCGCCAGCACGCCCACAATGCTGCCGATGATGCCGAGGCGTCGGGAGGGCACGGTGGAACTGGTCGCTGCAGAGGCGGTCATGGCATGAGGGCTTCCCGGCCGAAACTGGCCTTACGGGTTCATGCCACTTCGTCGCGACGGCGGGGGGTGAGGTTCAGCCCATGTGCACCCACATCGTCATGCCCGGGGCAAGCCCGGCCATGAAGACTGTCCAGAGCCAAACGGCCTCAGATGTCGATCGTCGCGCTCAGCGAGTGTTCCTGGATGAAGTCGCGGCGCGGCTCGACCACGTCGCCCATCAGCTTGGTGAAGATGTCGTCGGCCTCGTCGACCTCCTTGACCTTCACCTGCAGAAGCGAGCGCACCTCGGTATCGAGCGTGGTCTCCCAGAGCTGTTCCGGGTTCATCTCGCCGAGACCTTTGTAGCGCTGGAGCGTGATGCCCTTGCGGCCGGACTCGGTGACCGCTTCGAACAGGTCGGACGGACCGTGCACCACGTGCTCGCTGTCCTTGCGGCGCAGCTTGCCGGAGCGGGCGTAGACGTCCTGGAGTTTGGGCGCGTACTCGTCGAGCTTGCGGGCTTCGGCCGAGCCGAGCAGGGCGTCGTCGATGACCGCCGCTTCCTTGACGCCGCGCACGGTGCGCTCGAACAGGAAGCCCTGGCCTTCGACGAATTGACCGACCCAGCCGCGCTCGACCTCCTCGGCCTGGCTGTCCAGCCGGGTCGCAATGTACTGCGCCGCGGCCGCGGCGTTCTCGGGATTGCCGTAGACCGACTTGTTCAGCACGCCGGTGATCGCGGCCTGCTCGACCACCTTGCGGTTATAGCGGCTGTGCAGGTTGCGAAGGATGCTGCGGACGACGCGGGCATCGTCGACCAGCGCGCGCAGATCGCGGCCGGACCGGTCGCCGCCGGTGCCGGGGATGTACACGCAGTCGTCGAGCCCGGCGTCGATCAGATAGTCCTCCAGCGCGCGCTCGTCCTTCAAATACTGCTCGGACTTGCCTCTGGAGACCTTATAGAGCGGCGGCTGGGCGATATAGAGATAGCCGCCGTCGATGATGTCGCGCATCTGCCGGTAGAAGAAGGTCAGGAGCAGCGTGCGGATGTGGGCGCCGTCGACGTCGGCGTCCGTCATCACGATGATCTTGTGATAGCGCAGCTTCTCGACCGAGAACTCGTCGCTGATGCCGGTGCCGAGCGCGGTAATCAGCGTTCCGATCTGCTCGCTCGACAGCATCTTGTCGGGGCGGACGCGTTCCACGTTGAGGATCTTGCCGCGGAGCGGCAAGACGGCCTGGAATTCGCGGTTGCGGCCTTGCTTGGCGCTGCCGCCTGCCGAGTCACCCTCGACGATGAAGAGTTCGGACTTGGCCGGGTCCTTTTCCTGGCAGTCGGCGAGCTTGCCGGGCAGCGAGGAGACCGAGAGCGGGCTCTTGCGCGTCAGCTCGCGCGCCTTTCGCGCGGCTTCGCGGGCAGCTGCCGCCTGGATCACCTTGCCGACGATCATCTTGGCTTCGCTCGGGTGCTCCTCGAACCAGGCCTGAAGCGCCTCGTTGAGGACGTTCTCGACCACGGGACGCACTTCCGAGGACACCAGCTTGTCCTTGGTCTGCGACGAAAATTTCGGATCGGGCACCTTCACCGACAGCACGGCCGTCAAGCCTTCGCGGCAGTCGTCGCCGGTCAGCGCGATCTTTTCCTTCTTCGCGTTGGCCTCGGCATAGCCATTGACCTGGCGCGTCAGCGCGCCGCGGAAGCCGGCCAGATGGGTGCCGCCGTCGCGCTGCGGGATGTTGTTGGTGAAGCACAGCACGTTCTCGTGGTAGCTGTCGTTCCACCACAACGCGGCCTCGACGCCGATGCCGTTGGCTTCCGAGCGCACCATGATCGGCGCGGGCACCAGTGCCTTCTTGTTGCGGTCGAGATATTTGACGAACTCCTCGACGCCGCCGGAATAGTGCATCTCCTCGCGCTTCTCGACCGCGTGGCGCATGTCGGAAAGGGCGATGTTGACGCCGGAATTGAGGAAGGCGAGCTCGCGCAGGCGATGCTCGAGCGTGGCGAAATCATATTCGATGTTCTTGAAGGTCTCGGTCGAGGCCAGGAACGTCACTTCGGTGCCGCGCCGGCCCGGCGCATCGCCGACCACCTTCAGCGGTGCGACGGCATCGCCATGGGCGAACTCGATGTAGTGCTCCTTGTCGTCGCGCCAGATCCGCAGGCCGAGCTTGCTGGAGAGCGCGTTGACCACGGAAACGCCGACGCCGTGCAGGCCGCCGGAGACCTTGTAGGAGTTCTGGTCGAATTTTCCGCCGGCGTGGAGCTGGGTCATGATGACCTCGGCCGCGGAGATGCCTTCGCCCTTGTGGATGTCGACGGGAATGCCGCGGCCGTCGTCACGCACCGTGACGGAATTGTCGGCATTGAGCACGACGTCGACGCGCGAGGCGTGGCCCGCCAGCGCCTCGTCGATGGCGTTGTCGACGACCTCGTAGACCATATGGTGCAGGCCCGAGCCGTCGTCGGTGTCGCCGATATACATGCCGGGACGCTTGCGGACGGCATCGAGACCCTTGAGCACGCGGATCGATTCCGCACCGTATTCGCTCGCGATGGAGGGCTCGTTTTCGGCAGCGGGCTGCCGAGCAGGTTCTGTCATGAGAGGCCTTCGAGATGTCGCCCGAATCAGCGGCGCAGAAGGCGCTGATTTGCAGGCTATTTGTGCCATGAAAGAGGGTTTGCGCCTAGCGCAAAGTATCTTCTGGCAACCCTTTGAGCAGATGGGGTTTTTCAACGAGTTTTCAAGGCTTTTGCAGGCCGATTCCGAGGCTCGCAAAAAGCCAGATTCGGGAGCCCGTTCCGGGTCTCCAAAGGCGTGGATTTTGCGGGCCGGGAAGGATGGTTCCGAGCGGTTTTGCTGCACTCATCCGGTGTCGTCATGGGCGGGACAAGCCCGGCCATGACAGCACCGAGAATCTGAAAGCGCGCAGCCTCAGTACATCTGCAGCGGCAGCGCGTCTCCGCCCGGGCCGACCAGGAGGCCCCAGGTTTCGCCCGCGGCGACGGTCAGGATCTCCGTTTGGGCCGGGCGTCCGGGCAGGCGGAGCGCGTATTGGTGCTTGCCGGGCGGCAGGTCGAGCATCGGGCCTTTCGGCGATTGTGGGCCGCCGGCACCCGCCGCGATCTTCACCGTCTGCTTGTTGATCGTCAGCGACGCCTCGTTCGCTCCCATGTTTCCGAGCATGAGCCTGGCTTGTCCCGCCTTCGGCATGATGTCGGCCTTGGCCGCGACATCCGCATTCTTCTGCGCCAGGTTGACGGTGGTCTCGCCCTTGGCGCGGCCGAGCTTGAGCACGGCCGGACCTTGCGGCGAGGCGAAGTCGATCTGCGCGCGTTCTGCGGACACGGCTGCAGCGTCGGCCTTTTCCTGCCAGCCGAGCTTGGACAGCTCCGCACGGTAGAAGGCGAGGACGTCCTGGAGCGGCGCAGGAATGCTGGCTGTCAGCTCGCGGCGGAGCGGCGCCTCGCCGCCCGGTATCTTCGTGGTGGCAAACGATTTTTGCGAACGCTGCATCGGAACGGGCAGCTGGGACTCAGGATCGAGCTTGAGCGGCTCGGCGGATTTGGCCTGCACCTCCACCTCCGCGCCGGCCGCAGGCCTGGCCGCTTCCGTCACCAGGCCCGAGCCGTCGGCGCGGACATTCACCTTCGGGCCCATCTGCATCACGGTCATCGAGATCGACTTGCCGCCTTTCGAGAACGCCATCACCGCCATGTTGGGCTGATTGATGACGGAGGGCTGCTCCTTCCAGCCCGAGCCCTTCAGCGCCGTGCGATAGAAGCTGCTGAGCGCCTTCACGCTCGACGCCGAGGAGAATTCCAGCCGGCCGTCTCCGCCCTCGAACGTCACGCCTTCGGCGTTCTCGGGCAGTGGCACCGGCGTCTTGCTGTCGGCGAGCGCAGTGAGCGGCGCATCCGACAGGGAGGCGGCCCGCGTCTTGCGCCTGATATCATCGGCGGCAATGAGCTGCTGGGCCGCACCCAAGGCATCGCTCAGGAACCTGGCGTCGGCCTCTTTCTTCGCCTTGGCGCGGGCCGCCAGCGCCGATTCCTTCACCTGCGCGATGAGGCTGATCATCGTGAAATCATATTTGCGGCCGAGCCGCAGCACGCCGGTTTCCTCGGCCGAGGCGATCCTGATCGCAACCTCGTCGCCGGGTGCGAGCGGCGCGGTGCCATCCTCCTGCCAGCCGCGCGCGGCGAGCTCGCGATGATAGAAGGCGAGCACGGCCGGCAGCTCGGCCATCGCAGCCGCCGAGATCTCGCGCTTGTTGGAGCTTGTGCTGCCAAGGCCCCGCGCAGATTTGGTCCATTTCGGCCGCGGCAGGCCGGCCATGTCGTCGTCGGCCTCGAGCTCCTGGGGCAGCGCGAACGGCGCCACCCTGACCTCGACATTGGTGCGGCCGTCATCGCGGCGCGTCAGGGTCAGCATCACCGGCTTCTGCCTGTAGAACTGCGTCGTGTCGCCGTCGGGATGATCGTAGAAGACGCGCACGCCGTTCGGGACGGTTTCGCCGAGATCGGCATTGGGCCAGCGCGAGGCCGTCTCGGGCGTGAGCTTGCGCCATCCCATCGCCGCCATGTCCTTCGCAAAGCGCGTCACGGTCGCATCGAGCGTGCCCGGCGCGATGCAGCCGAGATAGGGCCGTGTCTCGTCGAACACGAGATCGGTCGCGCCGTCCGGGAACGGCACGTTGGAATAGATCCGGTTCGGCGTGTAGGACACGGCAGATTGGTCGGGACGCCCGCGCGCCTGCGTGAGCGAGACGCGCAGTCCCTGCCGTCCCTTCTTGAAGCTCAGCGCGGTGCTTTTCTCGTCAAGCGGGTACACATAGGGCACCCAGCCATCGGCGCTCAGCAGCTTCTTGGCGGCCTCCGACGTGGCGGTCACGGCGGTCGGCACGGTGTAGACGACGCGATGGTTGTCGGGACGCGACACGTCCTCCACCGCGCCGTCGAGCCGCGGCAGCGTGTGGACGTCGACAATGCCGTCGTCTGCCGCGCCGGCGGGACGCGAGGTGCTCGTCATCGCGAGAATGCCGCAGGCAAGCAGCAGCCATCTTGCCGGGACTTGCGCCCCGCGCCGGATCATCGGCATTGTCAAACTCCCGGATGTCGCGCGGGTCGTCATGCCCTTGCGCATTGGCAGGCTGCGCCGTCGGCGCGCGGCCTCAGACGAGGAGTCGTGGCGGGAACCTGAGAGGTTCAACACATGCACTCCGCCAAGGTCTAAACTCGGCGAGGCTCAGTACAGCTGCAGCGGCGGCCAGGCGTCACCGTCGCGCCCGACCGAGAGCTCCCAGGTGTCGCCGGCTGCGACGGTGAGGACGTTCGTGCTGGCGGGATGGCCCGGCACGTCAAGCCTGTAGGGATATTTGCCGGGCACGAGGTCCAGCGCGAGCGCGTTCGCGCCGGCCGGACGCGGGATGATCCGCTCGTTGATCTCGAGCACGGCTTCCTGCTCGCCGGTATTGCTGAACACCAGCTTTGCCTGCCCGGGCTCGGGCAGGACGTTTGCCTTGGTCGCCGTCTCCGCGTTCTTCTGCACGAGATGAACCGAGGTGCCGGAATCCCTGCGGTCGAGCTTCAACGCGGCCGGCCCCAGCGGCGAGACGAAGGCGAGCTGGACGTGGTCGTCGCGGATCACCGCGCCATCGTGCTGCTCCTGCCAGCCGAGCTTTCGAAGCTCGGTGCGATAGAAGGCGAGCACGTCACCGAGCGCTGCGGGCACGGTGGCGTCCAGCCTGACGCGCAGCGGTGCGTCGACGCCCTGCATCAGCGTGGTGTGGATTCCCCTGTAGCTGTCACGGGTCGGTGCGGGCAGCCTGGCATCGGAATCCAGCGTGAGCGTCGTCGGAAACAGATGCGGCAGCGAGGCGCCGGCGCTCGCCGCGAGCAGGCAGGCCGCAAGCAGGACGAGGCCGCACGCAAACACCCGCCATCGTGCCGGGGCTCGCGCCCCATGCCTCACCGTCGTCATCTCATGCTCCAAGGATATCGCGCATGTCCGAGTGCTGCGCGATGGCCGCGGCCTGCGGCCTCAAGCAGCTAGTCGCGACCGGAAACGGGCGGGTTCAATGCGGCGGCCTAGCGTCGGGCCGAGACTCGTCCGCTTTCGACGTCAAAGACTTCGCCGCCTGCGCCGATCTCGGCGAAAGCAGCAGGATCAGCGCCGGTCAGCCACACCTGCGCGCCGAGCTTTTGCAGCTCGTCGAACAGCGCCGCACGGCGGTTCGGATCGAGATGCGCGACCACCTCGTCGAGCAGCAGCAGCGGCACGATGCCGGTCATCTCGGCCACCAGGCTCGCATGTGCCAGCACGAGGCCGATCAGCAGCGCCTTCTGCTCGCCGGTCGAGGCATCGCGCGCCGGCATGCTCTTCGGCGCATAGACGACCTGGAGGTCGGTCAGATGCGGGCCGTCGGTGGTGCGGCCGGCGATGGCATCGCGCGGGCGATTGTCGCGCAGGATCTGGCGGTAACGATCCTCGACCGATGTCGCGGTCTCCTGGAGCAGCGCATTCTCCATCCAGCCGTCGAGCGCGATCTTGGCCGAGGGGAAGGCGGACGCCTGCGCGCGCGTGTTCAGCATCCCGGTCAGCCGCGCTGCGGTCTGGCCGCGCGTTGCGGCGACCGCGACCGCAAGCTCGGCGGTCTCGCGCTCGATCGCGTCACACCAATGGTCGTCGTAATTGCGCGTCTCGAGCAGGCGGTTGCGCGAGCGCAGGGAACGCTCCAGCGCGGAGATGCGGCTGGAATGCTCGCTGTCGATGGCGAGCACCAGGCGGTCGAAGAAGCGCCGCCGCTCGGAGGCCGCGCCCATGAACAGCCCGTCCATCGCCGGCGTCAGCCACACCATGCGGATGTGATCGCCGAAGCTGGTGGCCGAATTGACCGGCTCGCGGTCGATCCGGCAGCGCCGGCTCACCGAAGCGTCGGGCCGCGGCGCGTCGATGCCGGTGCCGAGCGTCGCAAGCCCCAGCGCGCCCTCGACCTGCGCCGACACTGCCCAGGAGCCGTCGCCCTGGTTGTCGGCGACGTCTTCCAGCGTCGCGCGGCGCAAGCCCCGCCCCGGCGACAGGAACGAGATCGCCTCGATGCAATTGGTCTTGCCCGCCCCGTTCGGCCCGACCAGCGCCACCATGTCAGCCGTCGTCTCGAGCCCCGCCGCCCGGTAATTGCGAAAATGCGTCAGCGTCAGGCGATGAATGCGGGAGGGGGTCATATCAACTCGTCATTGCCGGGCTTGACCCGGCAATCCATCGTCCGCATCAGCGGACAATTTCATCATATAGGTCCCGCCACGCGGGATTGCTCTTCACAATCAGGTCGATCTTCCACTCGCGTGACCAGTGCTTCATGTTCTTCTCGCGCTGAAGGGCCGCGGCGATCGTGTCATGCGCCTCGAAATAGACGAGGGTCTTCACGCCGTAGCGTTTGGTGAAACCGTCCGCCAGACCTTCGCGATGCTCGTAGACGCGTCTGATTAGATTGTTGGTGACGCCGACATAGATGGTTCCACCGGGCTTGCTGGCGAGGATGTACACCCAATAGGTCATCTGGTTTGATGGATGGCCGGGTCAAGCCCGGCCATGACGAGAGGAGAAAAATTCCCTCACACCCGCATCGGCATCAGCACGTACAGCGCGCTCTTGTCGTCGCGGTCCTGCACCAAAGTGGGGGAGCCGGGGTCGGCGAGGCGGAGCGTTGCGACGTCGCCTTCGATCTGGGCGGCGATGTCGAGCAAATAGCGGGAGTTGAAGCCGATATCGAGAGCGTCGGAGGCGTATTCGACCTCGAGCTCTTCGGTCGCGCTGCCGGAATCCGGATTGGTCACCGACAGCACCAGCTTGCCCGCCGACAGCGACAGCTTCACCGCACGGCCGCGCTCGCTGGAGATGGTGGAGACGCGGTCGACCGCGTTCTCGAAATCCTTCTTGTCGACCACGAGCTCCTTGTCGTTGCCCTGCGGGATGACGCGGCCATAGTCGGGGAAGGTGCCGTCGATCAGCTTCGAGGTCAGCACGACGTTGCCGATCGTGAAGCGGATCTTGGCCTGCGACAGCTCGATCGTCATCTCGGCCTCGGTGTCCTCGATCAGGCGCTGCACCTCGCCCACCGTCTTGCGTGGCACGATCACGCCGGGCATGCCCTCGGCGCCCTTGGGCTGGACCAGGTCGAGCTGGGCGAGGCGGTGGCCGTCGGTGGCAACGCCGCGCAGGGTGGCAGCCTTGGCCGAGCCGGCGGCGTGCAGATAGATGCCGTTGAGATAGTACCGCGTCTCTTCGGTGGAGATCGCGAACTGGGTGCGGTCGATCAGCCGCTTGACGTCCTTGGCCGCGAGCGAGAAGGAGTGCGACATGTCGCCGGCGGCCAGATCGGGGAAATCGTTCTCCGGCAGCGTCTGCAGCGTGAAGCGCGAGCGGCCGGCGCGGATCGCCAGCACCGCGCGGTCGCCGTCGGCTTCCAGCACGATCTGCGAGCCGTCCGGCAGCTTGCGCACGATGTCGTAGAACATGTGCGCCGGCACGGTGGTGGAGCCCGCGGTCGCGGTTTCCGCCGGCAGCGTCTCGGTCACCTCGAGGTCGAGGTCGGTCGCCTTCAGCGACAATTTCGCGCTCTCGGCGCGGACCAGCACGTTGCCCAGGATCGGAATCGTGTTGCGGCGCTCGACCACGCGGTGGACATGGCCCAGCGACTTCAGGAGTTGCGCGCGTTCGACCGTAACCTTCATTGCACTACTCGCCCGATCCCCAAGAAAACACAGCGTTGGAAAGGCCGGGCTGCGGGACGCGCGCCACGGCACCGAAGACCCCGGAAAGCCGGATCATCCACCCGATATGATCAAAGCCGTCAGGGTCGCGCAAGGTGGCGCGGATGGCCCCGGGATTCAAGGGATGGGGGGCAGTTCCCCACGATTTACCGGCTGAACCGAAGGCCGCGGCCCGGACGTAGGTCCGCTCCCGCGCGCCCCGCGTGTCGTCGGCGGGTGGGGCGCCGACCAGTCACCACAACGTCATGGCCGGGCTTGTCCCGGCCATCCACGGCTTGCCCTACAGCCCGGGAAACGTGGATGCCCGGGACAAGCCCGGGCATGACGATCTCGGCTGAGAGCGAGGGGGGGTAGGCGTTTATTCCTGAAGCTGGCGCTTCAGCGACTCCACTTCCTCGGACAGCGCCGTGTCCTTGGAGACCAGGGCCTCGATCTTGCGCACGGCGTGCAGCACCGTGGTGTGGTCGCGTCCGCCGAAACGGCGGCCGATCTCGGGGAGCGAGCGCAAGGTCAGGGTCTTGGCGAGATACATCGCCACCTGCCGCGGGCGGACCACGTTGGCGGTCCGGCGCGAGGACAGCAGATCGGAACGGCTGACATTGTACTGCCGCGCCACCACGCGCTGGATGTCCTCGATCTTGATCCGCTTCGGCTCCTGCGGCCGCACCAGATCGCGCACCTCGTGCTCGGCCATTTCCAGCGTCACCGGACGGTTGTTGAGCTTGGAATGCGCCAGCAGACGGTTGATCGCGCCTTCGAGGTCGCGGCCGTTATGGGTGATGGTGCGCGCCAGATAATGCAGCACCTCCTCGGGCACCTCGAAGGTCGCATGATGGGCGCGGGCGGCGGCGACGCGCGACTTGAGGATGCCGTGCCGCAGCTCCTCGCCGAGCGAGCCCATTTCGACCACGAGGCCGCCAGCGAGCCGGGAGCGGACGCGATCGTCCAGGCTTTCGAGGTCGGACGGCGGACGGTCGGCCGCGATCACGACCTGACGGCCGGCGTCGATCAACGCGTTCAGCGTGTGACAGAACTCGGCCTGCGTCGACTTGCCCTGCAGGAACTGGAGGTCGTCGATCACCAGCACGTCGATGCCGCGCAGCGCTTCCTTGAAGGCGAGCGCCGTCTGCGTCTTCAGCGCGGCGACGAAGCCGTACATGAATTTCTCGGCCGTGAGATACAGCACCTTGCGCTCGTTGCCGGAATTGCCGGCCCAGGTCACCGCCTGGAGCAGGTGCGTCTTGCCGAGGCCGACGCCGGCATGGATGTAGAGCGGGTTGAACATGACGGGATCGCCGCGGCGTCCTTCGGCAACCTGGCGTGCGGCCGCATGCGCCAGCGTGTTGGAGCGGCCGACGACGAAGCTCGCGAAGGTCAGGCGCGGATCGAGCGGGGAGCCGCCGAGCGCGTCGTGATTGGCCGAGACCGGCGCGGTCGCTGTCGAGCGCAATTCCGGCGCCGGTGCGCGGCGCGCCTCGATCGGGGCGGGCACTTCCTTCGGCTGCACGACCGGGCGCACCGCCGAGCGGACCGTGAGATCGATACGATGCACTTCCGGCATCTCGGCCTGCCAGCACGACAGCACGCGCTCGGCATAATGGGCCTGGATCCAGCTCTTCAGGAAGCGGGTCGGCACCGAGAGCCGCACGCTCTCGTCCTGCACGCCTTCCAGATCCATGCGGGCAAACCAGCTCGTGTAGACGTCCTCGCCAACGCTCGAGCGCAGCCGCCCCTTCACGCGTGACCAGCGATCCTGTTCCATTGTCAT